>NZ_CP091509.1:2009672-2679563 GCF_022870885.1 Neisseria dumasiana | reverse complement strand
GGTATCGTAAAAGACGATGCGTTTGTTTGCGCCCAAGCCGGTAAAGTAGGCATTGCCGTGTCTGGAGCGTTTGCTGCCGTCCATTACAAAAATGCCTTTGCTTTTGAAGCCTGTACGCCCGAGCAGGTTTTCTATTTGTTCTTTCAGACGGCCTTCTGGCAAGGGATCGAATTTATTGAACAGCGGTGCAATCCATTTGGGAAACGCCCACAGCATCAACATTGAAAAACCCAACCACAACAACCATACCCACAACCACCAAAAGCTGCCTGTAATGCCCATCAGATAAATCACGGCATACAGTAACGGCACGCCGATAACTGCTCCTACCAGCAAACCTTTGATACGATCCCCGATAAATGTAGCCACTGTGCTGCGGTTAAAACCAAAGCGTGCTTCGAGTTTGAAAGTGGCATAGGCATCTAAAGGTAGGGAAATGAGGGTGCTGACTACTGTGAAAAGTGCTATCAGCAATACACCTTGTGTAATCGGGTTTTCAGAAAACTTCATGCTTAAAGCGGCCAATAGGTTTAAGCCGCCGCCCAATGTAAATACCAGTAGCAGTAAAGCTTCATACATAATGCGGTAACGTGCGAAACGCTGTTTGGCTAACGTGTAATCGGCTGCTTTTTGATGCTCTTCAAGTGAAACGGTATCGGCAAAATCGGCAGGCACATGACTGCGGTGTTTGAGTACGGCACGGCTTTGACGGATGGATAAATAAAACTGCAAAAATGTGCTGAATATGAAAAAAACTAGAAACGAAATATACAGTGTATGCGTATTCATTTTAAATATAAATTTAATAAAAACAATAATGTAGCGTAAAATATACACCTTGTTTCGGTGGACCGGGTTTTAACTGGTGTTTTATAAACGGTGTAAGTATAATAGCTGACAGCAACTTTTCATAACTGTTTATCCTTTCGGAAAAACATGATATTCCGCCCTTGTTTTCAAGGGCTTTTTTTTGTCTGTGCTTTTTGTTCGATCCAAACGGTTATCCTAGAGTCAATCCACTTATTTTTACTACCGCGTTGCTGCGCCTTAACTCAAAAACAATCATTGTGCAAGCCGTTGAATAGGCAACAGAATCGTTTCCGTACAGCTGCACTTTCTGCGCTTGCTGCCGTCTATTAAAAATAAGCGGATTAACTATATTTCTCATCTTCTGTTTTTACATTTCTGTTTTTTACGTTTTCGGCGGCAGTTGTCTGTTTACACCCGTCTGTTAATCTGTCAGGCTAGCGCATTTGCCAACTTGAGTCTGAAAGCCGTATCGATGCTTGAACAATCCAACAAATTTTATTCGCTCTTTTTCTCGGTATTTTTTCTGTTTGCGGGATTCGGCCTGTTTTTGAACTCGGCAGGTGTGGAGCTTTCGCAGATGGGGGTGAAAAACTTTGCCATCGGCGTGCTTAATGCGGCATTTTTCGTGGGGGCTGCTTTAAGTGCGATGGCAGCGCACCGCGTGGTATCGGGTGTGGGGCATATCCGTGGCTTCAGCGTGTTCGGGGCGGTGTTCGCGATTGCCGCGCTCAGCCATATGATGACGGATAATCTCTGGGTATGGGGTGCATTGCGGGTGTTGCTCGGCTTTTGCTATTACAGCCTGTTGATGATTGTGGAAAGTTGGTTGGCCGAACGCAGCACCTCTGCCGGCCGTGCCAAAGTGTTGGCCTTTTATAATGTGGTGTACTACATTTCTTTTACCGTGGGTATCGGCCTGTTAAGTTTCAAACTTTCCAGCCAAGATATTTTTCTTCTCTCGGCGATTATGGTGATGGCGGCGATGCTGCCGGTGGCACTGACCCGATTGAAAGCACCGGAACTGCCTCCGCACCAACGTATCAGCCTGCCGCGTTTGTTTGCCATTGCTCCCTTGGCAATTGTGGGCAGCTTTACTGCCGGTTTGTTGATGAACGGTTTTTTTACTATGGCTTCGGTATTTCTGCTCAAACAGGGTTTTGACGTGCGGCAGATTTCGTTTTATCTGATGATTGCCATGGGCACGGGCTTTGCCGTGCAGTTGCCGATTGCTCGCCTTTCCGACCGCTACGGCCGCCGCACCGCTATTTTTACTTGCTCGACGGTTTCAGCCTTGGGCGCAGCGGCCGGTATTTTGCTGATGGTGGCGGGCATAGATGCTATTTGGGTTCAATATATTGTGGCGGTATTTTTCGGCATCGGGCTGTTTACTCTTTATGCTTTGAGCGTAGCCCGTGCCAACGACCAGTTGCCTAATGAAATGAATACGGTGGAAGTGAGTCGCAGTCTGCTCTTCAGCTACGGCATGGGTTCGCTCTTTGCCCCAATCATTTTGGGAGTGGTGATGGATCAGGCCGAACGCTACGGTTTTTATGGTTATTTCATTGTTTTTGCTACGTTGCTGGCCGTATTCGCCTCGCGACAAGCTGTGGTACCGGAAGACAAACGCAGTATGCACGTTAACATGCCTGCTTCGGCCGGCCCGGTGATGGCGGAACTCGACCCGCGTAACGACAGCGGCGTACTCAAACCGTTTAACGAGGAAGAAGCGCAGGCGTATGCTCACGAGCTGGAACGTGAAGCGCAGATGGATAGGCAGTCTGCGCCCTAAGTACAGTCAATCAACTTAATTTAAATAAGGGGCTGAAGTAGATTAGCCCTAAACACCACACCAAAGCCGCAAAGTTTTTAACTGCTGCTTTGGTGTCCCGAAGTTAAAACGAAACTCACATTCTTTCAAGAACAGAGGAAAAGATTTTCGGTCAATTCCGTTGTATTTGCGCAAGACACGTTTCGCCTGATTCCAAAAATTCTCAATGCCGTTGATATGGTTGTGTCGGTCGGCAAACTTTTTGCTGTGATTAATCCTGTGATGGTGAAAACCGCTGACATCCAACACGTCGTAACTGCTCAGGCAGTCCGTATAAACTACGCTATCAGGTGTAATTTTCCTTGTAATAACAGGAAATAAACTTTCCTTTCGGGCATTATTCACTACAACCGTATAAACCTTACCTCCACGTTTAAGGATACCGAAAACCACCACTTTACCTGCTGCTCCCCTACCGCGCTTTCCTTTACGCTTACCGCCGAAATAGCTCTCATCCAATTCTATAGTGCCCTCAAAAACCTGATCTGCTTCCAAAGCCAAATGATGGCTGATAACAAGACGGATTTTACGGTAGAAGAGAATAGCCGTATTGGGCTGAATACCCAAGATATCGGCAGCAGAACGTGCGGTTACTTCCAATACAAAATATTCAAGCAGTTTTCTTTGCAGACTCTTCTTTAACTTACAGTGGGTTATCTTCATTTTGGCAGCCTATCATGACTGCTAATCTACGTCAGCCCCTTAAATAATGCTTCTAAATAACTCATCGACGGACATTATTATGTGCTTTCTCCGGTGCCTCTTCATCCAAGCCCACTTCTTCTCTATCGGATTCAAGTCAGGGTTGCAAGGCGGCAGCCACAGTAGGCTATGGCCTTTCTCTTTCAACAACACTTCGACATGACCTTTGTGGAAAGGCGCATTCTCCATTACCACCACACTGTTGGCAGAAAGCTGCGGTATCAACATTCTTTCCGCCCAAGCGTCAAAAGGGGCGGATATATTATCCGCCCCTAAGGTTGTTTTCCATCCGAAACCGGCATATTGATTACGACAAATGCCGGTGTGGATTTACATCAAGTTCAAATCGCTGATTCTGTCGTATAAACGTTCGGGGTTGTCGCCTTCTTCGTGCAGCTGGATACGCAGACGCAAATCGTTGGCGGAATCGGCTTGGCGCAGGGCTTCGTCGTATTCGATCTGGTCTTTGAGATAAAGGTCGAACAGGTTTTGGTCGAATGTTTGCATGCCTTCTACGCTTGAGCGCGTCATCAGATCGCGGATTTCCAACAATTCGCCCTTGAAAATCAAATCCTGCATAGCCGGTGTGTTGAGCAGCAGGTCGATGACGGCGGTACGTTGGTGGCGGCCTTTTTTAAGCACCAAACGCTGGCCGATGATGGCGGTCAGGTTGAGTGCCAGATCCATCAACACTTGTGCTTGGCGGTCTTCGGGGTAGAAGTTGAGAATCCGTTCGATGGCTTGGGCGGCATTGTTGGCGTGCAGGGTAAATACGCACAGGTGGCCGGTTTGTGCCAGTTGCAAGGCGTGTTCCATACTGGCTTCGCTGCGCACCTCACCGATACATACTACATCGGGTGCCTGACGCATGGCGTTTTGCACGGCCAGTTTCCAATCTGCGGTGTCGATGCCGATTTCGCGTTGGGTGATGATACAGCGGCGCGGCTGGTAGAGATATTCGATGGGGTCTTCGATGGTAACGATATGGCCGGGCACTTTTTGGTTGCGGTGGTCGATCATGGCCGCCATCGAAGTGGATTTACCCGAACCGGTGGGGCCGGCCAAAATGAGCAGGCCGCGGGGCGTGAGTGCCAAGTCTTTGAGTTTTTGCGGCAAAGAAAGCTCATCTACCGTCGGCACGCGTTGGTTGATGCGGCGCAATACCATGCCGCAGCGGCCTTGCTCGTGATAGGCGTTGACACGGTATCGGGTGTTGCTGCGCGATTGCACCGAATAGTTCAGTTCCAATTCGCGGTTGAACGCTTCGAGTTGGTCGTCGTTCATGGTCGATTGGATGATTTCGGCGGTGTCTTTGCCGTTTAATGCTTTGTGGGGCATCGGGGTCATCACGCCGTTTACTTTCAGCGCGGGCGGAAAACCTGCGCTGATAAAGATATCGGACGCGCTGCGTTGTTCGGCTTCCTGACACATGCGGTCGAGCAAGGGGTGCAGATGTGCGCCGATTTCGGCAGGCGTGGGAATGTGCGGCGGCTGGTTTTTTTCTGAATAAGCCTGAACCATTTCCGCCAGCAGGTTGTGCAGTTGGTTGGATTCGCTCATGGTGTTTTACCCTTATGTGTTTGTTTCATCATAAAATCAGATCGGAGCTTTGCGCTTTGCTGCGTGCGGTTTCCGGGCTGATCGCACCCTGGCGCACCAGATTTTGCAAGGCTTGGTCGAGCGTTTGCATACCGTGTGCCTGACCGGTTTGCAGGGCGGAGTTGATTTGGGCGATTTTGTTTTCGCGGATCAGGTTGCGCACGGCGGGAGTGGAAACCAGAATTTCATGTGCGGCTACGCGGCCGTTGCCGTCGCGGGTTTTCAGCAGCGTTTGCGAAATCACGGCACGCAGCGATTCGGAAAGCATGGAGCGCACCATCTCTTTTTCGCCCGCGGGGAATACGTCGACGATACGGTCAACCGTTTTGGCGGCGCCGGTGGTGTGCAGGGTACCGAATACCAAGTGGCCGGTTTCGGCGGCGGTAAGCGCAAGACCGATGGTTTCGGGGTCGCGCATCTCACCCACCAGAATCACGTCGGGGTCTTCACGCAAGGCGGATTTGAGGGCGTTGGCGAAGCTGTGGGTGTGTTGGTGGAGTTCGCGCTGGTTGATGAGGGATTTTTTGCTGGTGTGCACAAACTCGATAGGGTCTTCGATGGTAAGGATGTGTGCGGGTTGGGTGTCGTTGATGTAGTTGATCATGGCCGCCAGCGTGGTGGATTTACCCGAACCGGTGGGGCCGGTAACCAATACGAGGCCGCGCGGATTGTCGGCGATTTTTTGGAAAATACGCGGGGCTTTTAAGTCTTCCAAAGTTAATACGGTGCTGGGAATGGTACGGAATACGGCTGCCGGGCCGCGGTTGGTCATGAATGCGTTTACACGGAAACGCGCAACATTGGGCAGCTCGAATGAAAAGTCCACTTCCATGTTTTGTTGATAGACTTTGCGCTGGTAATCGTTCATCACCGAGGTAATCATATTGCCCACCTCGTCGCTGCCCATTTCGGGCAGGTTGATGCGGCGCACGTCGCCGTGTACGCGGATCATGGGCGGCAGGTCTGAGCTGAGGTGGAGGTCGGATGCTTTGTTTTTGACACCAAACGCGAGTAAGTCGGTAATTTGCATAATGTGGCCTTGCTTTTTAAGTTAAAATTTTCTGAGCCGTTTGCATTCTGTGTGTTGACGGCCAAGGTTATTCAGCCGTTTATTTTAAATAGATAAAGTTGTTAAACCAAGTAAAAATTTAATTATTTTTGCTAACGGTACAAAAACCGTGGAATATGGAAAAAATCATGACAAGGCTGCAACAGAATTATCGGGATGTATTGGCGGCAATCGGCCGTGCGGAAGCAGCGGCACACCGCAAGGCGGGCAGCGTGAATCTGGTGGCTGTGAGCAAAACCTTTCCGGCAGGCGATATCCGCGAAGCGTATGCGGCGGGTGCGCGTGATTTCGGCGAAAACTATATTCAGGAATGGTATGGTAAAACGGAAGAATTGGCCGATTTGCCCGATATCGTGTGGCATGTAATCGGTGATGTTCAATCGAACAAAACCCGTTTTGTTGCCGAGCGGGCGCATTGGGTGCATACGGTAAGCCGTTTAAAAACCGCACGCCGTTTGAGCGAACAGAGGCCGTCTGAAATGCCGCCTTTGCAGGTGTGTATCGAGGTGAATATTGCAGGCGAGCCGGGCAAGCACGGTGTGGCGCCGGAGGAAGCGGTGGCGCTGGCCAGCGAAACGGCGAAGCTGCCGCGTTTGCAGGTGCGCGGTTTTATGTGTGTGGCCGAAGCGGATGCCGATGCCGATGCCCTGCGCAGTCAGTTTGGCCGGATGGAGCAGTTGTTGGCCGACTTGAATGCGGCCGGTGTGCAGGCAGATGTGCTGTCGATGGGCATGTCGGCCGATATGGAAACCGCGATTGCCTGCGGTGCAACGCATGTGCGGGTGGGCAGTGCGATTTTCGGCAAGCGGGATTATGCGGATAAGTAAAGTAGTAGAGATGTTTAAAGGCCGTCTGAAAGCTTGCAAAACTCGCTTTCAGACGGCCTTTGGTTTAGGGCGTGTCGTTAGAAAGCATTGCGGCGGCATTTTTGGTCAAAATCCACATCTGCGGCGTTAAAAATGCGCGCAAGATGTCCAATCTTGCTGTGCTTTTTGCCTTGCATCTGCGGATTTTGCCTCAAAAATCCGCTTCACAAGCCTTCTAACGACACGCCCTAGGACATATCAGCGTTTCTTCTGATGGGTATTTTTACTGCCTTTCGGTTTCTTGTCGGCAGCATTCAAGCGTGCGGCAACAAACTCTACCATCAGGTCTTTTTTCTCCCAAAAAAACTTCTGCATTTTTTCGAGCGAATAGATTTTTCTTACCATCGCGGGCAGGCCGTTGTGGATGATGGCGGCGACTTCGCGGTTGCGTTCTTCGCTGTCCATCGCGGTTTTGAGATCGGTATTGCGGGCATCAAGATAGGCTTGGAGTTCTTTTTTGACGCCGCCGTGAATTTCGAATTGTTTGATCATGTTGTTTTCCCTTTCGTGTAAAGTGCGGCGGTATTTTAGCAAAAAAGCCCGACCGGCCTACAAATCTTAACTATCGGGGCGTGTTTGGGGCTACAATATGTCGGTTATTTTCCAAAGGCCGTCTGAAAATGTATTTATGGTTCAAACTGCTGCATGTGTTTTTTATCATTTCGTGGTTTGCCGGGCTTTTTTACCTGCCGCGTATTTATGTGAATCTGGCGCAGGTGGAAACAGGCAACCGGGGCGAATATCTGCGTTTGCTCGGTATGGCGCGCCGGCTGTTTAAGTTTATGACGCCGTTGGGCTTGGGCGCGGTGGTAACCGGCTTTGCGATTCCGTTTGTAACCGGCTGGTGGGGCATGGGCTGGGTGCATACGAAAGTAACGCTGGGCGTGGTTTTGCTGGGTTACCATTTTTACTGCTACCGTTTGCTGCTGGATTTTGAGGATAACCGCAACCGCTATTCGCACAAATGGTTTCGCGTGTTTAACGAAATTCCGGTGCTGATTATGATTGCCGCTTTGTATCTTGTTGTATTCAAACCGTTTTGAGGCCGTCTGAATCATGACTATCGAAATCGAACGCCGTTTTCTTTTGAAAGACGACAGCTGGCGCGCTGAAGCGGGCGAGCCGGAAATGATGCGTCAGGGCTATTTGAGTGTGGATAAGGAATGCACCATCCGCGTGCGGATTATCGGCCGCAAAGCATGGCTGACTTTAAAAGGCTATATTTCCGACACAACGCGCAGCGAATTTGAATATGAAATTCCGATCACGCACGCCGAGCAGATGATGCAGACAATGTGTCCGTTTAAGCTGGAAAAACACCGCTATAAAATCGAATACCGCGGTTTTATGTTTGAAATCGACGAATATTTCGGCGACAACGCGCCTTTGGTGGTGGCGGAACTGGAATTGCCGGGAGAAGGCGTACCGTTTGAAAAACCCGATTGGTTGGGCGAGGAAATCACGTCGAACGGTAAATTTACCAATGCTTATTTGAGCAAGCATCCTTATTCGCAGTGGTAATCCAACATATTGTTTGTGCCATCTAAAACAGGCCGTCTGAAAAGGTATTCAGACGGCCTGTTTGTTTGGGAGAAACAGTGAGTAAGATGCCCGTATTAACGGCTTTCGTTACGGCCTAAAGATTGGTAGGCATCGCTTTCGGGGGCAACGTGGTTGGTTGCGGTAAATTTAATACGGTCATCTTTTTTGGCGGTCGGTTTAACGCCGGGGTAATGAACTTCTTGAAGGTTGGCCAAAGGACGGTTTGAGTCGTTGGCGTGGTTCCATTCAGGCAGATCTACACCGCGTGCAGAAGCTAAAGAAGCAGCTGAAAGAGCGATGGCGGCAAAAATGGTAGCAGTTTTTTTCATGGTAAATTCCTTTTCCAAGTTAATGTGTTAATTTGAATGAAATACCGACTGATTGCTTAGTCGGCTTTATCGAATGAGTGCATTGTAATGAATCACTATTGGTAGATAAATACAGATTTTGTTGATTATTTGTTTCTTATTAGGAAACATTAAAAACAAACGGGCAAAAAACCATAGGCCGTCTGAAAGCATTGTTAAGCAGTTTCATGTTTTTGTTTTATGAAATCAACATAATGGATTATTCGGGCAAACGCTCTACAATGCCGATGCCGATAGCATTCAAACCTGCGTAAACGCCTATTGCCGGCGAAATCGGCAGGCCGTTTTCCAAATGAAGGCCGGTTTTTTGATGCAGTTTGGCGGCAAATTGCTGATAAAGCCCGTAGTCGCCGCAATAACCGCCGGATATGACCAGATGGGTGGGGTTTTTATCGGTTGTGATCACCATCAGTGCTTCGATAAGGCGTTCTATCATTTGTTCGTTGTCTTGTATGCTGGCCAAATGCGAAATGCCTTTTGAATTGAGACGCAATATGGTTTTCAAACCCAACCAATCGTTAAATGCTGCGCCCATGCGCATCAGGCCTTCGCTGCGGGCAAGCTGGGTGAGCGATTGCACGCCGAAAATCAATTCGCAGCGCGGTTTGAGCTGTTCCAAATAATCGAGCACTTCGGCGCTGCTTTTGCCTGCTGCGAGCAGTCGGTGTGCTTCGAGCGCGAAAAAGCCTTCGGGCATACAGGTTGTGCCGGTATCGACAACATGCACTTTAATATCGTTGTGCATTTCTTCGGCCACCGAACGGATAACATTGAAACTTTCGCTGAGTTTGCTGGCGATGGTGGTAACAATGGCTTCGCGGTAGCCCTGTTTTTTCAAATAAAGAAAGGTTTTGCGCAAACAGTCTTCTCTAGGCGGCGAAGTGCTCAGCAATTCGTCGGGATGTTCGCGCATCCAGTCGAAAAATTCTTCCGATTTCAAATTACAGCCGTCGGCATGGCTTTGGCCGTGCATGTGCACGCGCAAGCGGAGAATGTCGATGGGGCTGTTGCGGTCGAGCACGCTGTCGAGCATGCCGGTTGAAGTAGATAAAACGGCACAACGGTAAAGTGAATACGAACCCGCCATCATGATTTCCTTAAATTAAAGTTATAGGTTGTGGTTAAGCAATAGCCCGTTATTACGGTGGTTTAACGCGGATCCGGGCTACGGAAAAGCATGACAATATTGTTTTGGAACTTGCCGTAAGTTAACTGACGGCACACCCGAACGATTATGGAAAGGAAAACGGTTCTGCAAGCCGTTAAAGCAGCAACAGAATCGCTTTGTTGCTTGGTATCAAAAATGTGTTGATTAAGTGTAAGGGTAAAAATTCATTCCGTTTCATTATAATCGGTTGGAATTAATGATAAGCGGTAATATTTATTTTGTCCATGATAATAATATGGATTAAATCAAACATAATTAATATTTTTTATTGTGATATTGAATGAGATACATGCTAAAAGCTGCCACCTGTGCTGACGGTGGTGTTTGGCGGTATCGGCTCAATAAGGCTTCGGTATGGTTAATCAACTTAACTCTTAATAAAATAAAGCGTTGCTGTGCCTTAGCTCAAAGAGAACGATTGTATAAGCGGCTGAAGCGGCACAGAATCGGTTCCGTATTACCCATACCGTCTGCGGCTTGCTGCCCTGTATGAAAAACGGATTGATTGGCTTATCGTGTGCCCAAGTCTCAGGCCGTCTGAAAAAATAACGCCAAAACCATGCACAATCTTCAGATGCGGATGCGGTTCAAGGCATGGCACTGTGCAGCGCACACATGCGCCGCAAATGGGTTTTGCAAAGGTTTCAATGCTTCTTAGGCAAAGCAGGTTATTTGATTTACAATGAGGCCGTCTGAAACGCCGTTTACGGATAACTTATGCAAAAAATTACTCTGATTGCCGCTTGCGATAACCGCAACTGTATCGGCATAAATAACACGATGCCGTGGCATCTGCCTGAAGATTTTGCCTTTTTCCGTAGCTATACCGGCGGCAAACCTGTGATTATGGGTCGGAAAACATGGGAATCGCTGCCCAAAAAACCTTTGCCCGGCCGCCGCAATATTGTTGTTACCCGTCAGGCAGACTATGCGGCCGAAGGCGCCGAAACCGTTTGCGACCTGCAAAGTGCGTTGGAAATGTGTGCCGAAGCGGAAGAAATCATCATCATGGGCGGCGCGCAAATTTATACCCAAGCCCTGCCTTTGGCTACCGATTTGCGTATTACCCAAATCGATTTGGATGTGGCGGGCGATGCGTTTTTTCCCGACATTCACCCCGATGATTGGCAGGTAAACCGAGAGGGATTACGCACTGCCGAAAACGGCATCAATTATGAATTTGTGCATTACCGGCGTGTTTCGTCACAAAAATAACATGACGAAATAACCGTTTGCGATTTCTGCCATCTCTCTGTGATCCTAGCTGCAATTCTGCAATACGCGGGCGCTTTGGCAAAGCTTTAGGCCGTCTGAAATGTTTCAGACGGCTTTTTGCATTGACATTTATTATTTTTCACATATATAATTTAATTTATATAAATGAAATTTCAAATGTTTATACCAAACGGAGAAATGCCATGAAACGCAATGTAGGCGGTATCGATAAAGTAATCCGTATTGTTGCAGGTGCGGTTTTGATGATTTTGGCTGCTACCGGCACCATAGGTTGGTGGGGTTGGTTGGGTGTGATTCCTTTGGCTACCGGCCTGATGTCGAATTGCCTGATCTACACCTTGCTGGGCATCAATACCTGCCCGAGCGACAAACGCTGAACAAAGCAGCAACAGGCCGTCTGAATATTCGGTTCAGACGGCCTCAAACCTTGAGCTAAGGCGTTGCAATGCCGTAGTAAAAATCAAGTTGGTTGATTACAAAAAACACATGAACAACACGAAAGAACACACATGAACATCAAAACAATCACGCCTGACCACGCCAAACGCAAACTGGAGCAGGGAGCGGTGTTGGTCGATATCCGCCAGCCCGACGAATACCGCCGCGAACATATCGAACACTCGCTTTTGCAACCTTTGGATCAAATCAAGCAGCAAGGTTTGCCCGAAGCGGCACAACAGGCATCTTGCGTGATTTTTCATTGTAAATCGGGTATGCGCACCCGCAATGCGGCAGAGATTTTGGCACAGTGCTGCGGCGGCAAAGAAGCGTTTGTTCTCGAAAAAGGGTTAGACGGTTGGAAATCGGCCGGGCTGCCTACTCAAGCCGACCGCTCCCAACCGCTTGAAATGATGCGTCAGGTACAGATTGCCGCCGGAACCTTAATCTTAACCGGCGCGGTGCTGGGCTGGTTGGTTTCGCCGGCTTTTTACCTGCTGTGCGCCTTTGTGGGCTTGGGTTTGCTCACTGCGGGCATTACCGGCTTTTGCGGTATGGCAAGGTTGTTGGCGGTTATGCCGTGGAACCGTCAATAAGCATACAGACTGTGAAAAATATATTTAAGGCCGTCTGAAAAATCTTTAAAAGCAATATTATTCCGCTATACAATGCGCAACGATGTTGATTAAAGAGAAATGACATACATGGAAGAAATGTTTTCCAAATACCAAGAAGCCACGGCTTTTTTGAAGCTGATGGCCAATACCAACCGTTTAGCCGTATTGTGCAGTTTGCAGGACCAACGCCGTAATGTAACCGAATTGGCCAAAATGGCCGGATTGCCCCAAGCCGCGATGTCGAGCCAACTGGCCTTGCTGCGTGAAGCCGGATTGGTTGATTGTGAAATCAAACACCGGGAACGCCTGTATTACATCACCGACGAACGTGTTACCCAAACCATAGGGCTGCTTTATTCGTTTTTTTGCAGCGAAGAAACACAACAACCCAAACCATAATAGATGAGGCCGTCTGAACCATTCAGACGGCCTCATTTGATTGATAAAGGCTTAGCGGCTTTAAGCGGCGGAAGGCAGGCTGTGGAATGCGGCCGGCAAATCTTCGTCACGCGCAAACTCTACCCATTCGTAGCAGGTTTCGTCTGCCAGAATGGCGCGCAGCAACGCATTGTTGATGGCGTGGCCGGATTTATAGCCTTCAAACGCACCGATAATCGGATGGCCGACGATATACAAATCGCCGATGGCATCGAGAATTTTATGGCGCACAAATTCGTCGGGATAACGCAAACCTTCGGGGTTCAACACATCGGTGTCATCGATTACGATGGCGTTGGAAAGATTGCCGCCCAAACCGAGATTGTGCGAGCGCATCAATTCCACTTCCTGCATAAAGCCGAACGTGCGGGCGCGGGCGATTTCGTCGATATACGATTTTCCGGCGAAGTCGATTTCAAAAGTGGGGCTGCTGCGGTTGAACACGGGGTGGTCGAATTCGATGGTCAGCGTTACCTTGAAGCCGTCGTAAGGGGTAAAACGCACCCACTTGCCGCTTTCTTGCACTTCTACCGGCTTCAAAATCTTTAAAAAGCGTTTTTGGGCTTTTTGATCGACAATACCCGCATCTTGCAGCAGATAAATAAACGGCAGGCTCGAGCCGTCCATAATCGGGATTTCGGGCGCGTTCAATTCGATTAAAGCGTTATCCACACCGTAAGCAGCCAAAGCCGACATGATGTGCTCGATGGTGCCGACGCGCACGCCGTGTTCGGTAACCACGGTGGAAGACAAGCGCGTATCGTTAATCAAATAGGGATTGAGCTTGATGGTTTCGCCCTGCACGCCTTCCAAATCGGTGCGGCGGAAAGAAATGCCGCTGTTTTCAGGGGCGGGATTCAGCGTTAATGCCACACGCTCGCCGGAGTGCAGGCCGACGCCGGTAACATGAATGGATTTCGCCAATGTTCTTTGCTGCATGGAATGTTCCTCAACAAACAGGTATATCTGATCAGTATATGGTTTGGATAATACGATAAAACACAACCACCAACATAATCTTTTTAATAGTATTTACTTATCGGAGGATTGGTTTTAAACGCTAAAGTAATAGATGCGGCGGCCGAAACGGCATGAAGTATGGGCTTACCGGATAAGTTGAAAGTTTATTTCATTTTTGCTACATATCGGCTAATGTTTAGAGCGCATCGTTTGATGCGTTTTTATTTTTTTTAACTAGCTGTTTTTAAATTTTAAAACCGATTTTTCCTAATGTAAGTGCCTGAATGGTTTTATCATCTTTTTATTTTAAAATCATATATTAAATTATTCAGACGGCCTTTTGGGCCTTTTACTTAACTTAAATCAGATTTTATGTAGTTTTATGAAAATAATGCTATGAAGTAATTTTATTTCATGGTACAAATAAGGTATTGAAATCCATCCCTATCCGATTGCTAAGGAGCAGACAAATGAGCATTAAAGTAGCGATTAACGGTTTCGGCCGCATCGGCCGGCTGGCTTTGCGCCAAATCATCAAAACCGACGGTATCGAAGTAGTGGCGGTAAACGATTTAACGCCTGCCGATATGCTGCTGCACCTGTTCAAATACGATTCCACCCAAGGCCGTTTTCAAGGTAAAGCCGAATTAAAAGATGATGCGATTGTGGTAAACGGCAAAGAAATCAAAGTGTTTGCCGACCCCGATCCGGAAAACCTGCCTTGGGGCGAGTTGGGCATTGATGTGGTGCTGGAATGTACGGGCTTCTTCACAAAACAGGAAAAAGCCGAAAAACACATTAAAGCAGGTGCGAAAAAAGTGGTGATTTCCGCTCCCGGCGGCGATATGAAAACCGTGGTTTACGGTGTGAACGAACATGTTTTAGACGGCAGCGAAACCGTGATTTCCGCCGCTTCGTGCACCACCAACTGCTTGGCTCCGATGGCCGACGTGCTGCATAAAGAGTTCGGCATCGTAGAAGGCTTGATGACGACCATCCACGCCTACACCGGCGACCAAAACACCTTAGATGCGCCGCACCGCAAAGGCGACTTCCGCCGCGCCCGTGCCGCTGCATTGAACATCGTGCCGAACACGACCGGCGCGGCCAAAGCCATCGGCTTGGTGATTCCCGATCTGAAAGGCAAATTGGACGGCGCGGCGCAGCGCGTGCCCGTGGCTACCGGTTCGCTTACCGAATTGGTGTCTGTATTGGAACGCCCCGTTACGGTTGAGGAAGTGAATGCGGCCATGAAAAAGGCTGCCAGCGATTATTATGCTTATAACGAAGACCCGATTGTGTCTTCAGACGTTATCGGCTTGGAAGCAGGCTCTCTGTTTGATGCGACCCAAACCAAAGTGATAACCGTAGGCGACAAACAGCTGGTGAAAACCGTGGCTTGGTACGATAACGAAATGTCTTATACCTGCCAGCTGGTGCGCGTGTTGGCTTATTTTGCCAAGCTGATTAAGTAATCTATTGGTTGGTTTACGCTTCATAAAAATACTAAACAGGCCGTCTGAAAAATACTTTTCAGACGGCCTGAAACTTTTTACAAAGCCGCAAACACGCTGCGGAAACCGCTAAGTTTTACGGACGGTATTCGGGCATTACGCCGTTGGGCAGCAGCTGCCATACATAACCGGTGTGCTTCTGCCTGCCTGCCACCGCGCCGGCTTCGTCGCCGTAGCCCCAGAAGTAATCCACGCGCACGGCGCCTTTAATCGCGCTGCCGGTGTCTTGCGCCATAATCAGGCGGTTGAGAGCGTAGTTGTTGACGGGATGGGTGGTGGCCACAAACAGCGGTGCGCCGAGGGTGATGTAGTGGCGGTCAACCGCGCCGGCGTATTCGCCCAAGAGCGGTGTGCCGAGTGCGCCGATCGGGCCGTCGTCGTTACCGGGCAGTTGGCGGAAAAACACATAGCTGGGGTTTTGACCCAACACTTCGGCCAAACGCTGCGGGTTTTGCTGCATATAGGCTTTGATGCCCTGCATGGTGGTTTGCGCCAAAGTCAGATAGCCCCTGTCGGCCATATAGCGGCCGATGGATACATAGGGATATTCGTTTTTATCGGCAAAGCCCAAGCGGATGTAGCGGCCGTCGGGCGTTTTCAGACGGCCTGAACCTTGAATGTGCAGGAAAAACAGCTCTACGGGGTCGTCGGCATAGCCCAAAATCGGTGCTTTGCCGTCGAGCGCGCCGCCGTTGATTTGGGCGCGGGTGTAATAAGGCACGAAGCGGTTGCCGACAAAACGGCCTTTCAAGGCGCGGGTGCGGGCGGTGATGGGGAATTGGCTCAAGTCGGCGGTGTAGGTGCCGTTGGCGTCAATTGCGCCTTTGTTTTGGCCGGTAGGACGCACGCGCACGGTGGTTTTGCTGTTACGCAGTCCGGCCGGCAATTCTACGGATACGAAGTCGTTCGGAATGCCGTACACAGGGAAGCGGGCTTTGCGCGTGCTGCGTACATCGCCGTGCAGCACCGGCTCGTAATAACCCGTTACCGTGCCGCCGAGTTTGCCGTTGCCGCTCACCTGCCACGGCGTGAAATATTGCTCGAAAAAGGCTTTGGCGGCGGCGTTTTGATAAGGCGTTTGGGCGGCCTGACGGCACACGTTTTGCCAGTTCGGTTGGGCTTGCAGCTTACCGCAGCCGAGGCGGAATGAGCGCAGGCTTTCAGAGAAATTCTGTTCGTGCCATTGCGGCATGGCGTTGTGGGCAACGACGGTGTAGCTGGCGCCGCCGCCGGGGGTGTGCGTGTAGCCTTGCGGCGAGGGTGTGCCGGCCGGAAGCGGTGCGCCGGGCGTAACGACGGGCGGTACGGTTTTGGGCGGCACTTGGGTAACGGGCGGGGATTTTTTGGTTCCGCAGGCGGCCAATACGGCGGCGGCGATGCCCAGCAGGGCCAAACGGTAGATTTTTGAACGGTTCATAATTCGATGGAATAAGCAGGCCGTCTGAAACGGCCGGTGTTTAAAAGTAAGGTGTAAAACCGAGACCGATGTGCAGGCGGTTTGGTTCATTTCAGCGGAGCCGGTTAGGTTCGCTTTCAGACGGCCCTAGACCTTGGCAAAAATGCTTGAAGGCCGTCTGAAAATAAGTGCACGCATTCTAGCACATTGTTTTGCAAAGAAACGTCGGTGCCGCAGCCTCAACCGGCTCAAGCTTTTTTCACAAATTCCGATTTCAGGTTCATGGCGCTGCCGTCGATTTTGCAGGCGATGTCGTGGTCGCCTTCCTGCAGGCGGATGCCTTTCACTTTGGTGCCTTGCTTAATCACCATCGAGCTGCCTTTGACTTTCAAATCTTTAATCAGCACCACGGTATCGCCGTCGGCCAGCGGCGTGCCGTTGGCGTCTTTCACTACCAGTGCTTCTTCGGCAGCGGCTTCGCCTTCCTGCCATTCGTGGGCGCATTCGGGGCAGACGAACTGCACGCCGTCGTGGTAAGTCAATTCTGAGCCGCATTGCGGGCAGGCGGGTAAATTCATGGCGGGGTTCCTTGTGGTTGTGGTTTGAGAACAGGAATACGGCTGTTTTTATGCCGAACTGCGGTGCAGCAGGCTCCGTATTTTTGTAAAGGCCGCATTATAAGCGATACGGCAACAGGCCGTCTGAACCGATGGCCGGAGACACGCGGCATTTCTTCGGCAATATATTTTGTTCTGATTTTATATGAGTGATTTCAGGTGTTTGGATAAGATAACCCACCGGCAGGTTTGCGGCGGGCAAATGTGTTTTGAGGCAGTTTACCCAACCTTCCGCTTTATCAAGATAAGTTATATCGGGTTAAACGGCGGCCTTGCGGCTTGAAAAAAGGTGCGCTGATGACCAATTGTAAAATACTGCGAGAAGACATCTTTTCGCATCAATTGGCGTTATTTTTAAGCAAATAGCCGCATTTATTTTATGACGGTTGGCCTTTTCACAATAAAACACACGAAGGATTCATAATGAATTTAGACACCATCAAAGAAATTCAAAGCAAACAGTCTTACCCCAGCGTAACCATTACCCTGCCGACCTACCGCACTTCTCCCGACAACGATAAAGACCCCATCCGTTTGAAAAATCTGGTAAGCGAAGCCGTAAACCGTTTGGAAACCGAATTCGGCAAGCGCGAAACCGCCGATATTGCCGAAGCCATCCACCGCTTGGCCGACAGCGTTGACCACGAACACAATCTCGACGGCTTGGTGATTTTTGCCAGCACCGAATACAGCGAACTGTTCAAACTGCCGTTCCGCCTGCCCGAGCGCGTGAGCAT
This sequence comes from Neisseria dumasiana, assembly GCF_022870885.1. NCBI lineage: Bacteria > Pseudomonadati > Pseudomonadota > Betaproteobacteria > Neisseriales > Neisseriaceae > Neisseria > Neisseria dumasiana. Next base: position 2,661,658 of record NZ_CP091509.1, on the reverse strand, counting down.
CGAAAACAACTTCCTTACCCGCGATTTGGTTTACGCCATGAACCGCAGCCCACTGTATCTGTTAACCGTATTGAGCGAAAACGGCTCGCGCCTGTTTGTAGGCCGCAAAGACCACTTGAACGAAGTGAACGCCTACGGCTTCCCGTTCAGCTTGGAAAACGCCACTGCCGGCGCCAACCCCAGCCAAGACATCAGCCATGTGCGCGACCAAATCGTTACCGACCAAATGCGCGAAATCGGCGAAGCATTGGCCGAAGCGCAAAAACAGATTCCCGCTCCGATTGTAGTGGTGGGTGTTGACCGCAATATCGGCCACTTCCGCGACGGTGCACGCAACAGCGAAGACGTGATGCTGTACATCCACAGCGGCCACAGCGATGAAAACGAACACCAGCTGGCGAAAAACATTTGGCCGCAAGTGAAAGAAGCTTTGGACGAAGAACGCCAAAAAGTGTTCGGCGAACTGGAAAACGCCAAAGGCAACAATTTGTTTGTGGGCGGTTTGAACGAAATCTGGCAAGCCGCAACCGACGGCCGTGCCGACGTGCTGGTGGTGGAAGAAGATCTGCACCTGCCCGCCGCCGTGAGCGAAGACGGCCGCACGCTCACCCTGTTGGAAGAAGGTTTTGAACCCAACGAAAACACTTACGACGATATTGTTGACGAAATGATTGAGAAAGTGTTGGCCAACGGCGGTCGCGTTAAATTTGTTGATAACGACAGCCTCAAAGAAATCAACCCTTCGCACGGTATCGCAGTAATTACCCGCTACTGATGTATCCAATCTATTGAATACTGCCGCAGGCCGTCTGAAAACCGTTTTCAGACGGCCTTTTGCTATAATCACACCGTTACTTTTCGAGATAAACCTCCATGTCCGCACCCACTCCCACCATTGCAGCCATTGCCACCGCTCCCGGACGCGGCGGCGTAGGCGTTGTGCGTATTTCAGGCAAAAACCTGCTGCCGTTGGCGCAGCAGATCAGCGGCGGCAAAACCCCCAAGCCGCGTGTTGCCCTTTACACCGACTTTTTGGATTCAGACGGCCAAGCCATCGACAACGGCCTGCTGCTCTATTTTGCCGCGCCCGCCAGCTTCACCGGCGAAGACATAATCGAACTGCAAGGCCACGGCGGGCCGGTGGTGATGGATATGCTGCTGCAACGCTGCCTGCAACTGGGCGCGCGCATGGCCGAGCCGGGCGAGTTTACCAAACGCGCTTTTCTCAACAACAAACTCGATTTGGCGCAGGCCGAAAGCGTGGCCGACTTAATCGACGCCTCCAGCCGTTCCGCCGCCCGCATGGCCGTGCGTTCGCTCAAAGGCGCGTTTTCGCAGCACATTCACGCGCTGGTAGACGAATTAATTACCCTGCGGATGCTGGTGGAAGCCACGCTCGATTTTCCCGAAGAAGACATTGACTTTCTCGAAGCAGCCGACGCACGCGGCAAGCTGGCGGAGCTGCAAGGCCGTCTGAAAACCGTGTTGGCCAGTGCCGAACAAGGCGCGATTTTGCGCGAAGGCATGAACGTGGTGCTGGTGGGCGCGCCCAACGTCGGCAAATCCAGTCTGCTCAATGCTTTGGCGGGCGACGACATCGCCATCGTTACCGACATCGCCGGCACCACCCGCGACACCGTGCGCGAACAAATCACCTTAGACGGCGTGCCCGTTCACATCATCGACACCGCCGGCCTGCGCGAAACCGATGATGTAGTGGAAAAAATCGGCATCGAACGCAGCCAAAAAGCCGTAAAAGAAGCTGATGTGGCGCTGATACTGATCGACCCGCGCGAAGGCATCAACGCCAAAACCCAAGCCATTCTCGACAGCCTGCCCGAAAATCTGAAAAAAATCGAAATCCACAATAAAACCGACCTCACCGGCGAAACCGTAGAAATGCTTTCAGACGGCCTGAACACTGCCAGCGGTGCCGATACCTTAATCAGGTTGTCTGCCAAAACCGGCGAAGGCTTAGACTTGTTGAAACAGGCATTATTGAAAGAAATCGGCTGGCAAGGCGAAAGCGAAAGCCTGTTCCTCGCCCGCAGCCGCCACCTCACCGCGCTCTCCGCCGCCGAAGCCGAACTCGAAAACGCCGCCCTGTGCGGCAACAACCAAATCGAGCTGCTGGCCGAACACCTGCGGCTGGCCCAAACCGCATGCAGCGAAATCACCGGCGAATTTACGGCAGACGATTTGCTGGGCGTGATTTTTTCTAGGTTCTGTATCGGCAAATAGGCAGGATGATGAAGGGTTGAAGGCCGTCTGAACATTTCAGACGGCCTGATACCTTTGCAAAACCCTCAGATGTAAGAAATAACCGCATATAAGCCACGCACACAAAACGGTTTGAGGCCGTCTGAAAGCAAGCTTGGTGAGCCTCGCCAAACATCATTCCCCTACCCGCTATTGGGCAAAAACAGCGGCTTATGTTAATGTTATAACCCGTTCCGTTAACCATCACACCCCAACACATGATGCCCCGTTTTTCTGATTTTTCAGCTTCCCACCTCTCCGCTGCGTTGGCAGCGTTGCTGGTGTCTTACGGGAGTGCCGCCGTGATTATTTATCAGGCCGCGCTGGCTTTCGAGGCGTCTCAAACCCAGATTGTTTCTTGGTTTACGTCTTTGGGCTTGATGTGCGGCCTGCTGACCATTGTGTTGAGCATCCGCTATAAGGCACCGGTGATGATTGCGTGGTGTACGCCGGGTGCGGCGGTGCTGGCCGGAGTGTCGGGGATTCCGATGCAGGATGCGGTGGCGGGTTTTATGGTGGCTGCGGGGGTGATGTGGCTGGTGTCGGCTACGGGTTGGTTCGACCGCTTGGTGCGTATGGTTCCCGCGTCGTTGGTAGCGGCGATGCTGGCGGGCATATTGATCAATTTCGGCAGTAAGGTGTTTTCGGCGATGGAACACCAAACCGTGCTGGTGGTGATGATGCTGGCGGTGTATTTTCTCAGCAAAATCCGCCTGCCGCGTTACGGCATTCTGTTGATGCTGGCAACGGGTTTCGGTTATTCGGCTTGGGCGGGGCTGTTGGATACGGGCAAACTGGTTTGGCAGAATCCTGCGCTCGAATGGGTGTGGCCGGGTTGGCATGTCGGGCATATCGTCAGTGTGGCTGTGCCGCTGTTTATTGCTTCGTTGGCTACGCAGAATGTGCCGGGTATGGCGGTGCTGCGTGCCTACGGTTATCAAACGCCCGCCCGCCCGCTGGTGGAAAGCAGTGCCGCCGCTACGGTGTTTACCGCGCCTTTAGGTGTGTTTATGATCAATCTTGCTTCTATCAGCGCGGCCATCTGTATGGGCAGCGATGTGGATAAAAACCCCGACAAGCGTTATCTTGCCACCGTTTGGCTGGGGGTGTTTTACCTGTTGGTCGGCTTGGCAGGCGGCATCACGGTTTCGCTGTTCAACGTATTGCCGCCCGAACTCTTGGCCGCGCTGGCGGGTATTGCGATTTTCAGTACGCTGCAAGCCAATTTGAGCGGGGCGTGGCAAGAGGAAACGGCACGCGAAGCGGCTTTGGTTACCCTGTTGGCTTCCGCTTCGGGGATGACGCTGTTCGGCATCGGCAGTGCTTTTTGGGGCTTGGTATTGGGGCTGGCGGTTTACCGGCTGCACCGGAAAACCCATTCCCGCGCTTAGAGCCTGAAACTTTTGTTCCCATTTGTGCGGCGCATTTCTGTGTTGATTGGCTATATATGCCTTAAACCGCATCCCGCATAAGCTGGCAAAGGTTGCTTTGTGCGTTTTGAGGCCGTCTGAATCACCCGTATGCGGCAGGTATGAAGTTTATTACCCGTAACGCACACACCGGCAGGCGAATCCCTTACAATAAGCCCTTTGTTAATCATTTACGGAATATTGCCCATGATAGCCGTTATCGGCGGCAGCGGCCTAACCCGCCTGCCCGAACTCCACATCAACCACCGCCGCATTGTCCGCACGCCATACGGCCTGACCAGCAGCCCTCTGCTGTTCGGCACGCTCGGCAGCAGCGAAATCGTTTTTTTGGCCCGTCACGGCCTCAGCCATTCGCTCGCCCCGCACGAAATCAACTACCGCGCCAATATTTGGGCGTTGCACTCGGTAGGTGCGGAAAGCATTATTTCCATTGCATCTGTGGCCGCATTGAGCGAAGCGTTCGAGCCGGGTTCGCTGGTGGTTCCCCACGACGTGATTGATTACACCTTCAACCGCAGCAGCACTTTTTTTGAAGGCCAGTCGCAAGAAGTCGTCCACACCGATTTTTCATATCCCTACGACAATGATTTGCGCAAAACCGTGTTGGAGCATGCCGCCTCCCACGGCACACCGGTTTACGACAAAGCCGTTTATGCCTGCATACAAGGCCCGCGCCTGCCTACCCGCGCCGAAGTGCGCCGCTATCTTCAAGACGGAGCCGACATTGTGGGCATGACCGGTATGCCTGAAGCCGTTTTGGCACGCGAACTCGAGCTGCCTTATATGCATCTGTGCGGCGTAACCGGCATCGCATGCGTAACCGCCAACGGCAGCAATGCCCACGGCTGCGGGGGCGATACCCGTAGCGCCATTGAAAAAATCCGCCGTTTGCTGGTTGATTTGTAAGCTGGTGCGGCGTATTGCTGCGAGCCTTATCCGATGGTTGTACAGCCGCGAGGCCGTCTGAACAGCCGTTTGAACAAGAAAGAGCTTAAGATGAACCGTACCCTCGATACCGTAACAATCGGCCTGCTTTCCGCCAGCGACCGTGCCAGCAGCGGCATCTACCCCGACGAAGGTATCCCCGCCCTGAAAACATGGTTGCAGGCGGCCGTTAGCAATCCGATTCATTTTGCCGAAGCTCTGGTTCCCGACGAGCAAGATGCCATTGAAGCCGCGCTGTGCCGAATGGCCGATACCGACGGTTGCGATATTATCTTCACCACCGGCGGCACCGGCCCCTCGCCGCGCGACATCACGCCCGAAGCCACATTGGCCGTAATCGACAAAGAAATGCCGGGATTCGGCGAACAGATGCGCCAAATCAGCCTTTATTATGTGCCGACGGCCATTTTGTCGCGCCAAACCGCCGGTATCCGCGGCAAATGCCTGATTGTTAACCTGCCCGGCCGCCCCAAGTCCATCGCCGAAACCCTCGGCGGCGTGCGTGACGGCGAAGGAAACATTAAAGTACACGGCTTATTTAGTGCCATACCTTATTGCGTCGAACTCATCGGCGGAGCATTTATCGAAACCGACGAAGCCGTGTGCAAGGCTTTTCGGCCGAAACAGAAATAAACTCGGCATCGTTTTACCCATGCAAAAGGCCGTCTGAACGCTTATGGTTTCAGACGGCCTTTTCTATATAACGGCGCTATCGGCGTTTAACGCAGGCCGAAAAAACGCAAAATGCTGTTGCCCCAGTGTTCGGCGTAATAGAGAAACAAGGCGTAGCTTTCTTGAAAAAGGAACTTGGCTTTTTTTTGCGAAGCGGTGTAGCGGCTGGTGGGGGTGGCAGACACTGCGGCGTTTAATTCGAGGTCTTTGGCGATGGCGGCGGCACGCGCGGTATGGTAGGGGTCGCTCACGATAATGATGGTGCGGATGCCGTTGTCGCGCAGCAAGGGGGCGATGTTGTACAGATTGTCGTATGTGTTGCGCGAGGTGTTTTCAAACAAAATATCGCGTGCGGGCACGCCTTGTTTGATGGCGTAGCGGCGCCCTACTTCGGCTTCGGTCATGAAGCCTTTTTTGGGTGTGCCGCCGGTAAAAACAAGTTTTTCTACGCGTTTGCTTTGGTAGAGCGTTATGGCATGGTTGATGCGTTCTTGAAACACCGGCGAGGGGCGTTTGTCCCACGCTGCGGCACCGAGTACCACGGCGGCGTCGGCACGCACGCCTGCGGGCAAGGTTTGGTTGCCCGTGTGGTAAACCGACCAAATGCAGCAGGCAAACGAAAACAGCACCAGCAGCAGGCTTAAAATAATGCCGTTTAACAGGTGGTAGCGTAAGCCGTTGCGGCTGCGGAAAATCGGTATGCTCATAAAGGTTATCGGGTTTGATTCTGATGCCTGCAACGGCAATCGGGCGGATTTACAGCAAGGCTTCGATGTTTTCGAGCGGGCGGCCTACCGCGGCTCTGTTGCCGACAACGGCGATGGGGCGTTCAAGCAGCGCAGGATGATCGGCAATGGCCTGAAGCAGTTCGTCGTGGCTTAAATCAGGATGGTTTAAATTCAATTCTTGGTAGAGGGCATCTTTCACGCGCATCATGCTGCGCGGCGATTCTGCACCTAATTGGTTGAAAATGTTTTTTAATTCTTCAAAAGTGGGCGGCGTATCGAGATAATTGACCACTTTGGTTTTCAGACCGCGCACTTGCAAAAGGGCGAGCGCGGCACGCGATTTGCTGCAACGGTTGTTATGGTAGAGTGTAACGGCTTCCTGCATGGCGGTTCCTCACATTTTCAATGATTTTTCCGATTGTAAACCAAGCTTTACAATTTGTCTTGTGCCTTGGGCCGTCTGAAAAGCATAAAATGGCGGCAGTTTGATGTTATTGAGGTATCGCAATGAAAAAGGTATATGCGTTTATGTTGGCCGTTGCCGCCGCAGCTAGCAGCCATGCGGTTGCTGCGGATGTGCAGAGCTGGAACGGTTCGACACCGCAAAGCACGGCTGCGTTGAAAGCGCCGGTACGGATCATCAATTTATGGGCCACTTGGTGCGGCCCGTGCCGCAAAGAAATGCCTGAAATGTCGGCTTGGTATAAAAAGCAGAAAAAAGGCAGCGTCGATATGGTGGGCATTGCTTTGGACAGCAGCGAAAATATCGGCAAATTTCTCAAGCAGACGCCGGTGAGTTATCCGATTTGGCGTTATGCCGGCAAAGACAGCCGGGGGTTTATGAAAGGCTTCGGCAATACGGTGGGGGCGCTGCCCTTTACGGTGGTAGAGGCACCGAAATGCGGCTACAAACAGGCGGTGTTGGGTGAGGTAACGGCTGAAAAGTTGGACGAGGTTTTGAAATCGGCCCAAGCCAAATGCGGGCGTTAACGTTTGCCCGCAGGGCTGTTTGTGAATTAAGTTGATTGGCTTTATATAGAACCGGGGCCGTCTGAAATATCATTCAGACGGCCTATTGTTTTTTTGATTATTACTCAATAAATTAAAAATAAAAATTATTTGCATTAATTTTAAAACAAGCTTATAAATGGCTATCCAATTGATCGAAAGCATTTTTCTATGTTGATTGCTTTCCTGATTATGCTTCGCGAAGGCATCGAAGCCGCTTTGATTGTGGGTATCGTTGCCGGATTTCTGCATCAGTCGGGCAACGGTCATTTAATGCCGAAAGTGTGGCTGGGTGTGCTGTTAGCCGCGTTGATGTGCCTGACTCTCGGATACGGCATTCACACCGCCACCGGCGAAATTCCGCAAAAGCAGCAGGAATTGGTGGTCGGCATCATCGGGCTGGTAGCCGTTGCCATGCTGACTTACATGATTTTATGGATGCAGAAAGCGGCGCGCTCCATGAAGCAGCAGCTGCACGATTCGGTTCAGACGGCCTTAAACCGCGGCAACGGCCAAGGCTGGGCATTAGTGGGCATGGCTTTTTTGGCGGTAGCCCGCGAAGGCTTGGAAAGTGTGTTTTTCCTGCTCGCCGTATTCCAGCAAAGCCCGAGCTGGCACATGCCGGCGGGCGCGGTGCTGGGTTTGACGGCGGCGGTTGTAGTCGGTGCGTTGATTTATCAGGGCGGCATACGGCTGAATTTGGCAAAATTTTTCCGCTGGACGGGCGTTTTTTTGATTTTTGTGGCCGCCGGCCTGCTCGCCGGTTCGTTGCGTGCACTGCATGAAGCGGGCGTATGGAACCGGCTGCAAACCATCGTTTTCGACATTTCCCACATCCTGCACGAAGACAGCCCGCTGGGCGTATTGCTCGGCGGCTTTTTCGGCTATACCGACCACCCCACGCAGGGCGAAGTTTTGGTGTGGCTGCTCTACCTGATTCCCGTGATGTATTGGTTCTTACGCGGCAGCTCACCGGCTGCATCTGTTGGAAAATCCCCAGTAAATTGAGAAAGAGGTAAAACATGAAGAAACTGAATATCACCGCTTTATCCGTGCTGCTGGCACTCGGCCTTACCGCCTGCCAACCGCCCGAAGCCGAAAAAACCGCCGCGCCCGCATCCGGCGCACCGGCCGAAGCCAAAGCGCAAGATGGCAGCTTCAATATGGCGGTTAACGATGAAAAATGCGAACCGATGGAACTCACCGTGCCTAGCGGCGAAGTAGTGTTCAACATCAAAAACAACAGCAGCCGCAAGCTCGAATGGGAAATCTTAAAAGGCGTGATGGTGGTGGACGAACGTGAAAACATCGCCCCCGGCCTTGCCGACAAAATGACCGTTACCCTGCTGCCCGGCGAATACGAAATGACTTGCGGCCTGCTCAACAACCCACGCGGCAAGCTCACCGTAACCGACAGCGGCTTCAAACAGGCGGGCGGCGAAGCGGATATGGCCAAACTCGCCCAACCGCTGGCCGACTACAAAACCTACGTTCAGCAGGAAGCCGACCAATTGGTGAGCAAAACCGCCGCTTTCGTTGCCGCCGTGAAAGCGGGCGAAACCGACAAAGCCAAAGCCATGTTTGCCGACACCCGCACCCACTACGAACGCATCGAACCGATTGCCGAGCTGTTTAACGAACTCGACCCCGCCATCGACGCGCGTGAAGACGACTTCAAAGCCGGCCCCAAAGACCCGGCCTTCAGCGGCTTCCACCGCATCGAACACGCCTTGTGGATCGAAAAAACCACCAAAGGCGTTGAAGCCGTGGCCGACAAGCTCGAACAAGACGTGAAAAAACTCAAGCAGGAAATCGACGTGCTGACCTTCCCGCCCAACAAAGTAGTCGGCGGCGCGGCCGTGTTGATTGAAGAAGTAGCCAACAGCAAAATCAGCGGCGAAGAAGACCGTTACAGCCACACCGATTTGAGCGACTTCAATGCCAACATGGAAGGCGCACAAAAAATCGTTGATTTATTCCGCCCGCTGATCGCCGAAAAAAACAAGGCGCTGCTGGATAACGTTGATGCCAACTTCAAAGCCGTGAACGACATTTTGGCGAAATACAAAACCGCCGACGGCTTTGAAACCTACGACAAACTCAGCGAAGCCGACCGCAAAACCCTGCAAGCACCCATCAACACCCTAGCCGAAGAATTGGCCAAACTGCGCGGCACACTCGGCCTGAACTGATTTTTCTTTCATCAACCCTTTTCAGACGGCCCGACACATCAGGCCGTCTGAAAACATCGTCTTCAAAATATCATGAGCAACCACCACCGCAACCCCACCCAACCCGAAAAACGCACCTTGCTCAAAGCCGCCGTTGCCGCAGCCGCTACCGGTGCGGTCGCAGCCGCAGGCGGTTTCACATGGGGCGAGAAAAAAGGCCGCAGCGAAGAGAAAGCCGCACTCATACAGCATTCCACGGAAAGCTACGACTGCTACGGCAAGCACCAAGCAGGCATCACCACCCCGCACCAACAGTTCGGCATTATGGCTGCTTTCGACGTGCTCGCCAAAACCCCGAAAGACTTGGAAAAACTGTTCCGTATCATCACCAGCCGCATCGAATTTCTCACCCAAGGAGGCGAACTGCAAGACGGCGATGCCAAACTGCCGCCTTCCGGCAGCGGCATACTCGGCAAAACCATCCGCCCCGACGGGCTAACCATCACCCTGAGCGTCGGAGCCAGCCTGTTTGACCAACGCTTCGGGCTGGCCGCCAAAAAACCCAAACGCCTGCAGGAAATGAAAGACTTCTTCAACGACAAGCTGCAAGCCGACTGGTGCGACGGCGACATCAGCCTGCAAATCTGCGCGTTCACCCCCGAAACCTGCCAAAACGCCCTGCGCGACATCATCAAAAACACCGCGCAATACGCCATCATTCGCTGGAGCATAGACGGCTTCCTGCCCAAATCCGAACCCGGTTCCGCCCCGCGCAACCTGCTGGGCTTTCACGACGGCACCGCCAACCCCGACGTAAGCAACCCGCAAACCGCCGATCAGGTGTTATGGACGGGCATCGCCGCCAACAGCTTGGACGAACCCGCATGGGCGAAAAACGGCAGCTACCAAGCCGTGCGCATCATCCGCCACTTCGTCGAATTTTGGGACAGAACGCCGCTGCAAGAGCAGGAAACCATTTTCGGGCGCGAAAAATACAGCGGTGCGCCGCTGGGTATGAAATACGAAAACGACGTTCCCGATTACGGCAAAGACCCCGAAGGCAAAGTGATTCCCAAAGACAGCCACATGCGCGTCGCCAACCCGCGCGACCCCGAATTTATGAAGAAACACCAACTGTTCAGACGGCCTTACAACTATTCGCGCGGCCTCTCCAAAGCCGGCCAGCTCGATGTCGGCTTGGTGTTTATCTGCTATCAGGCCAATCTGGAAGACGGCTTTATCTTCGTGCAAAAACTGCTCGATACCGAACCGCTGGAAGAATACATCAGCCCCTTCGGCGGCGGCTATTTCTTCACGCTGCCGGGCGTGGAAAAAGGCGGCTTCTTCGGCCAAAGCCTGCTTACCGCGTGATGGTGATTGGTAGCATTAAACCGTATATCCTACCGTTGAAACGAATGAGGCCGTCTGAAAAGCATAAACCTTTTCAGACGGCCTCAGCATATATGGTTGATCAAAATTCATATTCGGGCTTAATCCGAATATGGTGAGTTTCAATATGGTGTTCAAATGTTCGGAAAAGCAGCTTAAAAGATCCGAAACCATTACAACTTAATAATTAAATAATAAAAAGACGATGATATTGATGGATGCTCTTTGTTGTGGATAAGTTTGTTTTTAATTTGAAATTCATCAACTTGTATGAGCAGAAAGCTTTGGGAAAACTTTCCTTCAAACTTAGGCATAATTGTGGATAAATAAATACCGTATCGGCTTTGTGTGGAAAGTTTTGCGCTTATACACAGTATTCAGACGGCTTTATCAATGAAACACAGCAGTCAAACCGCAAAAATAAAGGCCGTCTGAAAAAGTTGTTTTCAGACGGCCTCATTATTTTACTCACTAACAGCAAATTAAATATCGTAAGTGGTCGATGCCGTATCGCCGCCTTTGCCCGTCCAGTTGGTGTGGAAAAACTCGCCGCGCGGTTTGTCGGTACGCTCGTAGGTGTGCGCACCGAAATAGTCGCGTTGGGCTTGCAGTAGGTTGGCAGGCAGGCGTTCGGTGGTGTAGCCGTCTAAGAAAGTGATTGCGGATGCCATGCAGGGCATGGGAATGCCGCACTCAACGGCTTTGGCCACCACTTTGCGCCATGCCGGCAGGCAGTTTTCGAGAATGTCTTTGAAATAGGGATCTGCTCCCAAGAAAACCAAATCGGGGTTGGCTTCGTAAGCATCGCGGATATTACCTAAAAACGCGCTGCGGATGATGCAGCCTTCGCGCCACAGCAAAGCGGTTTGGCCGTAGTTCAATGCCCAATCGTTTACTTCGCTGGCTTCGCGAATCAACATAAAGCCTTGTGCGTAAGAAATAATTTTTGAAGCGAGCAAAGCTTCGCGCAAGGCTTCCACCCATTCGGTTTTATCGCCTGCCACCGGCTTGATGGTTTTATTGAACAGTTTTCCGGCCTGAACGCGCTGTTCTTTAAAGGCGGAAACGCAGCGGGCGAACACCGATTCGGTAATCAGGGTCAGCGGAATGCCCAAATCGAGGGCGTTGATGCCCGTCCATTTACCCGTGCCTTTTTGCCCGGCGGTATCGAGGATTTTTTCCACCAGCGGTTCGCCGTTTTCGTCTTTGAAACCCAAAATATCGGCGGTAATTTCAATCAGGTAAGAATCCAATTCGGTGCGGTTCCAAATGCTGAAGATTTCGTGCATTTGTTGATAATTCAAGCCCAAACCGTCTTTCATAAACTGATAGGCTTCGCAGATAAGCTGCATATCGCCGTACTCGATGCCGTTGTGCACCATTTTTACGAAGTGTCCGGCACCGTCGCGGCCTACCCAATCGCAGCAAGGTTCGCCTTGCGGGGTTTTGGCGGCAATGGCCTGTAAAATCGGTTTCACATGCGGCCAAGCTTCTTCGTTGCCGCCGGGCATAATCGAAGGGCCGTTACGCGCACCTTCTTCACCGCCCGATACGCCTGCACCGACAAAGCGGATGCCTTTTTCGGCCAGCTCGCGGGTACGGCGGGTGGAATCGGGAAAATTGGCATTGCCGCCGTCGATAATGATGTCGCCTTTGTCCAATAAGGGAACAAGTTGGCCGATAAAGTCGTCTACTACTGCACCGGCTCTTACCATAAGCATGATTTTTCTGGGCTTTTCAAGCTTATTGACCAAATCTTGCAGTGAAGTGGCACCGATAATGTTGGTGCCTTTGGCTGCGCCGTTGAGAAAATCGTCTATTTTGGAAACAGTACGGTTAAAGGCCACAACTTTAAAGCCTTTGTCGTTCATGTTCAGAATCAGGTTTTGACCCATTACGGCCAAACCGATAACGCCGATATCGCCTTTCATCGGAGAATCCTTTTGTTTGTGAAGTTCGTACGGTTTAACTTTAACCGATTAGGCGCAGTTAAACAATGTTTCGCTTGCAGGGCTGAAGCGGCCAAAACCAATACAACTAATAATATAAATAATAAAAAGATGGTGATATTGATTAGCGAACACGGCTGTGGATAAACTGATTTTAAATTGTTATTTCATCGATTTATCGTTTCCAAAAGATTCGGGAAAACTTTCCTTCAAGCGTGGGCACAATTGTGGATAAATAAATTCGCACGCGGTTTGGTGTGGAAAGTTTCAGGGTTATACACAGTTTTCAGACGGCCTGAGAGTTTTGCCGTATTGAGGCCGTCTGAAAATCGGGTAATAGTGCACATATTTAAAAATAAGCTACGGATGGGAGTAAAGTAATGAAATTAAAAAACTTATGCAGTTTGTTGGCTGTTTTGGGCTTTAGTGCTTATGCGCAGGCTGCACCGCTTGATGCGTCTGCGGCATCATCGGCACCCGTTGCCGAACACCACGCGCCGGAACAGGGAACGGGGCTGACCGAGCAGAAACTGGTGCAGGCGAAAGAATTTATGGCGGCATCGGCCAACCCTTTGGCCACCGAAGCCGGATACGACATTCTGAAACGCGGCGGCAGTGCCATCGACGCCATGATTGCTATGCAAACCACCTTGAGCTTAACCGAACCGCAGTCTTCCGGTTTGGGCGGCGGTGCGTTTTTGGTGTATTGGGACAACACCGAAAAAAAACTGACCACGTTTGATGCGCGGGAAACCGCTCCCGAAGCCGTTACCGACAAGCTTTTTTTAGATGAAAACGGCGAGCCGCTGAAATTTATGCAGGCCGTGGTCGGCGGCCGTTCGGTAGGTGTGCCGGGCGTGCCCAAGCTTTTGGAAGATGTGCATAAACGCTACGGCAAACTGCCGTGGAAAACTCTGTTCGACAAACCCGTTGAGCTGGCGGAACAAGGCTTTGCCGTGTCGCCGCGCATGGCTAAATCCATCGCGCAAAACTTGGAACAGCTGCAACGCCATCCCGCCACCGCCGCATATTTTTTACCCGAAGGCAAACCGCTTGAAGCCGGCACGGTGTTGAAAAACCCCGAATTTGCCAAAACCGTGAAACTTCTGGCCAAGCACGGCAGCGAGCCTTTTTACAGCGGCATGCCCGCCATCAATATCGTGAAAACCGTTGCCGCCGCCGATAACCCCGGCAGCATCACTCTGGATGATTTGAAAAGCTACCGCGTGATCGAGCGCACGCCGGTTTGCGCCCCATACCGCGAATACGAGATCTGCGGCATGGGTGCACCCAGCTCCGGCGGCATCGCTTTGGGGCAGATTTTCGGCATTCTGCAACATTTCAATATGCGCACTTTAGGCGCGGAAAACATTTTGAGCTGGCGTTTGCTTGGAGATGCTTCGCGCTTGGCGTTTGCCGACCGTGATTATTATGTGGCCGACCCGCAATTTGCCGATGTTCCCGTTGATGCGATGCTCCATCCCGCTTACCTGAAACTGCGTGCCGGCTCGATTGCCGAGCGATACGGCGCTTTACCATCGGTCAGCCCCGGCGGATTTGCCCGCACACAGGGCAAAGGCGAAGGCATGGAATTGCCCTCTACCAGCCATTTGGTGATTGTGGATAAAGACGGCAATGTGGTTTCCATGACCACCTCCATCGAAAATGCTTTCGGCTCCACTTTGATGGCCAACGGTTATCTGTTGAATAACGAGTTGACTGATTTTGCTTTCAAACCTGTTGATGCGGAAGGCAAAGCCGTAGCCAACAGTGCGGCAGGCGGCAAACGCCCGCGCTCTTCTATGGCGCCGACCATCGTATTGAAAAACGGCCAACCTTACCTTGCAGTCGGTTCGCCCGGCGGCAGCCGCATCATCGGTTATGTGGCCAAAACCCTAACCGCCCATCTCGATTGGGGCATGGATATCCAGCAAGCTATCGATTTGCCGAATATGCTCAACCGAACCGGCACCTACGAGTTGGAACAAAACACACCGGCTGCCGACAAAGCCCCTGTTTTGGAAAGATTGGGCTATAAAGTTCAGGTGCGCGATTTAAATTCGGGCGTACAGGGCATTGTGATCCATGCCGAAGGCTTGCAGGGCGGAGCCGATCCGCGCCGCGAAGGAAAAGTGATGGGCAATTGATGAAACGGAAAATATAAAACCTTTGCAAAATCCGCATTTGCTTGGCTTGTGCGGATTTTGCTTTAAAGGCAACGGTTGCACCGAAGTGCGGGCTTCGTATTTTTCAGACGGCCTGAGCCTTTGCAGCCATATTCGGTTAAAATAGCCTTTTTTTAATCGACATCAAAGCCCTTATGAACCTTTACCACAAATTGCCTGCCCCCATTCTTCCCGAAGAAACCCGCCGCGAAATTCAGGCGCGGGAATCGTATCATTTGTTGAAAATCATTTCCGAATTTGTCGAGTCAGGCGAAGAATTGCGTGCCATCCAGCCTGCCGTGAGCATTTACGGCAGCGCACGCACACCGGTTGATCACCCCGATTACCTGTTTACCGAACGCTTGTCGCGCAAATTGTCGGACGCCGGATTTTCAGTTATTTCGGGCGGCGGGCCGGGCATTATGGAAGCGGCCAACAAAGGCGCGTTTGCGGGCAAAAGCCCTGCCGTGGGTTTGAATATTGTGTTGCCGCACGAGCAAACGGCCAACCCCTATCAAAACCTTTCGATTAAATTCCAGCATTTTTTCCCGCGTAAAGTCATGTTTGTCAAACACGCCGTGGCTTATGTGGTGATGCCCGGCGGCTTCGGTACGCTCGACGAATTGTTTGAAAGCCTGACTTTGGTGCAGACCGGCAAAACGCCGAGCCGCCCGATTATTCTGGTAGGCAAATCTTTCTGGCAGGGCATGATGGATTGGATTCGCGAACAATTGCTCGGCAACGGTATGATTTCACCCGAAGATATGGATTTAATCTGCTTGATAGACGATGAAGACGAAATCATCGAAGCTATCTTCGCCCACTATGAAAACCGCCCCGACGGCTTGCTTGATCCGCAAAGCACTTGGGAACTGGGTTTGTAATCCCGCTTGCCGGCATTGCATTGAGGCCGTCTGAAACATTCAGACGGCCTCAATGCCCGTAATATAGGCTTTGAATAAGGCTTTGATGATGAACGCACCGATTTTAATTTCCGCCCATAAAATGTTTAACGGCCGCCATGAGCGTTATACCCACCGATCCCGCTCCACCGGTACGGATATGGCGTTTTCCGTTTACCTGCCGCCGCAGGCTTTGCAGGGCTACCGCGTGCCCGTGCTGTATTGGCTGTCGGGTCTAACCTGCACCGATGAAAACTTTTCGGTTAAATCGGGGGCGCAGCGTTTTGCCGCACATTGGGGCATGGCTTTGGTGGTTCCCGATACTTCCCCCCGCGGCGAAGGTGTGCCGCAAGGCAATGGCGAAATCGGTTTGGGAGCAGGGTTTTATGTGAATGCCGTTCAAGAACCGTGGGCGCAGCATTACCAAATGTATGATTATGTGGCGCACGAATTGCCCGAACTTATCGAAGCGCATTTTCCCGTGAATAATCAGCGCAGCATTGTCGGGCACAGTATGGGCGGGCACGGTGCGTTACACATTGCTTTGAACAACCCTAACCGCTATGCGGCCGTGTCGGCACTTGCCCCGATTGTGAATCCGAGCGAAACGCCTTTGGGCAGGCAGGCTTTTACCGCTTATTTGGGTGCAAACGAAAGCCTTTGGGCGCAGTACGACAGCACAAAATTGGTCGGGAAGGTTGGGCATAAGCTGCCGGTGTTGATAGATCAGGGGGATGCCGATCCGTTTTATCCGCAAGAATTGCAGCCCGAAAAATTTGTATCTGCCGCCCGCGCCAACGGTTTCAATGTGCAGTTTAACCTGCGCAAAGGCTACGATCACGGCTATTATTTTGTTGCCAGCTTTATAGACGTGCACATTGAATTTCATGCCGATGCGTTTGGTTTGTAGAATCGCATCGGCATGAAATTCATTGTGCAACGCATGTTATCAACAAGTATTTATTTGACTTGAAACGCCTGATCACAAACCCAGTTCGTTCCAAATCGCATCCACTTTCGCCACCGTAGCTTTATCGCGTTCAATCACGCGCCCCCATTCGCGGTCGGTTTCGCCCGGCCATTTGTTGGTGGCATCCAAGCCCATTTTGCCGCCCAAGCCTGAAACGGGGCTGGCAAAGTCGAGATAATCGATCGGCGTGTTTTCCACCAATACCGTATCGCGCACGGGATCCATGCGGGTGGTAATCGCCCAAATCACTTCTTTCCAGTCTCGGCAGTCCACATCGTCGTCCACCACCACAATGAATTTGGTGTACATAAACTGGCGCAGAAAACTCCAGCAGCCCATCATCACGCGTTTGGCGTGGCCCGCGTATTGCTTTTTGATGCTGACCACGGCCATACGGTACGAACAGCCTTCGGGCGGCAGGTAGAAATCGACGATTTCGGGAAACTGCTTTTGCAACAGCGGCACGAACACTTCGTTTAAGGCCACGCCCAGCACGGCAGGTTCGTCGGGCGGTTTGCCGGTATAAGTGCTGTGGTAAATCGGATTTTCGCGCATGGTAATGCGTTCCACCGTAAACACCGGAAACCAATCCTGTTCGTTGTAATAGCCGGTGTGGTCGCCGTAAGGCCCTTCCAGCGCGGTTTCATCGGGGTGGATAACGCCTTCGAGCACGATTTCGGCACGCGCAGGCACTTGCAAATCATTGCCGATACATTTCACCAATTCGGTACGCGAACCACGCAGCAAACCGGCAAACTGATATTCGCTCAAGGTATCCGGCACCGGCGTTACCGCCCCCAAAATGGTGGCCGGATCACAGCCCAACACCACCGCCACCGGATACGGCACGCCGGGGTGGGCTTTTTTATGCGCCTGAAAATCCAACGCGCCGCCGCGGTGTGCCAGCCAGCGCATAATCAGCTTGTTTTTGCCGATAAGCTGCTGGCGGTAAATGCCTAAATTCTGGCGTTTTTTATGCGGGCCTCGGGTAACGGTAAGCCCCCATGTTACCAACGGTGCAACGTCTTCCGGCCAACAATGCTGAATCGGCAGTTTGTTTAAATCGACATCGTCGCCTTCAATCACGATTTCTTGGCACGGCGCTTTTTTCACCACATTCGGCGCCATGCTCCAAATGTCTTTCAGCAGCGGCAGTTTGGAAAACGCGTCTTTAATGCCTTTGGGCGGCTCCGGTTCTTTCAGATAAGCCAGCGTTTTGCCGATTTCGCGCAATTGCGACACATCCGCCGCACCCATGCCCATCGCCACCCGCTCGGGCGTGCCGAACAGATTGGCCAGCACGGGAAAATCGTAACGCGAACCGTCTTTCCGCACCGGATTTTCAAACAATAACGCCGGCCCGCCGGAGCGCAATACGCGGTCGGCGATTTCGGTCATTTCCAAATGGGGAGAAACCGGCAAACCGATACGCTTGAGTTTGTTTTCCCGCTCAAGCTTTTGAATAAAATCAC
Source organism: Neisseria dumasiana (assembly GCF_022870885.1). Classification (NCBI taxonomy): domain Bacteria; kingdom Pseudomonadati; phylum Pseudomonadota; class Betaproteobacteria; order Neisseriales; family Neisseriaceae; genus Neisseria; species Neisseria dumasiana. The sequence goes on along the minus strand of NZ_CP091509.1, from coordinate 2,643,598 downwards.
GCAGATCGTTGTATTTCATTAAGATTACTTTCGAGGCCGTCTGAAAACGGTTTGGGAGGCCGCTGCGGTTCGATAAACCGTTACATGCTTTCCCAAGCCTGCCATTGCACCGGCTCGTGGCGCAGGCAGCAGTTTTAAACAAATTTAAGGTTTGTTCATTATAACAAACACACCGGATGCCACAGCATTCAGTATCGGCATGCGCTATGTCTGCGCGCCGTGCTACCCGCCTTGAACCGTATACGCATCCGGAGATTTTGCAAAGGCCCGGCCTTGTTCAAGCAGCAAATTGTGCTACAATAGCACCCTTTCCTTTCTAACCGGGTCTGTAGCTCAGGGGTTAGAGCAGGGGACTCATAATCCCTTGGTCGTGGGTTCGAACCCCACCGGACCCACCAAAATCAATCTACAACATATAAATACAAATCAATAACGTATGTTGTTTCCAAGCAGTATGTAGGGTTTTAACAGACTCACATTTTACAAGTTTTAAATTTATCTTTTTTTGTGCAAAGGCCGTCTGAAACTTTCAGACGGCCTTTTATCATATGCAAATGGAAAATAAATATCCGTTCTGCTATATTTCTAAAGCATAATTTCCCTTTGTACACACCGCTTTGGAACGCCCGCGATGACCCAAACCCAATCCTACCACCTCACCTTCTCCCGTTTCAGCCCCTCCCTCTCCGTCGTCTCCTTCACCGCCACCGAAGCATTGAATACAGCCTACCGTCTCGACATCGAACTCACTTCCGCCGATGCCGATTTGCCGCTGTCGTCGTACATCAACCAGGCGGCTAAGTTTACGGTGACGCCGGTAAGCTCTGATGTGTTGGGATTGATCGAAGGGATGTTGGCTCCCGAGCCGTTGAAGGAATGGAGCGGCATCATCACTTCCTGCGAGAAGTTGTCGGTATCGGCCGACGAAACCCGTTACCGCATGGTATTGGAACCCCGCATCGCCGCATTGAAGCATCACCGCACTTCGCGTCTGTTTCAAAACCAAAACGTGCCCGACATTATTTCGTCGCTGCTGAAACACCACGGCTTCTCCGGCGTTGATTTCCGTTTCAATACCTCACGCGAATACGGTGTGCGCGAGTATGTGACCCAGTATCAGGAAAGCGACTTCGCCTTTCTCAACCGGCTGTGCGAAGAAGAAGGCATCTGGTACGCCTTCGAGCAGAATGCCCAATATGGCGATGTGGCGGTATTCGGTGACGATACCGCCCATTATTTTCGCGGTAATACCTTTCCCTATCCCTACCGCCCCCACGGCGGATTGGAGAGCGTCGGAGCCGAAGCGGTGTTCGCCTTACAGGTAAAACACAACCCCATCCTCGAATCCATCCGCGTCGGCGACTACAACTACCGCGATGCCGATACCGATTTGTCGTCCCAAGTAACAGCTAAAGATAAGGAAAGCGACAGCAGCGTCTTACTCGGCAGCGACAGCCATTGGGGTTTGCATCAAAAGACACCCGCAGAAGCCCAACTTCAGACGGCCTTACTGCAACAGCTCGACTACAGCCGCCGTATTGTTGCCTCCGGCAGCGGCAACATTACCGCCCTCAGCCCCGGCCTGGTGTTTCAGACGGCCCCGAGCTTCAGCGAAGCGCCCAACGGCTGGTTGGCGGTGTCACTCACCCACAGCGGCAGCCGCGACCAAGCATACAGCCATACTTTCACCGCCATCCCCGCCGACAGCATCTTCCGCCCCGAACGCATCACCCCGCTGCCTAAGATACAGGGCAGCCTACCCGCCAGAGTCACCAGCCCCGGCAACTACACATACGCCTATATCGACAACATGGGGCGCTACCGCGTCAAACTGCCGTTCGACCTCGACGAATGGAGCCCGGGCGGAGAAAGCCGTCCCATCCGCCTGGCCAAACCCTATGCCGGCCCCGACTACGGCCAACACTTCCCGCTGCACGAAGGCACCGAAGTGATGCTGTCGTTCGTACAGGGCAATCCCGACAGACCCTACATCAGTGGCGTGATGCACGACAGCTCCCACCCCGACCACGTACCTGCCGATTGGAACACCCGCAACGTCATCCGCACTTGGGCGAACAACAAACTGCGGATGGAAGACAAACAGGGGCAGGAGCATATCAAACTGGCGACCGAATACGGCAAAACCCAACTCAACCTCGGCCATATCGTCGACAGCCAGAGACAAAAACGCGGCGACAACGGCGAAGGCTTCGAGCTGCGTACCGACAGTTGGGGTGCACTAAGGGCGGGCAAAGGCTTGTTCATCAGTGCCGACGCCCAAAATCAGGCTTCGGGACAGGTGTTGGATATGGATGTAGCTTACGCCATATTAGAAGAAATGATGGGGCTTGCACAAGGCTTGAATAAAGCTGCTCAGTCAGCTAAAAGTGAGCTAGCTGAAACAAAAGCCCAGATAGAGCAATTAGAAAACAGCTTAAAAGAACTCAAGCAAGCGGGTATTATTCAGTCTGCTCCGAATGGGATTGCATCAGTAACAAAACAAAGCCAACTCCATACAGCCAATAAACATATTCACCATATCAGTGGCCGGGACACTAATATTAGTGCTGGTAAAAACTTTACTGTTCACGCTGCTGAAAGTGTCAATCTTTTTGCTCAAAATAGTGGTGCCAGATTCCAAGCTAATCGAGGTAAGGTTGCTATACAGGCTCAAAACGATGAACTTCAGTTGAATGCTTTGAAAGATGCTGTAGTAACTAGTAGTGAAGAAAAAGTAATTATTGCAGCTAAAAAAGAAATCCTGCTTACTAGTGGGGGGGGGTATATAAAGATTAAAGATGGTAATGTAGAAATAGGCTGTCCTAATTTAATACGATTTAGAGCACCATTTAACGTTACTGGAAACCACTCAATGGATTACCCAACAGAAATGCCCAACCCAGGTAATGATGAAATGTTTGTGCTTGTTGATGAATTAGGTAAGCCTATTCCAAATTTTGCTTATAAAATTACCACGGCAAGTGGTGAAATTTATAGAGGATTTACCAATAGTAGGGGTGAAGCCATCCGGGTTTATACTGGAAGTAATATTGAAGATATGCTTTTCGAAGCAGATACAAACGAAGATCATGTTGATAAGTAGATAGGCCGAAAGGGTAAGTCATGTCGTGGTTGATGGTTGGAGCAATGTGGGATTCATTTGGTAAATATGTTGCCTTTTTAATAATTAACAGCTATTTGATTGTTAAAATGAACGATAAAATTTATTTCAAATGGAGTGTTGCAGTTTTTTTAATTTTTAATGGCATAATAATCTACCGTCTGCTGAATGAGATTATCCCAAAATACCAATATTGGATAGGTTAGAAAGGAGTAAACATGGGATTTGAAACAAAGGGAAAATCCCCTCAACAGAGACAAACTGTTCAGGGTCATGCCAGCAGTAACGGGCGGAATCTTTCGCAAGTCCAAGTCCAGGGCAGCACTCTTACGGTTAATGTGTTTTTTGATGGCACTAAAAATAACCTCTATAACATTGAAGATCGTAGAAAAAACACTACTAAATATGCGAACAAAGATAAGGATGATTACGAGAGTTATTTTAATGATTATTCTAATGTTGCTCACTTGTTTAACAGTAGAGCTCGAAGGATTCCTCGAACTAGTTGGGTCTATATTGAAGGCATAGGCACGGGGGCAAACGACATTAATGAGGAGGATCGTAAAAGAATACAGGCCGCGGCTCAGTCACAACAGGCGAGTAAAGAGCAGAAGAGAAAGCTCTACACTGATTCAACCAAAGGCTTTGCTATGGGGAGTGGAAGCACGGGTATTAAGCAAAGAGTTGAGCAATCATTTGAAAAGATTCAAACACAGGTTCGTGGTGATCATGGAACCATTATTCCTGCTATTATTAGGCTCAATGTGTTTGGTTTCAGCCGGGGAGCTGCTGCTGCTCGCTATTTCATCCATTTGGTTAAAAGCCAGCCTCAGCGTTTTAAAGGCTGGAATCTGAAGAGTGCCAATATTACTGTGGGCTTTGTCGGGTTGTTTGATACAGTATCGTCTTATCATCCTGGTATGATGATTCCTGAATATAAAGTGATTGAGCGCGAGCGAGATTTATTTGAAGATGTTAGCGAACTACATCTGAATTTTTCCCGTGGTTATGCTGATAAAGTGTTTCACATTACGGCGCTTGATGAATACCGCAAATATTTTTCGCTTACTACTATTAGAAGTGCGGTTAAGCAGGGCTTCGGCTTTGAAGTTGCGCTCAACGGTGCTCATGCTGATATTGGAGGTAGCTATCCAAATAACAGTAAGGAATCTTTCATGGCTTCTGGAGATGCTGCAAGCCTTTTGAAAAGATGGTTTGTTAAACAGGGGTTTTATACAGATGAGCAGACGTCTTATAAAGCACAGGTCTCGATTAAAGACGAACATGGGAAAAATTTCTATACTCCCGCTACCTTGTATGTATCCCGCAGCAGCGTATCCAATCATTACCACAAAGTTCCCTTTAAAGCTATGAGATTGATGGCGGAAAAATACGCTGTCAATGTACAGTTCGATAAAGATAAAGCTGAAAAGATTGAACAAAGTCCTCACAAGGAAATTCAGAGTTTATTAAATACTATGCCGGCAAAAATTATGCGTGCTGCTGCTAATGGTTGGGGGCAATCAATTAATATGGCGTTGCCAGAGAGTTATGCTAAAGCATTTCGTAATAGATTTATCCATTGGTCAGCTAAAAACGAAACAGGCTATGAATTGCGGCTCAAAGATGGTCTACCCTATCGCAAAACACATCAGGGTTAGCATTTATGAAGTTTAGAGGCGCATTAAAAAATTGGCTGTTAAGCAGTGTGGCGATAATTTATTTATTAATAGGCATTATGTATTGGGGTGTTGATGAGGTAAGAAAAATGAATGGATTCTCATGGGGAGTAAGAATGGCTGATGCAACGTTTGTCTATCAGCCAGATAAGAGTTTAGGTCTGGATGCAGATGCTATTTATGCGACTTCGAAATACAGCACAGATTTTTATCGAAACGATGGCACGATTGTACGTAGTATAGATGGTGGCGGTGGAGCTTGGGGGCGTGGTGATATACCGATGGGAGGTAATCCCCGCTTTGGGTTACTGCCACAGCGATTGGGGCTTACATATTATAGCCGGTTTGAAAATAAGTTTTATCAGTTGGATGAGCCGCTGCCAACGGAACAGATTAAGGAACTGATGACTAAGGAATTTTTTCATCTTACTATACCCGGTGAAACAACTGCTGATCGGGCTGTTTATGACACTCTCGAAATAGCTATTGCTCCTGACGGTTGGGTAACGCTGAATGCTTTTACTGCTAGTGCCCGTAAAGAGTTGGTTTCTTGGCAGGCTGAACAGGTATTTCCTACAATTGAAGAGGCTAAACAGAGTGGTAACAGCCATTGGGAAAGCAGTTTGCGATACGATTTGGATCCGAAAAACCGAAAAGAATACCTCAATCGTACCATGAGTGATTTCTCTAATTTTTACTATACCTATATGGTTGGTCACAAAAAGATTTCCGCTGAATGGTATAAGCAGATGCAGGTTAAATACCCTTGGTATTTAGATATCGAAGTTGATGGTGGCGAATGGAACGGAGAGTATTATGTAGAGTTTGCTAATACAGAAAAAGGACCGGTAATTGGCAAAGATGCGGTGGTAGAGGCTAAAAACACACTTAAAGCTATACCTACCGCCATTTGGTTTTGGGTCATTGAAAAAGAAACTGGTAAACGTTGGTCGATAAAGCTAAACATGATTGATATACCTGCATGGCAAGATGGTCAATATCTGAACACATACGATGATAAAAGTCTCAATAAACTCTACCGCATATTCCAAACCCAGTTTCCTGGTCGTACTCGAACGAATAATGAGCAGGTACCTGCGTCACATGACTTTGGTGTACTAAAATTGAAATTTAACGGCAGATTGAAGTTGACTGATGCTTATTTAGAAAAAGGAGAGCAAAAAATACATCTTCCGGAGGCAAAGCTTCATCAGGCTTTTGAAACCGGACAAACAGTATATGATTAAATGATAAAAATACAATAATCGCTTACGACATAATTTTAAAAGTTGTACGGTAAAAACATAAAGGCCGTCTGAAATGCTGGTGTTTCAGACGGCCTTATCTGTTACTAAAACGCTGAACAATCGGCTGAAAAGTTACTTATTGATATGCTTTCGTTATAAAATGGTGGATATAGCCTTCTTCATCAACTACATCTGCCAATGCTTTGAAATAAAGAAATTCGGCGAAATGAAAAAATAATTTAATGTTTTATTTATGTTCAATCATTTTAATGAGCTTGATTTTAGCGATATTAAGTTTATTTATAAACGATTCGGGCGGATTATACATACATTCATATTTGGAAAATAGTGATTTGTACAAAATATCAGACCTGCAAGGATCAGGAGAGAGTGATCATGTTTTAATCATAATAGCATCTGTATTTTTACTTGTAGCTAATTCTATTTCATCCATATTTTTCCTTGTAAACAGAAAATTAAGTATTTTATTCATGCTCTTCAGCATGATTATTTCTTTTTGCATCCTGATGTTTATGGAAACGGCAAGTTTCATTGATATCGCTTTCTCAACCGTATATAAAGGAAATAATCTTGCGTTTTCATTATGGTTGATATTATATATTTCTCTGTTTCTAATGTTGCTATTCCCTTTTAAAAGTAAAAATTTTATATTTTGTAAACTGAAAATAAATGATTTTGAGAAGAGTGCAGGAATTGATAATGAATGATTATCAAGAGTCTCATCAATTTAGGATTGAATATAGTCATACTGATGAATCTTTTAATATGTATTTTACAGATAAGAATCAATATATCTTATTGAATAAAAATGAATATAGTGAAATAGAAAAAGAGTTTTATCTTAATGAAATAGGATATTTATTAATTGTAAGAGATTTCATGCTTTGTCCTTTTGAAGCAGGATATTATGTTTTATTATTCAATTTTTCTGGCAAGTTAATAGACCAAACATCATTTGTTAGACCATATTATTCTATGGCAGATATGGATTCTTTAAGGGGCTGACGTAGATTAGCAGTCATGATAGGCTGCCAAAATGAAGATAACCCACTGTAAGTTAAAGAAGAGTCTGCAAAGAAAACTGCTTGAATATTTTGTATTGGAAGTAACCGCACGTTCTGCTGCCGATATCTTGGGTATTCAGCCCAATACGGCTATTCTCTTCTACCGTAAAATCCGTCTTGTTATCAGCCATCATTTGGCTTTGGAAGCAGATCAGGTTTTTGAGGGCACTATAGAATTGGATGAGAGCTATTTCGGCGGTAAGCGTAAAGGAAAGCGCGGTAGGGGAGCAGCAGGTAAAGTGGTGGTTTTCGGTATCCTTAAACGTGGAGGTAAGGTTTATACGGTTGTAGTGAATAATGCCCGAAAGGAAAGTTTATTTCCTGTTATTACAAGGAAAATTACACCTGATAGCGTAGTTTATACGGACTGCCTGAGCAGTTACGACGTGTTGGATGTCAGCGGTTTTCACCATCACAGGATTAATCACAGCAAAAAGTTTGCCGACCGACACAACCATATCAACGGCATTGAGAATTTTTGGAATCAGGCGAAACGTGTCTTGCGCAAATACAACGGAATTGACCGAAAATCTTTTCCTCTGTTCTTGAAAGAATGTGAGTTTCGTTTTAACTTCGGGACACCAAAGCAGCAGTTAAAAACTTTGCGGCTTTGGTGTGGTGTTTAGGGCTAATCTACTTCAGCCCCTTCTTTAAAGTGGAAAAATAAGAAAAGTTTAATCATTACGCTTTTAGATAATCAAAAATTATATATAAGATTAATTTCTTTTTTTGGATATCGGAAGTTAATTGGGCTATCACTTTAGGTCGTGTTTAATAGTCAATCGATGCCTATTGATTTTCGTTTAGGCTCCACTCTTAGGAATGTAAGGTTATTGCCGTGACATGACAAATTACTTTGCCTAAATAGTAAGAGAGAGCCAGCAATCTTTTTCTTTATCCAAGCGTATTTTTACCAAAAACCTGCCTGTCAAATGTTACCGAGCCGTATTTGAATCAGCCGGAATACTTTATAATTGCACGTTTATTTTTAATTGATTTGAAACACTGACCGCATCGGCCTTGGTTTGCAAATTGCATGTGCCGGTGTTGAATTACCGAAAGAACCACTGTGGATAAACTCAAAATCTCCGCCAACGGCCCGTTAAACGGCGAAATCACCGTATCCGGCGCCAAAAACGCCGCCCTGCCGCTGATGTGCGCAGGCTTGCTCACCGCAGGCACTTTGCGCCTGAAAAACGTACCCATGCTGCGCGATGTGAAAACTACCCAAAAACTGTTGCAAGGCATGGGTGCGCGGGTGTTGACTGATAACGTGCATGAATTTGAAATCAACGGGGGCACGGTAAACAATACGGTTGCTCCTTATGAATTGGTGAAAACCATGCGTGCTTCGATTTTGGTGCTCGGCCCTACGTTGGCGCGTTTCGGCGAGGCTCAGGTGAGCTTGCCGGGCGGGTGTGCCATCGGTTCGCGGCCTGTGGACCAGCATTTGAAGGGTTTGGAAGCGATGGGGGCCGAAATTACCATTGAACACGGTTATGTGAAAGCCAAAGGCCGTCTGAAAGGTGCGCGGGTGGTGATGGATGTGGTAACGGTCGGCGGCACGGAAAACCTGTTGATGGCTGCTACTTTGGCTGAAGGCACAACGGTTTTGGAAAATTGCGCCATTGAGCCTGAAGTGGTGGATTTGGCCGAATGTTTGGTCAAAATGGGTGCGAAAATCAGCGGCATCGGTACTTCTGTGATGACGGTTGAGGGCGTGAAAGAGCTGCACGGCTGCGAGCACAGCGTGGTTCCCGACCGTATTGAAGCGGGTACGTTTTTGTGTGCGGTTGCGATGACGGGCGGTAAAGTGGTGCTGCGTAATGCTGCGCCGAAAACCATGGAAGTGATACTCGACAAGCTGGTTGAAGCGGGTGCGGTTATCGAGGCGGGCGACGATTGGATTTCTATCGATATGCAGCAGCGTCCGAAGGCTGTGGATATCCGCACGGTTGTACACCCGGGTTTTCCGACCGACATGCAGGCGCAGTTTATGGCGATGAATGCGATTGCCGAAGGCACGGGCAAGGTGGTGGAAACGATTTTTGAAAACCGTTTTATGCATGTGCCGGAGTTGAACCGTATGGGTGCGAATATTTCTGCGGAAGGCAATACGGCGATTGTGAAAGGTGTTGAAAGGCTTTCGGGCGCAACGGTGATGGCTACCGACTTGCGTGCTTCTGCCAGCTTGGTTATCGCGGGTTTGGTTGCCGACGGTGAAACGGTTGTGGAGCGTATTTATCATCTTGACCGCGGTTACGAGCACATTGAAACCAAACTCGGTCAAGTGGGTGCGAAAATCGAGCGTATTTCTTAATGCTTATTGGATAAGCATCCGGTTTTTATGATTGGATTAAAAGCTTCAGGCCGTCTGAAAAATGTTTTTCAGACGGCCTGTTGTTATTTTCTGCCTGCCGGCTTATTCATACACTTTCAATAATTCCACTTCAAAAACAAGTGTGGCATGGGGAGGAATCACACCGCCCGCTCCGTGGGCACCGTAGCCCATTTCGGGCGGGATGGTGAGTTTGCGTTTGCCGCCTTCTTTCATGCCGCCGAATCCTTCGTCCCAGCCTTGAATCACTTGACCCACACCGAGGGTAATGGTTAAGGGCTGGCGGCGGTCGAGGCTGGAATCGAATTTGGTGCCGTCTTCCAGCCACCCTGTGTAGTGTACGGTAATTTCTTTGCCTTTTACGGCTTCTTTGCCGTGGCCGGTTTGGATATCTTCAATAATCAGGCTCATGTTTTTCTTTCATCTTTGATTTAGGTTATAGACCTTTGCAAAACGCCCATCTGCGGTGCAGTTGAAGGCGTGGCAGCACAACGCTGAAATACGCCTCGGATAATGGTGCGAAGGTCTCGGTTGGGAGTGGCAAGAATAACATAGCACCAACTTGCGGGAAAACCTTTGCTTCGCGTCGGGCGGTGTGAAGGTTGGAATGTGCTTTTCTTAAGTGGATTGGCTGTATGTGTCTGCGCCTACGCACTGGTGAAGCGGAAAGGGGCTGCTTTGGGAACGGATGTTTTTCTTACGCTCGTAACGACACCATGCTTTTTCGTGAAAATAAAACACGAAAGTATTGGCAATCGGTTCGATGAGGGCAACCGCACCGGAAATGCCGATGCTGCCCGTGAGTATATAGGTTACGCTGAAGGCTACGCCGAAGTGTAGAATGGCGAAGGTAATGGTTTTCAACATGGGTATGTCCTTAGGGTCTGTTCAAAGTTTCCGTCTGTTGCCTGCGGTTTTGTTTTGAAAAACTGTTGGGCAGGAATATTGGGAACAGACGCTTAAAAATTCGGTTATACGGTTCGAGGCCGTCTGAAAAAATTTTAATCTGTACAATGCGAAGTATCTTAAATAATGAACCGGCAGATGATGAATTTGATTCTGACAATGTTTATTTAGCTATTTTTTATTAATTATCATTTACTAATAGCAAAGAGTAATTATGTTGACATGGAAAATTGTGGTTCTGGATCGGGGAACCTTGGTAGAACGGCCTTTTGCGTTTGATTTTAGCCACGAAATTCAAGAATATGCCTATACCGAAAACGAAGATGTGGCCGCCCGTATCGAAGGCGCCGATATTGTGATTACCAATAAAACTGTTATTGATTCGCAACATATCGCCGACAACCCGAATTTAAAACTGATTGCGGTATCGGCTACGGGCGTCAACAACATCGACGTTGCGGCGGCCAAAGCAGCGGGCGTAGCGGTGTGCAATATCCGCAATTACGGCAATGATTCGGTTGCCGAACATGCTTTTATGCTGATGATTGCATTGATGCGCAATCTGCCCGCCTATCAGCGGGATTTATCGGCAGGCATTTGGGAGCGGTCGCCTTTTTTCTGCCATTTCGGTGCGCCCATGCGGGATTTGAACGGTAAAACGCTGGCCATATTCGGCAAGGGCGGTATCGGCGTCAAGCTGGCCGGTTACGCACGGGCTTTCGGTATGAACGTGGTGTTCGGCGAACATAAACATGCCCGCAGCGTGCGCGAGGGTTATTTGCCGTTTTACGAGGCTCTGGGTTGTGCCGATGCGGTGTCGCTGCATTGCCCGCTAACCGACGAAACCGCCGGTATGATAGGCGAAGCGGAGCTGCAACACATGAAACCGGGTGCGTTGCTGATCAACTGCGCGCGCGGCGGTTTGGTAGATGAAGCGGCTTTGGTGGCCGCGTTGAAATACGGTCAGCTCGGCGGTGCGGGGGTGGATGTATTAACCGAAGAGCCGCCGCGCCACGGCAACCCCTTGCTAAAAGCACGCCTGCCGCATTTGATTGTAACGCCGCACATGGCTTGGGGCAGCTTGGAAGCGCGCAACCGCCTGTTTGATATGTTGACGGAAAACATCAATCGCTTTGTGGCGGGGCATCCGCAGAATCTGGTTTGACCGAAAGCGATAAATCGGAAGGTTTCGGAAAAACATAAAATTGGAGGCCGTCTGAAATATGTTTTTCAGACGGCCTTCAATATTGATACGGATTATACAAATTTTCTCAACAGGTTGAATGCACCGGTTTGCAGGGTCAGGTTCAGCAGCGGCTTGCTTCTGAATAAACCGCACAGCATTCTTACCGGCAGGCGGTTATTGAATTTGCTCGGATAATTGGCCATCTTGAAATCGTAGCCGACATTTTGCAGGCGGCTGAAAAATTCTTTTTTGCCGAGATTCAGTTTCAACATGTTCACAATATAAATAAACAAAAACGAATCGCGTATTTCTTTCAAGCGGCTGTAAACCGGCGAGTTGCTGCGGCTTTCTGCCAACTCGGTGTAGCCTTTTACGGCCGACGACACATCATCAAGAAACTTTTTATTTTGTGCGTCGCTGCGTTGCGCCCGCATAGCCGAATCGGGATTATCTACATAATCGTAAACCTGTTCGTCGCTCACCATGATTTTATCGGTTTGGAAGAGATATGCCAGCACAAACAGCCCGTCTTCGAGATATTTCATGTTTTCGTTGAAACGTAGGCCGATATTTTCGATGAGGCTGCGTCTGTAAATATAGCCCCACACATACGATACAAACGGAAAATCAACCATAAAGCGGTTAGTATCGACGGTTTGTCTGTGTCCGCTTACGGGATAACGGCAGTTGAAATGCAGAATATCGGCATCCTGCACGCACAGGCTGTTGAACAAACCGCCCAATTTAACCGCATCGACGTTATCGTCGTGATCCATAAACATCACATATCTTCCTACGGCCTGATCCAAAGCCTGATTGCGGGCGCGGCTGACTCCGCCGTTTTCGCATTCGATCAGCCGGCAACGGGCCGATATTTCGGGATGGTCATTTAAGAAGCGGTGCAGTTTTTCGGAAGTGTCGTCGGTAGAGCCGTCGTTCACAATGATAAATTCCACATCATCAATGGCTTGGTGAATGTTTTTGATGTTACTGCCCAAATTTTCAATGAACTTCCCCCCGTTATAAATCGGAATGATAAAAGATAAATTCATGATGAAAATCCTTGCAACCGGTTACGGACTGTAAATTGAAAAAACCTCCCGAAACAGCCGGATGCAGATGCGGTTTGAGAAATTGGGGGAACACATACCGCATAACACGCAACTATTTCATAGAGGCTTATTTATTCGAATGACCCTTGTACGGGAAAATAGTTCCTTGAGGTGCGTTGCAGGTGTGCTTGGCGGGCAAACTTTAACCAAAAACACCGTTTCGCAAGCGAATCGGCCACATGTTTTAACCGGCCAAGCCCTTCAATTTATACACCCATTCCAAAGCCTCGCGCGGCGAGAGTTCGTCGGGGTTGACGGCTTTGAGTGCTTCTAATGCAGGATTAGGCGCGGATGCCGGTTCGGTTTCGTTTTCCTCCCATGCCGTATCTTGGTTTTCAGACGGCATCATATTGAAAATATCCATCTGCGGGCGGTTGGCGGCGGCTTGGGCTTCGAGTTCGTTTAAATGTTTGTGGGCGGACTTCAACGCGCGGGCGGGCAGGCCGGCGAGTTTGGCAACGGCGATACCGTAGCTTTTGCTGGCGGGGCCGGGTTCGATGTGGTGCAGGAACACGATGTCCTGCCCTTCTTCCAATGCCGACAAGTGCATGTTCACGGCGGTGGCATGGGCTTCGGGCAGGCGGGTCAGCTCGAAATAATGGGTGGCAAACAGGCTGAACGATTTGTTTTTCTGAATCAGATGTTCGGCGATGGCTTGCGCGAGGGCGAGGCCGTCGAAGGTGGAAGTGCCGCGGCCGACTTCGTCCATCAATACCAGCGATTGTTCGGTGGCGTGGTGCAGAATGTAGGCGGTTTCGCTCATTTCCACCATGAAGGTAGAGCGGTTGCCGGCCAAGTCGTCGGACGCGCCGATGCGGGTGAAAATCTGGTCGATGGTGCCGATTTTGGCTGCGTCGGCAGGCACGAACGCGCCGGTGTGTGCCAGCAGCACAATCAAGGCCACTTGGCGCATGTAGGTGGATTTACCGCCCATATTGGGGCCGGTGAGCAGCATCAGGCGGTGTTTGTGGTCGAGGGCGGTGTGGTTGGCGGTGAAGTGGCGCACTTGCTGTTCGACGACGGGATGGCGGCCGTTGTCGATTTCGATTAAAGGGTAATCGGCAAATTCGGGGCAAACGTAACCGCGCTCTTCGGCGTGCTTGGCGAAGGTGGACAATACGTCCAGCGAGGCGGCGGCTTTGGCGGCTTTTTGAAGCTGCGGTAAGGCCGTCTGAAGTTCTTTCAGCAGGGTTTCGTAGAGTTGTTTTTCCAACGCCAGCGCCTGCTCTTGCGCGGTTAATACTTTGTCTTCAAAGGTTTTGAGTTCGGGCGTGATAAAACGCTCGGCATTTTTCAGCGTTTGGCGGCGTTGGTAATCGGTCGGTGCTTGTTCGGCCTGTACTTTGGAAAGTTCGATATAAAAACCGTGCACGCGGTTGAACTCTACTTTCAAGGTAGATAAGCCGGTGCGCTCGCGTTCGCGGGCTTCGAGGGCGAGCAAAAATTCGTCGCCGTGGTTTTGGATATGGCGCAGTTCGTCCAATCCGGCGTGGAAGCCTTCGTTAATCACACCGCCGTCGCGCAGCCAAACCGAGGGTTCGGGCAGAATCGCAGCTTGCAGTTTTTCGGCAATCGGCAGGGTTTCGGGGAACACGTTTTGCAGGGTTTGCAGCAAACTGCTGCCGCCGGCGGGCAGTTCGGTTTCGGCCAAAACAAACAGGCTGTCGCGCAATGCGGCCAAATCGCGCGGGCGGGCGTTGCCCACGGCGATGCGGGCGGCGATGCGTTCGATGTCGGCAATGTTTTTCAGACGGCCTTGCAGGTCTGCATAATGGTTTTGCAGTTCCAACACCGCCTGCTGCCGCGCCTGAATATGGGCGCGGTGGCGCAGCGGATGGTGCAGCCACAGAGCCAGCAGGCGGCTGCCCATATGGGTGGCGCAGTCGTCGAGCACGGAAAGCAGCGTCGGCGATTTTTTGCCGGTGAGCGTTTGGGTGATTTCCAGATTGCGGCGGGTGGCGGCATCCATGCCGATATATTGGTTTTCGGTTTCGAGCGAGAGGCCGTCGAGATGTTGCGGCAAATGGTTTTGGGTGAGGCGGATATAGTTGAGCAGCGCGCCGGCGGCACCGATGGCGGCGGCATGGTCATCCAAATTCAAGCCGAAACCGAGCAAATCTTGGCAGCCGAAATAATCGGTGAGCAGTTTGGCGGCGGTATCGGCGGCAAACTGCCAATGGTTCAGCCGCGTGATATTGGCCGCCTGAAGCGGCGGTGCGTTTTTGCCGTCGGGCAGCAGAATTTCGGCGGCCTGCAAGCGGGCAAGCTCGTCGGGCAGTTTGTCGGCGGTGGTGAGTTTGACTTTGAATTCGCCGCTTTGCAGCGATGCCCACGCCAAGCCGATGTGCTTTTTGTCGGCACACACGGCCACGATGCGGTTGGTTTCTTTGTCTTCGAGAAACGCGCTGTCGGTGAGCGTGCCGGGGGTAACGATGCGCACCACTTTGCGCTCCACCGGCCCTTTGCCTGCGCCCACTTCGCCGGTCTGCTCGCAAATCGCCACGCTTTTGCCCATTTTCACCAGCCGCGCCAGATATTGCTCGGCGGCATGAAACGGCACACCCGCCATCTTGATCGGCTCGCCGTTCATCTGCCCGCGCGTGGTCAGCGTAATATCCAGCAGCTTGGCCGCTTCTACCGCGTCGTCGAGAAACAGCTCGTAAAAGTCGCCCATGCGGTAAAACACCAGCTTGTCGGTGTGATGCGCTTTGATGTCGAGATATTGCTGCATCATTGGGGAAACGGCGGGTTTGGTCATTTCAGACGGCCTTGTGGTGTGAATCTTGAAGAGGCGTATTGTAGCAAACGGGGCAAGGGTTGAGGCCGTCTGAAAACGTTCAGACGGCCTCGAATATCAATAACGCACGAATATTTGTCTGCACCCTTTATAATATATATTGCTTATTGGCGGTGCGGATACGATTAAGCGGTGATGCAATCAAGCCGGCGGGGGGCTTGCCCAATCAGTTTTTTCGCGCAACCACAAATTGCGCCAATGCGCGCAGGTGTTCTGCTTTTTCGCCGAATCCTTCTAACATTTCCACCGCTTCGCTTATCAGTATTTCGGCGTGGCGGCGGGCTTCGGCCAAGCCCATCAGTTTTACATAAGTCGGCTTGTCGTTATCCGCATCTTTGCCTGCCGTTTTGCCCAAGGTCGCCGTATCGGCTTCGCAGTCGAGCACGTCGTCAATCACTTGAAACGCCAAACCGAGCTTGGCGGCGTATTGATCGGCACGCTGCACGGCGGCTTCATCCAAATCGGGGCAGGCCAGTACGCCTAGTTTGACGGCGGCGCGGATGAGGGCGCCGGTTTTCAGGCTGTGCATGTGTTCCAAATCGTGTTGGTTCATCGGCTTGCCCACGTTTGCCAAATCAATCGCCTGTCCGCCCGCCATGCCGAGGCTGCCCGATGCCTGTGCCAACACGCCCACCATTTTCAGTTGGCGCGCGGGCGGCAAGGCTGTGGGTTGGCTTAACACATCGAAAGCCAGCGTTTGCAGCGCGTCGCCGGTGAGCAGGGCGGTGGCTTCGTCGTATTGGACATGGCAGGTCGGTTTGCCGCGGCGCAGGCTGTCGTTGTCCATTGCGGGCATATCGTCGTGCACGAGTGAATAAACGTGTATCAGCTCCACCGCCGCCATTGCCCGTTCCACCGCTTCGGTATCGGCATCGCCCAATTCGGAAGCGGCCAGCACCAGCAGCGGGCGCAGGCGTTTGCCGCCGCCGAGGGTAACGTAACGCATGGCTTGGTGCAGGGTGTGCGGCACAATATTTTCAGACGGCATCACGCGTTCAAGCACCAGTTCGGCTTGTGCCTGTGCTTTCAGCTGCCATGCTTGCAGATTATTCGCTTTGTTCAAGATTCAGCTCCTTCAGTTCGCCCACATCAAGCACTTGCAGTTTCTGCTCTACTTCGGCCAGCTTGGCTTGGCAGTATTTCACCAGTTCGTTGCCTTCCTGATAGGCGGCCAGCGCGTCTTCCAACGGCATTTCGCTGCTCTGCATGGCTTGGGTGAGGGTTTCTAAACGTTTCAGGGCTTCTTCAAACGATTTGGGTGCGGCAAATTTTTTCATATCGCTAGGCTTGTGGAATAAAGGCGGTATTGTAACATTTTTGCGTAGATGGATTGTGTGGTTATAGAGAAGCAAATGCCGTGAATTGAAATACTGCTATAAGGCCGTCTGAAAACAGCAATATTTTTCAGACGGCCTGTTTTGGTTTTCCGGCTTCCAGCCCTGAAGCGGGCTTAACCTATCCGCTTAAACGGCGGCAGGCAGGCGAGCATTTGACGGCCGTAGTTTTGGGTTTTGACGCGGTTGTCGAGTATGGTAACGCGGCCGTAGTCTTGCTCGGTGCGGATCAGCCGCCCGACGGCCTGCACCAGTTTGATGCTGGCTTCGGGCACGGTGATTTCGATAAAGGGGTTGCCGCCGCGCTGTTCGATCCAGCGGTTTTGGGTTTTTTCGATGGGGTTGTCGGGCATGGAGAACGGCAGTTTGGCAATGATGACCTGTACGCAGGCTTCGCCGGGCAGGTCGAGACCTTCGGCGAAGCTGTCCAAACCGAAAATGATGCTGGCGCGGCCGTCTGAAATGGCTTGGTAGTGTTTTTGCAGCAGCACGGCTTTGGGCAATTCGCCTTGTACGAGCAAAAGCGGCAGGTAGTCTTCGGGCAGGCGCAGGGCGACATCCTGCATTTGTTTGCGCGAGGAAAACAGTACCAGCGTGCCGATGGCTTCGGCGGGCGATATCAGCTTGGGCAGCCATTCGACGATGGCGGCGGTGTGCGCGGCGGGGTCTTTGGGGCTGGCGTGTACGGGCGGGATATACAATTCGCCCTGCGCGTCGAAATCAAACGGGCTTTGCAGGGCGAGCGTGGTGGTTTCGGGCAGCCATTGCAGGCCGGTTTGGCGCAGAATCAGGTTGAAGCTGCCGAGCGATTGCAGGGTGGCGGAGGTGAGCACGGCACCGGCGGCGCGCCGCCACAGGTTGTTGGCCAGATACGATGCGCTGCTGATGGGGCTGGCGTGGAAAAAGTAGTCGTTTTTGTCGTCGAGGCGGCGGGTTATCCATTTGGCCAGCGGTTCTTCGCCTTCGGCGGGCACGGTGGAAAGCAAATCCCATGTGGCGGTGATTTGTTCGATGCGGGCGCGGAATACGCCGAATTCGGTGCTCAGGCGGTCGATTTGGGCGCTGTTTTGGTCTTTGTCGCGGCGGGCGGCAGACAGGGCATCGTTCAAGCTGTTAGCGTGTTTATACAGGCTGCGGGCGGCGATGGCGGTGTTGGATACGGCCAATTCGAGCGCTTCGGGAATTTTGCCGTCTTGCCATAACCACACCGATTCGTTGCTTTCAGACGGCCTCAATTCAGGCTCTTCGGATAAATGGAACTGCCATTCGTGCAGGCTTTCGAGCAGTGCGGCGGCGGCTTCGTCGGTAAGGTTCGCCAGCTCGGTTTTGTCGGTTAACGCGGCGATTTTGGCGATAACGGGCGGCAGCTTTTCCAACGCCCACACCGCTTGGTTCCACGAATGCTCGGCGGCAAACTGGCTCAGGGCTTTTTTGGGCAGGTGGTGCGCTTCGTCGATGCAGTAGAAGCTGTTTTCGGGAGCGGGCAGAATCACACCGCCGCCCATGCTGATATCGACCATCAGCAAATCGTGGTTGGCCACGACGACATCAACGGTTTCCAGCGTGTCGCGGGCGAGATAAAACGGGCATTCGGGGCGGTTGGGGCAGGCGGCTTTGAGGCAGCCGTAGTTGTCGTTGTTCACCTTCATCCAAACGGTGTCGTCGATTTTTTCCGGCCAAGTGTCGCGGTCGCCGTTGAAGCGGCGGGCGGAAAATTCGTCGGCGATGTCGCGCAGCAGCTTCAATTCTTCGGGCTTGGGTTTGCTGTCCCACAGCACGGCGGGGGCTTCGAAGCCGAGCAGGTTTTGCTGGGCGTTGCTTTGGGTGAGCTGGTAGAGTTTGTAGGGGCAGAGATAGCGTCCGCGCCCTTTGGCAAGCGCGAAGGTTAATTCCAAGCCGCTTTGTTCCACCAAAAACGGCAAATCGCGGTCAACCAACTGCTCTTGCAGGGCAACGGTGGCGCTGCTCACAATCAGCCGCTTGCCACGCGTTTGCGCCATGATGCCGCCGGCCAAAAGATAAGCCAAACTTTTGCCCACGCCGGTCGGCCCTTCCACCACCACAATGCTCTCGCCTTCGCGTTTGGGCGCTTCTTCGCCTTCGGCGCGGGTTTGCGTGCGCGAAAAGGCGTTGGCAATGGCTGCAATCATCTCCCGCTGCGCGGCGCGCGGGCGGAAGTTGGGCAGGTTTTTACCGATGTTTTGGTAATGGTCGCGGATGGCGTTTTTTTCTAAATCGGTGAGCATTGAGGCCGTCTGAACATAGCTGGCAAGGGAAAAGTGTATTTTAGCATTGATTATAGAGAAGGCCGTCTGAAATGCTGTTTTCAGACGGCCTGAAACTTTTATGACAGGCGGCGGCTTAGGGGCGGTTTTGTGTGGCCAGCCAAGCGGCGATGTCTTTGCCCAAGGCGTTGGCGGTGCGGTAAAGTACGGTGCACGAACCTTTGAAACCGGCAAACATGCCGCCCATGGAGTTGCGGTTGAACGTGGTTTTATGCACGGGTTGGCCGTTGCGGTAAAGCTCGCCGTAAACCGACATTCCTTTTGCATGGCCGATGAAAGCATTGCCTGCGCTCATGGCCGAAGTGATGTGCAGCTTGGCATAAGATACCTCGGGGTCGGTGTTGCCGTCGCGTATAACCGTTATTTGATTTTCGCGTGCATATTTTTCAACGGCTTGAGACAAGCGGCTGCCGATTTCGGTGCATTCGGACGTGATGCGGTTATCGATACGGCTTTCGTCTTCATAAGGAACGGTTTCTGCGATATGGATATCGGCGGCGGAGGCAAAAGCCGCCGCGCTGCCCATCAACAGGCAAAGTAAAACGCTTTTGTGCATGATTGATTTTCCTTGTAGATGAATGAAATCGAGCGGGTTTTATCGTTACTGCACCAACAATTATACCCCTGATTATTTGTTTTGATGAAGTTTGCCGCGCCATCTGCCGTGTTATAATCCGCCGTGCATACAGGCCGGGCAGACAGCCGCCGCGCAACGTATAAAGCCTGCGGGGAGGAAAGTCCGGGCTCCGAAGAGCAGAATGCCGGCTAACGGCCGGGCGCAGTAATGCGACGGAAAGTGGAACAGAAAGCAATACCGCCAATGGCTGCTTCGGCAGCACAGGTAAGGGTGAAAAGGTGCGGTAAGAGCGCACCGTGCACTTGGTAACAAGGCGCAGCAGGCTAAACCCCATTCGGAGCAAGACCAAACAGAACGCATTGACGCTGCTCGCCGAGCGTTCGGGTAGGTTGCTGGAGCGTATCAGCAATGGTGCGCCTAGAGGAATGGCTGTCCGACGACAGAACCCGGCTTACCGCCCGACCTGTATGCCCCCATAACGGATAGGCCGTCTGAAATGTTTCAGACGGCCTATTTATTTTATGGTCAATAACTTAGCTTTAATGCAAGGCAGCAACGCCGTAATAAAAGTCAAGCGGATTGACGATAAAGGGCGGTGCCGGCAACCGGCTTGTCTGCACCAAGGGCTTTAGGGCGGCGGTATCTGCCAGCCGAAAGCGCGGGCGAGCTGCTGCCATTGCCCGTCAACGTCTGCACAGACGGTGATTCTGCCGCTGCCGTCAGGCTTATTGAATGCCAGCGTGCGGGCATGAAGCATCAGGCGCGTGCTGCCGGTATGGGCGGCAACGGCGCGGTTTTGGGCATTGTCGCCGTGGGTGGTATCGCCCACAATCGGATGAAAGATGTGTTTCAGATGGCGGCGCAGCTGGTGTTTGCGGCCGGTATGCGGTGTGAGTTCTACCCATGAATAGCGCGAGGTAGGATAGCGGGCGGCAGATTGGAACGGCTGTTCGGTTTGAGCAAGGCAGCGGTAGTCGGTTACGGCATGTTGTGCGGGTTTGTCGGGGTCGGAAAAGGGGTCGGCGATTTTGTCGGCTTCTTCTTTGAGCGGATAGTCGATGCGGCCGCTGCCGTTCAGATGGCCGCGCACAACCGCCCAATAGGTTTTCTGCACGGTTTGCTGCTCGAATTGCCGCGACAGCAAGTGTGCGCTTTCGCTGTCGAAGGCAAACAGAAGTACGCCCGAGGTCGGGCGGTCGAGCCGGTGGACGGGATAGACATGCCGGCCGGTTTGGTCGCGCAGGGTCTGCATCACAAAGCGGGTTTCGTGGCGGTCGAGCCAGCTGCGGTGCACCAACATGCCCGCAGGTTTGTTGACGGCTATACAGAGGGTGTCGCGGTAAAGGATGTCGAGCATAGGGATGGCCGGATGGATTGGGCAAAGGTTTCGGGCCGTCTGAAAAAAGTTTGATTGGCTGTATAGTTTGAGAATCGGTTTTTCAGACGGCCTTTGCGTATGGTTAGCGCAGCAGTTCGTCGGTAATGCGCTGTAAAAACGCCAGCCGTGATTCGCGTATTGCGCCTGTTTCGGCTGCCGCTTTCACGGCACATCCGGGTTCGGCGCGGTGGGTGCAGTTGTGGAAACGGCATTGTCCCGACAAATGGCGCAAATCGGGAAAATATTCGAGCAGGCGGGGCGCTTCGAGATGGAACAGGCCGAATTCCTGCAAACCGGGCGAATCGATTAATTTGGTTTCGGCATCAATATCATACAGGCGGGCATGGGTGGTGGTGTGTTTGCCGGAATCGAGCGCGGTGGAGATTTCGCCCACGCGGGCAGTCTGGCTGCCGAGCAAAGCGTTGGTGAGCGTGGATTTGCCCATACCGCTCTGCCCCAGAAAAATATTGGTGTAGCCCTGCATCAAAGGTTTGAGTGCGTCGGCGTGGTCGAGCGCGCAGGTTTCGATTACGGGGTAGCCCAATGATTCGTAAAAGCCGAGTTTTTGCCGCCAAGCGTCGGTTTCGGGTAAGTCGGCTTTGTTCAGCACGATCACGACTTCGATACCGGCGGCTTCGGCAGCCAGCAGCGCACGCTGGATCAAGGCTTCGTTGGGGCCGGGCACGGCGGCGGTAACGATAAACAGTTTATCGACATTGGCGGCAATCAGTTTGGTTTTCCAAGCATCTTGGCGGTAGAGCAGGCTTTCGCGCGGCAGATAATCTTCGATAACCGCCTGTTCGTGATTGATGGGGCTGATGTGCACCCAATCTCCGCAGGCAAAATCAACGCGTTTTTTGCGGGTGGTGGCATCATATTGAATGCCGCCGGGGGTGCGCACGGTATAGCGGCGGCCGTAGCTGGCGATAATCTGGGCGGTGTCTGGCATAGGTTTGAGATACTCGGATGGGGAAAGCGGTTTATTTTACAGGATTTTATATCTAAGGCCGGCTTGAGTTTGCAAAGGCCGCAGGCCGTCTGAAACCGTTTATGGTCAATTCACTTAAATAAACGGTTTCAGACGGCCTGCAACGGGCATTCAACAAAAACAGGGAAAGCCCGTGCTTTCCCTGTTTTCACATTCTGTCGGGATTAAGCGCGTTTTTCCAAAACCGCCACGGCAGGCAGCTCTTTGCCTTCCAAAAACTCAAGGAACGCACCGCCGCCGGTGGAAATGTAGCTGATTTGGTCGGTAATGCCGAACTTGGCAATCGCCGCCAAAGTGTCGCCGCCGCCGGCAATCGAGAAGGCGCTGCTGTCGGCAATTGCTTTGGCCAGCACCTCGGTGCCGCCGGCAAATTGGTCGAACTCGAACACACCCACGGGGCCGTTCCACACCACCGTGCCGGCTTTTTTCAAGGCTTCGGCCAAGGCTGCGGCAGATTGCGGGCCGATGTCGAGAATCATGTCGTCTTCGGCCACATTGTCGATATTTTTTACCGTTGCTTCGGCATCGGCGGCAAACGCTTTGGCCACCACCACGTCGGTCGGCAGCGGCACCACGCCGCCTTTGGCCGCCATTTTTTCCATGATTTTTTTCGATTCTTCCACCAAATCATGTTCGGCCAACGATTTGCCGATGGGCTTGCCCGCAGCCAGCAGGAAGGTATTGGCGATGCCGCCGCCGACGATTAATTGGTCAACTTTGTCGGCCAAGCTCTCGAGAATGGTGAGTTTAGTCGATACTTTGCTGCCGGCCACAATCGCAGCCAGCGGACGGGCAGGCTCTTTGAGGGCTTTGCCCAAAGCGTCTAATTCGCCGGCCATCAACACACCGGCGCAGGCCACGGGCGCGGCTTGGGCTACGGCTTCGGTAGAGGCTTGGGCGCGGTGGGCGGTGCCGAATGCGTCGTTCACAAACACGTCGCATAGCGCGGCATAGGCTTTGCCCAATTCCAAATCGTTTTTCTTTTCGCCTTTGTTGATGCGCACGTTTTGCAGCATGGCGATTTCACCGGCTTTGAGCGCAGGTTTGTTTTCGCGCCAATCGTTCAACACCTTCACTTCTTTGCCCAACAGTTTGCCCAAGTGGGCGGCAACCGGCGCTACGTCGTCTTCGGGGTGGAACTCGCCTTCGGTGGGGCGGCCCAAGTGCGACATCACGATCACCGCCGCGCCGTTGTCCAAGCAATATTGAATCGACGCGAGCGATGCGCGGATGCGGGTGTCGTCGCTGATGGCACCGTCTTTAAACGGCACGTTCATATCGGCACGGATCAATACGGTTTTGCCTTGTACGTTTTGTTCGGTCAATTTCAAAAATGCCATGTTCGGTTTCCTTGTCTGAAGTAAATGAAAGCAATCAGCCGCATTATGCGGGAAGCGGAAAAAGCGGTAAAGGCGCGCAGCCCCAACGGTTGATTTGCGTCATGATTACAATGGATTACGCAAAACCTTGCAAACTGATCCGCATCAAGCCGCATCAGGCACAACGGTTTTCAGGTAGTTCAGCGCGATAAACTGTTTGTCTGCATCCACTTCCGTTACCGACAGCAGCATCTGCGATTTGGGCAGCGCGTCGAACGGAATGCCGGTGGCGCGGGCCACCAGCGGCAGGCCGTCGATACGCACCAAGTCTTCTTTCAACAGCGTGGCTTTCAGCTCTTTGATGTTTTCCTGCTGCACATACACCAAGCTCCAATAGCTTTCCATCTGCCGCTGGAAATCGGCATAGGCGGTATAGGCCGAATCGAAATCGCGCAGGGCGGCAAACAGGTCGGCATCGTTGTGCTCAAACAGCGGCAGGCCGTCTGAAATCAGGCTGATAAGCTGTTTTTGGTTGATGTAGTCGGCGGCGCGGCGCAGCGGCGAGGTAAACCAGCCGTAATGTTGCACGCCCATGCCGCTGTGCGGTTCGGATTTGGTGCTCATGCGCACTTTGCTGTTGCCGGGCTGCACACGGAACAGGCCGGGCAGGTGGTTGGCATCGAGCATTTCGGCCCATGTGCTGTTGGCGAGAATCATCATTTCGCTCACCAATGTGTCGATGGGCGAACCGCGTTCGCGGCGGGCCACGCCTACGCTGCCGTCTGCGTTCAATTCGATGCTGTAATCGTATTGAACGGCGCGTTCCGGCTCGTATTTGCCGCGGGCTTTTTGGCGGGCGACGGCAAATTGGTGCAGCCAGATTAAATCGCGGTGGTGGTTGAACATGGCCTGCCCTTCGGCATCCAAACCGGTTTCGGTATTGAAATGCGGCTCAATGGCTTGAATACGCAGGTTTTCGGCGATGTAAACGGCTTCGATTTTATGTTCGGGCGCGCCGATGTTGAAGTCGGCGTCCACGTCGAAATAAATGCTCACGGCGGGGCGGTATGCACCGGCATCGAGGCTGAAAGAGGCAATCCAGTTGTCGGGCAGCATGGTGATTTTGCCGCCGGGAAAATAGGCGGTGCTTTGGCGTTCCATGATGATGCCTTCGATACCGCTGCCGGGCTCGACGGCCAACGAAGGCGCGGCAATGTGGATGCCGACGCGTTTGCTGCCGTTGCCTAAATCGGTAACGCTGATGGCATCGTCCACTTCGGTGGTGCTGTCGTCGTCGATGGAAAATGCCTGCACGTCGGCTTTGGGCAGGTCGGCCAAAGCGGGGACGGCGACATCGGGAAAGCCGGTGCCTTTGGGGAAATGCTTGATTTCAAAGCCGTCGTAAAGATACTGCGGAATCGAAGCCACGCCGCCGGTTTGCATGGCGAGTGCCAGCGGAGCGAGTTTGAGCGCGTCGGCGGCTTTGGTGAAGGCTTTGTAGGTGAGTGCCTGTTTGTCGGGCGCGTGCAGGATGGTTTTTAAGTCGGCAGCGATTTCAGACGGCATCTGCCCTTGTTTCAAGGCTTCGGCCCAGCTTTCGATTTGCGCTTCCTGCTGCTTTTTGCGCTCGATGGCGGCCAGCGCCTGCTTGAGGGTTTCTTCGGGCGCGGCTTTGAATACGCCTTTGGCCTTTTTGTAGAAGTACATCGGCGCGGCGTAGAGGGCGATCAGGGTGGCGGCCAGCTCGGTTTTGGCGGGTGCGTGGCCGAAATATTCTTCGGCGATGGCTTCGGCGGTGAATTCTTCTTCGCCGCACACTTCCCACAGCAAATCGGTGTCGATGTCGGCGGCTTCGGCTTGGGCTTTGTTCAGGAAGTCGTCGAGCGGGGTGTCGAATTCGACAAATACGTTGGCGGCTTTAACTTTGGTGCGTTTTCCGTGCTGGGTGTCGGCCTGATAGTTGGCATCGTTTTTTTGAACGACGGTCGCCACTTTGAATTGGCCGGATTCTTCGTAAAATATGTTCATAAATAAAATAGATGGGCGATAAGCTTGCGCCGGGAGGCCGTCTGAAAAAACGGCGTGGGTGTATGGCTTATCAAATTGCTGAAAAGGCGTGATTTTAACAGGAATCGCTTAGGCTTGTCGGCGTTGTGGCGTTCAGACGGCCTTTTCCAAAATATTTTCTGCCGTGATAGTGGCAATCTTTCGCTGCGGTAACGGTGGCAGGCGGTTTCGCTATATACTGGCGGCTCGACACGTTTGAAAGGAGCGGACGATGACCATTTATTTTTTAGGCGGCGGCAATATGGCGGCCGCTATTGCAGGCGGTTTGGCCAGACAGGGCGGATACGCGCTCCATATTGTGAACCGCGGTGCGGAAAAGCGCGAACGCTTGGCGCGCGAGTTGGGTGTGCCGGTATCGGAAGCCCTGCCCCAACTGCACGGCGAAGACGTGCTGGTGTTGGCCGTGAAGCCGCAAGACATGCAGGCAGCGTGTGCGGGTGTGGAAACCAACGGCGCATTGGTCATATCGGTGGCGGCCGGATTGAGTGTCGATACCTTGAGCCGCTATCTCAACGGCACGCGCCGTATTGTGCGGGTGATGCCGAATACGCCCAGCGGGGTCGGTTTGGGCGTATCCGGGCTGTTTGCGGGCGACGGAGCCACTGAGGCCGACAAACAGCTGGCGGCGCAAATCATGCTTGCGGTCGGCCAAGTGATGGTGGTGGAAGACGAAGCCCAGCTGCACGCCGTTACCGGCATTACCGGCAGCGGCCCCGCCTATGTGTTTTATCTGCTCGATGCCTTGAAGAAAGCTGCCGTTATGCAGGGTTTCGATGAAGAAACCGCCAATCAGCTCAGCTTGGCCACCTTTAAAGGCGCGGTTGCGTTGGCCGAACAAAGCGGCGAAGATTTCAGCGTGCTCCAGCAAAACGTTACCTCCAAAGGCGGCACCACGTTTGCCGCGCTGGAAACTTTTAAAGCCCGCTCGGTAGCCGAAGCGATAGGCGAAGGCGTTGATGCGTGCGTGGCGCGTTCACGGGAAATTACCCGCCAATTCGAGGCCGTCTGAAATGTTGTCTAAATTATTGATTCTGTTTTCAGACGGCCTGGCCATCGTGTGTTTGGCCCGTTGTCTGCTGCAATGGGCGAAGCTCGATTACCGCCATCCGTTTGCCCAATTCTGCACCCATACCACCGATTGGCTGGTGAAGCCGCTGCGCAAGGCCGCCCCGCCGTTAGGCCGCTGGGATACCGCCTGCATTTTGGCCTGCGTGCTGCTCTATTACACCGCCTTTACGCTGATTTCATTAATCTCGCTGCCGGGCGGTTTCGGCATAAAAGTGATCGCCGCCAATCTGTTTTTCACAGTTTTAAGCATGTTTAAAGCCGTTGCCTATGTTTTACTGTTGGGTTTGGTATTGAGAATGGTGCTGAGTTTTCAAAATCCATACTCATTTTTACAAGTATCTTTGCATAAAATATTTGAACCATTGTCGCGGCCTTTTGTCTTTTTAAAATTCGGACGCTACGATTTTTCGGGCAGCGTTCTGGCATTGATGCTGTGGTTTTGGTTAAGTGCAATCCTGCCACAGTTGACCGCCAAATTGAATTTATGGCTGTTGAATTGATATATCAATGAGTTAACCCGTTAGAGAGGCCGTCTGAACAAAAACACCGGGCGCGGAGCAGGCTTAAAATAAGGCATATTCATAAAACCGTGATATGATGCCCCCGCACAAAAAGGTTAAATCATCGAAAAATCAACAACAAACCTAAAAGCGGGCTTTGAATCGAAGCCTACCGTCCAACAGAGAAAGAAAGAACTACCATGGCAAAGCTCACAGAACAAGACATCCTTAATTGGAACGGCTCTGAAGAAGACTACATGAATGCGGACCAACTGGCTTTTTTCCGTGAGCTGTTGGTAAAACTGCAAGACGAACTGATTGCCAATGCCAATGCCACCACCGGCCATCTGCAAGAGCACGAATCCGCTCCCGATCCCGCCGACCGCGCCACTCAGGAAGAAGAATACGCCCTCGAGCTGCGCACCCGCGACCGCGAGCGCAAGCTGTTGAGCAAAATCCAAGCCTCCATCCGCAGCATCGACGAAGGCGACTACGGTTTCTGCCGCGACACCGGCGAACCCATCGGTCTGAAACGCCTGCTTGCCCGCCCCACTGCAACCCTTTCGGTTGAAGCGCAAGAACGCCGCGAGCAGATGAAAAAACAGTTTGCTGATTGATTCATTTCAAACCGGCAGTTCAGGCTGCTGAGGCCGTCTGAAAAAGTTGCTTGAAACCTGTTTGATTTAAACCGAAGGCCGAACCTTTTAACTAAGGTTCGGCCTTCGGTTTTGTCTTGTCCGTTGAGATTTTTCAGACGGCCTTACCGGCACAGGCAAAACATGGCGTTATATATAATCAACCAATTTAACTTCGACTACGGCGTTTCTGCGCCTTAGCTCAAAGAAAGCGACGGCGTAAGCCGCTGAAGCGGTAACAGACTCGGTTCCGTATTAGCTGTGCTGCTTGGGCTTGCTGCCTCGTATGAAAATTAAATTGATTGGCTATAAGCTTTGAACACCATTCATATCCGGGGGCAAAGGTATTGTGCCGTTTACTAACGGATCACTCCGCAGGCCATGCGTCCGCCGCCGCCGCCCAAAGCGGAGGGGTGGTCGCTGTAGTTGTCGCCGCCTTCATGAATCATAAGCGAGTGGCCGCGCAGGGTGTTGATGTTTTTGATGCGGGGAGCGACAACGGGTTGCACATGGCCGTTGGCGGCTACTGCCAATGCGGGTAAGTCGCCCAAATGGCCGCTGTCATCCCACGGACCTTTGTGTGCGCCGGTTTTGTGGGGATCCCAATGGCTGCCCGCTCCGTGGCCGGCAACGAGCTTGCCTTTGTTTGGTGCGGGAGCGCAGCTGGGGTGTTCGTGAACGTGAAAGCCGTAAATGCCTGCTTTCAGCCCTTTCAGGTGCGGGGTGAAGACGGCACCGTGCTTGCTTTGGCTGATGTGGATTTCGCCTATCGGGGTGTCGCCTTTTTCGAGGTCGAGCAGCGACACCGGTACGATAATCGGATTTTGTGCAAAAGCATGGGCAGACAGGCAGCACAATAAAGTTGCAATGAGTTTTTTCATGTGGTTTCCTTCGATTTGTGTTGGGATAAATGGTTGGAATACTTGGTAAATATTAAAGTTTGTGTATTCGTTTAATGATATGAAAGAATGGGATGGTTCTGTTGGCGTTTCATGCGAAAGGTTTCAGGCCGTCTGAAATATTTCCGATGTTTGTCAGGCAGGCGTAACGGTTAATATCAGGGCTTGGCGGCCGTTGATTTGAAAAGTTACTTCGTATTGTGCAACCTGCATCACATAGATTCGTTCGGGAATATCTTGATAGGCGGGGCGCGGGTCTTGGGCGATACTTTGGCTGATCAGGTTGCGTTCGGCGGATGTTAGCGCGGTATGGCTGCAATCGGCCTGCCACGTTACGCTGAGTTCTTCGGGTTTAACGGCGGCGAAACCGCCTGCGGCATCGGGTTTGGCTTCTACAAAGGGAATATAGGGTTTGATGTCGATAACGGGCGTGTTGTCGAGCAAATCGGCACCGCTGCAATAAAGGCGCACGGGTTTGCCGGAGGTTATGCGTTCGAGTTTCAATAGCGAGAGGCCGATGTGGTTGGGGCGGTGGGGGCTGCGTGTGGCGAAAACGCCCATTTTCTGCTTGCCGCCCAAACGCGGGGGGCGCACCAGCGGCGACCAGCCTTCTTCCAATACGTCGTGAAAAATAAAGCTGACCCACACATAATCAAATGCTTCCAAACCGCGCACGCTGTCGGCGGTAAAGCTGTTGTTTAATTCGATGCAGACTTCGGCGGCAGGCACCAAACCGGGTTGGCGGGCGATGCCGAATTTTTGTTTGTAGGGTGAATGTACGGTGCCGATGGAAGTGATGGTGTATTGCATAGATGCCGTCTGAAAGGCTTTGAAAGGCGGCTATGATAACACCGATACAGCAAATAAACTTTATTTCTGCTGTGGCGTTGCTGCGTCTTGTTGCCTCGTATTAAAAATAAGTTGATTGGCTATATACATCTTTAACCGTACCCATATCGGGTGTTCGCAAAGGTATCGGCCTTTGTGTTGCGCTCGGTAAGCAAATGTCTGCCGCTGTTTTTGCAGTGCGGGCAGTATGGAAAATGTAGTGCGTTGAAAGGGTGGCGGGCGGTGCTGGGCATCTGATTTTTCGGCTATAATGTCAGCTGCCTTTTAAGACTGAGAGCATATATATGATTGTGTCGATAGACGTTGATGCACAGAAAACCTTTTCCCCGTTGTGTCCGGATGAATTGCCGGTGGCGGAAGGCGATACGATTGTGGCGGAATTGAACGCCCAAGCGGCATTGGCGGATTTGCGCGTGATGACGAAAGACGCGCACAGCCCGTTTGCGAAATGGATAGTGCAAGACGCTGCCGATATGCTCCGGCCGACGGGTATGCCGGAAGCCGACTTAACATGGGTGCCGCACGCAATAGTCGGCACAAAAGGCTATGAATTGCTCGATGGTTTGCCGTCTGCGCAAGACTATGATTATTGCGTATGGAAAGGCGTTGACCCCGAATACCACCCTTACGGAGCATGTTTTCACGATATTGGAGAAAAACTCAGCACCGGTTTGTTGGAGTGGCTGCACAGTAAAGGCACAACAATGGTTATTGTTGGCGGTTTGGCAACCGATTATTGTGTAAAGACCACGGTGTTGCAGCTGATTAAAGGCGGCAATTGGCAAGTATTGGTTAACGCGGCTGCCTGCCGCGGCATTGCGCCCGAAACGGTTGAATTGGCGTGGAACGAAATGATGGATGCCGGTGCCGTGGTGCTCGAAAATGCTGATTCTGTTTCAGATTATATTAAAAATCAATAGGTTGTATTTTTATTCAAGATGTTTCACGTGAAACATCGGTTTGAAAAGATGAGGTGGCGTGATGAAAGTTTTGCTGGTTAGGCTGTCGAGTATGGGCGATTTAATCCATACGCTGCCTGCGGTGGACGACTTGTCGCGCATGCGTCCGGATGTGGAGCTGCACTGGTTGAGTGAAGCGGCTTTTGCCGATATCGCCCGACTGCACCCTTTTGTCAAAAAGGTTCATGTTATGCGCTGGCGGCAATGGCGCAAAGGGTTGGCGCAATACTCGGTGTGGCAGGATATAGGCCGTCTGAAAAACGATCTTCAGCAACAACGCTTTGATTTTGTGTTGGACAGCCAAGGTTTGGTAAAAAGCGCGGTTTTTGCCAAAATCACTCAGGCGCCCGTGAAAGGCTTGGGTTTCGGAAGCGCCCGCGAACGGTGGGCGGCGTTAATGTATAACCAAACTTATACGGTTCCTAAAGGTCAAAATGCGGTTTGGCGCAACCGTGTTTTATTTGCGCAAGCCTTTGGTTATGAGATGCCGTCTGAACAGCGTTTCGGATTGGTTGTGCCGCAAGAAGGTGCGTTAAACGGATTGCCGCCCCGGTATTATGTTGCCCTTCATGCAACCAGCCGCGACAGCAAGTTATGGCCGGTCGGGCATTGGGTGGAGTTGCTGCAAAAGCTCCATGATCGGGAAGAATGCGCCGTTTATTTGCCTTGGGGTAATGAAACCGAAAAACTCAGGGCGGAAAATATCGCTGCCAAGCTGCCTTTTGCCAAGGTGTGCGATAAATTAAGCCTGCTTCAGGCGGCCTGTCTTTTGGAGCGGGCCCAAGGTGTCGTTGGTGTGGATACCGGTTTGCTGCATTTGGCTAATGCGTTGGATCGTCCTGTGGTGGGGATTTACACCGATACAGATCCTGCAAAAACCGGTGTTCAGCCTTCTGCTTGGGCGGTAAATTTGGGAAGAGCCGGAAATATCCCCGCTGTGGATAAGGTATATACGGCATTGATTGATTGTGTGCATAACAAAAATGAGGCCGTCTGAAAAATAAAAAAGCCGCTAGGTGTTGGTAAGCCGTTTATCATCCGTCCGGCAAGTTGGGAATATAAACCGACAGACTGTTTCTGTAAGGAAGTTCAAAGCAGGTTTCTTACAAAAACATGTTTATCAATTTACCAGCCGCCCCAAGTGGCGGCCGGGTTTAAGGAGCGTTCATGAAAGCACTGGTGGCAGTGAAAAGAGTGGTGGATTACAACGTAAAAGTCCGCGTCAAGGCAGATGGTTCGGATGTGGATATCGGCAATGTGAAAATGTCGATGAATCCGTTTGACGAAATTGCTGTTGAAGAAGCCGTGCGTCTCAAAGAAGCAGGCAAAGTGAGTGAAATCGTAGCCGTTTCTTTGGGCGGCAAAAAAAGCGAAGAAACCCTGCGCACGGCACTGGCAATGGGTGCAGACCGTGCCATTCATGTTGAAACCGACGGCAAGCTCGAGCCTTTGGCCGTGGCCAAACTGCTTAAATCAATAGCAGATAAAGAGCAGCCGCAGTTGTTGCTGTTGGGTAAGCAGGCTATTGATGATGATGCCAACCAAACCGCCCAAATGCTGGCTGCGCTATTAAATGCCTCTCAAGGCACATTCGCATGCAAAGTTGAGCTGGTTGATAACGAAGTGTTGGTTACCCGTGAAATTGACGGCGGGGAAGAAACCGTAGCCTTGAAATTGCCTGCAGTGATTAGTGCAGACTTGCGTTTGAACGAACCCCGTTTTGTGAAGCTGCCCAATATTATGGCGGCAAAGAAAAAGCCTTTGGAGAAGTTTTCTCCTTCAGATTTGGGTGTGGATATCAAACCCCTTATGCATGTCGTGAAAGTAGCCGAGCCTAAGCAGCGGAAAGCCAGTGTGAAAGTAAGCAGCGTTGCCGAATTGGTTGAAAAACTGAAAAACGAAGCTAAAGTTATCTGACGGGAGAGGCAAAATGAATATTTTAATTATTGCAGAACACAATAATCAGCAATTAAACCCCGCCACCCTTCATGCCGTTACCGCAGCTTCTAAAATGGGCGAAGTGCATATTTTAGTTGCCGGCAGCGGTGCGGCTGCAGTTGTAGAAGAAGCAAAACACATCAAGGGCGTTGCAAAAGTTTTATCGGCAGAAGCCGGCCATTATAGCGAAGGTTTGGCAGAGGAACTTGCTCCGTTGGTTGTGAAGCTGGCTGAACATTATCAAGCTGTCGGTGCAACGGCTACTGCTTTCGGTAAAAACCTTTTGCCCCGCGTTGCTGGGTTATTGGATGTGCCCCAAGTTTCAGATTTAACCGAAGTGGTTGATAACAAAACATTTACACGCCCTATTTATGCAGGCAATGCTTTTGAAACCATTCAAATTGACGCGCCCAAACTGGTTTTGACCTTTAGAGCCGCCTCTTTTGATGCGGCGGAAAAAGGCGGCGATGCAGAAGTGGTGAGTGTTGAAGCCGCTCCTGCTCAAAATTTAAGCCGTTTCGTGGAAAGAAAGCTGGCTCAATCCGATCGCCCCGAGCTCACGCAGGCTAAAGTAGTGGTATCCGGCGGGCGGGCTTTGGGCAGTGCCGAGCAATTCAACGCATTGATTACGCCTTTGGCGGATGCGCTCGGAGGCGCAATCGGTGCGTCTCGAGCAGCGGTTGATGCAGAATATGCGCCCAATGCCCTTCAGGTAGGTCAAACCGGCACGGTAGTTGCGCCGCAACTGTATATTGCGGTGGGCATTTCAGGTGCGATTCAGCATATTGCCGGTATGCAGGACAGCAAAGTGATTGTTGCCATCAACAAAGACCCGGACGCACCTATTTTTAACGTGGCGGACTACGGTTTGGTGGGCGATTTATTTGAGATTGTTCCCCAGCTTACCGATGCATTAAAAAGTTAAATGTTTCACGTGAAACAGGCCGTTTGAAGTTTTTCAGACGGCCTTCTCTCATTGAAAGCCTGTTATGAAGCCGCTGCATAATCCTCAATACATTTCTTTTGCTTCCGATAATTATTCGGGCGTGTTGCCTGAAATCATGGATGCTTTATCAACAGCTAACGGCGGCCATGTGGGAGCGTATGGAAATGATCCTTATACCGAAAAATTACAAACGTTGGTTCGGGAGCATTTCGGTGATAAAGCCCAAGCGTTTCCTGTTTTTAACGGAACGGGCGCAAATGTGTTGGCGTTGCAGGCATGTTTGCCGCGTTGGGGGGCGGTAATATGTGCCGACACGGCGCATGTTCATCATGATGAAAGTACCGCTCCGCAAGCCGTGGGCGGATTTAAATTGTGGCCTGTGGCTTCGCTTGGCGGCAAGTTAACCCCT
Organism: Neisseria dumasiana; assembly: GCF_022870885.1. Taxonomy (NCBI): domain Bacteria; kingdom Pseudomonadati; phylum Pseudomonadota; class Betaproteobacteria; order Neisseriales; family Neisseriaceae; genus Neisseria; species Neisseria dumasiana. Next base: position 2,609,976 of record NZ_CP091509.1, on the reverse strand, counting down.
GAACTGATTGCTCGGGAGGCTTATGGGTACGGTTTCGAGCATCGTGCCCAACCTTTGGCAGTCAGCATTACCCAGTGTACGGAATTAGGCACGGTATATAGGCCGTCTGAAATACAGGCGATTGGTGAGTACTGCCGTGAGCGCGGAATGGCATTGCATATGGACGGTGCCCGATTATCTAACGCTGCTGCGTCGTTAGGTGTTTCGCTGCGTGAAATCACTGCCGATGTCGGCGTGGATATCGTGTCGTTTGGAGGCACCAAAAACGGATTGATGTTTGGCGAATGTGTGATCGTGCTGAACCCTGAAAAAATTTCAGACGGCCTGCCCTATCTGCGTAAGCTCAATTTGCAGTTGGCTTCTAAAATGCGTTTTGTATCGGCACAATTTGTTGCGTTGCTTTCAGACGGCCTGTGGTTGCGCGCGGCGCAGCACGCCAACGCGATGGCAGCAAGGTTGTTGCGTGGTTTGTCGGCAATAAACGGCATTGAATTTGTTTCGCCCGTTGAAGCAAACGGAGTATTTGTTCGTTTGCCCAAAGGCGTCGCAGAAAAACTGCATGAACAGTTTGTTTTTTATGATTGGGACAATGAAGGAACCGTGCGCCTGATGTGCAGTTTCGATACACAGGAATCCGATGTCGATGCACTGATAGCCGCAGCCCAAAAAAGCGTAGAGGCTGTCTGAAATGGCCGAAACAACAACTTTTCACACCATTGCCGCGCCGGTTGAGGCCGAGTTTAAAGATAAAGGCAGCCGTTTCATCGCTTATGCATATCCGGTGCAAAGCACGGCAGAGATCAAAATCCATGTTGAAGCCTTGCGGGAAGCACATCATAAAGCCCGACATTGGTGTTATGCCTACCGCTTGGGCACAGACGGTAACCGGTTTCGCGCCAATGACGACGGAGAGCCTTCCGGCAGCGCGGGTAGGCCGATTTTGGGTCAGATTGATTCGGCAGGATTAACCGATGTTTTGATTGTGGTGGTGCGTTATTTCGGTGGAACCCTTTTGGGCGTGCCGGGCTTGATTCATGCCTACAAAACAGCCGCTGCCGAAGCTTTGAAATCAGCAGAAACGGTTGAAAAAAATATAGAAAAAACAGTATGGCTGCGTTGTGCCTATCCTTATCTCAACGATGCAATCCGAATCGCCAAGCAACATCAGGCCAGCGTTATAGCCCAAGATTTGCAGCTGGATTGCCGGTTAACCGTTCGCATCCCTTTGGCACATTACGAAGCATGTGTGGCAGCATGGCAGCATACTAGAAATATCGAAGTGCATACCGACAGCGAGCACGACATCGTTTGAATAAGCACGGTGTGCGGCCGTCTGAAAGCCTGAGAGACCTTTATATAACATATAGTCAATCAACTTTAATTTGGATGCAAGGCAGCAAGCCTCAGACAGTGCACGCAGTATGGAACCGATTCTGTTGCCGCTTTAGCGGCAATCGTTTTCTTTGTGCTAAGGCGCAGCGACACCGTAGCTGAAACAAAGCTTATTCGTTATCAAACCCATATGCGGCGCATTTGGCATTGTGCGCCGCGTCCGCTCGGATATGTTTGTATTCGCTGTGCAGCTTCAATTTGAAGCGCATGTGAATGCGAAGGTTTTGCAAAGCCTTCACCCTGCCGCACCTGCGCGGCATGGAGAAAATCGGCTATAATCCAATGCTTATATGTACACTTTTAAACAGGCGTCAATCAAGGAAACAACATGAAATTACTCGTTATCGGCAGCGGCGGGCGTGAACATGCGCTGGCTTGGAAGTTGGCACAAAACCCCGATGTGGAAACCGTATTCGTGGCTCCCGGCAATGCAGGCACGGCAACCGAACCCAAGCTCGAAAATTTGGCACTAACCGCCCACGCCGATTTGATTGATTTCTGTAAACGGGAAAATATAGCTTTTACTTTGGTTGGCCCTGAAGCACCTTTAGCCGCAGGTATTGTGGATGATTTCCGCGCTGCCGGTTTGAGAATTTTCGGCCCTACCCGCTATGCCGCACAGCTGGAAAGCTCCAAAGATTTTGCCAAAGCATTCATGGCGAAATACGGTATTCCCACCGCTGCTTATCAAACTTTTGAAGATGCACAAAAAGCACATCAATATGTGCAAACCAAAGGTGCGCCGATAGTGATAAAAGCCGACGGTTTGGCAGCGGGCAAAGGCGTGATTGTTGCCATGACGGAAGACGAAGCGCATGCCGCCATTGACGATATGTTGCTCGGCAATAAAATGGGCAATGCCGGTGCGCGTGTTGTGATTGAAGATTTTCTGCAGGGCGAAGAAGCCAGTTTTATTGTGATGGCAGACGGCAATCACGTTTTGCCGATGGCTACCAGCCAAGACCATAAACGCCTGCTCGACGGCGACCAAGGCCCGAATACCGGAGGCATGGGGGCATACAGCCCTGCGCCGGTGGTTACGCCGGAAGTATATCAGCGTGCCATGAATGAGATTATTCTTCCTACCATTGAAGGGATGAAAGCCGAAGGCCATGAGTTTACAGGGTTTTTATACGCAGGTTTGATGATAGATCAAAACGGTGCGCCCTTTACCGTTGAATTTAACTGCCGCTTCGGCGACCCCGAAACCCAACCGATTATGAGCCGTTTAAACAGCGATTTGGCAGAGCTGGTTGATCAAGCCATCGAAGGCCGTCTGGATACGGCCGTGGCAGAATGGAACGAACAAACAGCTGTCGGTGTGGTGTTGGCCGCAGAAAACTATCCTGAAACCCCTAAAAAAGGCGATGTGATTACCGGATTGGACACAGCCAATCAAATAGGAAAAGTCTTTCATGCCGGCACGGCGCAAGATAATAACGGCAATGTGCTTACCAACGGCGGCCGGGTATTGTGCGTGGTAGGTTTAGGTTCGGATGTGGCGGCTGCTAAAGCCAAAGCTTATCAAGCCCTTGAGCATATTCATTTTGAAGGCATGCAGTATCGGAGCGATATTGCCGACAAAGCCATTAAAGGCTAAAGCATGATGCAATTGGTTTGCCGAGGTTTTTTTTAGTCAATTCCGAAGATGCAAACCAAAGGCGCGGCAAGATAGAACATCTTGCAACCATTGCTCAATCGGTAATGAGTCGGTGTTTGTGCAAGTCTCAGGCCGTCTGAAACTGCGTTCAGACGGCCTATGCTCTTCTTTGATCAATAAAATCAGCCATAAAAGGTTTGGATAATATGAACACAATCAAATATTCCCGCGTGCTTGCCGCATCTGCCCAAAGCAGGTTGCGTGCACATTTAAAGCGCGGAGGATTGGTGGCTTATCCAACCGAATCTTGTTACGGGATAGGCTGCTTACCGCAGCACCCACTTGCGCTAAAAAAGCTTATCCGTTTAAAAAAACGCCCACAAAACAAAGGCATGATTGTGATTGGCAGCAGTTTGCAGCAGCTTCTGCCGCTGCTTGAGAAGCCGTCTGAAAAAACGGTGGATATGCTTGAGACCACATGGCCGGCTCCAACCACTTTTTTGCTTACCTGCCGCAAACAACCGGTATTATTGCGTGGAAAAGGCCGTAAAAAACTGGCAGTCAGAGTGCCGGCACATCGGCAGGCACGGCAGTTGTGTGCCTCACTTGCCACGCCTTTGGTATCGACTTCGTGTAACCGTTCGGGTGGCAGACCCTGTAAAAGTGAACGTGAAGCCCGTAGGCAATTCGGGCGCAATGTATGGGTGGTGGGAGGACGAACAGGCGGTTATCGGGCACCCAGCCGTATTATTGATGCGGATACGGGTAAACGGTTGCGATAACTTGTGGATGTCTTTGTAACATTCTCAGATGTGGATGCAGTCCAAGGCGTATCGTCAATCAACTGAATTTTTAATTCAAGCCAGCAAGCCGCAATCAATACAGCTAATACGGGACCCGATTCTGTTGCCGCTTTCGAGGCTTACACCATCGTTCTCTTTGAGCTAAGACGCAGAAATACCGTAGTAAAAATTAAGTTGGTAGGCCATAAAACAAAAGGGCGGGTTTGAACCCCGCCCTTTTGTGCTTTTCAGATGGCCTGATGCTCCATCATTTCTATTGCATAACTTTATAAACCGAATTTATTTCGAGCCCGGCTGTTTGGTGGCACCGAACCCGAAATCAACTTCGTTTCCGCCGATGTTAAGGTTTGCTTTGCCGGCAATCTCTTCGGCTGCGGGGCCGAACAAGCCTACTTCATATTTGCCTACGGTTTTGCCGCCGTATTCGGCATCACCTTTGATACCTGTTGTTGCGTGGAAATTAGAAGAGGCGTTCAATGCGGTAATATCATGTTCTTTTAGTTTAATGATGTCGTATTGTTTAGACTTCCCGATTTGGCCGGAGCCGACTCTCTTATCAAAATCAATATTGTAGATAAATTGAGCGGTATCGTTTTTTCCTGTGAATGCCAAGCCTTGATAACTGTAACTTCCTTGCTTAGGCAGATTCTCTAATTTAGTCGGGTTGCCCTGTATGGAAAGGACTTCAAACTTATTGGCAGCTTTGTTGACACCGTTTTCCGTTTGTTGTTCTGCATATTTAGCCAATATTGCAGCGTGCCCTTTAGGGAAATGTTGTACGGTTTTATAGATGCGAAGCGTACCTTTTTCTTTATATTCCCCTTTTTGCGTTTGCCCGTTTATTTCGTAATCTTGATTGTGAACGCTATTAGGGGATATTGATGCGATATCTATACTTTTTCCGGTTTGATAAGTTTTACCGTTGATGGTTAACGTAACATTTTTAATATTGGTGCTGCTGAAATCCGGCGTGGTGATGCTTTTAGGCTCGGTATCTCCGGAGGGAGGACGGATGGATTCGATGGCTTCTTTGGCACCACAGGCCGATAGGGTTAAGGCAGACAAACTGGCGATCATAAACATATTAAACGTTTTCATAATAATGTTTCCTTCATATATTGTTGGACGGAATATAAGATTTATCTTGTGATTAGACGAACAGAAGCCGTTTTTATAACAGGTATTTCATTAATAAGTTTACAAACCTGCACTCTGATAAGCAAGATGAATAGTGTAAATGCACCAAATATGTCGCATTTCCGATATTAAAACAGTTTAGCGGATGCAAAAAAAGCAGATGCGTAATACATCTGCTTTTGTTACGGGTTGGATAGTTAATTGGTTTTCCGGCGGTTATACATCAGTGAAATCAGGATGGAAACGCCCAAGGCACCGAACACTACCGCCAATGACACGCCTACCGGAATGTGGATGTTGAAATACATAATCAGCATTTTGATGCCGATAAAGCTCAACACAAACGCCAAACCGAATTTTAAAAACACGAAACGGTCGGCAATATCGGCCAGCAGAAAATACATTGCACGCAAACCGAGAATGGCGAAAATATTGGAAGTGAGCACGATAAACGGGTCGGTGGTTACCGCAAAAATAGCGGGGATGCTGTCTACTGCAAAAATCACATCGCTCATTTCAACCATAATCAGCACCAGCAGCATGGGCGTGGCAATACGTTTGCCGTTTTCAACGGTAAAAAACTTTTCACCGTCGAAGTGGTTGCTTACCGGAATGTGGCCTTTTACCCAATTGAGCATTTTGTTTTGCGATAAATCTTCATGCTCGTCTTCTCCGCCCGATCTGATCATTTTGATGCCGGTGTAGAGCAGGAATGCACCGAAAAGATAAAGCACCGCTTCAAATTTGCTCACCAATACCGCACCGATAAAAATCATGATCATGCGGAGCACAATCGCACCGAACACACCGTAAAGCAGCACGCGGTGCTGGTATTGCGGCTGGACTTTGAAATAAGAAAAAATCATTAAAAACACAAAGATATTGTCAACCGCCAATGATTTTTCCAACACATAGCCGGTAAAGAATTCCAATACCTTCTGCTTGGCGACAACATGGCCGTAGAGCGGGTTGCCTGCCAGTTCAAAATACAGCCAGCCGGCAAATGCGCACGATACCGCCACCCATACGCAAGACCAAGCCAAAGCTTCTTTCATGCTGACTTTGTGAACGCCGGTTTTTTTGAGCGACATCATATCGATGGCAATCATAATAAACACGGCTGCAAAGAATACCCCGTAAAACAACGGGGAGCCGACAGAGGGATGTTCAACCATAAAATTCCTAACATAATGAAATCATAAAGCATTTTCATTTTAACATATAGGAATCCCGATAGCCGAATGCCGGTAGAAGAGAAACAGGGAATGAACGGGTAACAGAATGGCGCGCAGAAGGCGGCTTTATTGAAAACAAGGCCGTCTGAACCCGCGATTCAGACGGCCATGAAACATTTGCCAATGTTTACCAGCTGAAATAAAACATGCTTTTGGCCAACAGCACAATCAAAACCATATGAACGAGCACGGCGGCGTGAATGTATTTCGACCATGCCGCCGTGAGTGTGCCGCGGCGCATTTTGGTAACGGCAATCACAAAATGCACCAACACGCCGAATGCCAGCAGCACTTTCAAACTCAGCTGTATATTAAACGGCGCGCCGAACGGGTCGGCGAGTATCGCGGCATAGCGGTGCGCCATCGCCAGCCCGGAAAGAAACACCCCGCCTACAATCCACGGCATCACCCGCACCGCGCGGTAGCTTATCGCTTTTTCCACCTCGCGCCGCGCTTCGCGTGATACCCGTTTGCTGTGAATCACCGAAAGCACCAATGTTTCAAAAAATACCCCGCCCACAAAAGCAATCGCGCAAAATAAATGTATGATATGTGCAACAGAATAAGCATTCATAAACCAGCCTTTCACAATCTTTCCCAGTTTTAAGACTCTTTACGCCTGCCAATATACCATTATCCGAGTCCTGTGCCATACTGCGCGTGCATCAACGGGGGCTTGCCTGCCGCAAACCATTCAGGCAGCGGGTACTCCGGCAATACAAACAACCCTTTTAGGAGGACACCATGAAATCAAACATCGTAAAAATGATCGCATTAGTAGCAGTTGCCGGTTCACTGACTGCTTGTGAAAGCATGTCGCGCACCCAGCGCAATACCGCTACCGGTGCCGTAATCGGCGGCGTGGCCGGCAACCTGATCGGCGGCGACACCGGCTCTACTTTGGGCGGTGCTGCACTTGGCGGCGTGATCGGCAGCCAAGTAAACAGATAAGCCGTCGGTTTTATCGGTTTCCCGCTATGCAAAGGCCGTCTGAAAAAATATTTTCAGACGGCCTTTTTCATATTCTGCCGATGGAGATAACACAGGCATTAAGTGAGCCTATACCGTAAATAAACTTAACTTGCTACGCTGTTGCTGCGCCTTAGCTCTAAAAACGATTGTGTAAGCGGCTGAAGCGGCAACAGAATCGGTTCCGTACTACCTGTGCTGCTGCCGCTTGTTGCCTTGTATGAAAAATAAGTTAATTAACCATATATAAAGCAATAGCGGCAAAGCGGCATGGAGAATGGCCTGTTTCAGACGGCCTCTATCATGCGCTCCACAATCCGGCGGCTGGCTCCGCGGTTTTGTGCCACAAAAGCCGCCGCCGCTTCTACAAACGGCGCGCGCAATGCAGGCTCCGACAACCATTTGGCTGTGGTGTACTGCCATTCTTGCGCGCTGAATATCTGCTTGGCCGCGCCCACCGCAACCGCACCTTTGCAGGCCGCGGCAAAATTATAAGTAGAGGGGCCGAACAGCGTCGGTATGCCGCAGGCTACCGGCTCGATAATGTTTTGGCAGCCCGTATCCACCAAACTGCCGCCCACAAACGCCACATCAGAAGCCAGATAATAAGCCAGCATTTCACCCATACTGTCGCCTATCCACACCTGCGTATCGGCGGCCACTTCATGCCCGTCGCTGCGTTTTTGCGTTTTAAACCCCATTTTCACCGCACAATCATAGGCCGTCTGAAAACGCTCGGGGTGGCGGGGCACGATAATCAGCAGAGCATCGCCGTGGTAGGCACGCCATGCCGAAAGCAGCATTTCCGCCTCGTCCGCTCCCTTATATTCCCGAGTGCTGGCGCACACCGCCACAGGGCGCGAACCGATCAGGCTGCGGAAATGAGCCGCTTTCTCACGCATGGCATCGGTGGGCGTAATATCGTATTTGGTGTTGCCGCACACATGCACGTTCGATGCCCCGATCAGGTGCAAACGCTCCGCATCCGCCGCCGTTTGCGCATAACAGCCGCGCAAAGTCTGCATTGCAGGCTCAACCAGCGTGCGGATTTTCAGATAACCGTTTTGCGATTTTTCCGACAAACGCGCATTTGCCAAAAACAGCGGCACGCCCGCCTCGGCGCAACCGTGCATCAAGTTCGGCCAAATTTCCGTTTCCATCAAAATTCCGAAACGCGGGCGGTGTTCGCGTAAAAACTGCGCCACATATTCCGGCTTATCATAAGGCAGATAACGGCATTGCGCGTTCGGATACAGCATTTCCGCCGTTGCCCGACCCGTGGGTGTCATCTGCGTAACCAGCAGCGGCGCATCGGGAAAATGCTTGCACAGCTCACGAATCAACGGCTGTGCCGCCCGCGTTTCGCCCACCGATACCGCATGCACCCACACCGGCTGCTGCACCGCTTGGGCAAGAGGCTCGCCGAAACGCTCGCCCCAATGCTCCAGATAAGCAGGCGCTTTCACACCGCGTTTGCGCAGATAATGGCGGATAAAAAAAGGCGCAACCTGCCAAAGCTGCTTATAAAACCAACTTATATTCATAAACTTAGTATATATATCGAACTGTTTTACAGAAACTGCCGACATTGTAGCCCATTTAAACGCCCGCGATAAAACAGAATGGCGGCAGTGTTCAGACGGCCGCAAGCCTAAAAACGAATGATACCCCGCTCGCATACAAAAGCATCCAGCTGAATATCGTGCGGCTCATGCGGCAACACATCACATAATTGGCACGCAAAACCCACGCCCACCGTGCGCGGCCGCAACCGGCCGCGGAGTGTCGCCAGCGACACATCATAATAGCCGCCGCCCTGTCCCAAACGGTAGCCCTGTCTGTCTATGCCCACCAAAGGCACGAACAGCACATGCAAACGGTGCGCACGGATTTTTTTGCCGCCGAATTGCGGAATATGCAGGCTGCCCCTGCCGCGTTTACGCTCCGCCTGCGCCGCGTCGCCCCGATAAGGCGTAAACCACAAACGCAGCGAATCCGGCTCGATATAAGGCAGATAAAGCTCCGCCCCGCGTGATAAGGCCGTCTGAACAAAACCGCTCAAACGCATCTCGCTGCCCACCGGCCAATAAACACCGATACGGCTGCCGCGGCGGATAAACCGCTTTAAAAAACCATTGGCCGCACGCGTGGCCGCAGCCCGCTCTTTTTTCGGCAAAGCCGCACGGGCACGGCGCAGGCGGCGGCGCAACTCGGATTTTTCAGCACGGTTCGGCATTTTCAGACGGCCTTTCAACAGCAAACATCAACATTCCGCGATTTGACTACATACCCGCACGAAATTCAAGTTATCCGCCATGAAGGCCGTCTGAAAAAGCAGCATAACTGAAAACTTGGCTCTTTAATCTTATCGCGATAAGTTTTGCGTGTTAGATAGTGATTTAAGTTTAAGATGCCTAAATAAAAAGTCGGGCAAGGATGCCCGACCCGGTCAAGTTTTTAAGACGGCTTTTTATTGGCCAAATTGGTAATTTTATCCAACAGATTGATGATCTTATCCAAACCCAAGTCTTCTTCTTTACCATCTAACGGTTGAGAATAATCTTGTCGTATCTGTTCCGACAGCAAGCGGTTGCGGATTTGGGTGAAAGTTTCCTGCACATATTCGTTGGCTTTTTCAAGATCGACTAAACTCGCGGTGGCATGTTGCTATGAAACGCCAAATGTTTTATTCTTAAATTTGTTCAACTACTATTGTCTGAATGTTATACTAAAATTCGAACCTAAGAATTGATTTAAACATGGAAGTTGAAAAAATATAGCAATGCTATATAATATATTTTCGAACGCGTTGACTGGTGAAAGCAGCAACTTTTTTATTTAACCAAAATATATTAATCAAATAAGGAGCTGGATATGAAACGTGTTTATTCAGAAGGTTGGGATGGATTTTAAAAAATGGGAACTCTGATTGAGTTTAATCAAGCATATGGCTTCTGGGTACAAACAGGAGCCATTATTATATCTATCGCAGTAACAGGTTATTTTGCTCAGAAAGCAATAGTCAAAAACGGCAAGTCAGCAAAAGATACACTTGAGCATAATCATTTAATGATTCGAAAAAGAGCAACTATTGACATCTTAATTCAAGAAAATCAGGATAAGGAATTAGTTGAAGCTAAAAGAATTGTAATGGCTTTACCAGGTGAAGCTTCCTTTATCAAATATCTTGAACCGAATTTATGTGATGATGACAATTCTAAAAAAGAAAAAGAATGCATCCGTATACTTTTAAATAGATATGAATTTGTTGCACTAGGAATTAAAAATGGAGCTTTTGAAGAGGAAATATACAAACGTCTGAAATATTCAGACACTATGGATATTTGGGCCAAGGCAAAACCAATGATTATGGAATTGCGCCGACAAAAAAAGAGACAAACGTACTATCAGGAATTTGAATGGCTAGCTAATCGCTGGGAAAAAAATGAATTAACTACAAACCAGCCTAATTAAAATTTCTTTCTTGTAAGATTTGTAAGAAAAAATATCTATAGTCAATCAACTTAACTTTTACTACGGCGTTGCTACGCCTTGTCGTACTATCTGTACTGCCACTGCCTGCGGCTTGCTGTCTTGTATTAAAAATGTATTGATTGGCTATAGCAACTAGTAACCGTGGCAGTCTGATACTCGTATCCGACAATCCGCCCAAACCTCCCCGAAAGGTCGGATTCAAGAATCCGACCTACATCATTCGCATCTAAGGCCGTCTGAAAAACAGCGCATCAAATCTCCCAACTGCCTACCCTTTTTCAGACGGCCTTTTTTCAGACGGCCTCGAGCTTGGCAAACTTGGTATCCAGTTCTTTAATCCCTTCTTTTCCGAAATTCACGGTAAGCCGTGCGGATTCGCCTTTGTTGACGGCGTCGATGATTACGCCGGTGCCAAATTTGGCGTGGCGCACGTTTTGGCCGATGCGGAAGCCTGCGTATTCTTGCGGCAGGTCGTAGTGTTCGACGGCGGTGCGGTTTTTGGTTTTGGGTATGTCGGTAAAGCTGTTGAAGCGTTTGGGAGGGGGGGAGAGGCGGTGCAGCACTTCTTCGGGGATTTCTTCGACGAAGCGGGAGACGATGCCGAAGTGGGTTTGGCCGTGCAGCAGGCGTTGTTGGGACATGCTGATGTAGAGGCGTTTTTTGGCGCGGGTAATGGCAACGTACATGAGGCGGCGCTCTTCTTCGAGGCCGCCGCGTTCGGCGAGGCTGTATTCGCTGGGGAAGAGGCCTTCTTCCATACCGGTGAGGAATACGGTGTCGAACTCCAGCCCTTTGGCAGCGTGCACGGTCATCATTTGCAGGGCTTCTTCGCCTTCGCCGGCTTGGTTTTCGCCGGATTCGAGGGCGGCGTTGCTTAAGAAGGCGAGGATGGGGAAGAGCGGGTTTTCGGCGACGTTTTCGGGCAGGATTTCGAAGTTGCTTTCAGATGGCCTGAAGGCGACGGCGGCGTTAACGAGTTCGTCGAGGTTGTCGAGACGGTCTTGGTGGTCGCCTTTTTGGGTTTGGTAGTATTCGACGAGGCCGCTGTCGCGGGTGATGCCGAGCATCATTTCTTGCAGGGATACGTTGGGGGCTTGGGCTTGGAGGTTTTCTATCAGGCGTACGAAGGCGGCGACTTTGGTGGCTTTTGCGCCCATGCCGCAGGCGGCCTGCCATAGGGAGATGCCTTGTTCGGCGGCTGCGGCTTGGATGTTTTCGATGGTGCGGGTGCCGATGCCGCGCGGGGGCATGTTGATGACGCGCAAAAGGGCGTTGTCGTCGTCGGGGTTGACGGAGAGGCGCAGGTAGGCGAGCGCGTGTTTGATTTCCTGCCGTTCGTAGAAGCGCAGGCCGCCGTAGATTTTGTAGGGGATGCCGGCGCGGAATAGGGCTTGTTCGATGATGCGCGATTGGGCGTTGCTGCGGTAGAGCACGGCCATTTGGTCGAGTGTGTGGCCTTCGCGTTGCAGGGATTTGGCTTCGTCTACGATAAATTGGGCTTCGTCGGAATCTATGGGGGCGGAGTAAAAGCGGATTTTGTCGCCGGCGGCGGCATCGGTGCGCAGGTTTTTGCCGAGGCGTTCGGCGTTGTTTTCTATTACGGCATTGGCGGCAGTGAGAATGTGGCCGTCTGAACGGTAGTTCTGCTCGAGCTTGATGGGTGCTTCGATGTGAAACTCGCGCATCAGGGCGGTCATGTTGCCGACGTGTGCGCCGCGGAAGCGGTAGATGGATTGGTCGTCGTCGCCCACGGCAAACACGGCGGCGTGTTCGCCTGCGATGAGCTTCAACCATGCGTATTGCAGTTTGTTGGTGTCTTGGAATTCGTCCACCAAAATATGATTGAAGCGGTTTTGGTAATGGCGGTGTAGGATTTCGTTGGCTTGCAGGATTTCGTAACTGCGCAGCATCAGTTCGGCAAAATCGACCACGCCTTCGCGGTTGCACGCTTTGTCGTATTCGGCATAGCACTCGATCATGCGCTGGGTGTGCGGATCGGGGGCTTGCAGGGATGAGGCGCGCAGGCCGCTTTCTTTTTGGGCGTTGATAAAGCCTTGCAGCGTGCGCGGGGCGATGATTTCTTCGGCGATGTTGAGCTGTTTGAGCAGGCGTTTGATTAAGGCGAGCTGGTCGGCGCTGTCGAGAATCTGAAAGGTGGAAGGCAGCCCTGCGTCTTTATGGTGCAGGCGTAAAAAGCGGTGGCACAGGCCGTGGAAAGTGCCGAGCCACATGGCGCGCACGTTAACGGGCAGCATCGCGCTCAAGCGGGTTTGCATTTCTTTGGCGGCTTTGTTGGTGAAGGTAACGGCCATAATGCTGTGCACGCTTGCTTGGCCGCTTTGCAGCAGCCATGCGATGCGGGTGGTGAGCACGCGGGTTTTGCCGCTGCCCGCTCCGGCAAGCACGAGGGCGGATTGCGGCGGCCAAGTTACGGCGGAAAGTTGTTCGGAGTTTAAGCCTTGCAGCAAGGAAGGGGCGGATTGCTCGGGAAACATAGAAGAGGCCGTCTGAAAAAATGAAACAGGCTGTATTGTAATGGATTCGGCAGCGGCGTTTGCAAGTGTCGGTGAGAAAACGGTGATGCGAGCGGACGGGTTCTTTGGCGTTAATTTGTATTAAGGCAAAAGAAACAGCCGTTTCTTAAAAAGAAACGGCTGTTTGGAAACAAAATGCTGCAAGCAATGCAGCCCGGCATAAAGCAGATTTTTCAGACGGCCTGCTGCGGCTCGATAAAGGTAACACCGTTGAGTTGCGATGTCAGGATAGCATTGCGCATAGCCGAAAGTGCTTTGGGGCGCACAAAGTTGCGGCGGTAAGCCAGCACAACGCGGCGTTTCGGGCCTTCGCCTTCAAACGGGATAATGCTGAACAGCATGTGGTCGTTTTCAGTGAGGGCGGTAGCGGGCAATACGCTGATGCTCAGGCCGCTGGCAACCATGTGGCGGATGGTGTTGATGGAACTGCCTTGCAAGGTATTGGTCAAGCCCTGTATTTTTTGACGGGAAGCCAATTCGGAGCAGCTTGCCAACACTTGATCACGCATGCAGTTGCCTTCGGTAAGCAACAGCACCTGTTCTTGGCTCAACATTTCCGGGGTAACGGTATCGAGTTCTTCAAAATGATGGCCTTTGGGCACAATCACGAAGAAAGATTCGTCATACAGCGGCTCGGTAATGATGCCCGGTTCCTGATAAGGTTCTGCTACGATCAGCGCGTCCAAATCGCCGCGCTTGAGCGATTCGGTGAGAATTTGGGTGTAGTTCTCTTCGAGCATCAGCGGCATATTGGGCGCGGTTTTCCGCAGCGACATAATCAGCTTGGGCAGAAGGTAGGGGGCAACGGTAAAAATCAGACCGAGTTTGAATGCGCCTTCCAGCTCGTTTTGCTCTTCGTTGGCCAGATGTTTGATCAGCTCGGCTTCTTCCAGCACGCGGCGGGCTTGTGCGATGATGCGTTCGCCCGCTTCGGTGGTGATGATGTCGTTGCTGCTCCGGTCAAAGAGCGATACGGCCAACTCTTCTTCCAGCTTTTTAATGGCGATGGAAAGAGTGGGCTGGCTCACGAAACAGCGGCGGGCAGCGCGCCCGAAATGGCGCTCCTGTGCCACTGCTACAATGTAACGCAATTCGGTTAAGGTCATAGCTTAGTCGGCCTTTTTTTGATCCGGCAGGGTGATATTCAGTTCAAGCACGTCCATACCGTTTTGTTTTTCTTGAGAAATACGGATGTCTTCTAAGGATACATGAACATATTTCGATAATACATCCAAGAGTTCTTTCTGCAAAGTGGGCAGATAGTCGGGAGCCTGTTCTTTGGCGCGTTCCTGTGCAATGATGATTTGCAGGCGGTCGCGCGCCACTGCTGCGGTTTTAGGCTTTCTGCCAAACAGTAAGTCAATCAGCGACATGGCTTAACCTCCGAACAAACGCTTGAAAAAGCCTTTTTTCTCGGCTTCTAAAAAGCGCATTTCGCGGTTTTCGCCCAGCAGGCGCGATACCACGTCTTTGTAGGCTTCGGCGGCGGCAACATCGTTTTGATGGATAACCGGTGCGCCGGCGTTGGATGCCTGCAATACGTTTTGAGATTCGGGAATCACGCCGATCAACGGAATGCGCAGGATATCGCAAATGTCTTGTACGGAAAGCATTTCGCCTTTGTCTACGCGCTCGGGAGAGTAGCGGGTAATCAACAGGTGCTCTTTAACCACTTCGCCTTTTTCGGCTTTTTGGCTCTTGCTTTGCAGAATACCCAAAATGCGGTCGGAGTCGCGTACGCTCGATACTTCGGGGTTGGTGGTGATGATGGCTTCATCAGCGAAGTAGAGGGCCATCAGCGCACCTTGTTCGATACCGGCGGGAGAATCGCAGATAACGTATTCAAAGCCCATGTCTTCGGTGAGTTCTTTCAATACTTTGCCTACGCCTTCGCGGTTCAAGGCATCTTTATCGCGGGTTTGCGAGGCGGGCAGAATGAAGAGGTCGTCGCAGTGTTTGTCTTTAATCAGTGCTTGGGTCAGGGAGGCTTCGCCTTGGATAACATTGATTAAATCGTATACGACGCGGCGTTCGCAGCCCATAATCAGGTCGAGGTTGCGCAAGCCTACGTCGAAGTCGATAACCGCGGTTTTATGACCGCGGAGAGCCAAACCGGAGGCAATGCTGGCACTGGTAGTGGTTTTGCCTACGCCGCCTTTGCCTGAAGTTACTACAATAATTTTTGCCACGATGTTTCCTTTTTTAAAATCAAAAACGGTTATTGGCCGTCTATGGCGCTGATAACCAAACGGTTGTCTTGAAGCGATACCTGCACGGCTTTTTTGTTCAGGTGGTCGGGCAGGCTTTGGTCGAAGTTGCGGTAAATGCCTGCCACCGATACCAATTCGGCCTGCATGGATTGGATGAATATCCGTGCGTCGCGGTTGCCGGTGGCGCCGGCCAATGCGCGCCCGCGCATGGTGCCGTAAACGTGGATGTTGCCGTCAGCAATGATTTCCGCCCCTTCGTTAACGATGCCGGTTACGATTAAATCGGCGTTTTCCGCATACACTTGCTGGCCGGTGCGGATGGGCGTGTTGATCAATACGGTAGGTTTGCTGATCACGGTGGCCTGCACGGATTCGGCCGCAGGTGCGGCTGCTGCCGGTTGCGCTGCGGGTTTGGGCTGGGGGTCGGCCGGTTTGCTGTCGTTGCGGCTGAAGGCCAAATGGTAGGCTTGGGCATGGGGTGCCCAAGCTTCGTTTTCATGGCGCAGGCCGATAATCTGCAAACCGTAACGGGCAAAAAGCGATACAACGCCGGCAATGCTCAATTCGCCCGGGTTGCTGAATTCCTGCAGGTCTAATAAAAACAGCATGCTGTCGAGCTCTTTGTGCTGGCTCACCCGCTGCTGTAAAAATTCTTCCAATTCCCCTAAATCTGCAGTATGCAGCTGCACGGAAAGCACGTCGAGACGTGCTGATTTAACTTCAAAAGCTGGTTTCATTTTAGTAAGACAGTCATAAAAAAATTTAATGGTTATAAGTTTACCGTGTTAACCTTAGCTATTCAATCTGTTAGGGCCGTCTGAAATGAAAAAAAGCTTCCATATTGTCGGTGCGGGGCGCGTAGGGCGCACGTTTGCCGCTGTGCTTGCGAAAAGCGGTAAATGGCAACCGGTTGCGGTGGTTTCCCGCCGAGCCGGTGCGGCTGCTTTGGCAGACTGTGGAAGTGTGGACATAGTTCCCCATGTTAGAGACCTGCCGCCGGCCGATGTGGTGCTGGTGTGCACGCCGGACAATGCGTTGCAGGAAACGGCTTCAGCCCTTGCACGGTTGGGTTGGCTGAACAGGGAAACTGTGGTTGTACATTTCAGCGGTGCGAAAACAATAGGGGTATTGGATGCCGTTGTCAAATGCGGAGCGACAGTCGGCAGTTTACCCCCTGTTTTCGCGTTTGCAGACGTAGAAAACGCCGTGCGCTCGTTGCGGGGCAGTTTGTGTGCATTAGAGGCTGAGAGTGATCGGGCGATGACGGTGTTGCGCGGGTTGGCCGAGGCTGCGGGCTTGAGGCCTTTCGTGATGCCGTCTGAACATAAGGCACGCTACCATGCGGCATTGTCGGCAGCATCTAATTTTTCGGTAACGCTGGCGGCTTTTGCCCAAAACCTGCTGGCACCGCTGGATTTGCCGGAGCATTTAACGCGTGATTTGGTGGCGGGTTTGATGCGGCAGAGTGTCGGCAATCTTTCCGGACTTACACCCGAGAATGCATTAACCGGCCCGATTGTACGGGGAGACGATTCTACGGTTGATAGTCATTTGGCCGGTATGAATGATAAAGAGAGGGCGTTTTATCTGGCTTTGGCTGCTGCTACGCTGGAACTGGCCGCCCCGCGTTTGAGCGAACAGGCGGTTTCGAGCCTGCGGGCTGTGTTGGGAAGGTATGGGCAGGCGTAAGCGTTATCGTTAATCAACTTAAATTTTACTACGGCGTTGCTGCGCCCTCGCACAAACAGTATGAGTAATACGGCAAGGGGCAGCAACGCGGCAGCAGAAATAACGTTTATTTGCTATATATGCCTGCACATCTGCATGGCAGGGTGAAAAGGTTTAGACCTGTTTACATACCAAAAGCAAACTTTATTCCGGACGCATTTGCGGAAACAGAATCACGTCGCGGATAGACGGCGCGTCGGTGAGCAGCATCACCAAGCGGTCCAAGCCGATGCCGCTGCCGCCGGTGGGGGGCAGGCCGTATTCCATGGCGCGGATGTAGTCGGCATCGTAGTGCATGGCTTCGTCGTCGCCGGCATCTTTCTGCGCCACTTGCGCTTTAAAGCGGGCGGCTTGGTCTTCGGGGTCGTTCAGCTCCGAATAGCCGTTGGCCAACTCACGGCCGACGATAAACAGCTCGAAGCGGTCGGTTAAGCCGGGTTTGGTGTCTGATGCGCGTGCCAGCGGCGATACTTCCACCGGATAGTCGATGATAAACGTCGGGTTCCACAGTTTGCTTTCCGCACAGCCTTCAAACAAGGCCAGTTGCAGGCTGCCGATACCGGGCGACGGCGGGATTTTTTCGCCGTGTTTCACGATCTCTTTTTTCAGCCATTCGGCATCGTTCAACTGCTCGTCGGTATATTGCGGATTGTATTTTTTGATGGCTTCGAGAATGGTCAAACGCTCGAACGGGCTTTCCAAATCGACTTCTTTGCCGTTGTAGCTCACTTTGGCGGTGCCGCACACTTCTTTGGCGGCATGGCGGATCACGCCTTCGGTCATTTCCATCATGCGCTCGTAAGTGCAGAACGCTTCGTAGAATTCCATCATGGTGAATTCTGGGTTGTGGCGGGTGCTCATGCCTTCGTTGCGGAAGCTGCGGTTGATTTCAAACACGCGCTCCAAACCGCCCACAACCAAGCGTTTCAGATACAGTTCGGGGGCGATGCGCAGGTAGAGCGGCATGTCGAGCGCGTTGTGGTGGGTAACGAAGGGCTTGGCCGTGGCACCGCCGGGAATCGGGTGCATCATCGGGGTTTCCACTTCGAGATAACGCTCGTTGACCATGTAGTTGCGCACGGCTTGGATGATTTTGCTGCGCTTGATAAATGTGTCGCGCGAATCTTGGTTGGTAATCAGATCGGCGTAACGCTGGCGGTATTTCTGCTCTTGGTCGGTCAAGCCTTTGTGTTTGTCGGGCAGCGGGCGCAGCGATTTGGTGAGCAGATGCAGCTTGGATGCGCGCACGGTTAATTCGCCGTGGTTGGTTTTGAACAGCGTGCCTTCCACGCCGATGATGTCGCCCAAATCCCAATGTTTGAAGGCGTTGTGCACGTCTTCGCCCACGCCTTGGTTGTTCACATACACCTGAATCTGGCCGCTTACGTCTTGGATGGTGGCGAAGCTGGCTTTACCCATGGCACGTTGCAGCATCATGCGGCCGGCCACTTTAACGGGGATTTCCTGCGGGTCGAGCTCGGCTTTTTCCTGCGAACCGTATTGCGCCTGCAAATCGCCGGCAAAGGCATCGCGCTTGTATTGGTTGGGGAAGGCGATGCCGTGTTTGCGCAGTTCGTTTAATTTTTCGCGGCGCAGGGCGATGATTTGGTTTTCATCAAGCTGCGGTTCGGTTTGTGGGTTGTTCTGTTCGCTCATGGTGTTGTTTTCCAAAAATAAGCAGGCCGTCTGAAAGCGAATTTAGTGAGCTTCGCTAAAACGGCCTGATAAGGTTAGCTGTTTGGAGCGGTATTTTACGCCGTTTCAACGGTTTTTTCTATGGATAAAGGCCGTCTGAAAACCTTAGCAGCGGTTTCAGACGGCCTGAGACCTTTGCAACCCCCCCATCTGCGGCGCATTTCTGCGTTGTGCGCTGCCCGCTCGTTTGCCTATCTGTATGATATGTCTGCACTCGCTGTGCTGCTACGCCTTGAACTGCATCCACATCTGAGGGTTTTGCAAAGGTCTCAGCCTGTTGGCTGCTTTCAACAGATTCAAACACATCGCCTTCAGGTGGCTTTGCGCACTCACTTTGCTCAGACCAAAATAGGCCGAGACCTTTGCAAAACCCCCAAAAATCCTCTAAATTCCCACTCACATCAAACTCCGAGAATTTAGAGGATTTTGTTCATGAGCAGCTTTTTACACACCGATGCCCTCAACCACATCGAAAAACATCTCGACCGCTTCCCACTCATCAAACTCGACCGTATTCTTGACTGGGCACCCATCGAACAATACCTCACCGGCCGCAAAACCCGCTACGTGCGCGACAACGGCGGCCGTCCCGCCTATCCTTTGCTCTCCATGTTCAAAGCCATCCTGCTCGGTCAATGGCACAGCCTTTCCGACCCCGAACTCGAATACAGCCTCATCACCCGCATCGATTTCCAACTCTTCTGCCGCTTCGACGACTTTTGCATTCCTGACCACAGCACCCTCTGCCGTTTCCGCAACTGGCTGGCGCAAGACAACACCTTGGCCGAACTACTGGATCTGATTAACCGCCAACTGACTGACCAGGGCTTAAAAGTAGAGAAAGCATCCGCCGCCATCGTTGACGCCACCATTATTCAGACGGCCGGCGGCAAACAGCGTCAGGCCATAGAAGTGGATGACGAAGGCGTTGTCTGTGGCGAAACCACCCCCAGCAAAGACCCGGATGCCAGATGGATCAAAAAAGACGGCCGCTTCCATCTGGGCTACAAACAACACACCCGTACCGATGCGGACGGCTATATCGAGAAACTGCACATCACCCCGGCCAATGCTCATGAGTGCAAACACCTGCTGCCATTACCGGCGGACATCGCAGAAGGCAGCACCGTCTATGCGGATAAAGGCTACGACAGCCGGGAGAACCGACAACATTTGGCAGCGTGCGGCTTGAAAGACGGCATCATGCAAAAAGCACACCGTGGCTGCCCGTTAAGCCAAGAGCAGAAAATCCGCAACGGCCGGCTGGCGAAAGTGCGCTATGTGGTGGAACAAAGCTTTGGTACGTTGCACCGCAAATTCCGCTATGGCCGGTCAGCCTATTTTGGGTTGGGCAAAGTGAGGGCGCAAAGCCACCTGAAGGCGATGTGTGTGAACCTGTTGAAGGCGGCCAACAGGATAGGTGTGCCTGTTGCTGCCTGAACAGGCAGGCAGTGCCTCATAATGAGGCACTTTAAGGGGACTTTAGGGGTAGCTTGTCTACTTTTTACGCAAAAAAAGCCGGAACATGATGAAGCATGTTTCGGCTGTTTGTTGGCTCGGGGTTTTGCAAAGGTCTCAGCTTTTACACACCGGCGCTTTCAAACACCTCGAATTTAAGAACTTTGTGATCTACTTGAACTGCTCATCAAGCCGAGACCTTTACAAAATCACTGCCTACGGCGCATTTCTGTGCTGGGAGCTACTCCCTTGGTTTGCTTATCGTGTGATATGCCTGTGCCCGCTGTGCTGCTGCACCTTGAACTGCATCTATATTCGGTGTCTTCAAAGGTTTCAAACTGTTTTGACGCCAAATGCCATGAAGAACAAACCCGAATCAGGTTTTACCTTAATTTCAGCTGCGGATACGTTTTAATACTTCTTCTTTGCCGATTAATGCCAGTACGGCATCCACACTCGGGGTTTTGGCTGTTCCGCATACAGCCAAACGCAGCGGCATGCCGAGTTTACCCATTTTGATGTTTTCTTCATCGCAGAAAGGCTTGAACAGGTCGTGGATGGATTCGGCATTCCAATCGCTCAGGCCTTCGAGTTTGTCGGCAAAGCGCAGCATGCGCGCGGGAGCCTCTTCGTCCCAATGTTTTTGTACGTCGGCTTCGGCGGGTGTGCCTTTTTGGTAGAAATAAATGCATTCGTCGGCCAGCGTGTTCAAGTCTTGGGCACGGTCTTTCACCAAAGCCAACACGTCTTCCAGAGCGGGTTTGTCGGTAACGTCGACACCGCGCACGGCCAAGCGGGGTTTAACCAACTCTGCCAAATCTTCATTGGGCGTGAATTTGATGTGCTCGCCGTTAATCCAGTAGAGCTTTTTCAAATCCATGCGGCTGGGCGACGGGGAAACGTCTTTCAAATCAAACCATTCGACAAACTGCTTCATGGTAAAAAATTCGTCGTCGCCATGCGCCCAACCCAAACGGGCGAGATAGTTCAGCATGGCTTCAGGCAGGATGCCCATCGCGCCGAAATCGGTAATCGCCACGGTGTCGCCGCTGCGTTTGGAGATTTTCTTACCCTGTTCGTTCAAAATCATCGGCAAGTGCGCGTATTCGGGCAGGGTGGCACCCATTGCTTTTAAGATGTTGATTTGCTTGGGGGTGTTATTCACATGGTCGTCGCCACGGATAACATGGGTAACACCCATATCGTAATCGTCCACCACCACGCAGAAGTTATAGGTGGGCGTGCCGTCGGCGCGGGCGATAATCAGGTCGTCCAAGGCTTCGTTGGGAATGCTGATTTGCCCTTTAACCAAATCGTTCCATGTGGTTGTACCGTCAATCGGGGTTTTGAAACGCACCACCGGCTCCACGCCTTCGGGTACGGGCGGCAGGGTTTTGCCGGCTTCGGGCCGCCAGCGGCGGTCGTAAGTGGCCGTACCTTCTTTTTCGGCTTTTTCGCGCATGGCTTCCAGCTCTTCTTTGCTGCAATAGCAATGGTAGGCATGGCCTTTTTCGAACAGCTCGGCAATTACTTCTTTATAGCGGTCGAAACGGCGGGTTTGATAAACCACGTTGTCGGCATTGTCGTAGTTGAGTCCGACCCAATTCATGCCGTCGAGAATAATATTGACCGACTCGGCGGTAGAACGCTCCAAATCGGTGTCTTCGATGCGCAACAGAAATTCGCCTTTGTGTTTTTTGGCAAATGCCCATGAAAACAGGGCAGTACGAACGCCACCGATGTGCAGATAACCGGTGGGACTGGGGGCAAAACGGGTTTTGACGGTCATGGTGTCGGCCTCGATAGTGTCATGAAAGGCGTTATTGTAATGTAAGGGTTGGAGGGATGCCATAAAAAGGAAAGGCCGAGACTTTTGCAAAACCCCACGCCAACAAACAGCCGGAACATTCTTCATCATGTTCCGGCTGTTTTTGCGTAAAAAGTAGACAAGCTACCCCTAAAGTCCCCTTAAAGTGCCTCATCATGAGGCACTGCCTGCCTGTTCAGGCAGCAACAGGCACACCTATCCTGTTGGCCGCCTTCAACAGGTTCACACACATCGCCTTCAGGTGGCTTTGCGCCCTCACTTTGCCCAACCCAAAATAGGCTGACCGGCCATAGCGGAATTTGCGGTGCAACGTACCAAAGCTTTGTTCCACCACATAGCGCACTTTCGCCAGCCGGCCGTTGCGGATTTTCTGCTCTTGGCTTAACGGGCAGCCACGGTGTGCTTTTTGCATGATGCCGTCTTTCAAGCCGCACGCTGCCAAATGTTGTCGGTTCTCCCGGCTGTCGTAGCCTTTATCCGCATAGACGGTGCTGCCTTCTGCGATGTCCGCCGGTAATGGCAGCAGGTGTTTGCACTCATGAGCATTGGCCGGGGTGATGTGCAGTTTCTCGATATAGCCGTCCGCATCGGTACGGGTGTGTTGTTTGTAGCCCAGATGGAAGCGGCCGTCTTTTTTGATCCATCTGGCATCCGGGTCTTTGCTGGGGGTGGTTTCGCCACAGACAACGCCTTCGTCATCCACTTCTATGGCCTGACGCTGTTTGCCGCCGGCCGTCTGAATAATGGTGGCGTCAACGATGGCGGCGGATGCTTTCTCTACTTTTAAGCCCTGGTCAGTCAGTTGGCGGTTAATCAGATCCAGTAGTTCGGCCAAGGTGTTGTCTTGCGCCAGCCAGTTGCGGAAACGGCAGAGGGTGCTGTGGTCAGGAATGCAAAAGTCGTCGAAGCGGCAGAAGAGTTGGAAATCGATGCGGGTGATGAGGCTGTATTCGAGTTCGGGGTCGGAAAGGCTGTGCCATTGACCGAGCAGGATGGCTTTGAACATGGAGAGCAAAGGATAGGCGGGACGGCCGCCGTTGTCGCGCACGTAGCGGGTTTTGCAAAGGTCTCAGGCTTTGATTGCTGTACGAAAATACTTTGATACTTTAAGAGTTTTGTAAAATTTGAGGCTGTCTAATAAACTGTTTAAAAATAAGAAAGGCCGCAAACAATTGCGGCCTTTCTTATTGATTTATTTGGTGGGTCGTGAAGGATTCGAACCTTCGACCAACGGATTAAAAGTCCTAAAATATAAATATAACTAATTGTTTTTAAACAAGAGTGAAGCCTGCAATTACAGTCATATACAGCCTTATTTAAGTGCATTCAGGCACAAATTTGGCACACATTGAAAAATGAAAATTTAAGCCTGCCTTTAAAAAAAGGTATGTTTAAATTTTCATTTTTTATTTTGAGCGTATCTATGAAAAATTGTCACTTATCTAAAAAGGAATTCAAAAATGAATTTAATCCAATGGTTGCTTAATGATTATGGTTTTGTGAACTCTTTAGCAGTAAGCAGCTTAGTAATTTTAGCATTTTTCTCATGTCTCATTATTCTTGCAAGTACAGCTGGAATATATTATGACTTAGAAATTTTACCCATTGCTATCATCTCAGTAATTTTTTCATTGGTAATTGGGTTTATATTAATTGTAAATTTTGGACCAAGTATTGAAACCGCAAACAAATATGGTTCCGACATTCAACGACAGAACCTTTACCGTTGCATTAAACTTTATCAAACGGAGCATCCGTATTCGACGGTTAATGATAATAACATAGAATATGTAACGACGTTTTGTGATAACAACCGGAGTTTTCAGGATTTTGTCACGGACGAAAGAATTGAAGACCTGAATAAATAATACAAAAAAGTTTGCATTGGTAAGTGTGATTTATTTTAAACCGCTCAGCCGCCGATGTTTCGATTCGATTTAGTGGTATTTGAGAAAATCCATTAGAGGAATAAATTATGAACTTCCGAAAAAAACAAATTTTACGACGGCGTTTAATATTTAAACCCGAATCTTCTTTTTCCTTTTGTCTGACTGAAGGTGGCTCTTTTGTTCTTGTTGTGGAACCGAAGCCCCGAAGACCAAAAATAAATTTAAAGGGTACTTTCACTTTCCCGAACCGTAATTTCATATTTGGAAAACCTTTGAGTTTGCAGCTTCCCCCCACAGTAATAATAAGTTCTGATTAATATTATTTATCATTTAGTGAGTGCCGTCTGAAAATTTCAGACGGCTTTTTCACGCTTAATAAAGGAGTATTTAAATTGAAAAGAAATAAAACTATTTTCGTATTGGCGGCAGCATTCTGTTCCGCCATCTGTACCGCAGCACCGTATCCTCAATATCAACATTTAGTAGAAAAACATGCGGCGGCGCAAGGATTAGACGCAAATCTAGTATGGGCTGTGATGTCGCGTGAAAGCGGAGGCAACCGCTATGCGTTGTCTGACAAGAATGCCCGCGGATTGATGCAGGTTATTCCGCCTACTGCCGCAAGAATGGGTGTTAACCCAAAACATTTGTATGACCCTGAGCAAAATATTATCGCCGGTACGCGGTATTTGCGTTACCTGACGAAGTATTTTAACGGTAACTTAGATTTTATTTTAGCGGGATACAACGCCGGTGAAGGGGCAGTGAATAAATATAAAGGCATTCCACCCTATCCCGAAACTAAAAAATATGTCCATTTGGTTCGTAACCGTTATGCCAAATTAAGCGGCAACCCTGCTTATGCAGCTGGGAAGCATACAGGATTTGCTAAAGCGGTTTACCGGGCCAAACCTGTCGCTAAAGCAGAACGAGCCGAACCGTTAGAAGCCGCTTATGCTCAGGCCCCCAAACAGCATGCGTCTTGGGATGTATTTGGTGACTTTTAATTAATTAAATATGTAGTTTTTGTGTGTCCGCCTCTAGGCGGTTTTTTTTTTGGAGATTTGTATGAAATATGTAAGTGAAAATACCCGTCAATGGATTAAAGCTTTTTTGTTGTCCGTCATGCTTGGCGGAGCACAAGTTGCATTGGCTGCCGGAGGATTATCTTCTGCCGAGAGTAGCCTCAAAGATGCGATTATGGGCTTCTACGGTATTGTAGGTATCTTGGCCGGTCTGGCTATGCTTGTAACGGCTGTTTGGGGTTATTTGGGTAACAAAACTTTGAAAGACGTGGTGGAAGTATGTGGTTGGATTTTTCTTGCCGGTGCGGCCTTGGCAATAGCTAAGGCGGTCTTTGATTGGGGCAAACAAGCCTCCTTTTCTTAGGATAACTAAAAATGCGGAATTTACCGGAAGTCGATATAGATACCGAATACAGCACCTATGACGGACTGTCCCGCGAGGCCATGATAGCCGGTGTACCGATAGTACCGGCTTTTATTTTGCTTATAGCATTGATGGTTAGTGCAATGGGGCTAATACCTTTGTTGGGCTTAAAAGCTCTTTCCGTTTTTTTACTGGGTATTCCCGTCATTATTTTTTTGCGCATCTTGGTTAAACGGGATGATCAGGCAATAAGAATATTGGGATTGGAAATCTACTGGTGGTTTGTCCGACGGAAGTCCGTTTTATTCGGAGACACTTTAACTATTTCTGCAACTAAATTTGGAAGAGACCGAGATGATTATACCCGATTTATTAATGAAGATATTGAGGAAGCAGCCGCCGCAGCAAGACTTCTTTCCGAAAGTCAGTCGGCACGTTTCTGAACATATTTTTCATTACGACAGCGGCTACTTTGGTTTTACCCTAAAGTTTGAGGGTATTCCTTTTGAAGGTGTTAACGACGGACATTTGATCGCTGCCAATGAAACATTGAAAAGAGTGCTGAATGCTGCGGGTAAACAGTATGGAAGTCGGCTTGGCTTATGGACAACAATTCAGAGACAGGAAATCGGCTTAAATCACAAGTATGAGTTCTCCTCGAATTTCTGTAAGGAGTTTTCAGAACACTATATCAAAGAGTTCGGCGGGAAAAATTACTATGAGAACCTGTTTTACATAACAGCCGTATTGAAATATACAGATTTTTCAGACGGCCTTGAGGAAGCCCAAGAGCTTTTGGAATTGATGGTAAAAGGGTTGTCACTCTTTGAGCCGCAGCCTTTGTCGGTTTATGAAAATGATTCAGGCGTGACATTCTCCGAGGCATATCAGTTTTTAGGTACTTTGTGCAATGGCGGCTTGCGTGAAGAAATTCCCTTAACCGCATCCGCGGCATATAAGGTCATTCCGTCGGCAGATCTGCATTTCGGTACGGATATTTTGGAAATCAGGAGTGCCGGGCACCGTAAATTCGCCACATGTTATGACTTAAAGGACTTTGGCAAAAGCAAAATCATGGTTTTGCTGCCCGTTCTCTCATTGCCTTGTGAATTTACACTGACGCAGAGTTTTGTCTTTACTGAAAATGCGGAGATGCAGACGGCCATTAATAAACAGAACAATGCCTTGATTAGTGCCAATGACCAAGCAACAGATCAGCAGGAAGAGTTGCTCATCGGTAAAGGCGAGCTGGCCGCGGGCAGAACCATGTTTGGCGATTATTCCGCTTCTCTTGTGGTTTATGGTAAGACGGAAAAGGCTGCTGACAGAAACGGTTCGGCAGCCGTGACGGCATTCCTAAATGCCCATTCCTTCCGTTTTGTCCGGGCTACAGGCTCCATGCCTTCAACCTTCTTCAGCCAAATACCGGGCTATCGCCAACGTCCTCGTATGATTCCCAAAACCACTACCAATCTTGCTACTGTCTTCGGTATGCACAATTACCCTCAAGGCAAGAGTTGGGGAAACCCAATTGGTGACGGCTCCCCCGTTATGCCGCTGAAAACGCTGTCCAACACGCTGTTTAATCTAAGCCTGCATTACAGCCTTAAAGACCTCAATATGGTCGGCAAAAAAATAGCGGGACATACTCTGATTACCGGTGCGACGGGCACAGGTAAGACGGCACTCGAAACGGCTGTTTTAGCATTTATGGAACGCTTCAACCCTTATATGTTCGTGTTGGATTTGGATAGAGGGATGGAGATTTTTGTACGGGCATTGGGTGGGTCATATTTTGCCCTGGAAGAAGGCGTGGATAGCGGGTTAAATCCGTTCCAACTGCCTGATTTGCCGAAAAATCGCAGTTTTCTGTACCGGTTGGTCAATCTGTGTGCGGGTGGTGCGGACGCTTCGGAAGAAAGGCAGATCAAATTGGCGGTAGATACCCTGTATGAGCTGGCTTCAGAGCATAGAAATTTCAGCACTTTGTTGGATAACCTGCCTTTTTCCACTTCCAAAAATTCGCTACGCACCCGTTTGTCAAAGTGGTGTCGAAGCGAAAATGGGGAGTACGCATGGTGTCTAGACAGCCTGCAAAACCGTTTCAATCCCGACGCTTTCTACCGGATAGGAATGGATGCCACTTGTATTCTGAAAACAAATTATGAGCCAACAGGACCAGTATTGTCGTACCTGTTTTACCTGAAAGAAATCATGTCGGAGCGTGTAGCACGGGAAGGCAGTCTGTTGGCTTCGGTTATCGCCGAGTTTTGGTATGCAGACCGTTTCGATATTACTTCCGAGTTGATGCTTAAAACCTTGAAGACCGGCCGGAAGTTGGGTGAATTTATGTTTTTGGATTCACAATCTCCCGAGGACGCGGCCAAATCTCCCAATGCAGCCGCAATTGTTCAGCAGACACCAACTAAGATTTTCCTGCCTAATCCTGATGCCAGCATAGACGCTTATATGCAATGCGGACTGACGTATAAAGAGGCTGAGGAAGTCATCAAGCTGCACCCGCTCAGCCGCACATTCCTGATTAAGCAGGGAAAACAAAGCACGTTGGCAACGCTTGATCTGCATGAGTTCGACAAGGAACTGATTGTGTTGTCCGGCACGTCGGAAAACGTAGCTCATATGCACCGCATCATGGAAGAGACCGGCAGCGAAGATCCCGAAGTATGGCTTCCGCTGCTTTATCAGACGGTACTGGGGGAAGGGACCGCCAATACCGCCTAAACAATGCGGTGTGCCGCCAACAAATACCGTCTGAATTTTTCAGACGGTATTTGCTTTTGCCCGCCATTTGGCGGCTTTTTCTTTATCTAAAGTGAGGTTTTTATGAATATGCAAAAACTTAAAAATAACGTTACCGCTGTTTTGGTATCAGCGGGGTTAATGGCTGCTACAATACCCACGGCCTCTGCTAGTGGTATTTTGGTATTTGATGGGGCTAATTTGGCTCAAGCTGCTCAGCAAGTTATCCAACTTAAGGAACAGATTGACAACCAAGTGAAGCAAATTACTGAGTTGAAAAACCAAGTAAAAGCCATTACCGGCAACCGTAACCTCGGTAATATCTTAAAAACCGAAGCCCTCGAACAATTGCCGGACGAATGGAAGTCGGTTTACAGCCAAGCCATGAAGGCTAAAAACGGGAACTTTAAAGATTTACTGAGTTCCAAAGGCTATGACAAGAATGCGGACAATGACCGTTTGGTTAAGCATTACGATCTGACTTTAAAGGCTATTAAAGATTCAGAGCTACGTTTTAAAAACATCAAGGCATTGATGAATCAGGTCAACACAACCCAAGATGCGAAGGCGGCTGCCGACCTGATGAACCGTATTCAATTGGAAAATGCCTATATCCAGCAAAACCAAACCCAATTGGATATGTTGGAACGCTTTATGGCGTTGGACGAAAAAGTGCAATTCAAGAAACGGCAGGCTGTTGATAATTGTATTCGTGACAATTATATAAACAATACCAATAAATCCTGTGGTTAAATATTGAAAGGACATCAGAAATGAAACTTCAACTGTTGGGCTTAATCAGCGCGGCTCTATTATTATCTGCCTGCGGCAAATCCGAAGAAGAGAAGTTTTATGAGAAAATGAACAAGGATATGGAAATCAGCAAAATCCGCCAAAAACGTGATAATTGTATTAGAGATAATAGAATCAATAATACTAATGTTGATTGCCATAAGAAGTTTCCTATACCTGAAAATTAACCACGATTAACCATATAAAGCCACCGGTAAAACGGTGGCTTTTTAATTGGAGACGTTTATGTCTACTTTTTTTGCAGACGTGGCAAAAACGCTTGGCGCAGATTTGGGGCAGAATCTTCTTGATAAAACCGGGGACTTTATCAGTCAGATTTCCCCGTTGTTTCTCTCAGGCTTCTCCCTGTATGTGCTGTTGGTGATATGGGACTATTACGGACAAAGTTTTGATACCACGCTGGTTGATTTCATCAAAAAATGTTGCGGTTGGATGGTTATTATCAGTCTTGCCTTTGCCCCGGCAGCGTACATGAAACTGGCCGTACTTACATACGGTTTACCGGATGAAATTGCAGGTATTTTTGCCGGCGGT
This sequence comes from Neisseria dumasiana, assembly GCF_022870885.1. Classification (NCBI taxonomy): domain Bacteria; kingdom Pseudomonadati; phylum Pseudomonadota; class Betaproteobacteria; order Neisseriales; family Neisseriaceae; genus Neisseria; species Neisseria dumasiana. The sequence goes on along the minus strand of NZ_CP091509.1, from coordinate 2,580,507 downwards.
TATACCGTTGATGCTTCCGCATTGGATGCCAGTTGGAAACTGTTAATGGATTTGCTGTATAGCATTTCTAAATTACATGAACAATATCAATGGTATGACTTGGGGGTGCATTTCGGTTTAGCAGTGAAGATAAGTGCCATTATCCTTGTTTGTGGTGCATTGGTTGTCGGACTATCGTTTGCCTTTTATATGGTGGCAAAAATATCACTGGCATTGGTTTTGATGATCGGACCGCTTTTTCTCGCGTTCATGCTTTTTCCTGCCACCCGTCAATATGCAATCAATTGGATCGGACAATGTATGAACCATATCATCACCTGCACGATGTTTGTTTTGCTGGCTAAAGTCCAAATGACCGCATTTGATAAAGCAATCAATATGGCACTCAGTGGCGGGGTGGCTGATTATGCTGCTGCCGAATTGCTGCCGCCGTTGTTTTTATTGCAAACCATTATTTTCCTAGTGGTTGTTTTCAATATTCCAAGCATCGCTTCTGCTTTAACCGGTGGAGCCATATTGTCAGGTGCAACCCGACACTTGAACTCTTTGGCAGGCGGCATGGGTACTGTCGGCCGCTTGGCCGGTCGTGCCGGTGGAGCTATGTTGTCTGCTGCCTCTACACGGCGCAGCGGCGGCGGTATCTCCCCTATGCTCAACAAGCGGCCTTCTTAACCTTAATCATGTAGGAGTACAATATGACCGCCCGTCTGTCTTGGGTAGTGTATATCCAATATTTTGCTATCGGTGTCCTGCTGTATTTATTTGTCGTTTCATCGGCATTTTCGATTATATCGGGGCTACTCGGCTTGGCTTTGGGAAAAGTTGCCGCCCAGAGTGTATTTTACGGGTTGACGTTGCTGTATTTGTCCGGCTTCGGATGGGTGATGTTCCAACTGAGCCGCTGTCGCGCCTATGTTGATGAAACAGGAGTATGGTATTACAGCGGCCTGCTGCCCTGGGCAAAAGGCATACGCGGCATACGGTGGGAAAACTTCGATCAAGTACAGTATGGGCAAAGCGTCTTTGGATGGGCTGCCCATAGCTACACCGTTTACCTGTTGGACAGATACGGTAGAACTGTTACCATTAGAAATCTGTACAACGGACGCGATTGGAGTGCCGAAGTAAACAATTATGCTTTTGAGCATATAAGGTAAGCCCAAAAGGAGAATCCATCATGAAAATGCTGTTAGGAATAGGTGTGGTATGGGCACTGGTTTTGGTTGCCTACTTCAACCGGGATAGTAACATTGCTCCGGCAATTATGATGATTTTGATTTTTCCCGCTGCATTGTTTGCAGTGGCCTGTTCCGGTCGTCGCCGTGATTGGTACGACGACTGATTTTAGACGACAACAGCTAAAGCCCGACAAGATATCTTGTCGGGCTTTATGTTTACCGACAAGGAATACCGCTATGAAGAAAGTTATATTACTGGCAGTTTTGGCTGCCATTCTCTCGGCCTGTTCATCATCACCCAAACAGCCTTACGGACAGGCTTTTCCGATTAACGCTCAACAGAACGGGATGAAATAATGTTCAAACGCAAATCCAATAAACAACCTCAAACACCCGAGCAATTGCAAAAAGAGCAGAAAAAAAGCGTTCATAAAGAAGTGAACCAAATGATCAACATGGCTTTAGGTTTTGAAAAATCTCTCGTTGACGAAGCTCAGAAGAATGCACGCACTTGGAAACGGGTAGGTATCGGCAGCCTTGTCATTGTCGGTTTAGCAGTTGCTGCCGTTATGGGGCTGACACCATTAAAGGAAGCCGTGCCTTATGTTGCCCGCGTCAATGATACTACCGGAGCGGTGGATATCATGACCACGATAAAAAATAAAGAAATGAAATATGACGAAGTAACTAACCGTTATTGGCTTTCGCAATATGTCCGTTATCGTGAAGCATACGACTGGAACACGATTCAGGCCACTTATGATGCAACCAATCTGCTTAGTTCTCCCGCGATACAGACTGAGTTCAGAAACATCTACAACCATGCTGCCGCGCCGCATAAGATGTTGAAAAACCATTTTAAAACAACGGTAAAAGTAACCAATATCTCGTTTGTAGGTGATATGGCTCAAGTTCGTTTTGAAAAGAGAACCATACCGGTAGGGGCGGATGCGGATACCAAATCTGCACCTCCGCAAAAGATGATTGCCACAATGGCATTTGAATTCAAGTCAACACCGATGAGTGAAGCCGACCGCCTGATAAATCCGCTGGGCTTTCAGGTGTTGAGTTACAACGTCACTGAAGAGGTTGCACCATGATAAAACCTACCTTGTTGATAACCGGCCTGATGGCCGGTTTTTCGTTTCAGACGGCCACGGCCGCAGTCAATCCCAAACATTCCTCTTTCGATACAAGGATTCAGCATGTCAATCACAATCCCTACGATGTGGTTGTCGTTAGAGCAAAAGTTGGTTATGCCTCACTGCTTCAGCTGGAAGAAGGTGAAACGGTTGATGTGGCTAATCCTGTCAATGAAGGTTTGGTGACCGGCTACGGTAAGGCATGGGGTTTTTCTGTCCGTGGCAACAATATTTTTTTCAAGCCGACGAAGCCGCAACCGGCAACCAATCTGCTGATGGTTTCCAATAAAAACCGCCGCTATTCGCTCGATTTGAAAATGTCCAATCAAAACCACCCGCCAACCTATGTACTCGAATTCCGCTATCCGAAAGAAGCGCGCAAACGACAGCAGGCCGAGATGGCTAAATACGCCAACGCGGAAGCCGTACTTCGTATGGAGGAAGCACGCAATCCCGTTCGTAAAGGATACAACCTTGACTATTGGGGGCGGGGTAAAAAATCGTTGGCACCAACGGAAATTTACGACAACGGACGCTTTACCTACTTCCGTTTCGATAATGCAAAAGACCTGCCTGCGGTATTCCGTGTTAAAGCCGACGGTACGGAAGCTGCCGTCAACAGCCACGTTGAAGGTGATACTTTGGTTGTACATGAAACAGCCAAGCATTTTGTACTGCGTTTGGGTAAATCGGTTCTCGGCATCGAAAACCGCAGTTACAACCCCAAAGGTAAATTCAACATTACCGGTACGACCCAAAGTCGCACTGTACGCATGAAAAAGGAGAAGAAATGAGCCGTAATCATATTCCTTCCGAAGAAGACCGTCAGACCCTGCAAGAGCGCATCGGTGATAACACTATCGAACGCGGTATCCCTACAAACCTCAATACGAAAAAAAAGAACAGTATGCTGGGTGTTGTGCTGTTCCTTATAGGCTTGATGGTTGCAGGCTTGGCTGTTGGCGGCTTGATGATGTTTGCCGGCGGTTCTGACGAAGCACCGGTAAAAAAAGAGGAAGAAACTGTCAATAATAAAGCCGGTAGCAAAAGCTTTGCATCTGAACAGGAAGAAATCTTGGAAATGACGCAAAAGCCCGAAACTACCGCTTCCGAACCTGCGGAAGAAGAAAAAGTTGAAGCTGCTTCTTCTGTATCCGACAAGGTAACTATCAATGAACCCCCAATTCCGGCTCAGGTTCCGCCGCCGCCCGACGAACGTTTGGATTCGGACTTGTCTCCACAAGGGCTAGGCAATTCCGGCAGCAATGCAGCCGGCCAAATTGCGTCAATTGGGGAAAGAGGTAGCATGGATGGGAATCTTTCTACCGGTAGCATCTCTTCCCCTTCAGATAACGCCTTAACAGCCAAATTGCGCCCCGGAGCATATCAGACGGCTTTAGCAGAAAACCGTGGCGATTTAACGTATGTATTGGGTAGAGGCACAGGCATTCCTTGCGTTACCACAAGCAAAATCGTCACCACTCATCCCGGCTTAACCCGCTGCCAAGTAACCAAAGACGTATATTCTGCGAACGGCAAAACACTTTTGGTCGAGCGCGGTTCAACCGTCATCGGAGAGCAAACTTCCGCATTGACACAGGGTCAGGCACGGGTGTTTGTTTTGTGGAACACCCTTGAAACACCTGAAGGTATCCGTGTGGCGATAGACAGCCCCGGCGGTGATGCGCTTGGTGCGTCAGGCCATCCGGCTAAAGTCAAACACCATTTTTGGCGCAGAATCGGCGGTGCGGTCATGATCAGCATGATACAAAATGTTGTGGCTGTCGCAGGAAACCGCCGTAGCAGCAAGGGAACCGATGTGAGTTTTGAAAGCACAACAGAATCCGCTCAGGACTTGGCAACCGAGATATTGAAAAACAGCATTAATATTCCGCCGACAGGTTATGTCAATCAAGGCACGGAAATCATGATTTTTGCTGCCCGCGATGTCGATTTTTCAGGGGTATATGAAAATATTACCGTTCCCGATACCTACTGACCGTAAGCCGTTTCCTATATGGGAACGGCTTTTTTGAGGTATCCACAATAAGTATTTTGAGAGAAAGATATGGCTCACGACAATTCAGTATCATCCCGAAATTTATTGGAAAAGTTACGACTGACTGAATATCTCAATATGCCGGGAATAACGGAAGTATTTATCAACCGGCCGGGCGAAGTATTTTTGGAAGGTGCCGATGGCCGCCGCCGATTAGAAAGAGAGGATTTGACTTTCCATACATTGGAAAAGTTGGCGAACACTTTGTGTACTTATAACAAAAAATATATCTCCCACGAATCTCCCATTCATTCCGTTACCTTACCTGATGGCGAACGTGGTCACATCATGATGCCGCCTTCCTGCGAAGACGGAACAATGGTGTTCGCCTTCCGTAAACCATCGAACAACCGTTTCAGCTTGGATGACTATATCAATACAGGCCGTCTGAAAGACTTTAACGATGTATCATCTCACGGTGTACCTGAACGTCGTATGGCATCCGAAATTGAAATTGACAGCCGTTATGTCCGTGATGTTTGCGACAAGATGAAGTTGCCGCACGATGTAAAGTTGGCTGACTGGCAGTATAAGATGTTGGAACACAAAGCCAATGGGAATTTGGTCGAGTTTTTTAAAATAGCGATTGCCCGTAAGTTAAATATCTGCATGGTTGGCGGCACGGGTTCCGGTAAAACCACGTTTACTAAAGCCCTTGCCGACTTAATTCCCGAAAACGAGCGTTTGATTACCATTGAAGATACGCACGAATTAAGTCTTCCCAACCATCCTAACCATGCCCATCTTTTCTATAAAGAACACATTTCGGCCAAAATGATTGTGGCTGCCTGTATGCGGCTGAAACCTGACCGTATATTTTTGACAGAGCTTCGCGGCGATGAAGCATGGGATTACTTGGCCGCTCTCAATACCGGACACCCGGGCGGATTAACTTCCGTCCATGCCAACGATGCCCGCTCGGTTCATTATCGTATCGCGCAGTTGGCGATGGAATCCCCGGCAGGTCAAAATATGGATCATTCTTATATATTGAATACCGTGCGAGCCACTATTGATGTTATTTGCTACTTTGAAAAAACCCGCATGACCGAGTTGTATTTCGATCCGGTTGAAAAATTCTATGCCATGAGCGGCCGTCTGTGACGGCTGTTTTTTTGTAGGTTGAGAAGAAAGGTATTTCAGTGACATTGCCGGTTAATGGGAAAAAACTTTGGTATGTGTGCGGTACGGTTTACGGCTTTGGGGAAGATGGTTTGGCAGATTTAAACAAAGAAATTCGGGCCGTAAGTCGGATTTTCGAGTATGAAATGGGAGACAATTATGTAGATATTTTTTATTACATATTTGCCTTATTTTCAAAACAATTTAACCAAGAAACTGAGGAATTGGTTATTCAAGAATTGTCTATGCTTTCCCGCATACGAAACTCTTCAGATGTCCTGAATACGGAAGCCAGTGATAATCAAAATGACTGCGAAATTATTCATCAATATATACGTTGTTATTGAACATGGTTGTTGCTGCTTTTTTTGCGATTAAAAAAGAAAGGTTTACCAATGACTTCATCTGTTTCAGAAAAATTCAGTTACTTTGTCCGCGCATCTGTTTACAGATCAACAGGGGGGGATTATGCAGATATGAGTAATAAGATTCGTGTTATATCACTCATATTGGAATCTCCCCCCATTCAGGTTTGGGAGGATTTAAATAAATCTATCCTACCTGAGCTTAAAAAACAGTATCACGAGGAAAACGAAATAATCGATATCGAATCGATTGTCCCTGTTTGCTGGCCGCAAACATCCTATATGGTATTAGGCTCCCCGGGGAGCGGTAAAACCGGTGGAACGCATACTGTTCTTAACACTTTTGAAACAGATAAATAAGTCAAAAAAGGGGGGAGTATGCCGTATATCAACAAAATCGAAGTCATGGGCAACTTGGCCAAAGACCCGGAGTTACGTTACATGCCCGACGGTACGCCGACGACTAAAATCACTGTGGCCGTTGCCGAAAAATGGACAGACAAAAAAACGAAGGAGCTTAAAGAGCATGTTGAGTGGTGCCCTGTCTTGCTATACGGTCGGCACGCTGAGGTCGTCTGTCGGTACATGAAAAAAGGCGACTGCATACAAGTGTATGGCAAATTGCGGACGCGCCAATATAAGGATCAAAGCGGTAACGATCGAAGCGTAACTGAAGTAATTGCCAACGAAATGCAGATAATCCATACAGCCAACCGTCATACACCATCCGGTAATGATATTCCGCAGGATGGCAGTTTATACAACATGATGTAATCTGAGCTTGTTTTTCAGGCCGTCTGAAATTTCAGACGGCCTTTGCTTTGGAGTTCCAATATGAAGAAATATTTGGTAGCGGCTTTTGTATTCTGTCTGTTGATGGCCGTAGCCGTCTGTGGCGGTTTGTATGTCGGAGCTATGCTTTACACACAATGGTTAGGATTAAAAACCGAACCGTCGGTATCTCTGCTTATCAAATATTGGCAGCATATAGAACAGTTGCCTAAAGGCATGGTTTGGCGGCTGCACGTCTCCAGCGTTGTTGCTGCCTTATTGCCGGTTTTCGTTGTGGTATTGTTTCTGACAGCGTTGTTTTCCCGTCCGAAAAAAGAACTGCACGGCTCGGCGCGCTTTGCCAAGCCTAGTGAAATAATAAAGGCCGGTTTGTTGGAGAAAAAACCGTTACTGTTTTGGTTAAAGCCCAAGCCCGATAAGTATCCTGATTTAATCATGGGAAAGTTTAACGGTGAATATCTGCGTTGGCCGTCCGACAGCCCTGTATATTTGGCCGCACGTCCGCGTAGCGGTAAGGGTGTGGGCTTTGTTATCCCCAATTGTCTGCATTACAACGGAAGCATGGTGGTCAATGACGTTAAAAAAGAGAATTTCTTCATTACGGCTGGGTTCCGAGCGGCCCACGGACACAAAGTCTATTTTTTCAATCCTTCGGGCACCATGCCGTATCACGACCGCGATCAAAGTGCACCCCTTATCAGTCACCGTTGGAACCCGCTGACTTATGTGCGGCGAAACCCGATTAATACCTACAAGGATGCGCTGGCGGTAGCAGCTGTATTTTACCCGTTGCCAACGGAAGACCGCGGTAGCGCAAAGTTTTTCCAACAAGAGGCGCAAAAACTTTTCGTTGGCCTGTTGCTTTATATGATCGAGACCGAACAGGAGCGGGATTTAAGCCAGCTGGAAAACAAAACCACGATGGCCAACCTGTTCCGCCTCACCACCCCAACAGACGGCAAGACCCTGCAAGAGTGGATACGGGCAGAGTTTGAATTGCGGGCGGCACAACCGGATACAACTCAACTCAGCAACAACTGCAAAACCCTGTTATTGGGCTTTGCCAACGCAAATGCCAAAACCAGCGGTGATGTTTTGTCCACCATGACCGCGCCGCTGGCGATTTTTTTGGATCCGGCGGTTGAGGCGGCCACCGGCGGTGATGATTTTTACCTGGATGATGTCCGCCGTAAATTGATGACGATTTATTTGGGGGTATCGCCGGAAGAATTGAAAGTGTACGGTACACTTCTCAATCTATTTTTCAGCCAGCTTGTCGATGTGAATGTCCGGCAGGGGTTGCCGAAAGACAACAAAGATTTGAAATACCAATGTTTGCTGATGTTGGATGAATTTACGGCTCTTGGCCGCATTCGTGCGATTGAAGAAGGTATTGCATATTTGGCCGGTTACGGTATCCGTCCCGTTCCCGTTTTTCAGGCTCCTTCGCAAGTTGAGAACGTCTATGGCAAAGCTGCAAGTCAAACGTTCTTTTCCACATTCGCAGCCCGTATCGTTTTTGCCCCCCGGGAGCAACAAGATGCTGAAGAGTTAAGTAAGCTGATAGGCTATTACACCTATAAGGCGAAATCATCTTCCCGTTCGAGAGGCAAAAACAGCAGTAGCACCGGCAGCAACATCAGTGATCAAAAGCGGGCGGTAATGAATCCTGATGAGCTTAAAACGATGTCGAACACTAACTGCATCATCACAATGGAAGGCGTGAATGCCATTTTTGCAGACAGAATCGTTTATCACGAAGACCCCATTTTTAGCGAACGGGCTAACTGGCCTGTGCCGGATGTTCCCGTTTTAGAAGTTACCATTACCAAGAAACAACCGCCGAAAGTGATAACACCGGATTATGTTTCCCCTGAAGATATGGCGAGCTTCAAGTGGGAGGAAGCAGCCAACAACGAAGAGATTGCCCGTGCGCTGATTACGGCACTGATTCCGCCGGACAGCAAGCCGGAGTTTGTGGCCGAAGTGGTGCCGGTGATAATCCAAAATTGGGGCGCAGGCAGAATGTCCATCGTGTCGGAAATCCTGAAAAACACTTCGACAGACGACAAGCCGAAAGCGGCTTAATTTAGGCTTGAATTAAAGACGGTCCTTTGTGTCCGTCTATTTTTTTGGAGATTGAAGATGAAGAGAATTGTGTTGGTAACAGGGGGAACGGAACGGCAACGTAACCGCTATATTGCAAGTCAGCAGAATCAAACAAAGAACAGGGATATCAGAGCCGTTTTAGCACTCGGCAATGAAGAAATACTGCATGATTTGGAACACGCATGGGGTGTTGATTTATATATCGGCATGAATAATACCGAACACATTGCGCAAGAAGTTTTGGATAAGGTAACGGAACGTGTCCACCTTTCACATGAAAACGGACAGCTTACAGTTATTGAAACAGATAATTCAGGAAAAGAAATCAAATATAAATTTGATAACGATGCAGATATTTCATGTTGGCAGGCGATTACACATACCCAAATAGTCATTATAGGTAATAGTGATGATGGTCGGACAATTTTTCCCTCTGAACTGTTAAATGAAGATGGTTGCGATGCGGCCTTTGCTTTCGCCGTATTGCTCGCAACAAGAGAATTGCATGATCCTTTTGCGCATTTGGACACTGAAATTGGCAGCCGACTGGATAAGTTGTTTTCTTATAAACTCAATACCGTTTCTTATGATCCGAAGACACGCACCGGATTTGCATCAATACGCGACTATCCGCCTCCAGCCGTTGGAACGATTCGGGGACTTCCTGAAGATAGATAAAACCGCTCTCACTCGTCTGAAACTCTTCAGGCGGCCATTTCATTTTTGGAGAAAAGTTATGCGTAAATTAATTTTAATTACCGGTGCAGATGAATGTAAGAGAAACCGTGTTATCACACACAAACAAAATACGAGCCATCATGAAATACGCTGTCTCCTGCCCCAAGCCGACAAGTTGATGTTGCAGGATGTTGAAAGCAGTTGGCCGATTGATTTGTATATTAGTGTTGATGACAAGTCTTCTATCTCTCCAGATATCCTTGAAAAAGTTTCCGAAGAGATATTTTTGGAAGAAAAAGATGGACGTTTGTTTGAAGTGACAAACGGAACGGGCGGTATTACTAGAGATGAGATTAACGATAACGGTTTTCCAAGTTGGATACCTGTAATAAATACATGTGTAATTATCATTGGTAATACCGATTCGGGCAAATCTATTATTCCGCCTGAAGTGATCCACTTTGATGATTGTGATTCTGCTTTTACTTTTGGAATATTATTATCCGCAAGAGAATTACACAATCCTGCTGCACACTGCCCTGCTGAAATTGCTTGGAGAATAGACAAGCTTTTTCCGGGGCATATAGGCAATATTCTTTATGACCCTAAAACTCGTACAGGGGCTGCTTCCTATCGAGGCACACCTCCTGAAGTGGGGATGATACGGTTATTACCGGAGTAATATAAAATATGAGAGAGAATTTGGGATCGAGATGACGAAATTATTAGCAAATTGTCCTTGATAGCTAATGATAGATAAAACTGCACTTACTCGTCTAAATGCGTTTTCAGACGACCAATTTATTTATAAAGCCTTATACCTCCATCCATGAAAAAATCAAAATATCTCGACTATCACGCTTTTCTGTCTATATCTGTTTTGTTCTGTTCCTTTCTCTTTTCTCTGCATCCTCCTTCAGGGAGCAATATTCCGGCAGATTTTGGAGAAAAGCTAATGGCTTTTGGCTTTGCATTGGCTGTTGTTATCCGATTTGCACCTTTGCTGATGAAAGGAAAACTCAGAGAATGGTTTTGCTGGACAGATGTGTTTTACTCAGAAAATGTTAATCTGATCAAAATCAGGAATATAAGAGAGTATGTGAAAGAATTAAAAAAGACGGAAATACACTTCCGTCTTTTTTCTTATCTGTACCGCTATTTAGGACTTTTTGTCGTTTTATCCATATGCAGGGAATTAACAGAAAATACAACTCATTCCTACGCCATTTTGCCTACGGTTACAGCAGTCTTATTCTACATAGGCTCTATCGGATTAACACTGTGCCTGATTTTGATGGCAATACACTACAACCGCTCATAGGGTGGCTCAATTTTAGACCACAACTGTGGCTCAGTTTTGGAATGGAATTACTAGATACATATTTATATCAAGTATATTAATCATTTAAGGAGATGTAAGCAATGAGCAACAACGACGACATCCGAAATGCACTCACATATATCGATTCACACGATCGTGAAACTTGGATACAGGTTGGCGCAGCAATAAAAGACGAATTGGGCGAAGAAGGTTTTAACCTGTGGGACAGCTGGTCTCAAGGAGCGGATAACTATAATGCCCGTGATGCTAAAACAGCTTGGAAATCATTCAAACCCGGGCTGGTACACATTGGCTCTCTGTTTTATCACGCCCGTGCCAACGGCTACCGTTCCGACAAACCCTATACGCCTCCGTCGCCCGAAGAACAGGCGCGGATTCAGGCAGAGCGGGAAGCGGTGCGTTTGGCTGAAGAACAAGCCCGCGCCGAACGCCGCGAACAGGTCAAACAGCTAGCCCAACGTATTTGGGCGCAGGCATCGCCTGCCGAAGCCCGCCATCCTTACTTGGCGGCCAAAGGCATTACCGGTGCGGCCGCTATGGCCGGGCTGCGCCAAAACCTGTATCAGGGCGACAATAATCTGCTGGTACCGGTGTATTTCAACCGCGAGATTGTGAATGTGCAATCCATCAATCAGAACGGCAGCAAGCGGTTTTTGGCCGACGGCCAAGTACAAGGCGGTTTTGCGGTAGTGGGCGACGCCGCCAACACCCAAAACGGTATCGTAATCGCCGAAGGTTTTGCGACGGCCGCAAGTATTCACCAAGCCACGGGGAAAACCGTTATCGTGGCGTTCCATGCCGGAAATATGGTAACGGTATCGGAACGTTTATCCAAAAGTTTGCCTGAAAACGTACCTGTTACGCTTGCAGTAGATAACGATGCCAGTCAGACAGGTATGAAAAAGGCTTTACAGGCGGCGGCATACTTCGGCGGTCGGGCACAGGTTGTCGAACCGGAATTTACCATGACCCAAATCAGACAATACCAGCAGGAAAACGGCATGGACGAACAAGGCCGCCCCAAGCTGCCGAGCGATTTTAACGACTTGCACCATTTGGCCGGTATCGATGCCGTTCGCGAAAAAATGGAAGCGGCTTTCAGACGGCCTGAAGCGGCACTCGCTGTCGCGCCGGAAGTCGGGCAACCGCGCCCCGCCGCCGCACCCGCCATGACAGATGAAGAGTGGGCAGCCGTAGTTGCCGAAGAAGCCCGCTTGTCGGGCTATTCCGCGCCGCCGCCCGCCGAACCGCCACACCAAGCCGCCCAAACTGAGGCGGCTTCTGTTTTACAGGAGCAGGAGATGAACAGTAACGAACATGATGCAGTTGGGACGGAAGCCGCAGCGGAAAAGCCTTCTGAAAACGCCGCCCTGTCGGAAAACACCATCGAATACGCTACGCTGCGCCGGGGCAAAGAACCCGAACCCTATCAGGGCGTGGATCCCGATCATGTTTACGGCAGCGGCCGCACTACCACCCAAACTGCAACGGGTGAAAGCGAGCGAGTTTTTTATGAAGGTGACTTTCGTCATTACGAAATGTTCGATCCGCGCACCAATATCCAATATTTGCGAAATACCCCGCAGGAAATCCAAGCCGATTTGGATAAGGCCGGCGATATTTACGGATATGAGGGTTTGACCCATGATGGTGAATTGGTGCCGTTCAGCAAAACTGCTGACGGGTGGGAATCCCCATTACCGGGCAATGCGCCCGAGCAAACATCCGAACCCGACCAAGCAGAAAAAACCGACGGTGTACCGGAGCCGGAAGCAGCAACCGTCAAAAAGCCCGTGACTGATTTGAATTACCGTATCCCGCCGGAAAGCATTGAGAGCCGTTACGTTGTTGCCGGTGGCAAGTATTTGTCGGCAGCCAACCACACTACCGTGATGTTTACGGACGCGGGCAAAAAAATCAGTACCGCCAAGACTGATATGCAAACCATCAACGATATGCTGGAAGTGGCCAAAGAGAAAGGCTGGGACAGCATTAAAATCAGCGGCAGCCAAGAGTTTAAGGCCATGATGTATGTAGCGGCTGAAAGCCGGGGTATCCGCACCACCGGATACCGCCCCAAACCCGAAGACCTAGCCTTATTGGAGCGGATGCGGCAGGAGCGCTCGTTGAATGCCATCGAACCGCAGCCCGAACGTGCACCCGCTGTTGAACCGAAAGTGGAAAAAGTCACACCCGCGCCTTACCCCGGCGATAAGCGGAAAAAGCCGTCTGAAACCCAAGCGGGTGCAGCGGCCAAAACCGCAGCGGCCGCAGAAGTGGGAGAGCGGATTGTGGACGTCGGCACGGCTCATTACCGCCACAACCCCAATGAGCAACTCAGTCCGTATATAGTGTTGGAGCGCGAGGGCAAGGAACGCACCGTTTGGGGCGTGGATATTCCCGATGCAATGGCACGCAGCGGAGCCGAAGTCGGCGACCGCATCCACTTGCACAAGTTGGGTAAACAACCGGTTGAGATTGAAGTAGCTGTCCGTGATGAAAACGGGAACATTACCGGCACCGAGAAAAAAGAAGTCGAGCGCAATCTTTTCAGAATGGAAATCGTGCAAGACAACCGGCAGCAGCAGGAAAAAGAAGCACCTACTAAAGGCGAACCGGAGAAGGTGTCCGCCAAGCCCGACGTGGAGATGCTGTCGAAGGCAGATAAGATGATGACACAGAACGAGTTGCCGTCTGACGCTACGATCAATTCTTCCGATGCCGCCGACACGCAGCTCGGTGTGCCGTTGCAAGCCGTCGGACAATCCGAAATCCGCTCCGAAGTGGTCGTACAGGCCAACCGTATGAAAACGGCTGCTTTGGAAACGAACTATCTGTCGGCCAAAGCGGTTTACGCGGATAAGGCAGCCAAGTTGTCTAAAGCGAACAAGCAGCACCTGCAATGGCACGAGCGAAATGTTCTAGACACCATCCGCGGTCTGAAAGGTGATGCCCGCACGTTGGCATTGACCAACTATTATGAGCATACGGCCAAACAGATGAGCGGTTCCAAGCTGAAACTGCCCAAGCCGATTAAGCAGCCCGCCCATCAGCAAACGCCGACCAACCTAACAACCGAACGAAACCAACGGCATGAACGTTCGCAAGGCAAAGAAATGGAAATCGAGCGTTAACGAAAGGAGAATGTATGTCGGAAAATGATCTGTTGCTTGAATTGCAGCAAAAGGAGCCGCTGGAGAATTTCTTCACGCCGGAAGAAGCTGAAGTGTTTTTTAGTTTAAGCCCTGAGCAGCAGCAACGCTATTTGGATGCTTGCGCTTCTGCTGAAAGTGTACAGGCTTATTTGGATAATCCCGACGAGCCGCAGTCAGCAAAACAACTACTTTCAGACGGCCAGCGGTAAAACCGGTTGAAACATACCCCGTACTTAAACAGTGCGGGGTATTTTGTTTGGAGGAAGAAATGAGCAAAGAGCAACAGAATACGCAAAATGCACAAGAGCAATACGCCGAAGCCATTGCCGCAGAACTTATCGCGCATTTGAAAAGCGGAACGGCTCCGTGGCAAAAGCCGTGGGAGCCTACCATGAGCGGTTTGCCGTATAACCATCTCACCGGCAACACCTATTCGGGCAGTAATACGCTGAAATTGATGATGCAGCCGTATGATGACCCGCGCTGGCTGACTTACAAACAGGCGCAGTCGGTCGGCGCACAAGTCCGCAAAGGTGAAAAAGGCGTACCGCTGATACGGTTGATTACCCATGTCGAGCGAACGGTTAAGGACGAAAACGGCAAGCCGGTCTTGGACGACCAGGGCGAGCCGCAGAAGGAGTTTGTCAAACTCGACTTTCCCTATATCAAAACGTTCAGCGTTTTCAATGCGGAGCAAATAGACGGTCTGCCCGAATGGAAGCCCACACACTCCCCGCAGCATGAATGGGAAAACCATCAACGTGCTGAAGCTCTTCTTGCCGCCTCGGGCGCGGAAATCAGACACCGTTACGGGGATGCCGCCTATTACTGGCCGTCTGAAGATCACATCGTGCTGCCGCACAAAGAGCAGTTTCCGAATGCCGGTCTGTATTACGCCACCGCTTTGCACGAACTCGGGCATTGGACGGGGCATGAAGGCCGATTAAACCGCGATCTTTCCGGCGGTTACGGCACTTTGTCTTATGCGCGGGAAGAGTTGCGCGCCGAAATCACATCCATGATGTTGACGCGGCAGCTTGGATTGCCGCATGACCCGGGTCGCCACGCCGCCTACGTCGGCACATGGATACAGATTTTGACCGACGAACCCACGGAGATCCTCAAAGCTGCCCGTGATGCAGACAAAATTCAGGGCTATGTGATGGGACTTGAAAAAGAGATCAGTCAGGAACCGAAGAAGGCTCCGGCCGCACCGCCGGAGCCGGTCGAAAAAACTACCAACCACATTGCAGGGCCGTCTGAAACCGTTCAGACGGCCTTTTCCAATGGCGTGTCGGAGCAAAATCCGCAAGGCAGCTTGAATGTACTCAAGCACCAGTACCTGATGCAGACAGCCACATTGTCACCGGGAGATAAACAGCACCGCACCGTCTTGGAACATGCGTTGGAAAAAACCATATCCAGCCTGCCTGCCGATGTGCAGTTACAGGCACGGATTAATTTTTACCGTTCGCAAACGCAGGCAGCGGCAAACAAATATGAGGCCACGGCGGAGCGTCAAGCCGAAACCGGTATCGAGCGGTGACGGTATCGCTTTCATAGACTGCACAATGGGGTTGAACCACACAAAGGCCGTCTGAAAAACCATGTTTTCAGACGGCCATTCTTATTGGAGATGCCATGCCTGAAGCGAAATATGGAGATAACCCCGGTTTTTATGCTACCGAAAAGCGTTTGGGCGGCCGCGCGGCCTATGATGCGGCCAAAGCCGCCGGTAAAACCGGACTAAACTACCGGCAATGGGTACAGGTGCGTACACCTGAGTTTAAAGCGTGGTTCGGAGATTGGGAAAACGGCCGTGCTCCCGAAAGACTGCTTGATGCGAACGGTGAACCTAAAATCTTTTACCCCGAACCGGTTGCCGACACTTACGACGTTACCCTCGAGATTTCCCATACCGAAAAGCAGCGGCGGAAAATCCGGGAAACGGTTACGGAATACGTTAAATACGGTACCGACGGCAACGTCACGGCAATATCCGCACAGCCCCGAGACGGCTACATCCCCGAACGGCACGCCCGCACCCGCACCGTTTACGAAGACGTAACCAAAACAGAGACGGTAAATGAAACCTTACGTTTCACACAGGTTGATGACAGTGCTTTTCATATCCACGTTCAAGGCAGTAACCGCTTTGTCGGCGGCCTTCTGTTAATGCCGGAAAAAAAAGGTGAGCAAGGCTTTTCCAGCAACCGTCCGTTGGCCAAACAAGACGGTAGCAGTTATTTCACGCCGTATCGCGTTGAAATAGAAGAAGCCTACAGGGGCAAGGGCGTTGGTACCGCGCTATACCGTTTTGCAGAGCAATGTTTGGGCGAAGAAATCTATCCTGCACGTTCGCAAACGGATGCCGCCAAAGGTCTTTGGGATAAACGCAACCGCCAAGGCGGTTTCGGTGGTTATTTTATGAATGCAGACGGACAGATTAAGTCAGCCGTCAATAACAGCGGCTTGTTCGACCGCAACAATCCCGACACCGGCGATTCATTGCCACAAGAAATCATGGAAAAAGCCCTTCACCTTTACCGGGCAAGGATGGCAACCGACCCGCCCGGATTAGAGAAACACCGTCTTCAAACCCTGGAGCAGGCTATGGAAAAAACCATATCCGGGCTGCCTGCCGACGTGCAGTTACAGGCAAGGATTAATTTTTACCGGTCGCATGTGCAGGATACCGCCAAGAAATATGAGACCACGGCGGAGCTGCAACCTGAAACCGGTATTGAGCGGTGATTCATAAACAATACGCCTGAAAGCCTGCCCTTCTAAAGGGCAGGCTTTTTAAGATAAAGGTTTATCTATGCCGAAAAAATTTGATGTGTACGGTTTGTCCGATGCGGAAATTAACGCATTGCGTGAAGTCGCTTTTAAGCGTTTCGGAAAAGCCAGTGTGTCTTTGTTGGCCAAAAAACTGTTACAGGCAGAGTTGGAAGCAGCCGCCGAACCCGATCCGGTACAACTGCCGCCGCCCAAATGTAAAAAGCGCATCACCCTGCGCCTACCGGATAAAGACCGTGCTTATCTTGAGGCGGCAGCGGAGACACGTCGCGGCTCCATTAACGATGTCGTCAGAGATATTATCCAATCCCATATCTCGCATCATCCGATTTTGTCGGCATTTGAAGCCGATGTGCTGTCGCAGTCCAACTACCAGTTGGTCATGATAGGCAGAAACCTCAACCAAATCGCCCGCCGCCTGAATGCGGGCGAAAACGTATCTTTGAGTAGCCAACAGATTACCGAACTTAAAAAGTTTATTGATGCCCACGTCGGCAAGGTAAACCATGTGCTGCAAACCAACCGCCGCCGCAAGCGCGAGTAAGCCGTTAAGGAGCGTAGATCGATGCACCGTAGAATAGACGATTGGTTTTTGGGCTATAAAACCCGTGCCGTCAAAGCCAAAAAAGACGGCGGGCTGTATTTCGGCAGTAGCCGCCGCAGCAACGCCAAGCCGTTGAAGCCCGGCAGCGGTTTGGCCAACTTGCGCGCCGCCGCACTTAAACATCCCGAAGTGATGGTTAAAATCCCCAAGCGGCTCAGTAACAACTCCAAAGGTATGAAAGGTGTCCGCAACCATTTGGATTATGTTTCGAGAAACGGCGAAGTGCCGCTGGAAACGCAATCCGGCGAAAAGCTGATCGGCAAACGCGCGGTCATGGATTTTGCAGACGACTGGCGCAAACTCGGTATCCCCGAGGAAAGCAAGCACAAAGAAGCCTTGAACATCGTTTTATCCATGCCCGAAGGCACACCGCCGGACGCGGTGTTGAATGCCGCCCGCAACTTCGCTGCCGAACAATTTGCCGGGCATCAATATGTGTTCGGCCTGCACCACGACAGCCACGATCCCGACGAACCGAAACACCCCCACGTCCACTTGTACGTGTTGATGCGCGACGAGTTCGGGCAGCGGCTCAATCCGCGCAAAGCCGATCTGTTTGAATGGCGTGTCCGGTTTGCAGAAAAGTTGCGCGAAGAAGGCGTGATGTGCGCGGCCACAAAACGCATACACCGGGGCAAAGCCCAAAAACCGGAAAACAGCCTGTTGCGGGCCATGCGCCAACGTGGTGCGTTGTCCAATGTTGCAAAGCAGCAGGCCGTTGAATTGATAGAAGCCTTGAAAAACAATGACCGCCCCAAGCATCCTTTTTTACGGGAAACCATGCAGACGCGCGGTATTGTCCTGGAGCAATACGGCCTAATAGCCAAAGAGCTTTATAAGATGGGCAATAAAACCGAAGCCCGCATCATCAGCCAACTGGCAAAAGAAGTGGCCGGGCAATCGTTTGATACCAAAGCGCAAAACCAGTACGACACCGTTAAGGGCATCAAGCCTGCACACGATAAGCAGCAACAGCAATTCAGCCAACACGATCAAGACAGACAAGATAACGACATATCACGGTAATTTGCACAGTAGCGTTTTTTTAGAGAGATGTTTCCTGTCGGGAAGCATCTTTTTTTTCAGACGGCGTAGTCCGTTAATTCTATATAAGGAGCTTTTATGAAGACTAATCTTTCCGGCGTGGAACTGATCGCAGAAGAACGCTGCCATCAAATCGATGATCTTGGTTTCACCACGCAAAAAGACATGGCCTATCGTAACGGTGAGCTGGTAGATGCGGCATTGGCTTATGCGAAAGCCGCCTCGACACAATCCGACAAATGCCCGCGTGGATGGCCGTGGAGTGAAAATACATGGAAACCGCAAAGCCCGATTGAAAATCTCGTCCGCGCCGGTGCGCTGATTGCAGCGGAAATTGACCGTTTGCAAAATGAAATGGAAAACAGCGGCAAGAATTAAAGCGGCAAATGGTGTTCCATATATAAACAAAGGCAGGCTTGGGAGTTGTCCCTGCCTGCCTTTCGAGTATGAAAGGTGTAGTCATGATATCTTCCGCCCACTCTGACAATGACCGTCTGATTACCGGCGACTGCCGTCTTGTGCTGCCCCGGCTGGCCCAAAAAGGCGTGAAAGTCCAAACCTGTATTACCTCACCCCCGTATTACGGTTTGCGTGATTACGGTTGTGACGGACAAATCGGCTTGGAGCCGACCGTGAATGAGTACGTCGTCAACTTGGTGAAAGTGTTCCGTATGGTGTATGAAGTATTGGCCGATGACGGAACCTTATGGCTCAACCTCGGCGACAGTTATGCAGGCAGCGGCAAAGGCCGTAATGCCGACGGCAGCCCGTTTAGCGGATATCAAGATTCATTTCAGACGAGCACCCAACTGACAGGCCGTCTGAAAAGCACGCCGCTGTCAGACGGCCTCAAAGCCAAAGACCTGATCGGCATTCCGTGGCGCGTCGCCCTCGCTTTGCAGGCCGACGGCTGGTATCTGCGCCAAGACATCATTTGGCACAAAACCAACCCGATGCCCGAATCTGTCACCGACCGCTGCGTCCGCTCACACGAATATCTCTTTTTGCTTTCCAAAAACAGCCGTTACTACTTCGATCACGAAGCCATCCGGGAGCCATCGGACAGTTACGACCGCCCCGGTGCAAACCGACAAAATGATTTCTGCCGGACGAAAGGCAAATATACGGCAATGCCGAATCCCGGCCAACGTGCAACCCAACACCGCAGTAACCGTGAGCACACACCTGCCCGGCCGCTGCGTAACAAGCGCAGCGTATGGCCGGTATCCACCGTAGCCACCCGCCACGACCATTTGGCGGCTTTCCCGCCGAAACTGATCGAGCCGTGTATTTTGGCAGGTTCCCGCTCGGGTGATGTGGTGCTTGATCCGTTTTCGGGCAGCGGCACGGTGGCGGAAACGGCCAACCGGCTGGGGCGCAGATGGATAGGGATTGAATTGAATCCTGCCTTTGTCAATCTGCACGAACAACGGACGGCACAGCAGGCAATCGGTTTTTAATATTGGGAGAATTTTATGGCCAACAGCAATATCGAATGGACGGAACGTACATGGAATCCCATAACCGGCTGTACCAAATTATCGCCCGGATGCAAAAACTGTTACGCCGAATCAATGGCGAAGCGTTTGCAGTCCATGAACACGCCCGGCTATGAAAACGGTTTTACCCTTACCCTGATGGAAGGCCGTCTGAGAGAACCCGCCGGCAGAAAAAAGCCGGCGGTTTATTTTGTGAACTCCATGTCCGACACGTTTCACGAAAACGTACCGTTTGCCTACATCGACCGTATCTTTGAAACCGTCCGGCAGACACCGCAGCACACTTATCAGGTACTGACCAAACGGGCGGAAAGAATGGCGGAATACTTCGCTACGCGAACCGTTCCCGAAAACGTATGGCTCGGCGTATCGGTGGAAGACCGGCGTTACGGTCTGCCCCGGATTGAATTGCTGAGAAACATTCCGGCAACCGTCCGCTTTATTTCCTGCGAACCGCTGCTGGAAGATTTGGGGTCTCTAAACCTTACAAACATCGAGTGGGTTATCGTCGGCGGGGAATCAGGCTCAAAAGCAAGGCAGATGCAGTCTGCATGGGTAGATAACATCCGGCGGCAATGCGAGACTGCCGGAGCCGCGTTTTTCTTCAAACAATGGGGCAGCTGGGGAGCAGACGGCATGAAGCGCAGTAAGCGTGCCAACGGTTGTTTGCTCAACGGAAGTGTCCGGCAGGAATTTCCCATGCCTTTGAACAGGAAGTAAAAATGACCAAACAATACACACTAGACTTGAGATACAAACAAATCGGCGACTTGTTCGCCGGGGGCGGTGGAGCAAGCTGCGCCATCGAGCAGGCCACCGGCCTCTATGTTGATTTTGCGGTTAACCATGACGAACAAGCCATTTCCATGCACACCGCCAACCATCCGCAGACGATACATTATCAAACCGATGTGTATGAAGTTGACCCGTATTTGGCCTGTCGCGGCCGTCCTGTCGGTCTGCTGCATCTCAGCCCGGATTGTACCCACCATAGCCAAGCCGCAGGCGGCCAGCCGCGTGACAATGCAACCCGTTCATTGAGTTGGGCGGGTAAAAGATGGGCGGCACAAGTTCGTCCTGATGTTATCACATTAGAGAACGTCGAACAGATAACCCGTTGGGGCCGGTTGGTGGCCAAACGCGACAAGGCTACGGGGCGTGTCATAAAGTTGGATAAAACCGTGGCGGCTCCCGGCGAACGAGTACCGGTGCAACAGCAATACTTGGTTCCTGATCCGAAACAGACGGGGAAGCGGTGGCAGAAATTTGTTCGTGAGTTGGAAAAACTGGGCTACGTTGTCGAGTGGCGTACACTGGTTGCCGCCGATTACGGCGCACCCACTACCCGCAAACGGCTGTTTATGGTTGCGCGGAGAGACGGTTTGCCGATAGTGTGGCCGGAAGCTACCCATTTTAAAAATCCCAAGCCCGGACAGAAGAAATGGCGGGCCGCCGCCGAATGTATCGATTGGTCCGTTCCCGGTAAATCCATATTCGACCGCGAAAAGCCGCTGGCCGAAGCCACCATGCGCCGGATTGCCAAAGGCATCAAAAAGTTTGTCCTGGACAACCCCGAACCTTTTATCGTCAAATTTCGTGGCGACAGCGCAGGGTGTTCCATTAATCAACCTTTATCCACCATTACCAGCGGCGGCAATCCCAAACGGCCGGCCGGTGGTGCCCATGCTTTGGGGTTGGCGGTTCCGGCCTTAGCCCCCATCATCAGCCATTATCATGCTCCGAAGAATAACGAGTGCAGGGCATCCGATATGTCTGCGCCGTTGAAAACACAAACGACTGAAAACCGGCACGGTTTGGTGTCAGCGGTGCTGGTTAACGCTGCCTACGGAGAAGGTAGCGGCGAAAACAAACGGCGCGGTATCGGCAGCCGTGATATTACCGATGCCCTCGGCACAGTAACCGCCTCCGGCAGCGGCGGACACGCCGTAGCCGCCGCATATCTGATGCAGGCAAACGGCGGCTTCAACACCGTACACGGCAAAGACGCAACCGAGCCGATGTCGACGATTACCAACAGCGGCAGCCAGCAACAACTGGTATCAGCCTGCTTAATACGCCAGTTCGGAGCCAGCACCGGCAGCGACATTGCCGCACCTATGGGTACGGTGATGACCGATGGTGGCGGCGGTAAAACATCGTTGGCCGTTTGCGAGTTGGGAGACACGGAAGAACGTGCGCTTAGGGTTGCTTCATTCCTGATCAATTATTACGGAAATGGTGATGCCCGCAACTTATCGGCTCCGATGGATACCATAACGACAAAAGATAAATTGGCTTTGGTAACGGTTTATGTGAAGGGCGTGCCCCATTACATAGTAGATATTACGCTGCGTATGCTGTTACCGAAGGAGCTTTATAAAGCTCAGGGTTTCCCCGACGATTACGTCTTTGACAGAGACCATACCGGCAGACCTTTAACCAAAACCGCCCAAGTGCGGATGTGTGGTAACTCGGTGTCGCCACCCCCGATGGCCGCACTGATTCGTGCCAACTACAACCCTGACGCAATGTTCAGATATGAGAAGCAGGCAGCTTGATGCCTGCTTTTTTTATTCAATAAGGAAAGGAGTATGTATGCAAGCAAGAAAATTTATTGGCGTGGTTTTATGCGGACTTTCTTTGAAAGTATCGGCATTTCCGGCTGCAAGTGTGATTTTGCCGCCGATTGAGGGATATCTTGTAGTTGTTAGCCAAAATCTGAAAGAAAACACCGATAAAGCCACATTACCAATTAAACACAACAAGGTTGAGAAACCGACTGACAACAATACTCAGCCCCCCTACCGCTGAGTTTTAAGCCCTGCCGCCGTACATTATTTGTATGGCGGCAGGGCTTTTTGTATTTGTAATTACCTTTATTTTACAATCTTATAAATCATTTTGTTTTCAGATGATTAGGCATCTGTATGATATAATGCCAAAACCGGAATACAGAGAAAGAAAGGGCAAACCATGTGTACATTGATGCAAAAAGACGCACTGATCGAACGTGTAGCGTCGGTGCAGGCGTTGATTGCCCGCAAAACCCCGCGCACGGAAAAACGGACGGCAGATCAGCAAAGGATCGTAGAAATACGCAGCTTCCTTTATGATTCCGTTCCCGAAAATATTGATTTTCAGACGATAGCGGATGAATGCAATGCGCTTTATCAGAAATATTCAACATTACCGAAGCCTCAATTGGAGGCTGCTGCATAGATGACAAAGCAAGAAGATGTTGCTTTTGAAATGATTTGGGACGGCTTGGTGTCTGAAACACAAGTCCGTCCTTCTTCTTTGCCCAAAGGTTTTGTATTGGGCGGGCAACCCGGGGCGGGCAAATCCAACTTGGTTCAAAAAATCAGGGCCGAACTCAACCGCAATCTTTTGGTTATCAACGGTGACGAGTTCCGCCGCTACCATCCTGATTTTGACGATATTCAGGCTCAATATGGCAAGGATGCTCCCAAATATACGGCCGCTTTTTCGGGAATGATGACAGAAAGGGTTATAGCAAAGGCTCTTGCTGAAGGATATAACGTGAGTGTCGAGGGTACTTTTCGCACAGCCGACGTGCCGATGAAAACCTTAGATGATATGCGCCGCCACGGTTATGAAACGGCCGTCTATATCCAAACCACCCCTGCCGAAGTGAGCTGGCAAAGCACGCTCGAGCGATACGAACAAATGGTGTTGTTAGGCGAAATGCCCCGATACACCGATAAAGCGCATCATGATTTGGTGGTGGAATTGCTGCCGAAAAATGCGGATGCCGTTTTTCTATCAGGCAAAGCCGATCATTTCAGGGTATATAACAGGGACGGTTTGGTGTTTGACGACCGTATCCACGTCGGACAGATGCCCGGTGCGGCCATCGATTACGAACTACACCGCAATGAGCGGGAACTCGGGAAGATTCGGGCGGATTTTCAAAAGAACACCCATCTTTTATCCCCTGCCCAAAAGCAAGTAATACAGGCGGGCGAAGCCGTAATCAAAGGGCTTTCGCCTGCCGAACAGATGCAGGCACGGATTAATCTTTATGGGAATTTGTTAGCCCAAATTAAAGAGCGGCATCTTTCATTGGGCGGCTCCGAACCCGAACGTTAAAAGCCGCCGGAACCTTTTCAGGTTGCCTTCTTCACTTCATATGTTTCAACAAAGAAGTAACGGTAATAACAATAATCCTCCCGCAGGAGGGGGCAAGTCGGGCTTGGGCTTGCCGGTTGCGTAGGTTGCCGCAGGTGCCGGAGCGGTCGGCATGGTCAAGTCCGGCTTGGGGGCGTGGGGACGTTTCGGGCGGAGGTACGGAGCCGGGAACGGGGCTGCTGCGGGCTGGATTTTGACAAACGGGCTTCCCTCCTGCCATATTCAGGCCGTCTGAAACCGTCTCTTTCAGACGGCCTGCCACATCAAAAATTAAAGATTACTTGCTCGATTGTCCACCAAGTTTTAGGGTAGGCTTCCCTAAATTCTTCAACTTTCCATAGATTTTCTTCATCATCAATTCCTGTATCATAGATAAATTTTCCGTCTGAACCTATAAAATGTGTTGCTCTTATACAACCATTTCTTATGCTGGCCTCAACATTGGCGACATTTTCCAGCATCAGCAGATTAGTTAAAGCTACCGTATCCAGCCTTGTATTGGGAGGAATATCCCCTTTCAAACAGTCTGAAAACAGCTTGTCATACGTTGGTCGGGGCAATAATGCAAATGTTTCTGTCATTGTGCCGACCTCGTAATCCGCACATGTTTGCGCCAGTAAATCGTAAGTAAAATCCGAACTGCCTTTTAAGGACGAAGCAAAAATTTCTATGCAGTCGTCTGCTGTCAAAGCTGCATTCAGGCGGTCGGTATTCCTCCATAAAGCCATAAAAGCTTCACGCATTTCATGCGGTTCGAGTTTTTCAAACAGAGACACCGTATTCTCTACACAGTTTTTTACTTCATTCATGTTTATCTCCTTTTTCAGTAATCGTTACGTCGTTTTCCCTGCAATATCCCCCTAACGCTCTGTCAAAATCGGATAAGGTTGCAACGCTGTATCCGTTGACATACAGATGTGTATCCATCGCATTAATGCTATATTCCACAGGTAAAAAACAGTAACGCCCTTCTATGGTTTGTCTGAGCCGCTCCAGTAGCAGATGCTGGCGGATGTCGCCTATATGCGGAGGTTCTTTATACTCCCGCGCCATCTCCCAAACATCCTGCTCGAAGTTGATAAAACTGTATCCGCCAAGTTGTTCCAACAAGTGAACCCAATGGTTGAAATCGTCTGCCACATCATCCCAAAACATCATTTCATACCCCGCTTTCATAATGATTTTTAATGCCTTTGCCTGCTATTTCCTGCTCAAACCATGCCGTAGGGTCGGTATAAAACTGATTCGGCATATTTAGATAAACGCCAAAATCAATCAAAGCACCATCGCACCACCATCTCGCATCAAGATTCAACTCTCCCTTGTAATAAACTTCTATAAATGTGCCGCGTATTTTGTAGGTTTCGGCCGCGCTCTTACTTTCAATATCCGCTGTCATCTGCACCCGTCCAAATCCGGCATCAATTTCTTTCAGGGGTTTCAGAAGCTGCATCAGCCGTAAATAGCGGTCTATATCGAACGTAACCGTTAAATCTTGATAAACCCGTATATCTCCATCATCATCAGCCCATATGTTGTCTTTTAATGCTGCTTCATCTAAAAAAATGACCATCTCGCGCGTACCTGTATATCCATATTGAAAGTGGTATTTCATCGCTGCTTCCTTTCTTTTCAGACGGCCTAAAGGCCGTCTGAATCGTTTGTTGCAAAAATCAGTCTGTCCACAATCGGATTCGGCAAAATCCGTTATTGATGGCAGATTGAACGGTGTAATATTCAGAGAAACCTTCTTCTTCAGCCCAAGCAAGGTATTTGAACAGCCTGTTTTTAATATCGCTTTTGATTTTCATCAGGCCGCTTTCGGTTAAGACCAAGGGCATACTGCACACCATCCCGCGCTCCAATGTCATTTCATCCACAATCTGAAAGAAATGGCGGATACAGTTTCTGCTCTGAGGTGTCAGCTTTATCAGACAACCCTCCTGTCTGTGATTCGGACGGCCGATATAACAACGTGTACCCATCTTAAATGCCTCCCGATTTGGACGTTTTCATGTATGCGTCGGACAGGTAGCGGCTGAACTCGCTGAAACGCCCCCGTACCCATTCGTCGCCTGCGTTGCAGTTTCCCTGTTTGTCCAACAATTCTTTTGCCCATGTTTTCATCATCGGGAAGTCTTCCGAAAAGCCGTCGGCAAAGCCCACTTGTTTATAGAAAAATTCGCTGTTTTTCCTGTCGAGGTCAATCAGGAAGCAGGCGATTTCCCGATGGTCGGGGTGCTTCGGGTTTTGAATCAGCAGGGTCAGCCTGCGGCCTTTGATGCGGTAATCGGCAATAAAGAAGCGCAGGTCTTCGGACATTGCAGGTTCGTATTCTTTCGATAAGCCCAAACCCCACTCTAGGGTGTACCAGCAATCTTCAAATGCCGCTTTCAGGTTTTTTCCTGCGGTATGACATGCTATCCATCCCATGATTTTTTCCTTTTCTTATATATTCTGCTTTTTCAGACGGCCTCAACAGGCCGTCTGAAACTTGGTTAACGATTACCACCAACTGTCATAAAAGACTGCCAAGCCGTTTGCTATGGCTTCGCGGGCGGCTGCAATAAATTTCTTGGTATCCTCTATATCTTCGGGGTATACCTCCTCGCCGCCGAAGAAAAAGCCCGGTGTATATTCCAGTTCGTCGTTTTCTAACGCCTGCTCCAACCGTACCAAGTCCGCTAACTCCAGCCTTACCGTGCGGCAGTTAAACACCTCGTCTTGCCCGCCTTTTTCTCTGTAAAGCTCTTCCATCCAACCATGCAGATGATTGAATTTGCGCCAATAGGCAATATCGGTTAGCTGCGCCTGCTCGCGCTCTTCATCAGTTTTTGGCATCACATCGGTTTGTCGGTCGCCCGCAAACTCGGCACGCATGGTGTAGCCGTACATGTCCAATCCCATAGTCATTCCTTTCATGTGAAATAATTAACAATAATTACAACCATCGGGGGCGGTCGCCGCCGTGTTGTGATGTCGTTAAAAATTTCAAAGCGCAAAAAGTCCAGACTGGCTTTGTGCGGCTTTCATCTTTGTCCGGTGCGCCCTTAGCGGCGTGGTGGAAAAGGTGGAAGACGTGCAAAGACACTCGTCTTGGTCTGGACTTTTTGCGCTTTGAAATTTAGACATCAGGAGACAACACGGCGGCGACCGCCCCCGATGGTTGTTTACGGGACAGCCGCTTGCGGCGTTTCCGCCTTTGGCGGAATACACCGTTTAGCGGTGTTTTTGGCACTCGTTGCCTATCCTGCGTCTAGTTTGAAAATGGGTTTATTAGGGAAGTTTTGCGTTTTTATCAGGGGTGAGATACGCGTGGACTTAGATAGTAACGTTTGCAATTTTAGATTATATTAGTTATAAATAGTTTTATATAGACATTAATTAGATTAAAATAGATGTATGTTAGATATTATTTGGTATTTATTAGATATTTATATAGACAAAAATAGATATTAATTGGTATATTTATAGATGAATATAGACTTTATTAGATGAATTTAGATAATAATTAGATAGGATTAGTATGCCGAAAATATCAGCAGCCGAATTTATTCAAGCTCATCAGAAAAAAGGTAGGTGCTCAAAGCTGGAACCATACCGAGAAGATATTCTGCTGCTTAAATCTCAAGGTTACACCCAGCAGCAAATACTAGATTTTTTGAAGATGAATGACGTTTCGGTGGGGATGACTACGTTAAACTGGTTTATCCGTAGCCGGACAGAAACTGATGAAAAAAAATCTGTGCAGCAGAATCCGAAATTTCCTAGTCAGGTGTCTTCGGCAAAACCGGAGATAACCGAGGATTCCTCGGCACAAAATCAGCAGCAAGAAGAAGTGCAAAAAACGCAACTAGATGTAGCCCAACAAACTGTAAAAATCGCTGGCAATGTTAAGCCAATAAATGCGGCTAATTCAGAATCCTCTGAAACTCAGCCGGGTGAGCCACGGAAATTTGAATTTAAACCTTCTGAAGTTGATGCGAAAAAGTTGATGTAAATAAGGCCGTCTGAATTTTTCAGACGGCCCCAATCACCATTTTTCAATCAAGTTCCAAAATAGCCGCAATGCGGGATAAAACATCTTGCACCACATAATCGGGAACCTTCTCTTTCAACGCTGCTTTTCGTGCCTTCCAGTCAAGAGATTTGAGCTGGTGGCAATGAATATTACCTTGAGTATGGGTTCCGGCTCCGAGCAGGCTGGAAAGCATTCCCCTAGCGGCTTCGGCTTTGCCTTGTGAAATGGGACAGGCAAAAACCAGTCCCATCGCTTTGTTAAATGCTTTGGCCGATACCACCAAAGCAAAATGATCTCCCTGCATTTCCTTTCCTGATGCAGGATCAAATCGAAGATGGATAATATCGCCTTTTTCCGGGATATACGTCATTCGGCAATCTCCTTGCCAACATCCGGCATTTCTTCCCACCCTTCAGCACGAGGGGCATCACCTTGCATCTCTGATAGCAATTCCGACAGCTTATATCGTGGTCGTTTCACTGCCTTAATCACGATCGTTTGCCCTCTGACTTCGGTTTGCAGTTCATCGCCAATTTGCAAACCGAGCTGGCTGATAATCTCTTTGGGAAAGCGTACTGCCGCGCTGTTTCCCCATTTCTGTAACTTCATACTGATACTCCCATTGACGTGTATCTACATTGTAGATACTTTGGATTTGGGTGTCAAAAATATGCCTTCCAAAACCAACTTATCCACAAAAAACGTGCATATTCTTCCCGTTAAATGACTTAAACGTTTATTTCCAAATTAAAAAATAATTTGCACAAAAAATCATCAGGCCGAATGGCCTTATTAATATCTGTAAGTGGTCTCTGATGTGATCTCTGTATAGATATTGTCCTCAGCGTACAAAGAACTTTGTCTAATATGTACAGTGTACTTTGTTCAATATGTACAAAGACATGATTTTATTAGATAAATTTTGGAAATAGAAAAGGCCGTCTGAAAACGGACACCAACGGTTTCAGACGGCATCAATACCCGAATTTACGAAAATAGCATAAAAAAACGGCCAATGCAGTGCATCGACCGTATCAAAATGCCTTTGAATCGCTCAAAAGCAGGGTGAAAACCATTTATTTAGGACATTTAGGTAATAGTAAGACACGGTACACCATCAGGTCTTATTTGCCTGATTTCATACCGCCTTTGCCTAAATATTTCTGTATCGCCTGATAATCTGCCGAATTTTCCGGCGGTGGTTTGTCCGGCTTCCGCTTCGCCTGTTCATCGCGCTGCCGCTCTTTTGCAGCCGCTTCCAATTCACGTTGCGTGCGTTCTTCCTGTGCTTTCAGGTCGCTTTCAGACGGCCTGCCGGTTTGTTTTTGGTTGGGCGGCAAAAAGCCCAGCCAGCCTTTGAGAATGGTCATCTCCATAATCGGACGAAGATCGAGATTTTGATTGTGGAGTGCCGCCAGTTGCTTGATAGCGGCTTTCTTTGCGCCCATACTGGCCGGTTTGCCCGCTCCAGCCCGCATATCCAAATAGTTATGCCACAAATCCAGCGGAATGAATTTCGGCAGGCGGTAATTATCTCGGTCGTAGTGGTGGCGGCTGTTCTTTTCGGGAACGGGAATGCCCCGCAATTCGCAGATTTTGGCCAACAGAACCTCGCGGTTGAGATACCAGTGCATTCTGCCGTGTACCCCGCCGCGCCGATATTGCACTAAGCCGAGCTTAAGCAGGGTGCGGCGTACTTTTTCATAGCCGCGCCGTGTCAGACCGAGTTCCTGCTTCAAATCCGCAGCTGTCTTGTAGAGCCAGCCGCACCGCTTCGGCTCTTTATCGGCCACATCGCTCCACCAAAACAGATTGGATAGAAACGATGCCGCTTGAAAATCATGCGCGCACACGGGCATAAACTCGTCATAGACTTGGACGAATTTATTAGTCAAATGAGGGCGCAAATCAGCGATGAGCATTTATGCTTCCTGCCGTTTGCCCCAAATATGCTCAGCATCATCTCGCAAATCATAACGAGATACTTCATTATTTGTGGCCTTCTCAATATCCACTGCCATTTGTGGAGAAGGTTTTCTATAACCAGTAGATATATGTGAAATGTATGCAGGATGGCATTTTAAAATTTTTGCCAACTCAAACCTGTAACCTCTAGGCATTTTTCTCAGATATTCAGATAACTTCATCTTTGTTCCTTTGTTTAACAAAATAAATATATCAAATGATAACTGTATCAGCAAACTAAATATATCATTTGATTATTTATCATAAGATAGGATGTTGATAAATTTAAAAGATGGATACTAGAGCGATTAGACGGGATAATTTACGATTATTATCCGAAAAGTATGGAGGTCAGCGTGCCTTAGCGGAAGCAGCTAACCTCACACCAAATCAGTTGAATCATATAATTGGACCTAACCCTGTTAGAAATTTAGGCGAGCAGCTGGCAAGGAGAATTGAAGCGAATTTGAAGCTGCCTTCAGGTTATCTTGATCTACCTCACCATACTGAAGATACAAATTTTTCACATGGTTCATCTTTGATACCCATTGTAGATATAGTGGGAGACGAGAGTGATGGTAGCTATAAAATTGTACTTTTGAATGAAGGCATCATGACTAAGCAATGGGCTGTTGAACGGAATCTCGACCCAAACAACCTATTTCAATATGAGATGTCAGATGAAAATATGTATCCCAATATTTTAAAAGGGGATAGTTTAATAGTTGATACAAAAAAGAAAAATATAACTAATTCAGGTGTTTATGTTTTTTTTAATAATGGAATTGTAAGTGTTAAGCGTTTTTTCTTTTTACTAGGTAATGATGTGAAAATAGCAAACGATAGCGCAGATAAAACACTTTACCCTGATATTGCCACCTCCTATGAAAATCTTTCTTTAATTCAAATTATCGGTCAAGTTGTTGCCATCCAAAGGAATCTCCCCTCGTAACACACAAGGGGAGTTTTTTTATCTCTTGCTGAAGGCTAAGAGAATCTTATTTGCTAGTTCATCATCTACTACATTTCTATCCTGGATCATTTCAGGAATTTGTTCAGGCAAAAGAATTAAAGCATCATCTTTTAATTCCCTAATGCTAATCATTCCTTCATCATCAATAGAAAATACAAAAACCTTGTCGACTAGATACCTTGAGAAATAATCATCTTTGAATGGAATTTTCACTTCAATATCTCCAGTAAGTTTGTAAACGAGCCATGATTGACAAGCTATTCTGTGAGCATTTCTTTAAAAATCATTTCATTACAAAACTTTACTGAATGTAGTTAATCATTTGATACATTTGCATTTGCAATTCTGTATATCATTTGATATATTTCCAATCAAGCAATAACCGTTCTTTAACAAATCGGAAAGTAGCAACCGGCCTTCGGAGCCGTCTAAGTCTTCATGCTTATTATTGACTGAAATGTGCAGACATCACTAAAACTTTGGACGGTAGGCGTAGAAAAGGCTTCGAGCCTTTGGGTAAATAAAACCACCGGAACGGTGGGCGCACAAACGGTTGCAGGCGACATTCAACCGCCTAAAAAAAGAAAAGCCGCGCATCCGGGTAGCGCAGTGGCGTCCGGTAACAGGCGGCTGTTGAACGTATTTGACAATCGGGGCGTATCCCCGATGCGGAGCGATAATCTACGGACAAGCTCCAAACTACATACTGATTTTTTGAGGCTGCCTCTTGGCGGGCAGATTCAGGGCTTTACCGCCCTAAGTGTGCCGATAATGCACACTCTTTATAAGACGGTCTCACACACCGTCTTAGGTCTGTACCCAGACCCAAGCCCGTTTGAAAAAGCGGGCTTCATTGTGGGTATCTCCTATTGTACACCTAATTTGCTCAAGTAACTAACTTAGGTAATTTTTTATATTGTGGATATTTAGCATGAGTGATAGCGGAGCATTTTATGAAAGATGAAATAAGATTGTTGCGAGACAAAGCCGACGAGATCACAGTGTTCTATGAACAGAAAGTTGGCGATTATTTAGCATTAGGCGAAGAGCTTTACAACATGAACCGTGAACATGTGGAAAAAAGCATTGCTCTTGCCGGTACGGCTAATCGTTATCGACACAAGTTTGCATGGTACTTGCTCGATTCCCCGCTGATTAAGGAACTCGATATCGATATTAAAAAAGAAGCTGCTGATTTCAAAGCGCAATTCGTAGATTTTTTTAAGTAGTTTTAGCAGGCCGTCTGAAAGATGATTTTCCGACGGCCTCACCATAACGGAGGTTAGGGCTGATTCCCGTTCGGCAGGGATGATGCAGCAAGCGGCTCGGGTGTGGCCTCCGTTATGTTTTTTCGCACACCATAGTTCGCCTGTGGCAGGGCGTTAACGCATCAATCAGCCTTTGAGAGTTCGACCTGCTCCGGCCGAAAGGGGTGGGAAGACGCTTACAGACCTCGCGATACCGGTTCGGGCGGGTGGAAGGCCCGCTTTTCTGCATTTATAAGGAGCTGTCGATGTTTCACGATTGGGTTTATTTTTCATCGTATGTTGTTGCCCTTGTTCTTTTTCTTATTTTTAACTCTTATATCGACGACCGTTTGGCCGGTGAGTCCAGACTTGTCGCCACTACCGTATTTCTTACCATTATTTCCCTCGTTATTTTTGCTCTGCACGAATGGCATGATGAAAAAGAGTGGGAGGTTTTTCGGCAAAGAAACCGTTGTGAGGTCATGGACAAAAAAATCGACTTTCCGCTCAACGGAGAATATGGCAAAACTGCTTACCTGTGCAGCAATAATTTTGTTTATTGGCGTTAAGTTATACGATTAAAACCTCTTCTTCTATTATGGGAATCGAGCAGCTTGATTTATAAGGAAATGAGACGCTTTTGAATTTCAAGCGAAGCCAACGGTCTCTATTGGTTTTGGACACGGCAAACCAAAAAAGGCAGGATTCGTCATCTGAAGACGACTTGGGGTTTATCCAATAACCTAAGTTTTCTTTCTTCTTCGGCAGAAGATTGACGGGGATTCTCGGACTGTAAATGCCTTGCCCGTAGTCGATAATCGTACATTTTTCCATACAGGCTGTTTTTATACTGTAAAAATGATAACCGTGCTTGAGC
The DNA here is from genome assembly GCF_022870885.1 of Neisseria dumasiana. NCBI lineage: Bacteria > Pseudomonadati > Pseudomonadota > Betaproteobacteria > Neisseriales > Neisseriaceae > Neisseria > Neisseria dumasiana. Next base: position 2,547,387 of record NZ_CP091509.1, on the reverse strand, counting down.
CTTTCCATTTCTATAACGATTATGTCTTCATGAAAACCTTTTGTTACCGAAACAATTCTTATGCTTGGCTTTACTCTGTGCCGGTAGTTGATAAAACTTAAAACGATTGCAGACAGCGACAGAATCAAGCTGATCCATTCAATGTTCATGGGCGTTTCCTGTTTTGTGTAAAGAGAAGACGTGGAAATCCAATCTTAACACGGACATTGAAACGCCCGCCTTACCGTAAAGGCCGTCTGAAACCATGATTTTCAGACGGCCTTTTTTATTTACCAACTTTTTTATGTAAAAGGAGAACGACTATGTTCAATATACAAATCAGTAAGCCTGTGCCGGTATCGGTAATCGGCACTTATGATTCGCTCGAGGCTGCGTCAAAGCAGGTTGATCTGTTTATGCGGGGAAACGATCCCGATGCCTGCGCCAACATCGTGCAGTCCGAAAAAGGAACCGGCTACACAGTCCAGGCTGTGAAGTGGCAATAAAAAACCGCTTTGTTTCCAAAGCGGCCTGTTTAATTTAAAAGGGATAAAACCATAGGGGTATGGCGATTATCCTTTTCTTGTGGAATTAAGTCAATTGGAGATGTGTTGATGAATAAATTCTTTGCAAGTTTAGCGGCATCTGCCGCTATTTTTACATCTCTCCCTGCTCAAGCGGGAGATGTACTGACCGGCGACACCAAGCTGGCGTGTGAAGCCATTTTGTGTTTATCCACCGGCGACCGGCCCCATGAATGTGCGGCATCAATTAAGCGTTATTTCGATATCCGGCACAAAAAATTTCACAAAACATTAGAGGCGCGGCGTAATTTTTTAAATCTGTGCCCAAGCAGTAATGAAGCAAATATGCCCGGCTTGATTGACGCATTGGTCAACGGTGCCGGCCGTTGCGATGCAGCCGAGCTTAATCGCGTTAACCGTGTGACTTATACAGAAAAAATCCCCGACAAAATCGGGCGGCGCAGCGATTGGGATTACAAATATGTGACTAAAAGCTATATCCGCAATGCAAAACCATCTTACTGTAAAGCCTACTTTGAACACGGTTGGACAACCGTGGGCGAAAAAGTGAAATATGTCGGCAATGAAAAAGAAGGCGGGCGTTGGGTAGATGTGAAATAGTTCACTCGGCTCCGGTTGCATTCCTCCATCCAACCCTACCGGAGCAACTTCAACCGGCGGAGTTAGCATTCTCCGCCGGTCTTTTTACAGACTAAAGCGCGCCTGACTTAAGGCGTTTTTTAATGTGTAAAAAGATTGGTCGATAGGCCGTTTTAAAAAAGGAAATAAAATGAAAGAAGCACATTTGATTGTCCAGGGCAAGGGTGGAGTTGGTAAATCGTTTACAGCCATGATTATTGCCCAATATTTGGCTGCTGAAGCAAAAAATGAGGTTCCAGTTGTTTGCTTCGATACCGACCCGGTAAACCAAACTTTTAGCAGGTATGCTTCACTGAAACCTGAAATCATTAACATCCTTACAGCAGACAATACTATTGATACCCGTATGTTTGATGGTTTGATTGAAAAGCTAATTGAAACTGATGGCATTGCAGTAGTGGATAACGGGGCAGCAACGTTTGTACCACTAATGAGTTACATGGCTGAAAACCATGTGGACGAATTACTGAAAGAAAACGGTGTGCGTCTGATTCTCCATGTGCCGATTATGGGCGGACAAGCATTGGAAGATTGTGTTGTAGGTTTATCTCAAACCATCAATGCCATTGATGCAGATGTTGTTGTTTGGTTGAATGAATATAACGGTGCTATTAAATCTTCCGATAACAAGGTATTCACTGATTTTTCGGTTTATAAAGACAATAAGTCCAAGATTATTGGAGTTATTAAAGTCGCGCATCGTAATCCTGATACTTACGAAAAAGATATTCAGGCTATGACTTCAGCAAATCTAACCTTTGCTGAAATTGAGGCATCGTCAGATTGGGGCATCATGCCACGCCAACGCTTGCGTACTGTAAAACGCGACTTATTCGCACAACTAAAAAATCTTCCCATTTGGGTGAATCAGCAAAACGGTGCGGCCGATGAGTAGTGAAACTGACCACATCATCTCTGAAGTATTCCGCCTTACAGGTCTTCGTATTTCCAAAGATGATCCGGTAATGGCGGTTCTTCTTATGCAACAACAGATGTTTGATACCGCTTTCGCCGGGCTTTCATCTCATCAAGAGCAATACGCCGAAGCTATTGCCGCCCATGCCGAAAACATCACGGCAGCCGCCGCAAAACTTGAAACCTACCGCGAACAGCTTTTGGTTGAGCTGGCACAGCAAGCCAACAGTAGGATAGAAGAAACTGAAGATCGTGTTTATGCCTCGGTTTCTGAACGTGTTATTCGGGATGTAGAGAACGCTAATACAGCCTTTATAGACCGTCTTAAAAAGCTGTTGATTTTTGTTTCTGCCGCATGGGGTATAGGATTACTACTTCTTTTAGTAGTTTTGAATCTTAAATAAACATTATTGGTATAGGGAGTAAAGTATGAGAGTTGCTATAATCCTTGTTATGTTATTGGCGGGCATCGTTTTTACTATTGTTTTATTAGACAGTGTTTTAAGCATTGCAAATGGAGAATCAGATTGGGGCAGTGAAACATTTAAGATGTGGTTAGTCGGCGGAATTTTTGCATTTATGGTGTTAGGTTCTTGGCTTGCAATTTATTCAAAAGCATCCGACGGAAAAAATGACCGTTCAAACGTTGATTTATGAATATCTAAAGTCTTTCCTTACTTTTTATGAAGGCGTATTTATGTTAAGCGAAGCTACTCCGGTAATCCAAACTATAAAAGCCCCGCCCGGCTTTACTCCGCCGGAAAACAACTACCCGCACTACCGGCTGCTACCGGTACAAACAGAAACAGGCAGATTCCACTGCCTGTTTTTTTACGTTACGAGCAAAGACTTTTTGATACTTGAGCCAAAAATAAAACGGCATCTTGCCATTGGAAAGCTGGCAGAATTTCTGAAAACAGCAACGTACACGGTGTATGAAACAGTATATGAGTGAACAGCTATGAGTACATATGATGTTGAAGAAGCTGCTGAATACTGCAAGTGTCACCCGGAAACAATACGGGAACATATCAGAGAGGGCAGATTAGTAGCATCCAAGCCCGGTCGTAAATATTGTATAACCCAGTCTGCACTTGACGCATTTCTTCGTGGTTTGGAAAATGAGGAGTTGCAGGCTTCGCTCAAAAGTAGGAGTGAAGAAAAATGCCGATTTACAGAAGACAAAACGGTATTTATTACGTTGACATCACAACGAAATGCGGCCGCAGAATTAGACAATCTGCTGGCACCAAAAGCAGGGATGAGGCCCAAAAGCTGCACGACAAACTGAAATATGAGTTATGGCAGCAGCGATACATGGGACAGAAACCCGAACGGTTGTGGGAGGAAGCAGCCGTCAGATGGATTAAAGAGCAAGGAGGTAAAAAGAAAAGTATCAACGACGACATCAGCCGCTTACGCGGATTGACCCAATTCAAAGGGGTATTTTTGCACCATATGAACCGTGATTTTATTATGCGCGTCGTTGGTGGTATGACTTGTTCCGACAGCACCAAAAACCGCTATCTAGCATTGATCCGTGCCATCTTGAATAAAGCAGCGAAGGAGTGGCAATGGTTAGATGATGTACCCAAAATCACGTTGTATCGGGAAGCTAAACGGCGAATCCGGTGGTTAACGCGAGAAGAAGCGCAAAAATTGATAGTCGCCCTGCCTGAATATTTGTCTGATATGGCGGTTTTTAGTTTGGCCACAGGATTGCGCCAGCGAAATGTTTTGGAGTTGAAATGGGAGCAAATAAATCTGAACCGTAGAACGGCATGGATTTATCCTGATGAAGCCAAAAGTGGTCGCTCAATCGGAGTAGCGTTGAATCAGACTGCACTCGGAGTATTGGAAAGGCAGATGGGTAAACACCCATCATTTGTTTTTACCTATCCAAACGGCAATCCGGTCAAGAGCATCAGTTCACGGATTTGGAAAAATGCGTTGACTGAAGCAGGTATTACCGATTTTCGGTGGCATGACCTGCGCCATACATGGGCAAGTTGGCTGGTTCAATCAGGTGTTCCACTGGCTGCTTTGCAGGAGATGGGCGGATGGGAGAGCATCAGTATGGTGCAGCGTTACGCGCATCTTGCTCCCGAGCATTTGCATGAGCATGCGGCTGTATTGGACGGTGTCGGTCTTGGTTTCGGCACAAATTCGGCACACCCCAGGATAGGCGGTGGCAAAGAAAAAAGCCTAAACGTTTGTTTAGGCTTGGAAAAGCTGGTGGGTCGTGAAGGATTCGAACCTTCGACCAACGGATTAAAAGTCCGCTGCTCTACCAGCTGAGCTAACGACCCGATAGGAATTAAATAATAAATCTAAATTAACTGGTTGTCAAGATTTTTAATGATTTCATTGATGTTGGTTTGGCTGTTCAAGCAACTGCCAAACCAACATATTATTTTCAATAGGGGCTGACGTAGATTAGCAGTCATGATAGGCTGCCAAAATGAAGATAACCCACTGTAAGTTAAAGAAGAGTCTGCAAAGAAAACTGCTTGAATATTTTGTATTGGAGGTAACCGCACGTTCTGCTGCCGATATCTTGGGTATTCAGCCCAATACGGCTATTCTCTTCTACCGTAAAATCCGTCTTGTTATCAGCCATCATTTGGCTTTGGAAGCAGATCAGGTTTTTGAGGGCACTATAGAATTGGATGAGAGCTATTTCGGCGGTAAGCGTAAAGGAAAGCGCGGTAGGGGAGCAGCAGGTAAAGTGGTGGTTTTCGGTATCCTTAAACGTGGAGGTAAGGTTTATACGGTTGTAGTGAATAATGCCCGAAAGGAAAGTTTATTTCCTGTTATTACAAGGAAAATTACACCTGATAGCGTAGTTTATACGGACTGCCTGAGCAGTTACGACGTGTTGGATGTCAGCGGTTTTCACCATCACAGGATTAATCACAGCAAAAAGTTTGCCGACCGACACAACCATATCAACGGCATTGAGAATTTTTGGAATCAGGCGAAACGTGTCTTGCGCAAATACAACGGAATTGACCGAAAATCTTTTCCTCTGTTCTTGAAAGAATGTGAGTTTCGTTTTAACTTCGGGACACCAAAGCAGCAGTTAAAAACTTTGCGGCTTTGGTGTGGTGTTTAGGGCTAATCTACTTCAGCCCCTTTCAATAAGTTAATTTAGAAAATTTCACGCCAGCTGATCCTTCTGATGCCGCAGTTTCTGCCGGCTACACCGATAGACTCTCCTTGGTTGGTGATAAGGCTGCGGTCGGCTTTTTTCGCAAAACATTGGTTTTTGGGAGTGGATCGGTTAACTGGTCTTCCTTCCCCGTCAACTTCTGCATCGGTTCCGCTGCCACCGCTGTCTCCGTCTGCCGTTACCGGGCTATTTTTGGCAAGTTGAACAGGATCTATATAGGTAAAACTTACGATGCCTGATTTTTGTTGGCCGTTGGCATAGTAGCCGCCTGTTTGTACTACTTTATTTAAGAAGTTCAAGCGGGCATCGCCTTGTTTCAGACCTCCGCCGGTTTCGGCGTTGACGGCTAAGATCCAGCTTTTACTTTCCGTAGAAGTTTCTGTTTTGTCGGGGATACACAAATCTCCGCCGTTGCTGGAACGTGTTTCGGTTGCTTTATAAATGCGTGTGCTGAATACGGCTGTACGCAAAATCATTGAAGGTTTGACGACCACACGTTCACCGTCTGTGCTGCCCAAGTTGATTTTCCAACCTTTATGCGTCGGTTGGATAAGGTTGTTGCTTAAGAAACGGTATGGGTTTCCTTCGACTTCTTTGAGCGTGATGGTTTGTTCAAGAAGCTCAGCATTGGTTACCGTAGTGGGTGCTTGGGATGGAGAGTTGTCTTTGGGCGGAGTTAAATCTTCGAAAATACCGTATATGGCCTGCTGGCGGGTATCTTTAAGATCTGATTGGTAAATATCGCTGCCGGTGCCGAAAATAACCACATACCGATTAATGCCTCTGCGCGAAACGGCAGGTGCGGCGGTAATGGGTTGTGAAGGTGAACCTTGATAAATTTTATGTACTTGCCAGTTATCCGGTGTTTGGCCGCGTAAATCGAAACGGTACATGCTGCCGCCGTAATCGCCCGCATAAGCTACGTCGATAATGCCGTCAAAATCGGTATCGAGTACGGTAGGGCTGGATAAGCCGCCTACCCCGTCGGGTACGGTAATTTTTTTGATCAACGATCCGGCCTTATTGCCGTTTTTTTCTCCGGTAGAAGCTTCTTGCCCCAATAAATCGTAGATATATAGGGCTGTTTCATTGGATTTATCGTTGATGTCCTGTTTGCGGTAGCCGCTGGATAAGAATGCACCGTAGCGCACTTTTTCGTTGGTTTTTACTTGTTGGCCGGGAATGCGTTCAAGTGACACGCGTCCGATTTGCGGTGTTCCTACGGTATAGCCGAGGGTGTTGTTGGTCCCTTTTTCTGTTTCGAATAAAGGAACGCTGCTATCCCATGATGTAGGGTTATTGTTGCTCAAACCGATGCCTTGACCCGTAACACGGTCTTTTCCGCCAATATTCAGGGCATACGCTCCTCGGCCACCCTGACCCATCGCGCCGAACATTACAATTTGTTGGCCTTTTACAGCCGGGTTTCTGCTCAACGGTGTGCGGCGTACAACGAAGCCGCCGTTAACCATATAACGGTGGGGATGAGCTGCTCCATATCCTTCTTGAGCCACTTCTTTCAATGTTTTGCCTAAAGTTTCGCCGCCGTTGCCGCTATCCCGTTCCATGCCGGCGGGGATATAGCTGAGTTTCAGCGAATAAGGATGGTTTACTTGGGGTACACGTTGGAACAGGTGAACCATGCCGTCGTTGGCAGCCGTTAACAGAAATTCCTGATGATGTTGGTTGCTGCCGTCGGTGTCGCCGATGATGGCAATACCGCTATCTAAGATGTCTCCCAAATCGCGTTTGCCGCTGACTGCCTTACCTTGTGCATCTAGGTTGCGGTTGCGGTACACTTGGCTGTTTTGTGTGTCGGCTTTAATTTGCGCATCATCTTTACTGCGGATAGTCCACGGCAGCAGAGAAGAACTCCATTCGCCGGCTTTACTCGGATTGTTGATAGCGAAATCGGCATTGTTCAGATGGCTGACGTTATTGGCCCAAAATACGCTTTTACCTGAAGAGTCTGCTTTTCCTGTGCTGATTAATGTTTTACGTTCGCCGAAATAAGGGAGTTTGAAGGCGGTATCTACCCGGCCGGCTGTATTAATATTATAGAACCGCAACTGGCTGCTCCACGATTGCGGATCCAGATAAACGCTGACGGCGGTATTGGGCGTGCCGCTTGTATGGTTGCCGGTTACTGCCGGGGCAGCGGTGCCGGCACCTTCTTCTGCGTTGTTTAAGCTGTTGTTTTCAATATCGCTAAAAATAGTATCAAAGGCGGCAACCAGTTTTTCTTCGTTGGATGCGTCGAAAAACCATTCCGGTCTGGTGGCACCATTTTGAAGATAGGCTTTACCTTCGCGGGTTAAGTCCTCGCCAAAGCCTACGGTAAATGTTTGGGCGGTTTGTTTGGCATAGATGCTTTGGCCGTCGGGGCCTTTGGGATCGGCAGGATCGCCGTTCCAACTTTTACCTGCAAGGTCTGTTCCTGTGGTCTTGAAATCCTTGGATGCTAGAGTTCTGCTGAAAAACTGTAAACCTTTGTTTCCATCCCAAAATGTATGGTAATGACCTGTCGAAGCTTGCGAATATTCGCATCTTCCCCGGCTATCTACATTTCCGAAATAATTCTGCTCATCCGGAAACTGAGCGCTCGGATAAGTAAAAGTTAGTTTTGATGGGATAATGGGATTCCAAGGGAATAAACGAGCAGGCGGGGTGCTGCAACTCAAGTTAGCATCACCATCAGACATTAAGACGATATAGTTTTTCTGGCAACGGTATAAGGTATTTTTCCTAACATCTTTGGAAATTTCATAATAGCGTCGAGTAGTCGGCGTGCCATGATCGGGAGATAATCTGCTGATATGTTGAAGAATAGTATGGGGTTGATCTGTGTACCCAGATAAATTGGCATTGTTATTATTATGTAAAGTTTGCAGACTCCAATTAACTTTGCTGCCATATTTATTGATAACTGCGCTTAAAGCATCTTTGGTTATCTCAATGCGTTTTCTACCCGGTTGGTTTCGGCCAGCCGGCGCCCAATCCATACTCCCCGAATCATCAATAAACAGCATCACATTCGGCTTAACTTTGCCTGCTCCGCCGGAAATGGTGGTTTGTTGCTGCAGGTGCAACGGGGTATCGGCAAATTGTGCGGATGCCGTGTTTACAGCCAATAAAGGAAATGCTGCGAGCAAACTGTAAATTATCGGGCGCACAGCGGTGTTTAAACGGGGAGCAGATTTTTTCATAATGTGCTGTCTTTCATGTGGCAGCTGTATCCGAAACAGCCTATCATGTGATTATTGTTAGGAAATGTTTGTGATTTTATCATATTTGAGCGGAATAATTCGACGGTTTAACGCAATCAACAGTTTACTCGATTGCTATTATGGAAAAAATGAAACAATCGGAGTGAGGGGAAAAACAGATGTTAAAGGGGTTTATGGAGGCGGGTATGTGTGCTTCTTGAATCGACGGCGTATTTGGCTTAGAATATGCTGCTTCTGAGGCAACTTCGGGTTGCCTTAAAAAGCACGTAACACGGATGAAGCATCTGTGCGGCGTGTTTTTTTTTACCTGATATTGGATGCAGAGGCCGTCTGAAATAACGGTTGTTGGTTTTCAGACGGCCTTTGGTAAACCCGCAGATACGATAGGAAATCATGATGACGACACCCGCAATCTTAGTGCTCGCCGACGGCAGCGTGTTTCACGGCACGTCGGTGGGTTTTGAGGGCACAACTTCCGGCGAAGTGGTGTTCAATACTTCCATGACTGGTTATCAGGAAATCCTTACCGATCCTTCTTACCGCAAACAAATCGTTACCCTTACCTATCCGCACATCGGCAACACCGGCACCAACGGCGAAGATACTGAAAGCGCTGCCGTACATGCCGCCGGTTTGATTATTCGCGACTTGCCGCTGTTGCACAGCAATTTCCGCAGCAGCGAAAGTTTGCAGGAATATTTGGTTCGCAACCGAACCGTGGCGATTGCCGACATCGACACCCGCCGTCTCACCCGCATCTTGCGCGACAAAGGGGCGCAGGCCGGTGCGATTCTGGCAGGTGCGGACGCTACCGAGGAAAAAGCGCGTGAATTGATTGCGGCGTTCGGCAGCATGGTCGGCAAGGATTTGGCGAAAGAAGTAACGTGCAGCGAATCTTATGAATGGACGGAAGGCGAATGGAAGCTGGGCAAAGGCTTTGAGAGGCCGTCTGAACAGCCGTTTCATGTGGTTGCTTACGATTTCGGCGTAAAAACCAATATTCTGCGTATGCTGGCCGAGCGCGGCTGCCGTTTAACCGTTGTGCCGGCTCAAACGCCTGCCAAAGACGTGTTGGCGATGAATCCCGACGGCGTGTTTCTTTCCAACGGCCCCGGCGACCCCGAGCCGTGCGATTATGCGATTGCGGCGGTAAAAGAACTGTTGGAAAGCAAAAAACCGCTGTTCGGTATTTGTTTGGGGCATCAGTTATTAGGTTTGGCGGTGGGCGGCAAAACCCGCAAAATGGCGTTCGGCCACCACGGAGCCAACCACCCCGTGCAGGATTTGGACAGCGGCAAAGTGATGATTACCAGCCAAAACCACGGTTTTGAAGTGGATGCGGATACTTTGCCCGCTCATGTGAAAGTAACGCACCGTTCGCTGTTTGACGGATCGTTGCAAGGTATTGAGCTGACCGATCGGGCGGCGTTCAGTTTCCAAGGCCACCCCGAAGCCAGCCCCGGCCCGCATGATGTGGCTTATCTGTTTGACAAGTTTATCGACAGCATCAAAGCGGCAAAAGCGGCTTAATGCTTTTGATGATGTGTTTCAGACGGCCGGCAGGTTGGTATCAACCTGCCGGTTTCTTTGTATATATAGTCAATCAAATTAAGTTTAATAACCAAACTGTCATACTCGGGTCAAGCCCGAGTATGACGGATGTGCTATTTCTATGTAGCAATCAATTCAATAACAAGATCATAAGGGCGGATTATATATCCGCCCTTATTGATATTTCTGCTGTGTTCGGGAATTCTTGCAAGATTTGCCGTTACGGGCGGACAGGTAACTCCGCCCGTATAACACAGAAAAAATTTCACTTAATAGGTCAAACCACGATATTTACCAAACGACCGGGAACGACGATGATTTTCTTCGGTTCTTTGCCTTCCATGAATTTCACTGCGCCTTCGGTAGCGAGTGCGGCGGCTTCGAGGGCGGCTTTGTCGGCATCGGCGGGCACGGTTACTTTGCCGCGCAGTTTGCCGTTTACCTGAACCATGATTTCGATTTCCGATTTCACCAGCGCGGCTTGGTCGGCTTGCGGCCAGCCGGTTTCCCATAATGACGAACCGGGGCGCAGTTCGCTCCACAAGGCTTCGCAGATGTGGGGCACAATCGGCCACAGCAGGCGGACAACGGCTTCCAACACTTCTTGCGCCACGGCGCGGCCTTGTTCGGACGTGCAATCGGTTTTGTCGTATTGGTTGAGCAATTCCATCACGGCGGCGATAGCGGTGTTGAATTGCAGGCGGCGGCCGTAGTCGTCGCTGACTTTGGCAATGGTGGCGTGCAGTTTGTGGCGCAGGTCTTTCAACTCTTTGCCCAAGCTGTCGTGGCCGTCTGAAAAGGCTTTGACCGCGCCGCCTCGGTTGATGTATTCAAACACGGTACGCCATAGGCGGCGCAGGAAGCGGTGTGCGCCTTCCACGCCGGCATCGCTCCATTCGAGCGATTGTTCGGGCGGCGAGGCGAACATCATAAACAGGCGGGCGGTGTCGGCACCGTAGGCTTCGATCAACTCTTGCGGGTCGACGCCGTTATTTTTCGATTTCGACATTTTTTCCACCCCGCCGATTACCACCGGCTGGCCGTCTGAACGCAATACGGCGGATACGGGGCGGCCTTTGTCGTCGGTTTGCACTTCCACTTCGGCGGGGTTGAACCATTGCTTTTTGCCGCCTTCGGTTTCGCGGTAGTAGGTGGCTTGCAGCACCATGCCTTGCGTGAGCAGGCTGGCGAAGGGCTCTTTCACCGGCACGATGCCTTCTTCGTTCATCAGTTTGGTGAAGAAGCGGGCGTATAAGAGGTGCAGAATGGCGTGTTCGATGCCGCCGATGTATTGGTCGGCCTGCTGCCAGTATCGGGCGGCTTCGGGGGCAACCATGCCGTCTGAAAACTGGGGCGACATGTAACGGAACTGATACCAGCTCGATTCCATAAAGGTATCCATGGTATCGGTTTCGCGTTTGGCGGGGCCGCCGCAGTGCGGACAGGTGGTTTCGTAGAATTCGGGCATTTTGGCCAAGGGCGAACCGCTGCCGTCGGGCACGACATCTTCGGGCAGCACCACGGGCAACTGGTCGGCCGGCACGGGCACGTCGCCGCAGCTTTCGCAATGGATAATCGGAATCGGGCAGCCCCAGTAGCGTTGGCGCGAAATGCCCCAGTCGCGCAGGCGGTATTGGGTTTTCGGCGCGCCGGCATTTAGGGATTGCAGTTTGGCGGAAATGGCATCAAAGGCCGTCTGAAAATCCATGCCGTCGAATTCGCCGCTGTTGATCAGGCGGGTGTTTTCTTTGTCGCCGTACCAATCCTGCCATTCGTTCGGGTTGTAGGCAGGTTGTTCCAAAGTGGATTCGACAACTTGTTTAATCGGCAGCCGGTACTTGTTGGCGAACTCGAAATCGCGCTCGTCGTGGCCGGGCACGGCCATTACCGCGCCGTCGCCGTAGCCCCACAACACATAGTTGGCAATCCACACTTCCAGTTTGTCGCCGTTGAGTGGATTGATCACATAGCGGCCTGTCGGCACGCCTTTTTTCTCCATCGTCGCCATGTCGGCTTCGGCCACGCTGCCGGATTTGCATTCGGCGATAAACGCTTGAAGTTCGGGTTTGTCGGCCGCAGCGGCGGTGGCCAGCGGATGCTCGGCGGCCACGGCAACGTAGGTTACGCCCAGCAAGGTGTCGGGGCGGGTGGTGTACACCTGCAAGTATTCGGCGTAATCGCCTTCCAAACCTTGTTTGCTGCCGCTGTCCAACGCAAAGCGCACTTGTACGCCGCGCGATTTGCCGATCCAGTTGCGCTGCATGGTTTTTACTTGCTCCGGCCAGTTGAGGCCGTCCAAATCACTCAAAAGCTGCTCGGCGTAATCGGTGATTTTGAAGTAATACATCGGGATTTCGCGTTTTTCAATCAATGCGCCCGAACGCCAACCGCGACCGTCGATTACTTGCTCGTTGGCCAAAACGGTTTGATCGACCGGATCCCAGTTTACCGTGCCGTTTTTGCGGTAAATCACGCCTTTTTCAAACAGTTTGGTAAACAGAAGCTGTTCCCAGCGGTAATATTCGGGGGTGCAGGTAGCCAGCTCGCGTTCCCAGTCAAACGCAAAACCCAAGCTTTTCAGCTGTTTGCGCATGTAGGCGATGTTTTCGTAAGTCCATTTGGCGGGGGCGACTTGGCGGTCGATGGCGGCGTTTTCGGCGGGCATGCCGAAAGCGTCCCAGCCCATCGGTTGCAGCACGTTGAAGCCGTTGAGCAGTTTGTAGCGGCTCAACACGTCGCCGATGGTGTAGTTGCGCACATGCCCCATGTGCAGCTTGCCGCTGGGATAGGGGAACATGGAAAGGCAATAGTATTTGGGTTTGGAAGCGTCTTCGGCCACGTTGAAAATACGGGCTTCGTCCCATTTGGTTTGCGCTGCCGGTTCGACGGCAGACGGTTGGTATTGTTCTTGCATGGTATTGTGCTTTTGAAATGCGTTTGATTAGAAAAACGTAAACATAAGGCGGAATTATAGCAGTTTAATGCAGGGTGTTCGGGGAAATGTGGGCAGGGCAAAGTCTTGAAGCAACCATTCATGAAGCGGTAAGCCAAACAGCAACTTCAAGGCCGTCTGAAAACCGTTTTCAGACGGCCGCTGCACATTTTTGCCACACTTAAACAATACCGTCCGCAATCATCTGGCGGGTTTACTGTTGCATCATGATAAAATGCCCACCGCTTAAAACCCCGTGGCGTTACGCCTATTCACATACTGAATCAAACCATAACATGAACCATTCTATCCAACACGCATTACACCAGCTTAACTCACTGATTTTGGGAAAAGAAACCGTTTTAAAACAATTGATGGCCGCCGTGCTGGCCGGCGGGCATGTGCTGCTCGAAGATGTGCCCGGCGTGGGCAAAACCACGTTGGCGCACGGCTTGGCCGCGGTGTTGGGGCTGGACTACCGCCGCGTGCAGTTCACCAACGATATGCTGCCTTCCGATTTATTGGGCGTGAACGTGTTCCGCCCGAACGAAGGCCGTTTCGAGTTTCACCCCGGCCCCGTGTTTCATTCTTTTTTATTGGCCGACGAAATCAACCGCGCATCCCCCAAACTGCAATCCGCCTTGCTGGAAGCGATGGAAGAGCATCAGGTATCGGTGGACGGTAAAACCTATGCGCTGCCCGAGCCGTTTATCGTGGTGGCAACGCAAAACCCGACCGAGCAGCTGGGTACGTTTCCGCTGCCCGAATCCCAACTCGACCGCTTCATGATGCGCCTGAGCATGGGCTATCCTGTTGCCGAAGCCGAAAAACAGCTTTATTTTCAGGGCGACCGCCGTCAAGCGCTTCCCGCTTTGCAGGCCGTGTGCAATGCGCAGACGCTGCAACAATGGCAGCAACAGGCCGCGCAGGTGAAATTCGCCCAAGCGGCCGCCGATTATGTGTACCGTTTGGTGCAGGCCACGCGCCAGCCCGGGCGTTTTGTGCTGGGTTTAAGCCCGCGTGCGGGCTTGGCCGTAATCAATGCCGCCAAAGCGTGGGCGTTTATGCAAGGGCGCGGGCATGTGTTGCCGGAAGACATCAAAGCCGTGTGGGTGCCGGTAGCGAACCACCGTTTACAACCCGTGCAACAGGGGCTGACCGGTGCACAGATTCTTGAAGATTTGCTGAACCATGTGGCCGTTGCGTAATTCTCGAAAAACCGTTGCTAGTAAGCGTTCTCCCGATTTGGCCGCGCTGCATTGCCGCCCCACCCGTTTGGGTGCCGGCCTGCTGGTAACGATTTTGCTGTTGTGGCTGGTAGGGCTGAATTATCAGGCGAATCTGGCTTATGCCGCCGCATTTTGGTTGGCAGGATTCTTAGCTGTAGCCGTGCTGCTTAATTTACGCCAACTGCTCGATATGCAGATAGACGTTTCCATGCCGGATGAAGTGTTTGCCGGTGGCACGGCAGTTTTGTCGCTCACCGCCACAAACAACACCCGCCGCCGCTGGCTGTGGCTGTGCAGCGAAGACGATTTTCTCCGTGCAGACAAAACAGACGACAAACTCTGGCAGCCTTGGCATATTGTTTCAGACGGCCTCTCTGTGCACCAATGGCAAATTCCTGCGTTGATGCGCGGCTATTTGCGCGTACCACCGTTGCGTACCGCCGCCGTTGCACCGTTCGGCATGAGCATGGTGCAGTGCGTTTGGCATTGGCCGAGTGATGCGGTGGTGTTTCCCGCGCCGATTCCCCATGAGCTGCCCGACGGCTGCGAGCACGGCGGCGAAACCGACCGCAAACGCCCGCCCGTGCAGGGAGGCGACGATTTGTCTTATTTGCAGCCTCATCAAGAAGGCGCGTCGTTACAGCATGTGGCATGGAAAACTTATGCGAAAACGGGCGAAATGCTGGATAAACGCTTTGAAGAGCCGCAAACCGCCGTCCGCAATACCGTGATTTCTTATTTGGATTACCCCGCCGGTACATCTAAAGACCGCTTGGCAGGCTTGCTGTGCTTCCGCGTTTTAGAAGCCGAACGCAGCGGGCAGACATATTCGCTGGAGCTGCCGCAACGTGTGATTGCCCCGCAGAAAGGTCAGCGCGAAATCTGCCTGACAGCCTTGGGGCTGTGGTAAGCCTTTCCTAAGGCCGTCTGAACAACGTATTCTATGGCCAATCAACTTATTGAAATCTTTGCAAAAACACCGTCTGCGACGCATTTGCGCGTTGTGCGCCGTCCGCCCGCTTAGCCTTGTGTATGATGTGTCTGCAATCGCTGTGCTGCCGCACTTTGAACTGTATTCGGAGGCAAAGGTCTCAATCTGTTTAACAAGACAACACAATGGGAGTACAAAGATGGTCGGTTTCAAAAAACATTTCATCAAATTTGCAGGCGCATGCGCCCTGTTGGTAAGTCTGCCGTTCGCCCATGCGGAATCTGCCGCGTTCAACTGGCATACGCCCCAATTAACCAGCAATCTTTGGAAAATCAGTAAAGCAGGCCAACCCGATTCTTACCTACTCGGCACCATACATCTTGGTAAAGAAAACAAACAGTTGAGCGCGCAGGCCAAAGCTTTGCTCAACCAAACCGACAAGTTGGTTACCGAAGTGGATATGCTGCCTGATGAGCAGGCCGCAGAAGAAATAGCGGCTTACATGGGGCAGAAAATGATTTCGCCGAAGTCATTGCGGGAGGCTTTAGGCGAAAAGGATTTTGCCGGATTGAAACGCTATTTCGACCGTTCTCCCGCTTTATCGGCTTTTTCTCCCGTATTGGAAAACCTGAAACCGTGGGCAGCCGTACTGGCGGCGATCGAGCGGCATCCGAAAGGATACAGCGCCGAAAAAGGGGCAGATATTTTGTTGGCACAGGCCGCGCAAAAATCAGGTAAGCCGCGCGGCCATTTGGAAACCATTCAAGATGTGTTCGATCATTCGGAAAAGCTGTCTGATGATTTGGCGTTGGCATTGTTGAGAAGCGTGGTCAAACATCAGGCACAGGATGACGCCGATGTGCGCACTTTGCACCGGCTGTATGTGGAAAACCGCTTTAAAGATGCTTCGGCGTATATGGATAAACAATTGTCGAAACCTCGTATGCAGCCGAAATATGTTGCCGCCGCACGCAAATGGATGGAACAGGATCTGCTGTCGGCCCGCAACCGTGCGTGGATGCCGGAAATCAAAAAGAATACCGCCAAGCAGAAAACATTAATTGCGGTAGGTATGGGGCATCTCGTCAGCAGCGAAGGCCTGATCGAACAGCTGCGCCGCAGCGGTTATACGGTTACACCCCAACCTGCATTGAAAATATGGCATTAACTTTAGTGAGGCCGTCTGAAAAATCGGGAGTATGCCGTAATTGAGTTGATTGACTGTATAAGGGGCGGCATAGCCGAAGTTTTCTAACTCAATAAAAAAGCAACGGTAAAAAAACCGTTGCTTTCGTTTTATTCGTTTCGACAGGCAATTAATCTAAATTACCCAAAACAATCCGCAGCATGCGGCGTAGCGGCTCGGCCGCCCCCCACAAAAGCTGGTCGCCTACGGTAAACGCGCTAATGTATTCGCCACCCATGCCCAGTTTGCGGATGCGGCCCACGGGCACGCTTAATGTGCCGGTTACTTTGGCGGGAGTCAGCTCGTGCATGCTGGCCTCTTTTTGGTTGGGGATCACTTTTACCCAATCATTCGCTTCGGCCAGCAGTTTTTCGATTTCTTCTACCGGCAAATCTTTTTTCAATTTAAGCGTGATGGCTTGGCTGTGGCAGCGCATCGCGCCCACACGCACGCACAGGCCGTCGATAACGATGGGGTTGCTGCTGCGCGCGAGAATTTTATTGGTTTCCACGCCGCCTTTCCATTCTTCTTTCGATTGGCCGTTGCCTAAATCGGCATCAATCCACGGAATCAGGCTGCCCGCCAACGGTACGCCGAAGTTGGCTTTTGGGTAGCTGTCGCTGCGAAGAAAATCGGATACTTTGCGGTCGATATCGAGAATCGCTCCGGCAGGGTCGGCCAATTCGGTTTTCACTTCGTGATGGATGGCACCCATGCCTTCAATCAGCTCGCGCATGTTTTTCGCACCCGCACCCGATGCGGCTTGGTAAGTCATGCTCGTAGCCCATTCGACCAAGTCGTTTTGGAACAAACCGCCCAAAGCCATCAACATCAGCGATACGGTGCAGTTGCCGCCGATGTAGTTTTTCACGCCGTTTTTCAGGGCTTCGTCAATAACGTTGCGGTTAACGGGATCGAGAATAATGACGGCGTTGTCGTCCATGCGTAAAGAAGAAGCGGCATCAATCCAGTAACCGTTCCAACCGCTTTCACGCAAGGGTTTGAACACGGCTTTGGTGTAATCTCCGCCTTGGCAGGTAACGATGATATCCATTTTGGCCAGTTCGTTGATATCGTTGGCATCCAGCAGGGTTTTGGTTGCTTGGCCGAAATCGGGGGCGGCACCGCCTACGTTGGAGGTGGTGAAAAATACGGCTTCGGGGATGTGTGAGAAATCGTTTTCTTCCTGCATGCGCTGCATCAGCACCGAGCCGACCATGCCGCGCCAGCCGACGAATCCTACTTTCATTGTTTGCTCCTTAAAAATAAAAAATAAGAAAAATTGTTTACAAAATCGTTAAAATTATCAAACTAGCGTTTTAACGCCGAGGCCGGTAAAAGTAAAGGCTTTTTTGTGGTAATGTAATAAAAACACAGCGGTGTTAACCATTATTTTATTTTCTACCGTTTAACGGAGTGTCTTTCGATATGTATGAAAACCATCAACAAAACCTACCTTTATCTTCCGAAGAAGTGATTGACGTAGAAATCGCCACACCCAAGAGCCGTATTGTTGCCTATTTGTTGAATACTTTATTTACGGTTTTGGCCTTTGTGCCTATTTTTTTAGCCTTTATTATGTTGTCGGTAAGTGCAAACGCCGAAATGACGGCAGAAGAAAATTTTGCTTATCTTGTGGGAACCACCGATTGGGGCAATATATGGATCGGGGCAGGTTTGCTGATTTTATTGGGCTATACGGTCGTACAGTGCTGGATGTTGAGCCGCCACGGTCAATCCATCGGTAAAAAAATCATGAAAATACGGCTGTTGAAAAATGACGGAACCAACCCGGGTTTTTGGTATGCCGTGATGGTGCGAGAAGTGGGCTTTAACGTCGTGCTGACATTGGCTGTGATGGTTGTTGCCTATTTGCTGGTGTTTATGGCAGGAAAAGACGGCTTCACAGCAGATTATATTGCCAATTCGTTGTCGACGGTTGTGTGGCTGGTTTGTTTGTCGATGCTGTTTAATCCGGCTAAAAACCGGCGCACATTGCAGGATTATTTTGCCAATACCGTTGTGGTGAGGGTGCCGGAACGCCATGGCAAATAAACTTATTTTTCATGTAAGGCGCAGCAAGGATGTGGTCAAAGTTAAGTTGGATTGACTATATTTAAGTGAGCCAAATCAATGGTAGGCAGGTTTGTGCAAAGCAATTGAGCGCAATTGAACAGCTTTGTGTCAGCCTGCTTGTGAGTCAAAACCGCCGATATAACCAAATAAAAAAAGACTTGGTATGTTTACCAAGTCTTTTTTTATTTGGTGGAGGTAAGCGGGATCGAACCGCTGACCTCTTGCATGCCATGCAAGCGCTCTACCAACTGAGCTATACCCCCGAAATATGGTGGCGAATCAGGGACTCGAACCCCGGACACAAGGATTATGATTCCTCTGCTCTAACCGACTGAGCTAATTCGCCGTTTCGTGAAAGCGTGATTATACGGTTTTTTTTCGGTCAGGCAACCGATTTGCGGTATTTCTTTTGTTTTTGTTTGATTTTTATAGGAAAAAATATCAATTTATTGTGTGTGAACAACATGGGGCCGTCTGAAAACCACATGCCGCTTGTTTGCCATGCTTTTTTCAGACGGCCTCGTATGCGCTTTGTATTCACAATTTGTGGCAGATGTCGCCAAACATAAAGCCTTGCCAATCAACATCAATGCCGCGCCCGAAGGCGATTACTTTAAACAATTCGCCCATTTCATGCTGGCCGACCAGTTTGTGTACGGCGGTGGTTTCGCGGATATAGTCGGCGGAATCGGGTGCGGCGGTTTGCGCCAGCATTTCGGTAATACCGAGATTGAGCAGAAAATTGGCTTGGGTGGTGTAGCCGATTAAGTCCAATCCGGCATTGGTGCCTGCCAAAGCAATATCGGTGAAATTGACGTGGGCGGTCAGGTCGGTAAGGCCGACGTGGAAAAACGGGTCGTGTACGGTGTGGTGGCGGTAGTGGCCGATGAACGTGCCCATGTGCCGTTGCGGGTGGTAATACTGGGCGGCATCGAAACCGTAATCGACAAAAATCATGGCGCCGCGCACGAGTTTTTCGGCAAGGGTGCGGATAAAGGCGTGTTGGGCGGGGTGCAATTCGCTGGTGTACGGCTCGGACGCGGGGAAGTATTCCGCGGCGGCTTTGAGCAGTTCTTCTTGCACCAGAGGGCGGGCGGTTTGGATAAACGATTGGTTTTCTAAAGACACGCCTATCTGCCAAAAGCTGCCGTGTTCGCGTTTAACGATTTCACAAGGCATGGCATCCAGCACTTCGTTGCCAATGATGATGCCGTCGAAGGCATCGGGAAGTTCGGTAAGGTGGATAACTTTTTCGACAGCATGGGGAGCTTTTTTTAGAATATGCTGTTTTTGCCGTTCGGCTAATTCATTCGATATTTCAATAATGTAGTAGTTGTTAAGGCCGTCTGAAAGCTGTTGCAGCAGCGTGGCGGCCAACTCGCCCGTGCCTGCGCCGAATTCGTAGATGTTGCCTGCGGTTTGCGGCAATAGGGCGGTTAATTGTTGGGCTAAGGTTTGGCCGAATAGCGGAGACAAGGTCGGAGCGGTAATGAAGTCGCCTGCCGCGCCGATTTTGTGTGCGCCGCCGGTGTAATAGCCGTAGTGCGGGGCATAAAGAGCCCGTTCCATAAAACGGGAGAACGGAATGAAGTTACCGTTTTGGCGGATTTCTTCGGCAATCAGGTTTTGCAGGGCTTGGGAGGAGGCTGCGGCTGTTGCGGAGGGGGCGGGCAATTGCGGGTTCATGAATGTTAGATAGTGTAAATTTTAAACGTAAGCGGGCATATTATAGCGCGTATAGAAATAGCGCGTTTTGCGTGGTGTTTTTACTAAATGTAGTAGTTTATGAAATCGAACTACACTATATGTAGTGTTTTATGCACTTATGCATCTCTTCCAAACGGCCTGCGGGTCGCTTTTTTTAGGGGTAAGTGTTTGTCTGAAAGGTTATTTTTTCGGAAAAGTCGATTTGACCGTATCTGCAAAATTTCATATAGTGTGGGCATGTGGGGCAATGTGTGTCAAAGTGTCTGATTTGCCCGATTTTAGCGGCGGAGTGGGATAAAGTGTTTGGTGGCGTTCACGAGTTGAGCATAGACAGCAAAGGGCGGTTGGCGATTCCTGCCAAGTTCCGCGAGCTTTTGCTGCGCCATTACACACCGGCCGTGGTGGCAACGCTGGATTCGCGCAGCCGCCTGCTGATTTATCCCGAGCCGGAATGGGGCAAGGTTGCGGAGCAGTTGTTGTCGTTGAAGGTGGCGGGCAATCCGACTTTGCAGCGTTACCAAAACCTGTTGCTGCACAATGCCGATACGTTGGAGCTGGATACCGCCGGCCGTGTGCTATTGCCTGCCAATTTGCGCCGCCGCGTGGATTTCGATAAAGAAGTAACATTGGTCGGCCGCGCCAACCGCTTGGAGTTGTGGGGTCGCGAACATTGGGAGGCTGAGATGAATCAGGCTTTGGATATCGACCCCGACGAGCTGGCCTTCCAATTAAGCCAAACGGATTTACAGCTGTGAGTATGTGTGAACCTTTACAGCATGTAACCGTGCTGCTGCATGAAGCGGTTGATGCTTTGAATATCCGCCCGAACGGTATTTATGTGGACGGCACATTCGGCAGGGGAGGGCATTCCCGCCTGATTTTGTCGAAGTTGGGCGAAGAAGGCCGCTTGGTGGTGTTTGACAAAGACCCGCAGGCCATTGCGGTGGCAAACGAATTGGCGGCACAAGACAAACGCGTGAGCGTGGTGCACAACGGCTTTGCTACTTTTCAGACGGCCTTAGACGAATTGGGCATTGAGAAAATCGACGGCGCATTGTTTGACTTGGGCATTTCGTCGCCGCAGATAGACGAAGCGGAGCGCGGATTCAGTTTCCGTTTCGATGCGCCGCTGGATATGCGTATGGACCCCACGAGAGGAATGTCGGCGGCGGAATGGATTGCCGCAGCCGACGAACAGGAATTGCACGAGGTAATTAAGAATTATGGTGAAGAGCGGTTTAGTCGCCAAATTGCGCGCGCCATTGTTTCGCAACGCGAAACGGCACCCATCGATACAACCCGCAAGCTGGCGCAGCTCGTGGCGCAAAACGTCCGTACTCGTGAGCGCGGTCAAGATCCGGCGACCCGGACGTTCCAAGCCGTTCGGATTTTCATCAACCGTGAGCTTGAAGAAGTAAAAGAAGTTTTGCCGCAGGTTACAGGCCGTCTGAAAGAGGGCGGCAGGCTGGCTGTGATTGCGTTTCACTCGCTGGAAGACCGCATTGTGAAGCAGTTTGTCAAGCAGTATTCGCAGCCTCCGCAGCTGCCGCGTTGGGCGGCGGTGAAGGAAGCCGATTTGCCGCAGCCGCCTTTGAAAGCGGTGGGCAAGGCGGTTAAGCCAAGCGAAGAAGAAACCGCCGCCAATCCGCGCGCACGTTCGGCCGTATTGCGTGTGGCCGAGCGCACAAGCGGCAAGTTTGAAGTACAACAGGCCGTCTGAAAAGGCAGATGCAGTCGGAAGGCCGTCTGAAAAAATATGAATAAATTGAATGTGATTTTGCTGGTGTTGGCATTGTTGTCGGGTTTGGCGGTGGTTACCGTTCAAGACCAGTCGCGCCAATACTACATTTCGCTGGATAAGGCGCAAAAGCACGAAATCCAGCTTGAACAGGATTATGCGCGTTTGAAGCTCGAGCAGGCCAAGTTGTCGAATCATAAATTGATTAAAGAAGCAGCCCAAAAACAAAAATTACAGCCTCCGAGCGCAGCAGACACCCGCATGATTGAAATGAAGTAAATAACAGCACGGCAAGTTGCTGAAATAAAAAAGAGAAGTTGCTATGTTAATCAAAAACGAATATAAGCCGCAGATGCTGTCTAAGCAGCCGAAGGCCAAGAAACCCGTTTCTACCAACGGGCGGATTGCTTTTGTGCTGGGCGGATTGGCATTGGCTTTCGCGGCATTGGTGGGCAGAGGCGTGTATCTGCAAACCACCCAACATGAATTTCTGAAAAATCAGGGCGACCAGCGTTTCGTGCGCACCATCACCCTGCCTGCGTCGCGCGGCACGATTACCGACCGCAACGGCGCAACACTGGCCTTGAGTGCGCCCACCGAATCGCTGTATGCCGTACCTTCCGGCATGGATATCCAGCCGACCGGCGAGCAATTGGCCAAACTTTCCGCCTTAATCGGTGTGCCGGTTGAAACCATCGAAGCGCGCTTGGCGAAGAAAGACAAAGACTTCATTTATCTGAAACGCCAGTTGAGCAAAGAAACCGCCGATAAAGTAGCCGCTTTGGGTATTAAAGGTTTGGCGTTCCAAAAAGAATCCAAACGCCATTACCCGATGGGCAACCTTTTTGCCCATGTGATCGGCTTTACCAATATCGACGGCAAAGGCCAAGAAGGTTTGGAGCTGGCGCGCGAAGATGATTTGCACGGCAAAAACGGTGCCAAAGTGGTGCTGCGCGACAATAAAGGCAATATCGTTGATAGCCTTGATTCTCCGCGCAACCGCGATCCGCAAAACGGCCACGACATGGTAATGTCGCTCGACCAGCGCATCCAAACGCTGGCCTACGACGAGCTGAACAAAGCCGTTGCCCATCACCGCGCCAAAGCCGGTAGCGCCATCGTGTTGGATGCGCAAACCGGTGAGATTTTGGCATTGGTGAACAGCCCTGCCTACGACCCGAACAATCCGGGCGAAGCGGGCAGCGAGCAGCGCCGCAACCGTGCCGTGACCGATATGATCGAGCCGGGTTCGACCATGAAACCGTTCCCCATAGCCAAAGCCTTGGATGCCGGCAAGGTGAACGTGAACACCCTTCTCAACACCCATCCTTACAAAATCGGCCCGGCTACCGTGCGCGATACCCATGTGTATCCTTCTTTGGACGTGCGCGGCGTGATGCAGAAGTCTTCCAACGTCGGTACCAGCAAACTGTCGGCCATGTTCAAACCTGAAGAAATGTACACGTTTTATCAGAGCTTGGGCGTAGGCCAGCGCATGCACTCGGGCTTCCCCGGCGAAAGCCCCGGCTTGTTGCGCAAGTGGCAAAACTGGAAACCGATCGAGCAGGCCACCATGTCGTTCGGCTACGGTTTGCAGTTGAGCCTGCTGCAACTGGCGCGCGCCTATACCGCCTTAACCAACGACGGCGAACTGCTGCCGGTAAGCTTTGAAAAACAAGTGGCTCCGCCCAAAGGCGTGCAGATTATCAAACCCGAAACCGCCCGTGCGGTGCGTAACATCATGGTTTCCGTTACCGAAAAAGGCGGCACCGGCACTATGGGTGCGGTGGACGGCTTTGATGTCGGCGCGAAAACCGGTACAGCACGCAAACTGGTTAACGGCCGTTATGCCAGCGACAAACACGTTGCCACCTTTATCGGTTTCGCCCCCGCAGACAAACCGCGCGTGATTGTGGCGGTTACCGTGGACGAACCGACTGCCAACGGATACTACGGCGGCGTGGTGGCCGGCCCCGTGTTCAAAGGCATCATGGGCGGCAGCCTGAATATTCTCGGCGTTTCGCCAACCAAACCCTTAAAAGATGTACCCGTTCAGACGGCCTCCAAAAATTAAAGAGTAAACAATATGTTCAGCGACTTAGTTCCTTTAGCTGAAACCGACTTACCGCCCTTGCTGTGTGAAAACGCAGCAGGGCGTTTGTTGCATTCAGACAGCCGTAAAATCAAACAAGGCGACATTTTCATTGCCTGTCAGGGCGAATACACCGACGGGCGCGAGTATATCCCCGCCGCCGTTGCCAACGGAGCGGCTTTTGTTTTTTGGGACGACGACGGCAAATTCGCGTGGAATCCCGAATGGAACGTGCCCAATCAAGGCATTAAAAACCTGAAAACCCGCGCCGGAATCGTGGCCGGCCAAGTGTACGGCAATCTTTCAGACGGCCTCAAAGTTTGGGGCGTAACCGGCACCAACGGCAAAACCTCCGTTACCCAATGGCTGGCGCAGGCAGCGGATTTATTGGATGAAAAATGCGCCATTATCGGCACCGTCGGCAACGGTTTTTGGAGCGAATTGCAGGAAGCTACCCACACCACGCCCGATCCCGTTTCCGTGCAAACCCTGCTGCACCGGTTTAAACAACAAGGCGCAAACGCCGTAGCGATGGAAGTGTCCAGCCACGGCCTCGACCAATTCCGCGTTAACGGCGTGCCTTTTCAGACGGCCGTGTTCACCAACCTCACCCGCGACCATCTCGACTACCACGGCAGCATGGAATCCTACGGCGAAATCAAATCCCGCCTGTTTTACTGGCAAGGTTTGCAACACGCCGTGATTAATGTGGACGACCCGTTCGGCACAACACTGGCAGGCCGTCTGAAAACAGAACGCCCCGAATTAAACGTGTACGGCTACGGCTTTGCAGAACAGGCCGACATCCGCATCACCCATTTTGAAGCCTCTTCAGACGGCATGACCGTGCAGCTCGACACCCCGTGGGGCAGCGGCGAAGTCAAAACCCGCCTGCTCGGCCGCTTCAACGCCCAAAACCTCGCCTCATGCGTCGGCGTATTGTGTTCGACAGGCTACCCGTTGGCCGAAGTATTGCGCGTGCTTGCCCAAATCCGCCCCGCCACCGGCCGTATGGACTGCATCATGAACCCCGGCAAGCCGTTGGTTGTCGTCGATTACGCCCACACCCCCGATGCCCTCGAAAAAGCGCTTGCCACCTTGCAGGAAATCAAACCGCAAGGCGCAAACCTGTGGTGCGTGTTCGGCTGCGGCGGCAACCGCGACAAAGGCAAACGCCCGCTGATGGGCGCGGCAGCCGTGGCCGGCGCAGATAAAGTCGTCGTAACCAGCGACAACCCGCGCATGGAAGAACCGGCCGATATCATCAACGACATCCTCCCCGCCGTGCCCCAACCCGAACACGTAGAAACAGACCGCCGCTCGGCCATCGAATACGCGGTTAAACACGCCGCCGCCAACGACATCATCCTGATTGCCGGCAAAGGCCACGAAACCTATCAAGACGTGCAGGGTCAGAAGCACTATTTTTCCGATTTCGACGAAGCGCAAAAGGCTTTGGCGGGAAGGTAGTTTTGGTGAAACTCGTTAAGTTTGCTCTCAGACGGCCTTAGTGTAGGTGTATTTCAAATGCCTGTCTGAAAAGGCCGCCTGAACAATTTAAAAATATTTAAAACTCACTAAACAAAACGGAAAGGAAAACGTATGGGCATTTATCGTTGCAACAAATGTGGACATTTGGCAGAACATGCTTGGCAGCCGAATATGGCTGAAGTAGGTTGTCCTAAATGTCATGCACCCAATAAGGTTTACGGCACTTTGTTTTTTGTTCAAAAACTTTTAGAGCGTTATTTTGCGGTAAATCGGGAGTTGCAGGCTTTAAAAATCCAAGAGCAGGAATCCACAGAAGAGCATACTCAGCAACAAGCACAGCAAGCGGAACATGAGCACAACAATTTATTGGTGGGTGTTAATTTGGCTGCCACCGACGTATTGGCTACGGCAGAACAGCATGAGCCGTTGAAAAAATGGTTTATCAAGCAAAATATTGAGCCTACATTTGATTATTCCGCAGTGGATATGAGCGGTTATTTCGATGAGGCTGCAGCAGAAATCGGCGATAAATACCACATTACTAAAGACATTTTAGGGCGTATTGGATGGGCATACCGTAACAGCCATACCGGCATCAACATTGATGTCGGCAAAATGGCGCAAAAAGATGCGCAATTAATCAATAATCTGTGCCGTCAGTTTTACAGCCATACATTGTTTGCGAAATATTTTTATCAAAAACAGGAAAAAGTTATCCGGTTGAATTTACAAAAAGCCGCGGCCATCAAACATTTCTTTAGTGGTGGTTGGCTGGAGTGGTACGTTTTGGGAAAAATGCTGACTGAGGCCAAGCAGCGGGGCAAAACCTATGCTTTTTCTTGTGCTCGCAATGTAAAAATCAAGTTTGGTAATGAAGATATTTATGAGTTGGATGTGGTTTTTATGCCGCTTGGGCAGCCGCCGTTGATTATTGAATGCAAGTCGGGCGAATTCCGCAAAGACATTGAAAAATATGTCCGTTTGAAAAAACGGCTGAACCTCCCTACTGAACGGTTTATCGTATTGGCAACGGATTTGGAAGCTACCCAAGCTGCTGCCTTAAGCAGTATGTATGAATTAACGTTTGCTACGCCGAAAACGTTAATGAAACATATACGGGAAACCATGTAGCTAAGACAGGCAACTTTTTCAGACGGCCTCTTCCTAATTGAAAGGCCGTCTGAATAAAAAGAAAGGATGTTAACCAAGTGATGTTGAAGTACACCAGCCGGATATTGTGCGTTATCGGCTTAATCTTCCTATGGGGTTGTCAAACCAAACACGCCCCGCGGCCAACCCAAGAATTAGCCGCACTAAGAGCCATGCCAGCACCCACCGAACAAAGCCTGATCAACCCCGTGAAAGGCCACTCTTTCGACGACACTTGGGGTGCAGCCCGCAGCGGTGGCCGCAAACACGAAGGCGTGGATATTTTCGCCAAAACAGGTACACCGGTACGCAGCACCACCGCAGGCATCGTGACCAAACTCGGCAAAAACCGCTTGGGCGGCAAAGTGATCGGCATACAAGGCCCGGGAGCATGGCATTACTACGCCCATTTGGACAAATTCGCCGGCCGCAAACTCTACCGCCGCGTGAAAGCGGGCGAAGTGATCGGTTATGTCGGTAAAACCGGTAATGCCAAAAACACCCGCCCGCATCTGCACTACGGCGTTTATTTGCCAAGCGGTGCGGTGAATCCTTATCCGTTGATTGATCAGAGTAGATAATCTGAACTGGATAAATTTAAGTATTTGAAATAAATATTAGAATAATATAACGGAAGGCCGTCTGAAAATATGTACGAACCGATAAAACCGTGGTTGGATTTTTCTGAGCAGGTCGAATTATTAAAAACAAGAGGACTGGTTATTGATGATGAAGAGCGGGCGGAAAGATATTTACGCCTCATCGGGTATTACCGGTTGAGCGGCTATTTTCATGTTTTCCGTCAATGGGATAGTCAAGAGCAAATTTTGTTGGATACTTTTCAGCCCGATAGTCATTTTGAGGATGTTTTATCGCTATACCTGTTTGATAAAAAACTGCGTTTATTGGCATTGGATGCTTTGGAACGGATCGAAATGGCTGTGCGGGTGGATATTGTGCATATCTTGGGTAAAAAAGACCCGCTGGCTCATGAAAAACCGGAGTGTTTCGACGGTAAATTTGCTAAAACAATTCAGGCTAATAATGGTAAGACCAAGTATCAGAAATGGTATGAGCGGTTGGAAGAGCTGGTTAGAAAAGCCCGACAAAGAAAAACATCTTGTGTCGTTCATAATTTGCATAAATACGGGCGTTTGCCAATTTGTGCAGTGTGTGGGTTGTGGGACTTTGGTGCAATGTCTCGTTTATACGAAGGTATGAAACAACAAGAGCAAAATATCATTGCTCATAAATACGGTGCACTACATGGCGGCTTATTTGCGAAGTGGTTGCGCAGTTTGAATGAAATACGCAATATCGCCGCTCATCATGACCGCTTGTGGAATATCCGTATTGTTCAACAGGCGGCTCCGATTTCTGCAGATGAATATTGGAAAAAACTCGACAATTACCGTCCGTTTTTCTATTTCTGCATCATGCAGCAGATGATGAAAATATTGTGTCCGAACTCCAAATGGGCAGATAGGTTTGATGAGGTGCTGTGTGAATTTCCCGAAGGGGCGGCAAATATCAGCTTGACTGCATTCGGATTGCCGGAAAATTATCGGGAATGGGATTTGTGGAAAAAATAAAGGCCACTACATGCAGAAGCAGAGGTAGCAGCCATTTCGCAGTGAATCTTACGCTGAAATAACGGTGAAATCAACCGAAATAGTTTAAAGCGAAGTTTAAAAATAAGTTTGTTTGAAAAATAAAACATGACTCAAGATGCAATTCTTTACCGAAAAGATAACTTTAAAACCAACATGAAACCCTTAGACCTAAACTTCATCTGCCAAACCCTAAACCTACCGATGCCGTCTGACAACCAAACCGTCAAACGCATCGTTACCGACAGCCGCGATATTCAAAGCGGCGATGTCTTTTTTGCCTTGGCGGGCGAACGCTTCGACGCGCATGATTTTGTGGCAGACGTATTGGCAAAAGGCGCGCTTGCCGCCGTGGTGTCGCGCGAAGATTGCGCCGCGCAGCCGGGTGCGTTGAAAGTGGCCGATACGCTCAAAGTCCTGCAAGATTTGGCGCGCGCGTGGCGGGAAAATATCAACCCGTTTGTATTCGGCATCACCGGCTCGTCCGGCAAAACCACCGTTAAAGAAATGCTGGCCGCCGTGTTGCGCCACCGTTTCGGCGCGGAGGCCGTGCTGGCGACGGCGGGCAATTTCAACAACCATATCGGCCTGCCGCTCACCCTGCTCAAGCTCACGCCCGCGCACCGCTATGCCGTGATTGAAATGGGCATGAACCACTTCGGCGAATTGGCCGAGCTGACCCGCATTGCCAAGCCCGATGTCGCGCTCGTTAACAACGCCCTGCGCGCCCATGTCGGCTGCGGTTTCGACGGCGTGGGCGATATTGCCAAAGCCAAAAGCGAGATTTATCAAGGGTTGGATTCAGACGGCCTCGCCCTGATTCCCTGCCAAGACCCGAATGCCGCTGTTTTCCAAGCCGCAACACAAGGCTTGAAATGCCAAACTTTCGGTGCGGAAGAGGGCGGTATCCACGCGGAAAATATCGTGTTGAACCCGCTTTCCTGCGAATTTGATTTGGTGTGCGGCAACCAGCGCGCCGCCGTCAAACTGCCCGTGCCCGGCAAACACAACGTCCACAACGCCGTGGCCGCCGCCGCGCTCGCCCAAGCAGCGGGATTGAGCCTGCAAGAAATTTCAGACGGCCTCGCCGGTTTTGCCAACATCAAAGGCCGTCTGAATATCAAAAAAGGCATCAAAGGCGCAACCGTGCTCGACGACACCTACAACGCCAACCCCGACAGCATGAAAGCCGCCATCGACGTGCTCGCCCAACTCTCCGCCCCGCGCGTGTTCGTGATGGGCGATATGGGCGAACTCGGTGAAGACGAAGCCGCCGCCATGCACGCCGAAGTGGGCGCATACGCACGCAGTAAAGGTATCGAAGCGGCCTATTTTGTCGGCAACGACAGCGCGTACGCGGCGGAAACCTTCGGCGGCAACGGCCTGTGGTTCGCCGACAAAGACCCGCTGATTCAAGTGCTGGCACACGATTTGCCGCAAGAGGCGAATGTGCTGGTAAAAGGCTCGCGCTTTATGAAGATGGAAGAAGTGGTTGAGGCGTTGTTGGCAACAGAATGAATGCCTGTCTGAAAGGGATTTTATGATGAACCGTTATGTGAAAATTGCTTTATTATCGGTGGCGCTGATTGTTGCGTTTGTTGCCGGTATGCATTTTCAGGCCTATCTCTATGAAGATCTGTGTTTGGATATGGGCGGCGGCAGAAATCCGGGCAATGCGCCGATTTGTGTGATTGACAGCGATACCTATAAAGAAAGGTATGGCGATAGGTAAATGTACATGCCGTCTGAAATAAGTGTTTGTCACTATTTATTTTTAAGGATTATAAAATGATGCGTTTATGGTTTTTGGGCAGCTTGCTGTTGGCGCTGAATGCTTTTGCAGCCTCCGCGCCATTGCCCGAAAAATTATTACAACAGATCGGCGCGGAACAGCAACGTGTTGCTGCTGCCATAAAGCATGCTTCAACCGGGCAGGCAGACAAGCTGTATGTCAGCCATCGGCAAAATATGGAGAACTTTATCGGCAGGTTATCGGAATCGGAACATGATGTATTGATGAACTATCTTGATAAGTATTTTATTTATAATGAAAAAATACATGAATATAAACCTACTGCCGCCATCGTTGCCCGTCAAAAACGTTTAGCGAAGTATGATTTGGAATATTGGGATGTGGGTGAAGGCTTGGCAGACATCCGCACGATTCCGAAATATTACAAAGAGCGTTTTAGCAAAAAAGTCAGCCCTGTTTACCGCGATTACATTGAATTGCTTGCCGAGCATGATAAAGAGCTGGTGTTTAATGATGCCGCAATTGCTATTCCGTGGTCGCAACTTGGCAAACGAACGGCTGATTGGGAAAATTATTTAACTAAATACCCTACCGGCCCTGAAAAACGGTCAGCCCGTTGTGCCCATCTGATTTATCAGGAAGCATTTTTAGTGGGAGCGGATAACACCGGCATCACCCACGATGATGCGGGGCAAAAACTGACGAAAGAGGTCAAAAATGCTTGGCGGCAATTTAGCCGGGCTTACCCCAAAAGCGCTACTACGGCACTGATTGCCCAAATACAGAAAGCTCCTCCTTACAATAAAAGGGCACATGATATTCTTGAGAAGCAGCACAAAAAGCAAGGTATAACCGAAACGGTAAAAAGTAATTGCTGGCAACAGGTATCTTTTTAGCTAGAAAATGATCGTGATATAGATTTGACGTTGCGGATGATTTCTAACGCGAAATACACACACATTGGAAATGTTCCGGCAATTCATTTTCAGACGGCCTAAGCAAGATCAATAAAAATACGACAACAAAAAGGAAGTAAACCCCATGTTTCTATGGTTAGCCCATTTCAGCGACTGGATTTCCGCGCTGAACGTTTTTCAATACACCACATTCCGCGCCGTGATGGCGGCATTAACCGCATTGGCATTCTCGCTATTGCTCGGCCCGTGGACCATCCGCAAGCTCACCGAGTTGAAAGTCGGCCAAGCCGTGCGCCACGACGGGCCGCAAACCCACCTGATTAAAACCGGTACGCCTACGATGGGCGGCTCGTTGATTCTTACCGCGATTACCGTGTCCACACTGCTGTGGGGCAATCTCGGCAACATCTACATCTGGATTCTGCTGCTGGTGCTGCTGGCCACCGGCGCGCTGGGTTTTTACGACGACTGGCGTAAGGTGGTTTATAAAGACCCGAACGGCGTGTCGGCGCGGTTCAAAATGGTGTGGCAGTCGGGCGTGGCATTGGCCGCAGGTTTGCTGCTGTTTTATGTGGCGCAGAACTCGGCCAACAATATTCTGATTGTGCCCTTCTTCAAACAAGTCGCCTTACCGCTGGGCGTGATCGGCTTTGTGGTGTTGGCTTATCTCACCATCGTCGGCACGTCCAACGCCGTGAACCTTACCGACGGTTTGGACGGCTTGGCCGCTTTCCCCGTGGTTTTGGTGGCGGGCGGTTTGGCGGTTTTTGCCTACGCCAGCGGCCACTCCGAATTTGCCGCCTATTTGCAGCAGCCGTATGTGGCGGGCGCGAACGAAGTGGTGATTTTCTGCGCGGCCATGTGCGGCGCATGTTTGGGCTTTTTGTGGTTCAACGCCTACCCCGCGCAAGTGTTTATGGGCGACGTGGGCGCGCTGGCTTTGGGCGCGGCACTCGGCACCGTGGCGGTGATTATCCGCCAAGAGTTCGTGCTGGTGATTATGGGCGGCTTGTTTGTGGTGGAAGCCATTTCGGTGATGCTGCAAGTGAGCTGGTACAAACGCACGAAAAAACGCATTTTCCTGATGGCGCCGATTCACCACCATTACGAGCAAAAAGGCTGGAAAGAAACGCAGGTGGTGGTGCGCTTTTGGATCATTACCATCGTGTTGGTGCTGATCGGTTTGAGCACGCTGAAGGTGCGTTGAGGCCGTCTGAAAAGATATGGCCGCATCAATAAAACACACGATGTGATGCCCTGAATGCACGTTAATCTTTCTCGAAAATTTGCAAAATGAAAAACCGTTTTTGGGTGTTATTGCTTTTGATATTTGGTGCAAGCGCATTTGCCGGCTTACCCAATCCTGTTGGCCAATACAAAATGGGTCGGAGTGACCCCGCGGGCGGGACTAATTTATTTGTGAGAGAGAACGGTCATTTTGCGATTGTATTTTTCGGCGGCGCCATCGTGGGAGAATGGCGGCAGCAGGGAAGCGAATTGGTTTTGAAGCCGTTCAATCCTGCTGCGCCTTTTTCAGTACACGGGCGTTATAACCCTAATCTGAACAAGGGTATGCGCCTGATGTTTCGCGGATACGAATGGGGAAACGTACTTGTTGGAGAAAAAGCCGGGAAGATGCGCTCTGTACTGAACGATGATGCCGGGTGTTTGAAAAGCCCGCTTGTTTATGCTGCCGCTGAAAAGCCGCAAAAATTATCGTTTTTGAAATTGGCAGGCAAAGGAAACAAAGGCTTTTATGCGGTCGCCAAGTATTATCAATCCGATACAGGTCGCTACAACGATTTTATTGTGACCCACTACCGTTTAACTTATCAGGATCAACGTTACACGATTACGGATCGGGGGCTGGTTGACAATAATAGGCCGTACGTAGAAATCGTTAAGTCAAGTGATGAAATCGACAAGTATAAAGAAGAAGATCTGAAACAGATTGAATCTTATGTCTTAAATGCAACCGTAAAGGTTCATGAAGCGTTATGGGTAAACCCTCAATATAAATTCCATATTGCGGAGGAATCTGCTTCTGAAATCGAGTATGAAGACCAAAGCGTCATTTCATTGGAAGATTACCGTTTTGACCCAAAGGGCAATGCTTATCTGCGTAAAACGCCCGATGCGGAGCAAAAGCCCGAAGATTATGAGAATAGCAATATCATTTACCGCTATGAAAAACTTTCATTGGAAGCAAACGACATACCGCCTTACCAAGTTTTGAAAAAGCCGTTACTGCTGATGAAATGCAAGTAATGATGTTTGGAATGTGTACCCGCAGATGAAAAGCACAAAATAAACATGATACAACAAACCCTCTACAACTTATTGGGCGGCGAAGCGGGCGTGCAGGAATTGACCGACCGCTTCTATGATTTGATGGACTTAGAGCCGCAATACACCGAACTGCGTGAACAGCACGGCGAAACGCTGGATTATGCCCGCGAACGTCTTTTTCAATTTTTAAGCGGCTGGCTCGGCGGCCCGCCGCTGTACGAACAGGCGCACGGCCATCCGCGCTTGCGCCAGCGGCATTTTCCTTTTGCCGTAAGCATGAACACGCGCAACCAATGGATCGCCTGTTTCGCCCAAGCCTTGCAGGAATTGTCGGTCAAACCCGAATGGGCAAAACCGCTGCTGCTGCGCCTGTTTGTGTTGGCCGACTGGATGCGCAATCAAAACGAACCGGAATACGCCCCGCCCATGCCGCCGATGGCGGGGAATCCTGAAGATAGGCTGGCGGAGTTGGTGGCGGTGTTGAAGGTATTTGGGGTAGCAGGGTTTTTTGGGGCCGTCTGAAAAAATTGATCGATATAAAAATAGCACGTCATACTCGGGCTTGACCCGAGTATCTCCCAAATATCAGGGAGAGGTATTTCAGACGGCCTTGCAGATAACAAGATATTCGGGTCAAGCCCGAGTATGACGGACATATTCAGAGTAACAAAATGAACTGGCAAAACAAAAAAATCCTAGTCGCCGGCTTGGGCGGCACGGGTGTTTCGATGATTGCGTTTTTGCAGCGGCAGGGCGCGCAGGTGGCGGCTTATGATGCTGATTTGAAACCCGAACGCGAGGCGGAATTGAAGCAGCGGTTTAACGGCTTAAGTTGTTATACAGGCCGTCTGAAAGACGCTTTGGCGCACGGTTTCGATATTCTCGCCCTCAGCCCCGGCATCAGCGAGCGCACACCCGAAATCGAGGTGTTCAAGCAAAGCGGCGGCGTGGTGTTGGGCGACGTGGAAATTCTGGCGCACGAGTTGAAAGGCAAAAGCGACAAAATCATCGCCATTACCGGCAGCAACGGCAAAACCACCGTTACCAGTTTGGTCGGTTATCTGTGCGAAAAATGCGGGCTGGACACCGTGGTGGCGGGCAATATCGGCACGCCCGTGTTGGAAGCATATATGCAGCGCGGCGGCAAAGCGGCGGACGTGTGGGTGCTCGAGTTATCCAGTTTCCAGCTTGAAAACACCGACCATCTTGCCGCCGATGCCGCGGTGGTGCTGAATATTTCCGAAGACCATCTCGACCGCTACGACGACTTGCTCGACTACGCCCACGCCAAAGACAAAATTTTCCGCGGCAGCGGCGTGCAGGTGCTCAATGCCGACGACGCGATGTGCCGTGCCATGAAACGCCCGAACCGCGACATCAAATGGTTTTCGTTGGAAGGGCAGGCCGATTATTGGGCGGACGTTCAGGCAGGCCGTCTGAAAGCCGGTGCAAACGATTTGCTCTGCACCGCCGCCATTCCCCTGCAAGGCTTGCACAACGCGGCGAACGTGTTGGCGGCTTTGGCTTTGTGCGAAGCCGTCGGCCTTCCGCGAACCGAATTGCTGCAACATATTCAAACCTTTAAAGGCTTGCCGCACCGCGTGGAAAAAGTCGGCGAGAAAAACGGCATCACGTTTATCGACGACAGCAAAGGCACCAATGTCGGTGCCACCGCCGCCGCCATTGCCGGTTTGCAAAGCCCGCTGGTGTTGATTGCGGGCGGGCAGGGTAAAGGGCAGGACTTCACGCCCCTGCGCGCCGCGTTGCACAATAAAGCCCGCGCCGTGCTGCTGATCGGTGTGGATGCGCCGCTTATCCGCCGCGATTTAACCGGCTGCGGTGTGGATGTGATTGACTGCGCAACGCTGGAAGAAGCCGTTCAGACGGCCTATAAGCTGGCGCAAAGCGGCGATATTGTTTTACTCAGCCCGGCTTGCGCGAGCTTCGATATGTTCAAAGGCTATGCGCATCGGGCGCAGGTGTTTGTTGAGGCATTTGAGGCTTTATAAGGTTTTTCAGACGGCCTGATGGTTTGAGGCCGTCTGAAAAAACGTGCAGTACGGAAAAGTGCTTGCCTGCGCCGAAATCGCACCGCTTGTCTGAATGCAGATGATGATATGGGGCGGTTTGCCCATAATCAATATGACGGCTCGCCTTCGGGCTGCTGAAGCAGAAAGGAAAACCGATTGGATCAGCTGAACAGCTTAGATAATGTGCCGGCGAAACCGAATTATGTTCCTTTGTTGTGGGGATTGCTGGTATTGGGCGCGCCGGTAGGAACGATATTTGCCGTGCTGATATTGGCCTTGTTCGGGTGGGTTCCGTTGAGCGTATGGCGCGAATGGCTTGGTTTTCCCCATTCGCTTTATTTTCTGACAACAGGATGGTTTATCGGCTTGATTCCTGCGTTATCGACTTGGATTGCGGTTTATGCGCTCGAGCCGAAACGGGGTTTGACAGGCAGTTTGATTATGGCGGCGGCGGGCGGTTTGGTGTCGCTGGTGTTCGGTTGGTTTTTTTACGGCATCCGCATGTCTGTTGTTTTTGCCTTGGCGGGTTTGTTGTCTGCCGCGATATTTTCAATATTCCTACCTAAAAACACCCATAGCCGGCCGACTTGAATATTACTGCGGCAAAGGGCAGCAAAGGCGTAGTCAGAAATAAAGTTTATTTGCTATAAAGGCGGCGCACCATCTGTTCAGACGGCCTGATGTGTTTGAGGCCGTCTGAAATATTTAAATCCAGAACAGAAACGATTCAAGCAATATGATTACCGAATCCAAAATTCTCGACCGTAAAATTCTGCGCAGCGGGCAGAAATTCGACCATTCGCTGCTGTGGATGGTGGTATTGATGACGGCGTTCAGCCTGATGATGATTTACTCCGCCTCGATTGCCTATGCCGCGCACGACGGCGGCGACAAATGGTTTTATCTCGGCCGCCAAGCCATATTTTTAGGCATAGGCGCAGGCGTGGCGTTGGCCGTGGCGAAAATCCCGCTGAAAACTTGGAAAAAGGCAACGCCGTTTATCCTGCTCGGCAGCTTGGTTTTGCTGGTGGCCGTGCTGGTGGTGGGGCGCGAAATCAACGGCGCGAAACGCTGGATTCATTTGGGGCCGTTCAACCTGCAGCCGACTGAGATTTTCAAAATGGCGGTGATTCTGTATCTGTCGAGCTTCTTTACCCGTCGTGCCGAAATTCTCAAGCAGTTTAAAAAAGTGGGTTTTTCCGCCGTGCCGGTAGGTATCGGCTTGGGGCTGATTATGCTGGAGCCGGACTTCGGTTCGTTTGTGGTGGTGACTGCCGTAGCGATGGGGCTGTTGTTTCTAGCCGGCTTGCCGTGGCGGTGGTTCATGATGATGGTGGGCATCGGTTTGGCCAGTATGGCTGCTTTGATTGCCGTTGCGCCGTATCGTATGGCGCGTGTGGCGGCGTTTTTGAATCCGTGGGAAGACCCGCTCGGCAAGGGCTACCAGCTTACCCATTCGCTGATGGCGATTGCCCGCGGCGAGTGGTTCGGCGTCGGCTTGGGTGCGAGTTTGGAAAAACGCTTTTATCTGCCCGAAGCGCATACCGACTTTATTTTGGCCGTGATTGGCGAAGAATTCGGTTTTGTCGGTATTTTCGTGCTGATTTTCTGCTATGCGTGGCTGGTGTGGCGGGCGTTTTCCATCGGCAAGCAGGCGCGCGATTTGGAATTGTTTTTCGGTGCTTACGTTGCCAAAGGCATCGGTATCTGGTTGGGCATTCAAAGCTTTTTCAATATCGGCGTGAACATCGGCCTGCTGCCGACCAAAGGCCTGACCTTGCCGCTGATGTCTTACGGCGGTTCGGCCGTTATCATTATGCTGGCCTGTATGGCACTGTTGCTGAGAGTGGATTATGAAAACCGCCTGAAAATGCGCGGTTATAAAGTCGAGGGGTAAAAACGATGAAAACAAAAACCTTTATGTTGATGGCAGGTGGCACGGGAGGCCACATTTTCCCCGCGCTGGCGGTGGCGGAATCGCTGCGCTCGCGCGGGCACCATGTGATTTGGCTGGGCAGCGCAGGCTCGATGGAAGAGCGCATCGTGCCCAAGCACAATATCCGTTTGGAAACGCTGGCCATCAAAGGCGTGCGCGGCAACGGACTCAAGCGCAAAATCATGCTGCCGTTCACTTTGTTTAAAACCGTGCAGGCTGCGCTGCATATCATTAGAAGGCACCGCGTGGATTGTGTGATCGGCTTCGGCGGATTTGTGACCTTTCCGGGCGGGGTGGCGGCCAAATTGGCGGGCATTCCCGTAGTGATTCACGAGCAAAACGCCGTGGCCGGTTTGGCCAACAAACAGCTTTCCCGTTGGGCGCGCCGCGTGCTGTATGCTTTTCCCAAAGCATTTGACAATCCCGACGGTTTGGTCGGCAATCCCGTGCGTGCAGACATCGCCAATCTGCCCGAACCCGCCCAACGCTTTGCCGGCAGGGAAGGCCGTCTGAAAGTATTGGTAATGGGTGGCAGCTTGGGCGCAGACGTATTGAACCAAACCGTGCCGCGCGCTTTGGCTCTGCTTACCGAAAACGAACGCCCGCAGATTTATCATCAAGCCGGGCGCGGCAAACTCGGCAGCCTGCAAAGCGATTACGATTTGCTGAACGTAAAAGCCAAATGCGTGGAATTTATCGACGATATGGTTGCCGCTTACCAACATGCCGATGTGGTGATTTGCCGTGCCGGTGCGCTGACGATTGCCGAGCTGACCGCAGCAGGCGTGGGCGCGCTGCTGGTGCCGTATCCACATGCCGTTGACGACCACCAAACCGCCAACGCCCGCTTTATGGTAAAAGCCGATGCCGGTTTGCTGCTGCCGCAGTCGCAACTGACTGCCGAAAAGCTGGCCGAAGTATTGTGGGCGCTGGATAGAGACCGCTGCCTCGAGTGGGCGAAAAACGCGCGCACTTTGGCCATGCCGCACAGTGCCGACGATGTTGCCGTTACCGCCATCGCCACCACCATGTAATCATTTCAGACGGCCTGTGGTTGCTCTTGAGGCCGTCTGAAAAAAATTTCTGCATATTTTCAAACAACCTGAACAGCCTTTTACATTAAACCCATAGCTTCTCGGGCCGCAGGCCATTAAAATGATAACTTTTTATTCCCGTGTAAAACGACACTTGCATCCGCATCGCCGAAAAGCAGGGGGATAAAATAGCAAGGCCGTCTGAAACGGTATGTAAAATTCAGGAATAACAACAACATGAAAAACAGAGTTAACAATATTCATTTTGTGGGCATCGGCGGTTCGGGTATGAGCGGGATTGCCGAAGTGCTGCACAATCTGGGTTTTAACGTATCCGGTTCCGATCAGGCGCAAAGTGCGGTAACGCGCCACCTGAGCGGCTTGGGGATTCAGGTGTATCCCGGCCATACCGCCGCCCACGTTACCGATGCCGACGTTGTTGTGATTTCAACCGCCGTGAAGGCCGACAATCCCGAAGTGGTGGCCGCGCACGAGCGCAAAATCCCCGTGATTCCCCGCGCCTTGATGTTGGCCGAGCTGATGCGCTTTCGCGACGGCATCGCCATTGCCGGCACGCACGGCAAAACCACCACCACCAGCCTGACCGCATCTATTTTGGCGGCAGCAGGCATGGACCCGACCTTTGTTATCGGCGGCAAACTCACCGCCGCCGGTACAAACGCCCGTTTGGGCAGCGGCCAATACATCGTTGCCGAAGCAGACGAATCGGACGCCTCTTTTCTGCATCTCACCCCCGTTATGTCGGTTGTGACCAATATCGACACCGACCACATGGATACCTACGATCACAGCGTCGAAAAGCTGCATCAGGCGTTTGTCACCTTTATCCACCGCATGCCTTTTTACGGCAAAGCCTTTTTGTGCATCGACAGCGAGCATGTGCGGGCGATTGTG
This sequence comes from Neisseria dumasiana, assembly GCF_022870885.1. NCBI lineage: Bacteria > Pseudomonadati > Pseudomonadota > Betaproteobacteria > Neisseriales > Neisseriaceae > Neisseria > Neisseria dumasiana. The sequence goes on along the minus strand of NZ_CP091509.1, from coordinate 2,508,344 downwards.
CCGCGCATCAGCAAACCTTTTGCCACTTACGGGCTGGACGAATCCGCCGATATTTACGCCACCGACGTGCGCACCGAAGGCACGCAAATGCGCTTTACCGTGCATGCGAAACACAACGGCACCGAACCGTTTGAAGTGGTGCTGAACATGCCGGGTCGCCATAACGTATTGAACGCACTTGCCGCCATCGGCGTGGCTTTAGAGGTCGGCGCGTCGGTAGAGGCCATTCAAAAAGGTTTGTTGGGCTTTGAAGGCGTAGGCCGCCGTTTCCAAAAATACGGCGAAGTTGCCTTGCCTTCGGGCGGAAAAGTGACCTTGATCGACGATTACGGCCATCACCCCGTAGAAATGGCCGCAACATTGGCCGCAGCCCGCGGTGCGTATCCGAACAACCGTTTGGTGTTGGCGTTTCAGCCGCACCGCTATACCCGCACCCGCGATTTATTTGAAGACTTCGTAAGCGTGTTGAATACCGTCGACACTCTGGTGCTCACCGAAGTGTATGCCGCCGGAGAAGAGCCGATTGTGGCCGCCGACAGCCGCGCCTTGGCGCGTGCCGTGCGTGTATTGGGCAGGCTCGAACCGATCTACTGCGAAGATGTGAATGCGTTGCCCGAAACCCTGATCAACCTTCTGCAAGACGGAGACGTGGTGCTGACCATGGGAGCGGGCAGCATCAATAAAGTGCCGGCAGCGTTTATCGAAGCAAGTGCCCGGGCATAAAACAGGCCGTCTGAACAAAGAAAGAGTCACCAACATGCAAGCATTTGGCAAAGTTGCCGTACTGATGGGCGGTTTTTCAAGCGAACGGGAGATATCCTTAAAAAGCGGAGCCGCCATTCTCGAAGCCCTAAAAAGCAAAGGGATAGACGCCCATGCGTTCGACCCGAAAGAAACCCCGCTTTCAGAGCTGAAAACACAAGGGTTTCAGACGGCCTTCAATATCCTGCACGGCACTTACGGTGAAGACGGCAGCGTGCAGGGTGCGCTCGAATTATTGGGCATTCCCTACACGGGAAGCGGGGTGATGGCTTCCGCCGTCGGCATGGATAAATACCGCTGCAAACTGATTTGGCAGGCTTTGGGTTTGCCCGTTCCCGAATTTGCCGTGCTTCACGAAAACAGCGATTTTGACGAAGTCGAGCGGCAGCTCGGCCTGCCTATGTTTGTGAAGCCCGCCGCAGAAGGCAGCAGCGTAGGCGTAGTAAAAGTGAAAGAAGCAGGCCGTCTGAAAGAAGTGTATGAAGAACTCAAGCATTTTCACGGCGAGATTATTGCCGAACGCTTTATCGGCGGCGGAGAATATTCCTGCCCCGTGATTAACGGCGAAGGCTACCCCAGCATCCGCATTATTCCCGCCACCGAGTTTTACGACTACGAAGCCAAATACAACCGTAACGATACCGTGTATCAATGCCCGTCCGATTTAAATCAGGAAGACGAAGCACAGATGCGCGTTTTAGCGGCACGGGGCGCGGCAGCCATAGGTGCGCAGGGCGTATCGAGAGTAGATTTTCTGAAAGATACCGACGGCAAACTGTATCTTCTGGAAATCAACACCTTGCCCGGAATGACCGACCACAGCTTAGTGCCGAAATCGGCCGCCCAAACCGGCTTGAGCTTCGCCGATTTATGTGTTGAAATTCTGAAAACCGCTCATGTGGGATAATGCAGGCGCATTAAAGCGCGTAACCGGCTGGCTGATGATCCTGGTAGTATTGATACTGCTGGGAGCATTGGTCGTTTGGGTTTACAATTCACCTTATTTTCCGGTCAAGCAGGTAAAAATCGAAGGCGATGTGCAACGCACCGGCAACAAACAACTGCAAAGCGTGGCGCAGCAATACATCCGCGGCAATATTTTCAAAGCAGATTTGAACGGTGCCCAAGAAGCCTTTGCCAAACTGCCGTGGATAGATAAAGTGTCCGTGCGCCGCCGCCTGCCCGACACGGTTGAAATCAACCTGAAAGAGCGTGTGCCGGTAGGGCGCTGGAAAGAATCCGGTTTGATAGACAGCAACGGCAACCTGTTTAATGCCGCCACCGACGAAACCTTTCCGCTGTTCGAAGGGCAGCCCGGAACCGGAGCCATCATGGTCAAGCATTACAACGAATTTACCGCCATACTCAAACCCAAAAACCTGAGTATCGCCAAACTCGAATACACACCGCGTTCGGCGTGGTCGGTAGAATTAAACAACGGCATTTCCGTCAGATTGGGGCGCGAAAACGAAACCAAACGCCTGCAACGCTTTGCCGACATGTGGCAGGAAGTGCTGCAAGTGCGCCAAAGCAACATAGATTATGTGGATATGCGCTACAAAGACGGTTTTGCCGTGCGCTATCTTGAGAAAACACAAGAGCAAGAAACAGCAGGGCCGTCTGAAACCGCGATTCCAGAGGCCGAAACAGCAAACAGACAGTAACATAAATAAAATGAATGGGACATCATGGTAAAAGGCAAATATATCAGCGCATTGGATATCGGTACTTCTAAAGTTATCGCATTAATCGGCGAAATACAGGAAGACAATGAAATCCACATTATCGGCTTGGGTCAGGCACCGTCGCGCGGTCTGAAAGCCGGTATGGTGACCAATATCGATGCCACTGCCCAAGCCATTAAACAGGCCATGAACGAAGCCGAGTTGATGGCAGACTGTAAAGTAGACAGCGTAACCACCGGCATCGCAGGCAACCATATCCGCAGCCTCAATTCGCAAGGCGTGGTTAAAATCAAAGACGGCGAAGTGTCGCAAGCCGATATCGACCGTGCTATTGAAACCGCTAAAGCCGTTAATATTCCGCCTGACCACAATATACTGCATACCGTTGTCCAAGAGTATATTATTGACAACCAACCCGGCGTGAAAGAACCCATCGGCATGAGCGGCGTTCGTTTGGATACGCGCGTACACATCATTACCGGAGCCATTACCGCCCTGCAAAACATCCAAAAATGTGTTAACCGCTGCGGCCTGCACATGGATCAGATTATGTTGCAGCCTTTGGCCAGCGGGCAGGCCGTCTTAACCGAAGACGAAAAAGATTTGGGCGTATGCGTAATCGATATCGGCGGCGGTACTACCGATATTGCCGTTTATACCAACGGTGCCATCCGCCATACCGCCGTGATTCCGGTTGCCGGCGATTTGATTACCAAAGATTTGGCACAAGCCCTGCGCACCCCGCACAACGCTGCCGAATACATCAAAATCCACCACGGCGTAGCCATTGCGACCATGGACGGTTTGGATGAAATGATCGAAGTGCCCAGCGTAGGCGACCGCCAGCCGCGCCAAATTTCCCGCCGCGTATTGGCCAGCGTTATCGGCCCGCGCGTGGAAGAAATTTTGGAGCTGACGCTTAACGAGTTGCGCCGTTCGGGTTTCCCCGAAGAAGTGCTGACTTCGGGCATCGTATTGACGGGCGGCGCATCACTGCTTACCGGCATTGTGGATTTGGCGGAAGACGTATTCAACCTGCCTGCGCGTATCGGTGTGCCGCAAGAAATGGGCGGCGTTTCCGAACGTATCCGCAATCCCCGTTATGCTACCGCCATCGGCTTGCTTCAGGCGGCCCGCGGCGAAGTGTACGGCAGCCCCGTTTCCGGCGCGGTCGTAGTAAGAGAGCACAAAGACAGCTTGTGGGTGAAATTCCGCGACTGGCTTAAAAACAACTTTTAAAACAAACGTAAAAATATAATAAGAATATAAGAAGGCTTTTGCCAGCCGCATCATGCTTCTTATATAATTAGCGTATATTTATTCCCATTTTTTATCCCGTTTTATCCGTCCTGACGCAGGGCGCAAAGGAGTGTTACATGGAATTGGTTTACGACGTAGTAGAATCAGCTGCAAGCCCTGCGGTCATTAAAGTTATCGGCATCGGCGGCGGCGGTTGCAACGCTATCAACAACATGATTTTGAATACCGTTCAAGGTGTTGAATTTATTAGCGCGAATACCGACGCCCAATCTTTAGGCAAAAGCAATGCCGGCAAACGTATCCAGTTGGGTACCAATTTAACCCGCGGTTTGGGTGCGGGTGCCAACCCTGAAATCGGCCGCGCCGCAGCCCAAGAAGACCGTGAAGCCATTGCAGATGCCATCCGCGGTGCCAATATGCTGTTCATTACCACCGGTATGGGCGGCGGTACCGGTACTGGTGCTGCTCCTGTTGTTGCTGAAATTGCTAAAGAGCAAGGCATTTTGACTGTGGCTGTTGTGACCCGTCCGTTCGGCCACGAAGGTAAACGCGTTCACATCGCCCAAGAAGGCTTGGATCACCTGAAAAGCCAAGTGGATTCATTAATCGTGATTCCTAACGACAAACTGATGACTGCATTGGGCGAAGACATCACCGTGCGTGAAGCATTCCGCGCTGCCGACAATGTGTTGCGCGATGCCGTTGCCGGTATTTCCGAAGTAGTTACCCGCCCCGGTTTCATCAACTTGGACTTCGCCGACGTGAAAAACGTGATGAGCATTATGGGCATGGCGATGATGGGTTCAGGCTTTGCCCAAGGCATCGACCGTGCACGCTTGGCTACCGAACAAGCTATTTCCAGCCCGCTCTTGGATGATGTGACTTTGGATGGTGCGCGCGGCGTGTTGGTAAACATTACCACCGCTCCGGGGTGCCTGAAAATGTCGGAATACCGCGAAATCATGAAAGTGGTGGACGAATATGCCCATCCCGAAGCAGAGCGTAAATACGGTACGGCCGAAGATGAAAACATGGAAGAAGATGCCATCCGTGTAACCATCATCGCAACCGGTTTGAAAGAAAACAATGTGTTGGGTTCCAACAATAATCTGCGTATGGTGAAAACCCAGCAGGCTACCGGCACGGACGACGGTTTCTCCAATATCGACGGCTTAATCCGTTCCGGCCGCAATACCCGCAGCATGAACCTGACTGCTTCTGATTTTTCAAATCAATCTGTATTGGATGATTTTGAAATTCCAGCCATTCTGCGTCGCCAAGCAGATTAAGATTTGTTGTTCTGATTAAGAATCAGCGATACGACCGTCTGAAACATATTGTTTCAGACGGTCGTATGTTTTTTGAATCAATGCGTTGCCCTTATGCGGTAACTTTTATAGATGCGCAGTTGTAAGAAAAAGGCTTTTCCGTTCGTCTAGAATCAATCAACTTACTTAATAACAAAACCGTCATACTCGGCTTGACGCGATTATCTTGAGTTTCAGCAAATTTAGGCGATACTCGGGTCAAGCCCGAATATGACGTATGTACTATTTTTAAGTTGATTGACTATCATGGCTTTAGGCAAACGGCTTCAGGCGGAAAGATACCGAGGCCGTCTGAAAAGCTTTGCAGGCACTTTGTTCATTTGTATTAGGAAACCTTTTCTATATGATTACAGCTGTTTTTGCTCTTATTTTTGCTATCCGTTTAGTTTCTCTTTCTATTTCTGTTCAAAACGAAAAACGCTTGATTGCGGCGGGTGCCAAGCAGTTTGGCGAGAAAAATTCCAAGCTGCTGGCTGCGGCACATATCATCTATTATTTTTCGGCACTTGCCGAATCGCATATCCGAGAAGCGGTTTTTGACGGTATTTCCGCAGCAGGTACGGCATTGACGGCGTTTGCCTTGGTTGTGCTGTTTTACGTTATTCGTGCGTTGGGTGAAATTTGGACGCTGAAAATCTATATCCATCCGCAACATAAAATCAACAGGTCGTGGTTGTTCCGCTATGTGCGCCATCCCAATTATTTTTTAAACATTATTCCCGAGTTGATCGGTGTGGGCTTGCTTTGTCATGCTTGGACAACCATGATGGTCGGCTTGCCGGTGTATATGGTTATTCTCTCTATCCGTATCCGCCAAGAGCATGAAGCGATGCGCCATTTGTGGTAAACGCTGTTTAGGCCGAGACCTTTGCAAAACCCCCATCTGCGGCGCATTTCTGCGTTGTGCGCTGCTCGCTCGTTTGCCTATCTATATGATATGTCTGCACTCGCTGTGCTGCTACGCCTTGAACTGCATCCACATCTGAGGGTTTTGCAAAGGTCTCAGGCCGTCTGAAAACTTATGTTCAGACGGCTTTTTTAGCAGGCTATTTTTTCAGAATGGCATTTGTTTCAGCTAAAATATTGATAATAAATTTACAGTTGCCGATATAACTTATTTTCCGCCGACGTGTTTCTCTGCTTGGGCGGATTGGCATTCTCTGAAAATACGTTACAATTCAGGTCTGAAACCACTTTTTCAAACAAGGAAAGCCATGTTCAGCTTCTTTAAACGCAAGAAAAAACAGGAAACTGCCGAAACCGTTGCCGAACCTGTGCAAAAGCCGGTATCGGAAACGGGTGCCGAAATCGCGGACGAGCCGTCCGCCCTTGAAATCTCCACGCCTGAAACCCTCGAACCGCTGACCGAAACCCAGCTTGAAGCGGTAGAAGAACATGAAGAAAGCAGCGTGCTCGACCAGTTGGTGTCGGGCGTGGTTTCCGGCAGCAGCGAATTGCCCGAACAATATGATCCGAATGCGCCGGTAGCCAAAATCCACGTTTCGCCGATACCCGAAGGCGATGCCGCACCGGTGGAAGAGGCGGCCGAACTCAACAGCAGCGAATTGGCCGATGCTTTGAGACTGCCCGACAGCATCGCCACGATGACTGCGCCGGTGGTTGCCGCTGCCGACGCGCCTACCAAGCCTGTGACGGAGGAAGACGAACCTGCCAAGCTCGGTTGGGCGGCGCGTTTGAAAAAAGGCCTTACCAAATCGCGCGACCAAATGGCCAAATCGCTGGCCGGCGTATTCGGCGGCGGCCAGATCGACGAAGACCTGTATGAAGAGCTGGAAACCGTGCTGATTACCAGCGATATGGGCATGGAAGCCACCGAATATCTGATGAAAGACGTGCGCAAACGTGTATCGTTGCGCGGTTTGAAAGACGGCAACGAGCTGCGCGGTGCCTTGAAAGATGCGATTTACGATTTAATCAAGCCGTTGCAGAAACCGCTGGTGATTCCCGACAACGGGCAGCCGTTTGTGATTATGCTGGCCGGCATCAACGGTGCGGGTAAAACCACTTCTATCGGCAAACTGGCCAAATATTTCCAATCGCAAGGCAAGTCGGTATTGCTGGCGGCGGGCGATACTTTCCGCGCCGCCGCCCGCGAGCAGTTGCAGGAATGGGGTGCACGCAACGGCGTTACCGTGATTTCGCAAAGCACGGGCGATTCCGCCGCCGTCTGCTTCGATGCCGTCGAAGCTGCCAAAGCGCGCGGTATCGACATCGTGTTGGCCGACACCGCAGGCCGCCTGCCTACCCAACTGCATTTGATGGAAGAAATCAAAAAAGTGAAGCGCGTGCTGCAAAAATCCATGCCCGACGCGCCGCATGAAATTATTGTGGTGTTGGATGCCAATATCGGTCAAAACGCCATTAATCAGGTGGTGGCGTTTGATGATGCGCTCGATGTTACCGGCCTGATTGTTACCAAACTCGACGGTACGGCCAAAGGCGGCATTCTGGCTGCGCTGGCTTCCAACCGCCCGATTCCCGTCCGCTATATCGGCGTGGGCGAGAGCATTGACGACTTGCGCCCGTTTGATGCGCGGGCGTTTGTGGATGCTTTGTTTGACTGATTAGTTTGAGAAACAACAATCGAGGCCGTCTGAAAATAAGTTTTCAGACGGCCTCGATTGTATGGTGGCGGTAGGGGGTTGTTCACTGAGTATCGCTTAATCCGTCAGCAGAAAAGCTGTTTCGTTTGCTTTATTCAGGTCGGATAGAAAGTCTGAGACCTTTGCAAAACCCCCATCTGCGGCGCATTTCTGCGTTGTGTGCTGCTCGCTCGCTTGCCTATCTTCATGATATGTCTGCGCTCGCTGCGCTGCTACGCCTTGAACTGCATCCACATCTGGAGGTTTTGCAAAGGTCTCAGTCTGATTTTACCTGGTGCAGGCTTTTTATTTAACCGCAGCTCCCACCCGTTGCAACAGCTCTTGAGCCAATTCCTGATAGGCCAGCGTGCCTTTGGCTTTGGCATCGTAAGCCAGCGCGGGCATGCCGTGGCTGGGGGCTTCGGCGAGGCGCACGTTGCGGGGGATGGTGGTGTTGAACAGTTGCGGGCCGAAATGTGCCTGAAGCTGTTCGGATACTTCTTGAGAAAGGCGGCTGCGGCTGTCGTAAAGGGTGCGGACGATGCCAATAATGTCCAAGCGCGGGTTGATGGCTTGGCGGATTTTGCGCACGGTGGCGACTAAATCGGAAATGCCTTCGAGCGCGTAGTATTCGCACACCATCGGCACAATCACGCCGTTGGCGGCTACCAAGCCGTTGAGGGTGAGCAGGGTGAGGGTAGGCGGGCAGTCTATCAACACGAAATCGTAGTCGTCGGCAACATCGGCCAGCGCGTTTTTCAAGCGCATTTCGCGGGCGAGTTCTTGTACCAGCTCGACTTCGGCGCCTGCCAGCGTGCGGTTGGCGGCGAGTACGTCGTAGCCGCCGGATTCGCTGTGCATTAAGGCGTTTTTAATGTCGGAATCGCCCAACAGCACTTGGTAGATGCCGTTTTGAATATTGCCTTTGTCGATGCCGCTACCGGTGGTGGCATTGCCTTGGGGGTCTAAGTCGATCACCAATACGCGTTTTTTTTCGGCTGCCAGCGAGGCGGCCAGATTAACCACGGTGGTGGTTTTGCCGACACCGCCTTTTTGGTTGGCCACGGCGATAATATTTGCACCCATCTGTGAAACCCGTGTGATATTTGAATTGGGGTGAATTGTACCGTTATTTGCGCCCGAATGGTATGAAGGCCGTCTGAAAAACAGGTTTCAGACGGCCTTCTCTATATGGGCAAGCGGATATGGTGAGACCTTTGCAAAACCCTATCTGCGGCGCATTTCTGCGTTGTGCGCTGCTACACCTTGAACTGCATCCACATCTGGGGATTTTTCAAAGGTCTGATTGTGATTAGGGTTTGGACGGCAGTTTCAACGGCTTAAGTCTGCCTGCCATTTTTGAATGCGTTGCAATACGCCCGCTGTGCTCAAGCCCAAGTCGTCGAGCAGTTTTTTCGGGTCGCCGTGTTCGGTAACGGTGTCGGCTACGCCCAATACCAGCACGGGTTTGTAGATGTTATGCTTGGCCAGCACTTCCAGCACCGCGCTGCCCGCGCCGCCTTGCTCGGCGTTTTCTTCGACGCTCACCAGATAATCGTGCGACTGTGCCAGTTTGAGTATCAATGCTTCGTCCAGCGGTTTCACGAAGCGCATATCGGCCACGGTTGCATCCAGCGTTTCGGCCGCCTCCAGTGCGGGCTGAACCATGCTGCCGAAAGCGAAAACGGCGGTTGTGCTGCCTTCGCGTCTGACAACGCCTTTGCCGACGGGCACGGTATCGAGGCCGTCTGAAACCGTTGCGCCGATACCCGAACCGCGCGGGTAACGCACGGCGGTCGGCGCATCGAGTTGGTAACAGGTGGACAGCAGCAGGCGGCATTCGTTTTCGTCGCTCGGGGCGGCAATCACCATATTCGGAACGCAGCGCAAAAAGCTCAAATCATATAAACCGGCGTGGGTGGGGCCGTCTGCACCCACGATGCCGGCGCGGTCAACGGCAAACATCACGGGCAGGTTTTGCAGGGCGATGTCGTGAACGAGTTGGTCGTAGGCACGTTGCAGAAAGGTGGAATAAATCGCCACCACCGGTTTCGCGCCTTCGCAAGCCAAGCCGCCGGCAAAGGTAACGGCGTGCTGCTCGGCGATGCCGACATCAAAATAACGCTCAGGGAATTTTTGTTCGTATTCGACCAAACCGCTGCCTTCACGCATGGCGGGCGTGATGGCAACCAAGCGCGGGTCGGCGGCGGCCTGATCGCACAGCCATTTGCCGAAAATCTGCGTGTAGGTGGGTTTGGCGGCGGGTTGCGGCACAGGTTTGTAAGGTTCTTTTTCAGGCTCTTTGGCGAGGTTGGACACGGCGTGGTATTTCACCGGATCGTTTTCGGCAAGCTTGTAGCCTTGGCCTTTTTTGGTGATCACATGCAGAATCTGCGGGCCTTTTTTGGCGCGCAAGTCTTGCAGCACTTCCACCAGATTTTCAACGTCGTGGCCGTCGACGGGGCCGGTGTAATGGAAACCGAAGTTTTCAAATAACGACAGCGATTGCTTGGCGTGCTCCGCTTCGCCGGCAATTGCTTTGATTTTGTGTTCGACTTTTTGAGCGATTTCCAACGCGCCGGGCAGTTTGTCGAGCACTTTGGTGGATTGTGCTTTGATGGTGCTGAGCAGGCCGTGCATATCGCGCACGACGTTGCGCGCCAGATATTTGGGCAGCGCGCCGACATTGGGGGAAATCGACATTTCGTTGTCGTTGAGAATCACCAACAGGTCGATATCCATATCGCCCGCACAGTTTAAGGCTTCAAACGCCTGACCCGCCGTCATCGCGCCGTCGCCGATTACCGCCACGCTGCGCTTGCCGTTGCCCGCCAGTTTGTCGGCTACCGCCATACCGAGTGCCGCGCCGATGGACGTGGAAGAATGGCCGACACCGAATGCGTCGTATTCCGACTCGCCGCGCTTGGGAAAGCCTGCCAAACCGCCGTATTGGCGCATAGAACCCATGCGGTTTTTGCGGCCGGTGAGGATTTTGTGCGGATAGCTTTGATGGCCGACATCCCAAACCAAGTTGTCGTTGGGCGTGTCGTACACATAATGCAGGGCAACGGTTAGCTCGACCGCGCCGAGGTTGCTGGCGAAATGCCCGCCCGTTTTGCCGACAGAATCGAGCAGGAATGCGCGTAATTCGGCTGCTACTTTCGGCAGCTGGTCTTTGTTCAGACGGCGCAGGTCTTGCGGCAGATTGATGGTGTCGAGTAACGGGGTTTGGCTCATGGTAGGGTCTTTTTCTATGGAGTTTGCTACGGTAACGGCTGATTATAACAAGAGATTCTTGTGGCGGGATACGGAAATGGGGCGCGCAACGGCAAACTCACCGGCAGGAAAACAGCCGAAACACGGCGGTGCGGGTTTCGGCTGTTTTCGGCAAGGGTATTTGCCTGAATCAATCCTTATGCCCAATGGCGGGCGAGTTGGTCGGCTTCTGCCAAGCGCTCAACCGTGCCGACATCCAGCCATAAGCCGTTATGCCGCTCGCCCGACACCAGCCCTTCATTCATGGCTTGGCGCAGCAAGGGGGCAAGTTTCGCGGCTTGGCGCGGCGGGGTATTGCGGAACAAATCCGGGTGGTAAACGCCCATGCCGCTGAAGGTTAAGGCCGTGCCTTCGCTGCTTTCGGAAAGAACAGCACCGTTGCCGTTGAGCGCGAAATCGCCTTTCGGGTTATGAGCCGGATTAGGCACCAGCCATAAATGTGCCAGCTTTTGTTCCTGTTGCAGGGTTTGGGCGGCGTTAAAGGCCGTCTGAAAATCAATGTCGGTCAATACGTCGCCGTTGATAACCAAAAAAGGTTCGCTGCCCAGTAAAGGTAGGGCCGTAGCAATGCCGCCGGCGGTTTCCAAACCCGTTTCCCCCTCGGCGGAATAGGCAATTTCTACACCGTATGCCGCGCCCGTGCCCAGCGTATCTTCTATCTGGCTGCCCAGCCAAGCATGGTTGATCACGATTTCGCGTATGCCTGCGGCGTGCAGCCGCCGCAGATGCCAGCCGATGAGCGGTTCTGCGCCTACTTTGAGCAGGGGTTTGGGGCAGGAATCGGTGAGCGGGCGCATACGTTCTCCGCGTCCGGCGGCTAAAATCATGGCTTTCATGTTGAATCCGTATCGGTTTGAACGGCTGGGATTGTATAACAAAGGCCGTCTGAAAATAAGGTTTACGTTTTTTTAAGTTTTTGTCATGTGTTTTGCAGGAAAATCTCGGTAATATGTTGGTTAACATATTAACTGAGGCTTTTGCCACCCCTCGGATGCGGATGCAGCTCAAGGCGCAGCAACGCCGTAATAAAAGTGAAGTCGATAGACTGTGGCAGCAAATGAGCACAAACAGATACAAATTTCCCTGCATAGCATAGAAAGGTGTAAATGATGAAACGATTCGGATTGATATTGCCGTTGTTTTTAATCGGTGCATGCACCACTTCGGTTGCGGTGCCCTTAGGCAACCATACCCAGCCCTTGCAAGGCTCGTGGCAGATTAAAGAAGCAGAGGGCCAAACGGTTCGCCCGGAAGTGGTGATGATGTTGGACGGTAAAGACAAGGCGTTCAGCATCAGCACCGACTGTAACCGCGTATTCGGCCGTTATATTGCGTCGTCTGACAAAAAATTGCAGTTCGGCGGTATCGCATCTACGTTAATGGCTTGCCCCGATGCCGCTACGGAACAGCAACTGACGCGCATTCTGCCTTTGGTGCGGAGTTACCGTTTTGTCGGCCAACACATCGAGATGTTCGACCGGCAAGGAAAAACGCTTTTGCGCGGCGAAAGGGTTAAAGGAAATTAACTGCCCGAAGAGTGAAACAGCAACGGCCTTTCCGAATAGGAAAGGCCGTCTGAATAAGGTTTGTAGCCAATAAACTTATTTTTGATACAAGGCGGCAACGCAGTAGCAGAAATAAAGTTTATTGACTATGCCGCTCTTATTGCGCGGCAGGCGCATCATGGAGTTCTGCCGCCTGCAAAGTATTTTCCAGCAAAGTGGCGATGGTCATCGGGCCGACTCCGCCCGGCACGGGAGTAATCATGGCGGCACGTTCTTTGGCCGCCTCAAATTCCACGTCGCCGCACAGTTTGCCGTTTTCCAAGCGGTTGATGCCGACATCAATCACGACCGCTCCCGGTTTAATCCATTCGCCTTTAACGAAATTCGGTATGCCGACCCCGACAACCACAATGTCTGCGGCGCCCACTTCTTCGGCCAAATTCTGTGTGGCACTGTGGCAAACGGTTACGGTGGCACGCGCCAATAGCAGTTCGAGCGCCTGAGGCCGGCCGACAATATTGGATGCACCCACCACTACGGCTTTTTTGCCTTTGGGGTCTATGCCGTAGGCTTCCAGCAAAGTCATCACGCCTTTGGGGGTGCACGGCCGCATCAGGGGCATTTTGACAACCAGACGGCCGACGTTGTAGGGGTGGAAGCCGTCTACGTCTTTGTGCGGCAAAATGCGTTCCAATACGGCTTGGCTGTTGATTTGCGCGGGTAGGGGAAGCTGAACCAAAATACCGTCGACTTCGGGATCGGCATTTAAATCATCTACCAATTTCAACAAGGTTTCTTGCGTGGTTTCTTTGGGAAGCTCGTAGGAAAGCGACCGGAAGCCGACTTTTTCACATGCCGTTTTTTTGTTGCGCACATACACGGCGCTGGCGGGGTCGTCTCCCACTAAAACTACGGCCAAACACGGGGCACGCAAGCCGGCAGATTGGCGTTCGGCCGTTTTTTTCGTGAGGATTTCTAAACGCTGTTGGGAGATCTCTTTGCCGTTAATCAGCTGCGCGGTCATGTTGGTTCCTTTGGTGGATTGGGGACAGGTGCGGATTATCGCATTTTTGAATCCGCTTTTCATCTGGTGCGCTGAATGTGTTGATTGACTGAGGTGTTGGAAAAGGTCGGGTTATTTACACTTTTTATGCCAAACAGCTTTTGTTTTTTGCAGGAATGATGGTTTCGTGATTTTTGAGTATTCTCAAGAACGATGCGGCTTCGCCGTGCCTTTCGGCATTCTTGACAACCCTCAAAAATCCCAAAATGGGTCTGCATGCAAAAAACGGAAAGTGTAAACAACGCTAGAATTTCCTACAACTGAGGCCTTTGCAACCCCCCATCTGTGGAGCATTTCTGCGTTGTGCGCTACCCGCTCGTTTGCCTATCTATAATGATATGTCTGCACCGCTGTGCTGCTACGCCTTGAACTGTATCCACATCTGGGGGTTTTGCAAAGGTCTCTGACTATATTTTCAGACGGCCTCGGGGTAGATACTTGAATAAAAAAACACTTGGCAATGAAATGCCAAGTGTTTTTATTTGCCGGTTTGTTTGAAGCAAAGCCGGCACTTTAAACAAACTCTTAAAACTTATCGTATTCGACAATCATATATTTGCCGCCGATATTTTTGGTGGCGTCGCCGTCGTCGCTCATGAAGATCAAACGGTTTTGACCGTTTACTTTAACAGAATCCACGGCTTCGACGTTGGTCATGTGGCTCATATTAGGCAAGTCGATAGGTTTGGCCTCGGAAGTAGGCTCGCCGTTCCACAACCAAAACTGCGGAAACTTCTTGCCTTGTTCATCTTTTACTTCGTTGGTCAGGATGTACGATTTCAATACGGCATCATAGTTTATCGAGCGGATACCGCCGCCTTTAATATCCAAGAAGGCAACATCGACAAAGTTGGGTTTGGCTTTTTGCTCAAACATTTCTTTAGGGTTGTCAATGTAGAGAATCATCGATTTATCGCTGAACTCGGGGTCGCGGAAACCCAGCAGCAGGCGGTTTTTGTTGGGGTCGTAAGCCAAACCTTCGATATTGATGGTTTTGAAATCCAACATGGTGCCGATTTTACTGCGGATGAGCTGTTCTACTTGATCCGATGATTCGAGTATGTCCACCAAACCGTTAAACGAACTCAACTCAACCACTTCGTTACCGCGGATTTTGAAGCGGATAAAGTGTTCGCGGTCGGGACGGCGCACGCCTTCTCTGTTGCGGGAATGGGAAGTAATGGCGTAAACATAGCCGTCGTTATCCAAAGTCAGGCCCTCCAAATCGCTGAGTTTACGTTTGAAGCCGCGGACAATGCGGCTGTCTACCGATTCGTTTTCGTCTAAAGTGCCGTCCGGCTTAAACGATACGATGCTGGCCGCACGCGAATGTTCGTCTTCCACCACCAGCAGGCGGCCGTCGGGCAGTTGCTGTACGGCCGAAGGTTCGTATAAGCCTTTGAATGAATTGATGCCTAAATTGCGCAGTTCTGCGGCGGCTTTGTCGGCACGCATCGACGGCACGGCATTGGGCAGGGCTTTGATGGTAATGAAAGCCAGCACTGAGATAAGCAGGCCCCAGCGGAAAGCGGCATACGACATATTCAGGTATTTGAACTGCTTGTTGGCCAACGAGCCGAGCCAGTATAGCTCTTCACTCATTTTTTTATATACTTCTTCGCGGTTGGCCATAATCTCCTGCATCATTTCCCAGTAGCGGTCTTTGGAAATTTTGACCCTGTCTTCATAAATCAGGATATTGGGCGATTCGTTCACAAAGTGGGCTTTAGGTTCATATACCCGTGTTTTGAAATCTTTCAGCGACGCTTTGCGTTTGAATAAGTCTTTCAGCCATTCAACGGTGGCACGCATTTTACCCATGCGCTCGGGAGAGGCCGACAATAAGGCAAAAACGATAGAGGCCGCCGCTGTTGTCATAAAGATGCCGGCCGGCACGAGAAAGTCGGGTGAAGTTGAAAAAATGAATGCGCCGGAAATCATCAGGGCGGATACGATGAAACCATTTAATGAAATCATGATGTTGGCTTTGGTTGCCGCCAATGCCAGTAGTTCCATTTCGGTACGGAAGGCGTTGCGGAACATCGTTTCCACGCCTTTTGCCGTTCCCAATTGCAATGCCGGTTCTTCTTCGGGCTGAACTTTCGGTTCTTTTTTGGCTTTTCGTTGCTCTTTCAGCAATTTTTTCTTTGCTTTTTTTGCCGCTGCGGCTTCATCGGCAGATTCGTTTAATAACGCATCTTCCGGTTGTGTCGGCGCGGTATGGTTTTCATTTTCCAAATGTTCCAACATTAAAACCGGTTCCTGAGCAGCCAAGTGATCGATGGTGTGGTTGGGCTGCCCGTTCGGGGTGTTGTCGGTATGGATTAAGTCGTCGTTTTGTGCCGGTTTTTCGGAACGGGTGTTGTCGTATTCTGTCATGGCATACCTTAAGTGTGTCGGCTAATGTTCTTGTTGTAGCGTCAAAGCTAAAATGACGGGAGTATCTTAGTCATAAATCATGAAGGTCAATCACATTTACAACATTGCATCTTGCATAACATTTGTTTACAAAACGCAGGCAAAATAGTTTGTTACAACAGATTACGACCATAATCAGAGGTAATTGTTTCATACCGGCATACTTATTTTTCAAGAAAATATTCGTACAAAAGCTTCTGCCGTAAAAAATCTCCGGCACAAGGCCGGAGATTGGTTTGTCGGGTTTGTATAGGGTATTGCGGATGCCGGCGGGGTTTATTGGCCGGACGAAGGTTTTTTGCCTAACAGGCAGATAACCGAACTCATGCCTTGATGGCGGCTGCCTTCGTTCATTTCGCGGACGGAATGTTCGGCAACCAACCATTCCAAGCCCGATAAAGCCTGTTGCATTTCTTCCAGCGTGCCCAACAGCGCAGGGTCGCTGGGGCCGCCGGTGCCGTAGGCAATTTGGTCGGGATGGTAGAACACGCCGGCAAACAGGCCGCCGGGTTGCAGAGCGTGCACAATTCGCTGCATGGTGCGCGTGCGCTCGGGTTCGGAAAAATGGCAGAATACCGACGTGATAACGGCGTAGTGTTCGGGCGGCATATCCATTTCGGTAATGTTTGCCATACGGGTGGTGAAGTCCACCCCTTTTTGTTGCGCCAGTTTTTCCGCTTTTTCCAAACCGCGCACCGACATATCGACACCTTCGGTTTTCAGGCCCAGTTGGGCGAGAAAGATGCCGTTGCGTCCTTCTCCGGTGGCCAAATCCAACGCGTTGCCCTGCGTAGGCAGATAAGCACGGATGCGGGCGATAAATTCGTTCGGCTCCGTACCGAATACATATTCTTCGGTTTGGTAGCGTTCATCCCATTGCGACATAAATGTTCTCCTAAAAATAAAAACGGTTTGCTGCTGTTTCAGACGGCCTGTTTCCGCACCGTTCCGACCACACAGACAAATAGAAAAAAACAGCCTTTCATTTGGCATGAAAACGGCCTGTTCAGGTAAATACAATCAGGTAAATTAATTAAAGCAATCAGTAGGATACAAATAGTGTATAAATCTTTACCAGAATTAAAATCCAGCTAATTTTAACCTAAGTTTCGCCCCCTACAATGCTAATCAAACAAAAGGCATCACCGGTTCGGAACAGCAAAAGTTTGAATGCGGCTATATGGCTATATGCGGTATCAAAAAGATTGTTGCCCCAGCTGTTATGAAGCTGACTTTGTTTGTTACTTGATGAAAAGGATACGACTATGAAACTCAATCTGAAAAAAACCACAGCGGTTTTGCTTGCAGCTACTTTGAGCGCCGGTGCTTACGCTTATGATTACAATGATTATCAAAGCCAAGGCCAATACCAGCCCAGCTACAACCAAGACTACAATAACTACCTGAAAGACAAAGCTGCCAAGAAAGCGGCCAAACAAGCTGCCAAAGCGGCTAAAAAAGCAGCCAAACAAGCTGCCAAAGCTGCCCGCGCTGCTTTGCCCAAGCCCGAATCTGAAGCGGTAAACAAAAAGCTGCTGAAAAGCGCGGCTTACCAATCAGGCATTTACTACAAATCTTTGGATCAACACCGAGCCAATGTTGACCGTAACGGTGTGAAAACCATCGTTGCCAAAAACCACTACACCGGCCAAAACATCGGTAAGTTCACGTTCAACAGCATCCGCAGCGGCGGTGCGAGCGTACAATACGGTGAGTGGGTAGGCCGCGAGTTTGCCAAAGGTTCTAACCGCGCAGTTTACTACTCAGGCGACAGCCGCACCAGAAACATGCCTGTTTACGGTACTGCCACTTACGCGGTTAAAGGCTTCAACAACTACAAGGGCAACAACTTGATGACCGGTACTTTGAAAGCCGACTTCGGTGCCCGTACCTTGGCAGGTTCGTTGAAAAACTCTGCGGTTAGCATGAACATTCATTCTTACATCGACACCAAAGATGCAGAATTCGAAGGTTACGCTTTTGCTAACGGCCACGCAGGTAAAGTTGACGGTAACTTCTTCGGTAACGGCGCTTCAAGCCTGGCCGGTGTAGCCAAGTTCAAAACCAACCCGAACCTGAACACTGCGTTCGGCGGTGTGAAGAAGTAAGTCAGGATAAACAGGCTTGACGAGAACGATTCTCCGAGAGCCTTATCCAACCGATCCGCTTATTTGTTTATAATATCAAATAAGCGGATTTTTATTATCTGAACATTCTTAGGTGCAGATTATGTCAAGAAAAACAGTGTGGTTGTGTTTGGCCGTGTGCTGGCCTGCCTTTGCACAAGACTTTCCCCGCCAAGCCGGCCGGACGCATGCTTTCACGCAAGACGATATCCAACAGCGTTTGTGGCAGAACACCCGTCAAATGGATAGGGCGCAGGAGCGCGAAGTGTGGGAGAAAGATGCGGCGGCGCAGGCTGCCTTGAGCGGCGGCGAAATGGAGCCTCAGGATACCGGCGCGGCATTATACGATGCCGTCAACCACAGTGATTGGCCCAAGGCGCGCCGGCTGCTTGCCGAGTATGAGCAGCAAACCGATCACGATAAAGATGTCGCCTTGTTGGCGCGTGCCTCGCTTGCCCGTGCCGAGGGCAAATGGAAACAGTCTAAGCAGCATTACGAAACCCTGCTCGAACGCCAGCCCGATTTCACGCGGGGCCGCCTTGATTTGGCCAGATTGCTGTATGAAGGCCATCTGAACCGTGAAGCCCAATCGCAATTTGTGCAGATTGCCCGGGCGCCGGATCTGCCCGAAAGTGTTCGCGAAAACATTGCCTCTTTTCAGACGGCCTTAAACCAACGCAATTCATGGCGCGGGTCGGTACAAATCGGCGGCGTATGGAACAGCAACATCAACCACAGCCCCGGAACAGGTAAAGAATGGTGTGTGGGCGACATCATCGCAGGCGAATGCTCCGGCTTGTTGCAGGCAGACCCCGTCGAGAGCGGCTTCGGTGCAAAATATGAAGCCACCGCCGTGCGTCAATGGCAAATCAGCGGGCATCACGGCGTAACCGCGCGGGGCATTTCCTACGGAACGGTTTACCGCAATAAAAAAGAGCACGGCACGCATACCGCCAATCTGAGTGCCGGCTACCAGTTTGAAAACCACCGCGACAGCCTGACGCTTGCTCCGGTGTTCGAATGGAGCAGCAGCGGCGGTAAAACCGATCAACGCAGTTACGGCGTGCGCGGCGAATGGGAAAGAGACGGCACCAACTGGCAGTGGAATAGCGAGGTAGAGTGGGCGCGTCTCGATAATGTGGACCGCTATAACCATTTAGACGGCCATAAAGTTTCCGTCAACAATACGCTAACCTACCTCCCGCGCAACGATATGCTGCTGTATGCCGGTTTGGATTTCGAGCGGCGCACGGCGGCGAGCGACGTTTACGCCTACCGTCAGGCTTCTGCACGGCTGGGTGCGGTAAAAATATTCCGTCAGGGTTTCAGCGCGGGATTGAACGCTACCCTGCGCCGCCGCACGCACGACGGATACGAAGCCTTTTTCCAAAACCGCCGCCGCGACAACGAACAGATTTATCTTGCCAGCCTGACTGCCGACCGCTGGAAGATTGCCGGTTTGAAACCCGTGCTCAGCGTCAAACACCGCAGAGTAAACGGCAATATCGGCTTAAACAGCTACAAACAGAACGAAATCGGCTTGGCCTTGCAAAAAACCTTCTAAACCCTGCCGTCATTCAATCAAGGCCGTCTGAAATAATCTTTCAGACGGCCTTTTGTTGCCGATAAAGGGGTAATGGAATTTAAGCATTTAAAAAACCGAATAAAATAAGAAAAAATGCCGCCGGCGTTTCGGCTTGGCAGGCGCACGAAAAATTTAGCTTAAATCATAAAAATCTGTAATTTTCCAACAAATAGTCGGCTTTCGGGTTAAAATTCTGCACATAACACACTTTGCACATAACACAAAACGTACCGCAATCGAAAGGATGTTTGCCATGAGTGCTTCACAACGCGATTTAACCCGCATCCGCCATAATACTAAAATCGTGGCCACCCTCGGCCCGGGCAGCAACAATGTTGACCTGTTGAAAGATATGATTGCCATAGGCGGCTTGAATGTCGTCCGCTTCAATTTCAGCCACGGTACGCCCGAATTTCATCAAGAAAACGCCCGTATCGTGCGCGAAGCCGCCAAATTGGCAGGCCGCGAAGTGGCGATTATGGCCGACCTGCAAGGCCCGAAAATCCGTGTAGGTAAAATCGAAGGCGGCAGCATCAAACTGGCAGCCGGCGAAAAACTGCTGCTTGATGCCGCATTGGAAGGCGAGGGCAACCGCGATCGCGTCGGCCTCGATTACCGCGACTTGCCCAAAGACGTGAAAGCGGGCGACATTTTGCTGCTCGACGACGGCCTGCTTACCCTGATTGTCGACAACGTTAACGGCAGCGAAATCCTGACCACGGTGTTGAACAGCCACACGCTCAAGAGCAATAAAGGCATCAACAAGCAAGGCGGCGGGCTTTCTGCCGGTGCGCTGACCGAAAAAGACTTCCGCGATCTGAAAACCGCCATCGCCATCGGTTGCGATTATCTTGCCGTCAGCTTCGTCAAATCGGCGGAAGACCTGCACACCGCCCGCCGTTTGGTGGAGCAGGAAATGCAGGGCAGCGATGCCGTCCGCCCCGGTTTGGTATCGAAAATCGAGCGGGTGGAAGCCATTACCAATTTGGATGAAATCATTCTGGCTTCAGACGGCATCATGGTGGCGCGCGGTGATTTGGCGGTGGAAGTCGGCAATGCCGCCGTGCCCGCCCTGCAAAAACGCATGATCCGCCGCGCCCGCGAGCTGCGCCGTTTCAGCATTACCGCCACGCAGATGATGGAAAGCATGATCACCAACCCCGTGCCGACCCGCGCCGAAGTGAGCGACGTAGCCAATGCCGTGTTGGACGGAACCGATGCGGTGATGTGTTCGGCAGAAACCGCCATCGGTGCGTATCCCTTTGAAACCGTGCGCCAAATGGCTCTGATTTGTGCTGCCGCCGAAGCCGAACAAGATTCGCTCAACGGTGTGAGCGAAGAGCATAGCGAAGACGCGGTAAGCACCAATCTGGCGATTGCCGGCGGCGCGGTTCACGTTGCCCGAGCCGTGAATGCCCGCGCCATTGTTGCCTTAACCGAGAGCGGCTCGACGGCCTTCGAAATCAGCCGCCACAGCATCCAACTGCCGATCTACGCACTCACGCCCAGCATTTCGGCACAACGCCGCATGGCGATGTACCGCGGTGTGCGCCCCATGATTTTGGCAACCAGCACCGACCACGATACCGCTTTGGATCAAGTGGAAAAAACGCTGGTGGAGCGCAAAGTATTGGCCGCGGGCGACCAATACATCATTACCAGCGGCTCGCGTATGCGCGAAAGCGGTTCGACCAATATGCTGCAAGTTTCTACCGTGCGCGGTTGAGATCGGGCATTGCGTATATAAAAACCGAAAGGCCGTCTGAAAAATTTTCAGACGGCCTTTCGGTTTTTGTAGCCTTATGTATAGACAAAGTTTTTTAATGAAGCTGCATTATTTCTTGGCTTTGAACCCCAGCAAATGCTGCTGGGTGGCCAGCCATGCTCCGGCAACGCCCAGTGCAGACACCACGGCTAAAATCAGCAGCACTTCCCAAAAGTGGAAATAACGCCAGTCGATATGCAGGCCGTAGGGTTTGAAAATGCGGTTAATCAGGGGTTGCGATGCGTTGACCAACCAAGCGCACAGGGCGAGGCTGACGCCTACCGCCAATACACCCTGCCACACGGCTTGGTAAAGGAAGGGGCGGCGGATAAACGAAGCGGGTGCGCCGAGCAGTTTGGTGATTTCGATTTCTTCTTTACGGCTCAGGATTTGCAGACGGATGGTGTTGTGAGCCACCAAAACGAAGGCCACGCTGAGGGTAATGGCCAAAAACCAGAAGATTTTGTGCAGAAAGTCGTTGATTTGGTAAAGCGTTTGCATCCATTCGGTGTCTAAGCTGGCACTTTCGACCATAGGCAGCTGATCCAAATCGTTTTTCAGGGCTTCCATTTCTGAGGGTGCCGTGGCGGGGTCGGGCGTAACGATGAAAACGTCGGGCAGGGGGTTTTCATCGAGCATCGACACTAAATCCTGCCCGCCCATGCTGGTTTGGAGTTCTTCCAAGCCTTTTTGCTTGCCGATAAATTCGCTTTTGGTGATGCGCGCATCTTTGGCGAGCAGGTTTCGGACGGCTTCGGTATCGCCCGCATCGGCGCCAAGTTCCATATAAAGCGTGATTTGCGGCGATTCGTTGAGTTTGCCCAGCACGGCCTGCGAGCTTTGTACGCCGAGGTAGAGCGTGAGCGGGAGCGTCATGGCGATGGCCAGCATAACGAGAATCAGCAGGGTGCCGACAGGCTGTTTCCACAGTTGTTTGACGGCGTTGGCGGCGGATTCGAGATGGAGCGACAGGTAATGGTTCATGATGCAAACCTGCCTTCCTGCAAGCGTAAGATGCGGTGGCCGTAGTCGGCCATCAGGGTTTCATCGTGCGCGGCCACAATCACGGTGGTGCCTGCTTCGTGAAAGGTTTTGAAGAGTTCCATAATATCGAGGGCGTAGGCGCGGTCGAGGTTGGCTGAGGGTTCGTCGGCAATCAGGAGGCTGGGTTGGTGCACAACGGCGCGGGCGATGCACAGGCGTTGCTGTTCGCCGCCTGAAAGGGTAATCGGGTCGGAAAGTTCGCGACCGCCCAAGCCTACTTTTTCGATGGCGATGCGGGCGCGTTTTTCAGCCTGTTTGGCGTCGTAGCCGATAATGCGCAGCGGCAGCAATACGTTTTGCAGCACGTTGCGGTCGAACAGGATTTTGTGGTCTTGAAACACAATGCCGATATGCTGGCGCATGAAGCCGATTTGGTTGTCGTTAAGGCTGCCGATATCTTGGTTGTTCATCCATACTTTGCCTTGGGTGGGCTTGGTAATGCCGGAAATGAGCTTGAGTATGGTGGATTTGCCGGCACCGGAATGCCCGGCCACGAAAATCATTTCGCCTTTGTTGATTTTGAAGCTGACGTTTTTCAATGCCTGAAAACCGCCGGGATAGGTTTTGGAAACTTGCTCGAAACGAATCATAGCTTTTCTCGTTGAAAGTGGTTTCAGACGGCATAGGCCGTCTGAAAAAGAAGGCTGAAATCTCAGGCTGAGACCTTTGCAAAACCCCCATCTGCGGCGCATTTCTGCGTTGTGCGCTGCTCGCTCGTTTGCCTATCTGCATGATATGTCTGCACTCGCTGTGCTGCTACGCCTTGAACTGCATCCACATCTGAGGGTTTTGCAAAGGTATCAGGCTGCGATTATACCGAATAATCCGCCGTGCTTCAGCCGCGCTAGGCAGGCGGAATATTTTTATTGCGCAGCGGCGCGGCAGGGGGTTGTTGTTTTCTGTATGCAGTTCGGGCGGGTGCGGTTTGTTTGCGGCGGGCGGCTCGGGCATGGGTGTATCGGCGGTATGTCGGGGCTTGCGGGGAACAGTTGCCGTGCGGCTTGGCGGGAGCTTGGCCGGTTTGGGTGTTCTTAACGGGTTAGGTTTGGGGTTTGTGTCTGTTGTTTGCTTATGCCTGCCTATATAATGCACACTTATTTTTCAGACGGCCTTGATTTGCGCAAAGGCTTATGGCCGTCTGAACAGCGATTTTTGAAAGGAACCGCCATGCTCTCCACCGAACAAGTTAAAAATATGATTGAAGCCGTTGCCCGTTGCGAATATGTAGAAGTTGAGGGCGACGGCCACCACTTTTTCGCTCAAATCGTGTCGTCCGAATTTGAAGGCAAAGCCCGCCTTGCCCGCCACCGCTTGATTAAAGACGGTTTGGCCGACAAATTGGCCAGCAATGAACTGCACGCGTTGTCGATTACCACGGCGGCCACTCCGGCCGAATGGGCTGCCAAACAAGGCGGTTAGGCCGTCTGAACAACGCTCCGAGCGGTGTAGGGGATAATGCCGCTCGGGGTGCGCTGCAACCGATTAAAACAAATAATTGCGGGCAGGCCGAACCTTAAACATGGGTTTTGCAAAGGTTTCAGGCCTGCAAAAGATGCCGCACCGCCCGCCAACCAAACACATTACATCACAAGCTATCATGCTGATTCTCAACCCTTCTTTTCTCAAACAGCCGCCGCCGCGCGCTGTTGCTTTCGCCGTGCTTCTGGCTTTGTTATGGACTGCGCTGCCGCTGGTGTCTTCACTGCCGGTTGCGATTATGGCGGTGTTCGGCGGCATGTGGCTGCTGCGCTTGGCTTTACTGCGCTTGGGCATCGCCAAGCTGCCCGTGCCGGCATTGATTTTATTGATGGTTATCGGCGGTGCGCTGGTGTGGCAGCAGCTCGGAACGGTTATCGGGCGCGACGGCGGGGTGTCGTTTCTGCTGCTGATGGTGATGCTCAAGGCTTTTGAAGGCAATACCCGCCGCGATTGGCAGGTGCTGCTGTTGGCGATGCTGTTTTTAATCGGTTCGTCGGTGCTGTTCGACCAAAGCCTCGCAGTCGGCCTGTGGCTGCTGCTGGCCTTGCCGATGGTGGGCGTATGCTTTGCCGTGTTGTGCGGTTTGAATGTGAAAGAAGCCGCCAAACAAACCGGCCTTGCCTTGCTGCTTACCTTGCCGCTGGCCGCCGTGCTGTTTGCCGCCGTGCCGCGGCTGAGCGAACCGCTGTGGCGCATTCCCCAGCCGCAGCAGGGTCAGGCCAAAACCGGTTTGTCCGATTCGATGGAGCCGGGCAGCATCAGCAATCTGGTGCAGAGCGACGAATGGGTGGCGAACATTACCTTTTCAGACGGCCTCAAGCCGCAGCGCAGCGATATGTATTGGCGCGCCATCATCATGGCCGATTTCGACGGCGTGCGTTGGCGTGCACTCGACAACACCTATATAGACGAAGCCCGCAGCGCAGCCAACCCCGCACGCACCGTCGAATATCAAATGATTATCCGCGACCAAAACGGCGCACTGCCCGCTTTGGATTATCCCGTCGGCCAGCTCCACGGCAGCCTCACCAAACGAATGGGGCAGATTGTACGCGCCCACCGCAGCCGCGAAGGTTTGCGCCGCATCACCTTGCAGGCATCGTTGAGCGACACCCTGCCGCACAAGCTCACCGAAGGCGAACGGGTTTTCTATACCCGTCTGCCCGAAGGCAACCTGCAAACCCGCCTGCTTGCCGACACACTGGCCAAGCAGTCTGCCAACGAACGCCAGTTTATCGACAAAGTGCTGCACCACTACCGTAGCAAAAAGTTCGGCTACACCCTGCAACCGCCGCGCACCCCGGGGCGTAACGGTATCGACGAATTTATGTTCCGCACGCAGCAAGGCTTTTGCGAACACTACGCCCAAAGTTTCGTGGTGATGATGCGCGCCGTCGGCCTGCCCGCCCGTGTCGTTACCGGCTATCAAGGTGCCGAATACAACGAACAAGCCGGCTTTTGGCAAATCCGTTCCAAAGACGCACATGCATGGGCGGAAGTGTGGCTGCCGCAAGAACAAGCATGGCTGCGCGTTGACCCCACCGCCGCCGTATCCTCCGTGCGTGCCGAAAGCGGCATCAGCCAAGCCCTGCCCGAAGCCGAACGCAATATGGTTTCAGACGGCCACAGCCTCTTCGCCCGCTGGCGCGATACCGGCCAATTTTACTGGCAGCAATGGGTGGTGAATTACGACCAAAGCAAACAAAACAACCTCTTCGAACTGCTCGGCTTGGGCGGATTCAACTGGAAAACCCTGCTGCTCGTTCTGCCGGTAGGCATCGCATTGGCATTGCTGCCCTTGCTGAAATGGTGGTTCGGCAACCGCAACCGCGAACGCGATTACCTAAACGAAGGCTTCGCACAACTCAAAACCGCCTTGCTGGGCGAAGAAGACGAAACTGCCCCCGCCGTCAGCGCAGGCGAACTGCACAAACTGCTCGACAGCAACGGCATCGAAAACCCCGAACTCACCCGCCTGCTCAAACAATACGAACACTGGCTCTACGCCGCCGACCGCCCGACATTGCGCACCCAAAAACGCTGGTATCGCGCAGTACGGAAAATCGTTAAAAAGCATTACCGGCAGCAGCATTAATTTGTTAGGTTTTGCCTATAACAGAGGCCGTCTGAAAACAGCTTTCACCCGATTGTGAGCAGTTTTCAGACGGCCTTTGTTTTGCAGTGAAAGGGTGTGCAAATTTCTCAACTGTTATGATATATTTCTCACTTGGTAGTTAATGCAGAAATAATAAAAAATACATTGGAGAATGTCTGTGGATAATCAAACTATCCGAATTTACTACGCCCATTCCGCCGAAAACCAACCTTACGAATACTGGCAAACCATGTGCAGCCATGCCCACAATGTGGGTGATATGGCTGCAGGGTTTGCCGCTTTTTTTGGTGCGGAGGAAATGGCGCGTTATACCGGCCAATTGCACGATTTGGGCAAATACACGCCGGAGTTTAACCGCCGCCTGCATGGCGGCCCATCGGTGGACCATGCTACGGCGGGTGCAAAAATCGCTTTTGAACGCTGGAGTGTGCTGGGTAAATTAATGGCGTTTTGCATAGCCGGCCATCATGCAGGTTTGGCAAACGGAAACAGCGAGGGCGACAACCGCCGCACCTTAACCCAACGCTTGGCCGTGCCATTCGGCAAAGGGATTCACGATATTCCCGAGCCGGATGAAGTATGGCGGCAAGAGATTCAGCTGCCTCAAAAATTGCCGATGCCGGGTGTTAAGTTTGGCATTGCCGATTCTGCGGATAAATATGCCAAGTCCTTCAGCGTGGCTTTTTTCACCCGCATGCTGTATTCCTGTTTGGTCGATGCCGATTATCTTGACACCGAAGCCTTTTATGCGGGCTTGGAAGATAAAACCGTGCAGCGCGGCGGTCATCCCGATTTATTGCAGCTGCAACAACGCTTTAACCGCTTTATCGGCGATTTCAGACGGCATATTGCCGAAAAGCCGCAGCAAACCGAAGAAGAAAAGCGCAATGCCGCCCTAAACCGCCTGCGCAGCGATATTCTCGACCACGCCGTGAGGCAGGCGGAGCAAGTGCCGGGGCTTTTTACCCTCACCGTGCCAACCGGTGGCGGCAAAACCTTCACTTCGATGGCCTTCGCCCTCGAACACGCCAAGCGGCACGGCATGCGCCGCGTGATTTATGTGATTCCCTTCACCAGCATCATCGAACAAAACGCCGCTGAGTTCCGCAAAGCGTTCGGCGATCTGGGCGAAGCCGCCGTGCTGGAGCACCACAGCACGTTTGACGGCAGCAAACTGCAAGGCGAACACAGCAAAGACAAATTGCGGCAAGCCTCCGAAAACTGGGATATGCCTGTTGTCGTTACCACCGCCGTGCAGTTTTTCGAATCGCTGTTTGCCGACCGTTCTTCCCGCTGCCGCAAACTGCACAACATCAGCGGCAGCGTGATTATTCTCGACGAAGCACAAATGCTGCCGCTCAAACTCTTGTTGCCCATCATGCAGGCCGTTAAAGAGCTGGCGCGCAACTACCATTGCTCCGTCGTCATGTGTACCGCCACCCAGCCCGCCATCCAAGCCGAACACGGTTTTTACCGCGGCTTGGAAAACACCCGCGAGCTGGCCCCCAATCCACTCGAACTGTTTGACAAACTGCGCCGCACCACCGTGCAACATATCGGCCTCCAAACCGATGCCGATTTGCTCGAAAAGCTCGCACAGCACAAGCAAATCCTCATTATCGTCAACAACCGCCGCCACGCCCGCAGCCTGTACGACAGCGCCAAACAGCTTGACGGCGTTTTCCACCTCACCACCCTGATGTGCGCCAAACACCGCAGCCAAGTGTTAGAAACCATCCGAGGCCGTCTGAAAAACAGCGAACCCTGCCGCGTGATCGCCACATCGCTTATCGAAGCCGGCGTAGATGTCGATTTCCCCTTAGTCATGCGTGCCGAAGCCGGATTGGACAGCATCGCCCAAGCCGCAGGACGCTGCAACCGCGAAGGCAAAAGGCCGTCTGAAAACAGCTTTGTCTGGGTGTTCAAACCCGAAGAAAAATGGAAAGCCCCGTCCGAACTCGGTCTGCTCTCCGCCGCCATGCGCGAAGTCGTGCGCCACCACGCCGAGGATCTGCTCTCACTACAGGCCATCCGCCGCTACTTCCAATATGTTTACGAAGAAAAAGGCAAAGAATTAGATAGCAAAGGCATTCTCGACATGCACAAGAAGGCAGGCGACAGCCTCGATTTCCCCTTCCAAGCCATCGCTCAAGAATTCCGCATGATCGAAACCCATATGCAGCCGCTGATTATCCCGTTCGACCAAGAAGCCGAACGCCTGATCGACAGCCTGCGCCACGCCGACCAAATCGGCGGACTGCTGCGCAAGCTCCAGCCTTACACCGTGCAAGTGCCAGAAAGCGCCTTGCAAACCCTGTTCAAAGCAGGGCGGATAGAAACGGTTAACGAAAAGCGGTTTGGCAAGCAGTTTTACAGCCTGATTGGGTTGGATTTGTATGATGAGGTGGCTGGGTTGTGGTGGGGCAATGTAGGATTTTTGAAAGTAGAGACGTTAGTTTTTTAATTAATTTGGAGATATTCAATGGAAACAGAATCAAATCTTATCTATGAAAAAATTGCCAGACAAATTGAGGTAGTAATAAATAAGTTATCAAAACAAAATGGGAAAGATAAAATTGATAAAGATATATCTTTTGCAATAGGTAACCTATATAAATTAAATAAAGCTATTCAAAAAGAACTTAACGAATTAAAAAAATTAAGCGAATGGGAAAAATTTACTATTGCTTTTTATGGTGAAACTAATGCAGGGAAATCAACTTTAATAGAAGCTTTGCGTCTATTTTTAAAAGAGGAAAGTAAAATAGAAAGCCAAAAGAAATTTAAAACATTAGCTGAGAAAAGTGGTTTAACAGAAGAGGCTTTCTGTAAAGTTCGCCAAATTATTATGAATAAAGAACAAGCAATAGAGGAAGTGCAGGAAATTTTAAATAAGTTGGATCAAAAATATGCAGAATCTATTATGCGAGCTGAAGTTGAGGTTCATCATTTGGTTGAGTTATTAAAGGAAATTAAAAAGAATCAAAAATGGTGGCAGCGCTTTATTTCTTTATTCATTCCGATTAAAGAGAAAGAAGAATTAGTTACAGCACGACAGCTTTTATCTGAAATTGAAGCTGAAAAGCAAAAAGAATCAGAAGATTTTAAAGATTATCTAAAAGCTTTATTGCAAGAAAAGAAAGATGCAGAAGCTGAAAATACACGTTTAATTAGAGAAGCAGAGAGTTTGAAGGAGTTCGCAGACGGCCAGATCATTGGAGATGGTCGTTCAGATTTCACCCGTAACAATACTTCATTTAGCTTTAACTATAATAATCATGAATTTGTATTGATTGATGTTCCTGGTATTGAAGGTGATGAAAATGTTGTACGAGCTTCAATTGAAGAGGCTGTTAAGAAAGCTCATGCCGTATTTTATATAACCCGTACTGCACGTCCGCCACAAACACATGAGGGAGAGAAGGGAAATAAAAAAGGTACATTAGAAAAAATGAAAGAGCATTTAGGTACTCAAACAGAAGTTTGGACAATCTACAACCATGCTGTCAATAATCCTCGCTCTTTGAAAAAACCATTAATTAGCCAAGGTGAAAAAGATGGATTGCGGGCATTGGACGAAAAATTAAAACAAGAGTTAGCAGAGAAGTATTGTCAGAGCTTAATCGTTAGTGCAAGGCCAGCTTATTTGGGGTTGACTGAATGCATTGTGCCAGGAAGTAAAGAGGCAAATGAACAAAGAAAATTTCTAGAGCGTTTTGGTACAAGAGATAAAATCTTGGAGTTGAGTGGCTTACCTAACTTTGTAGAAAAATTATCTTCTGAAATCATTGTTGATTACCGCAATAAAATAAAACGTTCAAATTTAAATAAGGCTTACCAAGCATTAGATTCTTCAATATGTGATTTGAAAGCGTTAAGTCGAAAATTTAATGAGGATAGAAAAAAGGTAAGAGGCGAAGTGTTGAATTCTCAAGCTAGAATTAAGGTGTTAATGGAACAATTTTCAGGTAGCTTAGATTCATTAAGAGGAAAAATTTTACAGGCTTTTCAGAATGAAATTCGAGCTAGTCTTTATAATGAAATAGATAAAGATATCAGTAATGACACATTTAAACGTAATTTGAAAAATGAAATGGAGCTGCAAGCTAAAGAGCTAGAAAATAAATTGAGGAATTCTATTGAATTCGAAGCTAACAAGTTTGGAGAGGAGTTGTTGCGTATCGTAAAACGTACAAGTGTTCACTTAAATAATATTGTTAATGAAAGAAGTAATTCATTTAATTTAAAAAACTTTAATTTAGATATAAAGATTGATAATGGATTAGATCTTTTAGGATTAGTTTCAAGTGGTGTTGCCGTAGTAACAGGTGCTTTATTATTGGCCAGTAATCCAGCAGGTTGGACTTTTGCCTTTGTAGGTGGGGTGTTGGCCGTAGTTGGGGCTTTAATTGGGGTAACTAAATCAATCATTGGCTTTTTTAGCTCAGATTATAAGAAGTCCCAGCAACGTAAAGAAACTGATAGTGCAATTCGGAAAGCTACTAACCAAATTGGAAATGAAATGGAAAAAATTCTTGATAGTATCAAGAATGCGATGAATGAGCAGGTTGAAAAAGTTTTAATGGAACTTGAAGTTCCATTAAAACAATATAAATCTGTTATAGAGGTATTAGAAACAGCTGAAACAGAGTTAGAAGCTATTTCTCAAACAATCTAAAAAAAGGAAATGTTATGACAAATACTGTGACTGTATTTAAAGTTCAACAAGAAAAAGCACAAAGTATGCTAGAGAAATTAAGTCAATTTATTGAGAAAGGTCGATCATTTGGTTTGGTTCCTAATCCAGACTTATTAGAAAAACTACAAACTGCTAAAAAGTACATGCAAAGTACGGTTTTAAAAGTTGCCTTAATTGGTGGTTTTTCAGAAGGTAAAACTTCTATTGCTTCTGCTTGGTTGGAACGTTTAGACCAAAGTATGAATATTAGTCAGCAAGAATCCTCAAACGAAGTAAAAATTTATCATGTGGATAATGAGATTGAGCTTATTGATAGCCCAGGATTATTTGGTTTTAAAGAACAACAAAACAGTGCAGGTCAAATCGAGAAATATAAAGAGATGACCAAAAAATATGTTAGTGAAGCTCATTTGATATTGTATATCATGAATTCAACTAACCCAATCAAAGAGAGCCATCAAGAAGACTTGCAATGGTTGTTTCGTGATTTGAACCTGTTATCACGTACTGTGTTTGTATTAAGCCGTTTTGATGAGGTGGCAGATGTGGAAGATGATTGGGATTATAGAGAGAATCTAAAGACCAAAGCAGATAATGTCTTAGGCCGTCTGAAAACTATGATCGGATTAGAAGATAAAGAAGTTGCTGATATTAAGATTGTCGCTGTATCAGCAAATCCGTTTGGAGAAGGAATTGATTATTGGTTGGATCATTTAGACGAATTTAAAAAGTTATCTCGCATCCATACTTTGCAAGATGCAACTCGTTATGTCATAGAGAAAAATGGTGGAGCAATACCAATTGTGTTTGAAGCACAAAAAAGTATGATTCAGGATGTATTAGGTAAACAGCTACCAATTGTTCAAAAAACACAGGAAATACTAAATAATGAGTTGGTGCATTTAGCCGATACTGCCCAACATTTAAATTCTGAATTGGAGCCAATGACTGCCCGAATCAATAATGTACGTAGTTCTTTGAAAGAATTTGTGCTTGATTATTTCACGGGATTGATTTGTCAGGTCAAAGGAACAGACTTACATACATTCTCAGATTTTTATGAAAATGAATTAGGAAAAGATGGGATTATATTAACTACCCGTTTAGAACAAGAGTTTGGACGACAATGCCAGGTTATAGAAAGTTCGTTGCAACGTATTAGCTTGGACTTTGATAATGAAATGGTGCGATTCGAGGCTTCTGTGGGATCCGCTGTAATGAACAAGGGTTTAGGATTTTTGAGCAAGCAAAAAATTAGCAATACACATGTATTGGCTACTCGTGATGGTATTGTTGCTGCTGGGAAGATGGTAGGTGTAGATCTTGCAAAGTATCTGAAATTTAAGCCGTGGGGAGCCGTTAATCTTGCGGCGAAAGTAAATGCCGTTATGGCTTTTGCAGGTATTGCGCTAGAAGCTTGGGATAGTTATAAAAAGGCGAAAGCGGAAGAAGATTTTCTAAATATGGTTGGAGATATTGTGGAAATGCTTGAAGAACAGCGATCTGGATTGCTTAATTCATTGAATAATGATGATTTTATTAAACAATTATTTCCAGCTTATACAGAGTTAAAAGAAAAAATTTCAGTGATTCAAGAAGCTAATATGCAAACTGCTGAGCGCAAAAAAGCATTTGATGAATGGAAGAAAGAGGGTGAAATTATTGAAGGGGCGTATAGAATTTTGGAAAGCTAAAATAATTTTGTTAGTCACATTTAAATAAACATATGCCCCTCTTCTAGGGGCATATTAATAAAAACCAATAGGAGAAAAAATGAATCGGGTACGCTTACACATCTGGGGCGACTACGCCTGCTTTACCCGCCCTGAGATGAAAGTAGAGCGGGTGTCTTACGATGTGATGACACCGTCGGCGGCGCGGGGGATTTTGGCGGCGGTGCATTGGAAGCCGGCGATTCGTTGGGTGATTGACCGCATTCATGTGTTGAAGCCGATTCGCTTCGAGTCGGTGCGGCGCAATGAGTTGGGCAGCAAGATTTCGGCCAGTAAGGTCAGCGGGGCGATGCGGCGCAAGAGTGTGGAAGATTTGTATGCGCTGATTGAGGATGACCGTCAGCAGCGCGCGGCAACGGTGTTGAAAGACGTGGCCTATGTGATTGAGGCGCATGCGGTGTTAACTGCGCGGGCGGGTGAGGGCGAAACGGTTGCCAAGCATATTGAGATGTTCAAACGCCGCGCCGCAAAAGGGCAGTGCTTCCAGCAGCCTTGCATGGGTGTGCGTGAGTTTCCGGCGCATTTTGCTTGGGTGGATGAGGATTCCATGCCGGAGTCGGAGTTGCCTGAAAACGAGCGCGACCGAGATTTGGGCTGGATGCTGCACGATATTGATTTCGACGGCAGCAATCTGCCGCACTTTTTCCGTGCGGAGATGAAAAACGGGGTGGTTGAAGTGCCGCCGTTTTTTGCGGAGGAGGTGAAAAAATGATTTTGACCTCTCTTGCGCGTTATTACCGCCGTTTGGCCGCTGAAAACGATGTGGCGGGCAATCCTAAAGTGCCGCCTTATGGGTTTAGCGAAGAAAAAATCGGCTGGGTGCTGGTGTTGGATTCAGACGGCCTGTTGGTGGATGTGGTGCCGCATTTTACGACTGAGGGCAAAAAGACGCAGCCCCGCTTGATGAGTGTACCGCGCCCTGAAAAGCGCACGTCGGGCGTGAAGCCCAATTTTTTGTGGGACAAAACCGCCTATGCGCTGGGCGTGGAAGCCAATAAAGACAAAGCCACGGCCAAAGAGCAGCCGTTCAGGCCGTCTGAAAAAACCTTTGCCGCTTTCCGCGAGCTGCATTTGGAAGCCCTGAAAGACACGCAAGACGGGGGTTTGCTGGCCTTGCGCCGTTTTTTGGAACGCTGGCAGCCCGAACAATTTGCCCATCCGCCATGCCGGCCTGACATGCTGGACGCAAACGTGGTGTTCAGGCTGGACGGCACGCGCGGCTATATCCATCAGCGCGAAGCGGCACAGGCATTGTGGGCAGGCCGTCTGAAAAACGATGAAGCGGAGCAGGGCTTGTGTTTGATTAGCGGCGAGTCAGCGCCGATTGCGCGGCTGCATCCGGCGATTAAAGGCGTGTTCGGCGGGCAGAGTTCGGGCGGATCGATTATCTCGTTCAATAAAGAATCGTTTACTTCTTTCGGTAAAGAGCAGGGTGCGAATGCGCCGGTTTCGGAAGTATCCGCCTTTGCCTATACCACCGCACTCAATTACTTGCTGCGCCGTGAAAACGGCCATTGCCTGACTATCGGCGATGCCAGCACTGTTTTTTGGGCGGAGGCCGATACCCCCGAACAAGCCGCCGCTGCCGAAGCCTGTTTTGCCGATATGCTTGATCCGCCCGACGACGAGCAGGAAAACCAAAAAATCTTCAATATTTTGGCGCAAGTGGTCAAAGGCCGCCCGCTTCGGGAAATCGATCCGAATCTGGACGACCAAACCCGCTTTTACATTCTGGGTTTGGCGCCCAATGCCTCGCGCATTTCCATCCGTTTTTGGCTGGATACCACGTTTGGCAAGCTGGCGGAACATTTGGAGCAGCACTGGCGCGATTTGGCACTTGAGCCGCGTGCATGGAAAACGCCGCCGTCGATTTGGCGTTTGCTGGTTCAGACGGCCCCTTTGGGTAAAAGCGAAAACATATCGCCCGTGTTGGCCGGTGAAATGACTCGCGCCGTGATCGGCGGTACGCCCTATCCCATGAGCTTACTGTCGCAACTGATTGCCCGTATCCATGCCGACGGTGATGCCAACGGCCTGCGCGTGGCCATGATTAAAGCCGTATTGCAGCGGCGTTTCAGAAAAAGTTTGATTAAAGAGGAGGTCCCCATGAGTTTGGACACCGAAAGCCGCAACACGGCTTATTTGCTCGGCAGATTGTTTGCCGTGCTGGAGCGCATTCAAAATCAGGCATTGGGCGATTTGAATGCCGGCATTGCCGACCGTTATTACGGCTCCGCTTCCGCCGTACCGTTTTCCGTATTCCCGCGTTTATTGAGCGGCGCAAAACACCATCTGTCGCGCCTGCGTAAAGACAAAGCAGGCATGGCCGTGAACTTGGATAAAGATTTGGGCGGCATCATTGCCGGGCTACCTGAAACTTTTCCGCGCCATTTGAGCATAGAAGAACAAGGCCGCTTCGCCATCGGCTATTACCACCAAAAACAAAGCTATTTCGCCAAAAAAGATTCCGCAGAAACCCAATCACATGAAGGAGAATGAAAATGTCTATCCAAAACCGCTATGAATTCGTGTTTTTCTTCGACGTAACCAACGGCAACCCCAACGGCGACCCCGACGCAGGTAATATGCCGCGCCTCGACCCCGAATCCAGCAAAGGCTTGGTAACCGATGTGTGCCTGAAGCGCAAAATCCGCAACTTTGTCGAACTGGCCAACGAAAACCAAGCAGGCTATGAAATTTATGTAAAAGAAAAAAGCGTGCTCAACCTGCAAAACAAACGCGCTTATGAAGCCCTCGGCATCGAATCCGAAGCCAAAAAACTGCCCAAAGACGAAGCCAAAGCCCGCGACATCACCGCGTGGATGTGCAAAAACTTCTTCGATATCCGCACTTTCGGCGCAGTGATGACCACCGAAGTCAACAGCGGTCAAGTGCGCGGCCCTGTGCAGCTCGCCTTCGCCCAATCCATCGACCCCATTGTACCGCTGGAAGTCTCCATCACCCGCATGGCCGTAACCAACGAAAAAGACCTCGAAAAAGAACGCACCATGGGGCGTAAATACATCGTCCCCTACGCACTCTACCGCGTGCACGGCTTCGTTTCCGCCAACCTTGCCGCCAAAACCGGTTTCTCCGATGAAGACCTGCAACAGCTGTGGAATGCCTTAAGGCTCATGTTCGAGCACGACCGCTCCGCCGCCCGCGGCGAAATGGCCGCCCGTAAACTCATCGTCTTCAAGCACGACAGCGCACTTGGCAACGAACCGGCGCATAAACTGTTTGAAGCCGTCAAAGTCGAGCGCGTCCACGGCGAAAGCGGCACGCCCGCAGCCGCATTCAGCGATTACCGCATCAGCGTGAATTCAGACGGCCTCAAGGGGGTAACCGTAGAAGAATTGCTGTAAATCATGCGCTCCATCCCGCTCTCCGCCCTGCAACACTACGCCTTTTGCCCGCGCCAGTGTGCCTTGATTCATAACGAACAAGTATGGGCGGAGAATTTTTTGACCGCACAAGGCCGTGCGTTGCATGAGCGGGTGGACGGCGGCGAGCCGGAAACGCGCAAGGGCGTACGCTTCGAGCGCAGCGTGCATGTGTCGGCAGAGAACTTGGGCGTACACGGCGTATTGGATATGGTCGAGCGCGATATTCAGACAGGCCGTCTGAAACCCGTCGAATACAAACGCGGCAAACCCAAGCCCGAGCCGTTCGATGAAATCCAGCTCTGCGCCCAAGCCTTGTGTTTGGAGGAAATGACCGGGCAAACGGTAGCAGAGGGAGCATTGTGGTATATGCAAACCCGCCACCGCTTGCCCGTTGTCTTTTCAGGTAGCTTGCGGGCACAAACGTTGCAAGTGATTGGTGAAGTGCGCGGGCTTTTGGAAAGCGGCATTACTCCGCCACCCGAATACGGCAAACGCTGTAAAGCCTGTTCGTTGATTGAGGTTTGTCAGCCAAAGTTGATGGAGAGGGATAGGTCGGCGGGGTATGTGGCGGGATTGTTTGAGAAATGAGGAAAACTTAAGAGTTTTAGCTGTATGAAAATATTAGATTTTGTTTTTGACTTTGGAAAACCATCAAGCGGAATTGGTGGGTTATGTCGAGTACGTTCATATGTTACAAGCAATCATGATGAAGTAATAACATTTTTGACAGAACTGGATAAGAATGACGGTCAATCTGTAACAAATGCTATAGAGTTAATTATTCAGAAATTAATTAATGAAAAGGGATTTGGTGACCATATTTTTATTGAGCATTATGAGAGGGATAATAATACCGACACTTTTGATAAAGTCATTATAGAAAATAAGCTGGCAAAATGGATTAGTCTTAATAAAACTGAGATTAAAAATATTATTGGTTTTAATAATTTTTTAGATTTATCTAATGATAGATCATCTTTAAACCATAGAATTCGAATTCAAGCTGATCAGATTAGGCTTCAGAGAAATCCATGGATAGACTCACCATATCCAAAAAGTGATGCCTTTATTGCTAGAAAGTTATTAATCGAAAAAAATATGAAGTCTAAAAAAGATTTAATCAATCTAATTGAGCAAGGATATGCAGAACAAGAAATTTTAGCTTTTTTAAAACAAGATTTGTCATTTTTTGGAGAAGTATACGCTAATCCAGAAGATGAATATATTGTTTTTTCAGAATATCCAGTTGAAAAAGGGTCGAAGAGTAAAGATGGATTTGTGGATTTCGTGTTATTTACAGGAAGGAGCCGTATGGATGTAATATTAATTGAAGTGAAAGGAGCAAACTTTAATCTATTTAACCAAAGTGGGTATGGTCAACCTCATGCGGATATTTCAAAGGCTGAGCAGCAAATACGGGATAGATTGCGAGCTGTATATTATGAGGATATGCCTGTTTTTAGGAGGAAATGCCACATTTTTAGAGGTGAAGCTGAAAATGGAAAATTGAAATTAAAAAACTATTTGGTAGGAGCAGAGGGAAAGCTTTACGTAGATCCTAATAAGGAAATTAAGATTCGAACCGTAATTATTGGGGGAAGGACACAGAATGATCGGGAAGAGAGTTTAGAAAGGCATAAGTTTGAAGAATCTCACACTATACCCATTACTTTAGAATCTTGGGATACTTGGATTAGGAAGTTGAAGCGAGAAAACTAATTGGAAAAGGGTTTTCCTAAGTAAGATAATTATTTTTATTCATAAATACTTAAAATGATCTGGATTAAGAGAAGCTGTTGGGATGCATAAGCAGACGTGGGCTTATCCGCAGACTCAACCACAAAAGTTCTGAAATTTCCTAACTGAGGCCGTCTGAAGTAGCAAAATTGTAGAAAGTAAGCTGTTTTGTTAAAGATATAGAATTTTTTCTAATGCAACCCAACCTACAATGCTAGTCAAAAAGCCTAAAATTTTCAGATGGCCTTTAATGGCAAACCAATTAAGAAATAAAAGAGAACGGTTAAAAATTAAAGGGGATTTAAACCATGCGTAAGCTGCAAAACACCCTCTACATCACCACTCAAGGCAGTTATCTGCATAAGGAGCGGGAAACGCTGGTGGTGGAGCAGGAGCGCAAGAAGGTGGCGCAGTTGCCGGTGCATGCGATTGGGCATATTTTTTGTTTCGGCAATGTGCTGGTGTCGCCTTTTTTGATGGGGTTTTGCGGTGAAAATAATGTGAATTTGGCGTTTTTTACTGAAAACGGGCGGTTTTTGGGGCGTTTGCAGGGGCGTCAGAGTGGTAATGTGTTGTTGCGGCGGGCGCAGTATCGGCTGTCGGAGCAGAATCCTATGCCGATTGCGCGGCATATTATTGCGGCGAAGATTCAGTCGGCCAAGCGGGTATTGCAGCGGCGTTTGCGCAATCATGGCGAGCATGCGGAGGTGCTGGCGGCGGTAACGGCGTTGAATTTTTCTTTGCAGCAGTTGAAGCGGGCGGAGTGTTTGGACAAGGTTCGCGGGATTGAGGGCGATGCGGCGGCGCGTTATTTCGGGGTGTTCCGGCATTTGCTTGCGGAGAAAAGCGGTTTTGATTTTGACGGTCGCAACCGCCGCCCGCCGCGCGATGGGGTGAATGCGCTGTTGTCTTTTCTGTATGCGGTGCTGGGCAAGGACATCAGCGGGGCGTTGCAGGGCGTGGGCTTGGATCCGCAGGTGGGCTTTCTGCATGCCGACCGGCCGGGGCGCGACAGTTTGGCGCAGGATATTTTGGAAGAGTTCCGCGCGTGGTGGGTGGACAGATTGGTGCTTTCCCTGATTAACCGCGGGCAAATCAAGCCGCAGGATTTTGTGCATGAGGCCAGCGGCGCGGTGAATATTAAGCCCGAAGCGCGCAAACTGGTTTTTCAGGCTCTTCAGGCGAAAAAGCAGGAGAAGATTATCCATCCGTTTTTGCAGGAGGAAGTAGAAATCGGCCTGCTGCCGTATATTCAGGCGATGCTGTTGGCGCGGCATCTGCGCGGGGATTTGGCGGAATATCCGCCGTTTTTGATGCGTTGAGTTTTTCAGACAGGCATTTTCAGACGGCCTTTCCGCTTATACCTTTCCGCTTATATTTGAGGCCGTCTGAAAAAGAAATAAGGGGAAATAGCGTGTTGATGTTGATTACTTATGATATTTCGCTGGAAGACACAGAGGGACAGGCGAGGCTGCGGCGCATAGCCAAACATTGCTTGGATTACGGCGTGCGCGTGCAATATTCGGTATTCGAGTGCGACGTAACGCCTGATCAGTGGGTGAAACTCAAAGCCAAGCTGCTCGACATCTACCAGCCCGAAACCGACAGTCTGCGTTTTTACCATCTGGGCAGCAAATGGCGGCGCAAGGTGGAACACCACGGCGCGAAGGCGGCGGTGGATGTGTTTCAGGATACGCTGATCGTGTGAATCGCTAACCCGTGGTTCTCATGAAAACATGGGGAGGTTAGCGATGCGGGATTGTTCTTTAACAATCAGGAATTTGAAATATGAGAGTGGAGCAGAATAAGGCTGTGCTATACTCGTGTTCCGCTTTTTTGAAAACGTTAGCGCACAAAGGCTCTGAATGCTTTGTTTGGCAAGCGTTTTCAAAGAGGCTCCAGCCGCCTTCGGGCGGCTGTGTGTTGAAACAAGGCATTAATCCCGAATCGCAGGTGTTTCAGATTCCAGCCGCCTTCGGGCGGCTGTGTGTTGAAACATCTTTTTTCCGCTGTTTCCCCGCTGCTGTTTGAACCAGCCGCCTTCAGGCGGCTGTGTGTTGAAACTATTAGCCTTAAATCGCCGTCTGAAAATCCGAGCCCAGCCGCCTTCAGGCGGCTGTGTGTTGAAACTGACTTTTGGTGGGTAGAGAGTTTTGCACGCTAATCCAGCCGCCTTCAGGCGGCTGTGTGTTGAAACTAAACGGGTTTAAAAACTATTTGGGCGGAGAAGTACCAGCCGCCTTCAGGCGGCTGTGTGTTGAAACGGCTTCGCATCCTAACACTTGTAACGCCATCTCCAGCCGCCTTCAGGCGGCTGTGTGTTGAAACAATACCGTTTTCAACCACATTACGGCACGTCCAACGCCAGCCGCCTTCAGGCGGCTGTGTGTTGAAACTACAAAAACAAGCCGGCCAACTTGAAAAAAAATCGTCAGCTGCCCTCAGCCGCCTAATCATTGAAAAATTCAAACGTTACCGTTTTAAATCCCCAAAATAAACAGACGACTTATCTGAGGCCGTCTGAAAAATCATTTATCTCCAAATACCTAAAAATCCAGCTACAAACTAAATGAATTAGCTGAAATATTTTCAGACGGCCTCTCGGCTTTTTAGTACGTTTGAAAATCCGTATCCTGCTGAAACCAAACAATTTTCCGTGCGTTTACCCAAAGCGGCCATTCGCTGCCGGGGTGTAGGTTGAGATTATGGGTTTCCGAGGGATCGAGGTGCAGCTGTATTTCGCCGTGTTGCGGGTGGATGAGTGTGAGTAGGCTGCGGTCGGGCAGGCGGGTGTGGGCGGTGATTTTGGCGTTTTGTCCTTGCGGGTGGTTGAAGTGTATGGCTTGTCGGGGAATGTAGCGGGTGTCGTTGACGTTGTCGGCGCCGATCAAACGGGCGGCGCGGGCGTCGGAGGGGGCGGCGATGAGTGCGCCGGGGGCGGCGAGTTGGATGATTCGGCCGTTGTGCATGAGGGCGATTTGGTCGGCAAGGGCGAAGGCTTCTTCGGGGTCGTGGGTCACTAAAACGGCGGGAATGTTGCGGTGGCGGATGTGGTTGGCGGTGAGCTGGCGCAGTTGTTGGCGCAAACCGGTGTCGAGGCTGGAGAAGGGTTCGTCGAGCAGCATGAGTTTGGGGTCGGTTACGAGGGCGCGGGCGAGGGCGACGCGTTGTTGTTCGCCGCCGGAAAGGCTGTGGGTGCGGCGTTGTGCTTCGTCTGCGAGGCCGACTTCGGTGAGCATGGCTTGTGCTTTTTGGCGGGCTTCTGCTTGGTGGACGCCTTGCATTTTGAGGCCGAAGGCGACGTTTTGGAGGGCGTTGAGATGGGGCAGCAGGGCGTAGTCTTGGAAGACGAGTGAGATGCGGCGGTGCTCGGGCGGGGTGCGGGTGAGGTTGCTGCCGTTTATCCATACTTCGCCGCTGTCGGGTTCGACAAGCCCGGCGGTGATTTTGAGCAGGGTGGATTTGCCGCAGCCGGAGCGGCCGAGTATGGCGAGAATGTGGCCTTTTGCTACTTCGAGTGTGATGTTGTCGGCCACGGTTTTGCTGCCGTAGTGTTTGTTGATGTGTTTGAGTTGCAGCATGGGTTTTCCTTTTTCAGACGGCCTGTTGTTTCTTTTCTGTCGAGTCGAGCAGTAGGAAGACGATAAAGGCGAGCAACATCAGGATGGCGGTCAGTACCATAGCGCGGTCGTGGTTGTCGCTGCCGGCCGTGCCGAGATAGCGGTAAATGAGGGTGGTAAGGGTTTGCCATTCGGGGCGGGATAAAAACAGGGTGGCGGCAAATTCGCCCACGCAGGTGGCGGCGGCGAGGGTAAGGCCGCGGCGGAGGGAAGGCAGCAGCAGGGGGGCGGTAACGTAAAGGGCCGTCTGAAAGGGGTTTGCGCCCATGCTGCGTGCGGCGGCGGTATAGTTGGGGGGGAGGGCGTCCCATGCGGCCAGTATGTCTTTGGTGATAAAGGGGTAGGCCAGCAGGGCGTAGGTGGCGATGAGCAGGGGCAGAGAGGCTGTCCATTCGGGATAAAGCAGCAGCAGGCCGAATGCTACGCATACGGGCGATACCATAAACGGCAGAAAGGTTAATCCGCGTATCCACACAACGCGGCGCGCGAGTGCGGCGTGGAGGATGCCGAGCAGTATGGCGGCGAGCATGGCCGAAAAGGTAAATCGCAGGGTGTTCCATGCGGCGGCAAGGGTGTCGGCTTCCTGCCAAACCTGCCATGAAGCGCCGGCCGATGCCGCCTGAAAACACACGGCCAACAGCGGTAAGGCACAGCATAAGCCCAGCAGGGCGAGTGTGGCGGCCAACATGGTTTTTTGGGTGCGGGTGCGCGGCGGTTCCGGCGTCAGCGGGCGGATGTTTTTGCCGGAGGCGGTTCGGCGGCTTAGCCAAGCGTAGGCGATGCCGGCCAGTGCGGTGATGAGGAATACCAGCCAAACCAGCACGGAAGCGGTGGCCGTATCCAGTTCGTAGGCGATCAGTTGGTAGATTTCGACTTCTATGGTGGCGTAGCGGTTGCCGCCGAGCAGCAAGGCCAGTCCGAAGCCTGAAAAACAGTATAAAAACACCAAACACATGCCGCCTGCGAGCCAAGGTTGCAGCACGGGGCGTTCAACATGCCAAAAACGCTGCCATGTGCCCGCACCGAGTGTTCGGGCTGTTTCAAGGCGTGCGGCGGGTACTTGCAGAAAGCCTTGGTAAGCGGCGCGGATGAGCACGGGAAGGTTGAAAAAAACATTGCCGTACAGCAGCAGGTAAGGCGTGTCTTCCCAGCCTGCCCACAGCAACCCGTGCGGCCCGAACAAAGCCAACACGCCCATGCCGGCCACCAGTGTGGGCATCACGAAAGGCAGCATCAGCAGCCGCAGAATCCATCTTCTTCCGCGAAATTCCAAACGGGCCAGCGTCCAAGCCACAGGCACGCCCAGCAGCAGCGTGAACAGGCAGGTAAGAGCCGCCTGAAGCGTTGTCCAACCGATACGCATCTGAATGTATTCGTCTTGCAATACCTGCCACACCAACCCTTGGTTTTCGTAAAACGCCAAAGCCAGCAAAGGCGCAACCACCATCACGGCAAGAAAGCCGAGCGGCAGCAAGGCCAACAGGCAGGTTGATAAGAAGGCGCGGACAGCCGTCATTTTGGGCGCTCCCGAGGAGAAAGAACACAATGGTTATGAGATGGTTAACTGCCAAAAAAACCTTGATGATGCAACTTTACGCCCCTTTGGCCGAAAAGTCAGTCTTGAACGGCGTTATCGACGGCTTGCACTCAAGTCGGGGTTGCTTGGCTGTCTTGGCCACAGCGATTGTTTGGCACGGTTGATTTTCGGGTATTTTATGACAAAACATGCCTAACTTCACGAAACGGGCTACAAAAATCACGCTTTTGCCCGCTTTGGAATTGAAAAAGCAGAGAATTTGAACAAAGGCCGTCTGAAAAAACATTCCCATCAGCCTGCACAATCAGTTTGAGACTTTTGCAAAACCGCCATGTTCGGCGCATTTCTGCGTTGTGCGTTGCCCGCCGACCATGCTGCTGCGCTTTGAACCGCGTCTGCATTGGGTGCGTGCAAACGCCTTTATCCGTTTGTATTATTATTTGAAAATAAATAATAAAAATTATTTATAATTACAATTATTTATACATTATAATAACAACATAAATATATTCAATATTAATATTTTTTAAGGTGCGTTGCACCAAACCATAGGGTGCGTCTCGACTCATGAATGATTATTTGTCTTGATTTTTTGATAAGGAAGTTATCATGAGCAGCAAACAAAATCGGGCCTCAGGCACCGCAACAGACGGCCAAGCCGGCGCATCGGCGTTGAAAGCAGAATCTGCCGCCCGTTCTCCCCGTGTGATGTACGGAGATGAAAGCAACAACTTTTTCCGCGTTACCCACCCCGGCGACCGCGTGATCGAGAAACCCGATCAAGGCACCGATACCGTGTACAGCACCGTTCATTACACATTGCCGCAAAATGTTGAAAATCTTTCTTTGGTAGGCAAAACCGCGCTCAACGGTTTCGGCAATGATGCGGGCAACGTGATTATCGGCAATGAAAACCGCAACCGTTTGGTGGGCGGCGGCGGCCGCGATTATCTTTACGGCAACGGCGGCAACGATTATTTGGACGGCGGCAGCGGAGCCGATGTGATGTTCGGCGGCAACGGACACGACGTTTACCAAGTGGACAACCGTAACGACAAAATCGTTGAATTTGCCGGACAAGGCACCGACAGCGTATTCAGCAGCACCGATTACACCCTGTCCGAACATATCGAAAACCTCACCCTAACCGGCGAGAAGGCCGCAAGAGCCACGGGCAACAGCGGCAACAACAAACTCACCGGCAATGCCCAAACCAACCTGCTGCGCGGCGGCGGCGGTAACGACGTGATTGACGGCAGAGGCGGCAACGACGACGTTCGCGGCGGTGACGGCAGCGACAGACTATACGGCGGCACAGGCAACGACCGGCTGATCGGCGGCACTTATGCCCGCCCCGAAAAAAATGCCCAAGGCAGACTTTACTGGCGCGACAGCAACGACGGCGATGACTACTTAGACGGCGGCAAAGGCAACGACACCCTATACGGCGGCAAAGGCAACGACACCTATTTTTTCACCAAAGGCTACGGCATCGACACCATTATCGATTACCGCATTCCCGGTATCGAAACCCTTGACGATCCCGAAGGCGAAAACACCGTACGTTTCGGCGCAGGTTTACGCCCGCAAGATTTAGAAATCAAAGCAGATGTATTGCCGAGCGGCAGTATCGACAACGTGTGGAAAGTCGGCATCAAAGGCACCCGCG
The DNA here is from genome assembly GCF_022870885.1 of Neisseria dumasiana. Taxonomy (NCBI): domain Bacteria; kingdom Pseudomonadati; phylum Pseudomonadota; class Betaproteobacteria; order Neisseriales; family Neisseriaceae; genus Neisseria; species Neisseria dumasiana. The sequence continues at coordinate 2,463,948 of NZ_CP091509.1, read as the reverse complement.
ACGTTTTGCTTATCCACAACCAAAATGCCCACAGCGATGATGCCGCCATTCAAAATTTTGTTTTCGATACAGGTTCTTACAAGCCGTGGGCATTGCAAGACATCATCGGCATACAGGGCAATGTCAAAACCCTGACCATCGACAACAACAACGCCTACCGCTTGAGTGCCGCCGATTTCGGCGTAGGCGCAAACAATGCCCATCCCGAACACAGCTACGATATCCAAAAAATCACCGGAGGCCGCTTGGCGTATATGTCTTCAGACGGCAGCATCCGCCAATGGGTTAAATCGGATATTTTCCACGTTTCCGACAGCGAAGATTTGGTTTTCATCCCCAACAAAGGCATCCAGGAAGCCGAAATACAATTCTCCTTCCATTCTTATTATCCCGACCGCACACTCAGCGACGACGCCACCCACACCATCAAATTCGCCCTGCGCGACCTGCCCGACACCGGCGACCGCATGCTCTTCGGCGACGTAAACGGCAATCTGCTTATCGGCGGCAACGGCAACGACCTGCTGCACGGCTTGCAGGGCAACGACACCCTAAACGGCGGCAAAGGCAACGACACGCTGTATGGCGGAGCCGGTAACGATACCTACGTTTTCGGCAAAGACGGCGGCAGAGATACCCTGATCGACGCACAAGGCAACAATATCGTGCGCTTCGACAAAGGCATCACCCCCGAAGACCTCACATTCAAAAAAATCACCTATGCCGCAGGCGGGCAAACCGACTGGGTTATCGGCTTCAAGGACAGCGCAGATACATTAGAAATAAAGCGGCAGCTGAACCGTGAAAAAAACGTATCCGTCAAATTATTCGCATTCGATACCGAAACCGTGAGCCACGATTTGCTCGAAAGCAGAATCAACAGCAAACTCGAGGCCGTTCTCGGTAATGCCGAAGCCGGCAAACAAGCCGCTCCGCCTGCAAAAGCCGAATATGCTTATCAGAATGCACCCGTGTCGGCTTTATCCGATGAAACCGCCACCCCGTTAATCTAACCTTATTTCCGCTTAGCTTGGATAGAGGCCGTCTGAAAACCGCTTTTCAGACGGCCTTCACTCTAAAAGCCGCAGACGCAAGGTTTTGCAAAGGTCTCGATTCGTTTGGCAACTATATAGTTAATCCACTTAAGTTTAATAACAAAACCTTCATACTCGGGCTTGACCCGAGTATCTCGATTTTCAGCAAATTTAGGCGATACTCGGGCCAAGCCCGAGTATGACCGATGTACTATAGAGTGATGCCGTCTGAAAACGGCTATATCGCGCCAACCTGCGGTTCACATCAAAACACACCGAGATTAGCGAAGTATTTTTGTTTGGCGATTCAAACCGTTGCCAGTGCATAAGCCGTGATATAGTTCGGCATGGCCTTTTTACAACCTGTTTAGCGCAGATGATGACTTGAAGCTGCGTGACACAAGGGATGGGGAAAGGGCTTCAGCCACCTTCGCGTGGCTGTGTGTTGAAACATCAGCAGCGTACTTACACGTAGGATAATTACTACACTCAGCCACCTTCGCGTGGCTGTGTGTTGAAACTGTTAAGATATTGGAAAAGTGCAAGTGTTAACAATCAGCCACCTTCGCGTGGCTGTGTGTTGAAACATGTGTAATTTTAAGCTGATTTATCCGAAAATCCATCAGCCACCTTCGCGTGGCTGTGTGTTGAAACAACCCCGCCCGTCAGAATTGTTTGCGTGCCACAACTCAGCCACCTTCGCGTGGCTGTGTGTTGAAACCCCTTAAACGGTAGTCGGTTTCAGGCCGTTGGCAATCAGCCACCTTCGCGTGGCTGTGTGTTGAAACATCTCCAACATCATGTTTACCGCGCGTCCCACTTGTCAGCCACCTTCACGTGGCTGTGTGTTGAAACGTGCAAGAGAAGAAACGGCACGGATACCACTCAGCCACCTTCGCGTGGCTGTGTATTAAACCGTCTAAAAACACAACAGGCCGTCTGAAATGTTCAGACGGCCTGTTGTTATTTCAAACGCCTTAATTAAATACGTTTCGCCAACGCTTCGGCTTTGCCCACATACAGCGCGGGTGTTAAAGCCAGCAGCTGCTGTTTGGCATCGGTGGGGATGTCCAGCGATTCGACAAACACTTTCAGCACTTCGGGCGTGATGCCGTCTTTGCCGCGGGTGAGGTCTTTCAGTTTTTCATACGGATTGGCCACGCCGTAGCGACGCATCACGGTTTGAATCGGTTCGGCCAAGAGTTCCCAAGTGGCATCCAAGTCGGCGGCTAAGGCGGCGGGATTGGCTTCGAGTTTGTTCAGGCCGCGCAGGTGGGCGGTCAAGCCCAGCACGGTGTAGCCTGCGCCCACGCCCATGTTGCGCAGCACGGTGCTGTCGGTGAGGTCGCGCTGCCAGCGGGACACGGGCAGTTTTTCCGAAAGGAAGCCCAACACGGCGTTGGCCATGCCCAAGTTGCCTTCGGAGTTTTCAAAGTCGATGGGGTTGACTTTGTGCGGCATGGTGGAGCTGCCTACTTCGCCCGCTTTGACTTTTTGTTTGAAGTAGCCGAGGGAGATGTAGCCCCATACGTCGCGGTTGAAGTCGATTAAGATGGTGTTGATGCGGCTGAGGGTTTGGAAGAACTCGGCCATGTAGTCGTGCGGCTCGATTTGGATGGTGTAGGGGTTGAAGGTGAGGCCCAATGCCTGCTCGACGAAGGTTTGGCAGTGTGCTTCCCAATCCACATCGGGGTAGGCGACCATGTGGGCGTTGTAGTTGCCGACGGCGCCGTTGATTTTGCCTAAAAATTCTTGTGCGGCAAGCTGTTTGATTTGGCGTTGCAGGCGGTAAACGACGTTGGCGATTTCTTTACCCAAGGTGGATGGCGTGGCGGGTTGCCCGTGGGTGCGGCTCATCATCGGCACGGCGGCCAAGTCGTGTGCCATTTCGGTGAGCTTGGCGGTGATTTCGGCCAGCTTCGGCAGCAACACGGCTTCGCGTGCTTCTTGCAGCATCAGGGCGTGGGAAAGGTTGTTGATGTCTTCGCTGGTGCAGGCGAAGTGGATGAATTCGCCGGCGGCGGCAACTTCGGGCACGCCTGAAAAACGCTCTTTCAACCAGTATTCGATGGCTTTCACGTCGTGGTTGGTGGTGGCTTCGATGGCTTTCACGGCGGCGGCATCTTCCAGCGAAAATTCGGCAATCACACGGTCGATTTCGGCAACGGTGAAGTCGCTGAATGCGGGCACTTCGGTGATTTTGGGTTCGGCGGCCAGAGCTTTGAGCCAGTTCAGCTCAACTTTCACACGGGCTTTCATCAGGCCGTATTCGGAGAAGATGGGGCGCAGGGCTTCTACGGATTGGGCGTAGCGGCCGTCGAGCGGGGAAAGGGCGGAAATGGGGTTGATCATAGCGGATTCCTGTCTGTTGTCGGTGCACAGCCGTTATGCGGCTTGGGGATTGAAACCGGCGGCAATTATACATCAAAGCGGCTTTTCAGACGGCATGCTTATAGGTGGGGCGGGCATCACTGTATGCGGTTGCGCCGTTGTGTATCGCTTTATCACGCCTTACCTGCCATACAAGGCGGGCAAGGGCTGGCCGGCTTAATATATTGGGGGAAAAGATCTCAGGCCGTCTGAAAAAGTGCTTTCAGACGGCCTGCCGGTGTTTAATCGAAACGTATGCTGTATTTGACCTCGCCTCCCCACGAGAGGCTGCCTACGCGGGCTACGGCCTGAATGGCGCGGGTAAGCTGGTAAACCAGTTTCACCGATTGGGTGGTGCTGTTGATGCCGTATTCGTAGCCCAAGTAGAGATTGTTGGTGAGCTGTTTGCCTACGGTAAGCACCTGTTCGGCGGCGTTGAGTTCGCCGGTTTGGGCGTTGCGGCTGCGTTTGCTGGTAAAGCCGAAGTCGTCAACCAAGCCGAGTTTGTCGTTGACGCGGCCTGCGAGAAATGCACCGGCGGCGGCGGAAAGGGCGGCTTCGTCGCTGTCGCTGCCGCTGCTGGCGCGGTTGAGAATCAACCACGACAATTTGTCTTTTTCACTCATGGCTTCGTTAGTTACGAGTGAAATGCGCGGGTTGTTGAGGCTGCCGAGCACTTCTACACCGGCGCCGACGGCAGACAAGCGGCGTTCGGCGCGGATGTTGAGGTTGGGAGAGGTCAGCGGGCCGACGAAGGAAATTTGGCCTTTGGTGATGTCGAGGTCTTGACCGTAGGCTTTGTAGCGGCCTTTGATCACGTTAACCGTGCCTACGCCCTGAACGGCTTCTCCCGGTTTGGCGGTCAGGTTGAGTTGGCCGCCTAGGGTAACGTCTAAACCTTCGCCGGTAAAGCGCAGGTTGTTGTTGAGGTCTAGCACGAGATTCATGCTGATGGGCGTGGGTGTGGTTTTTGGTTTTTCTACCTCGCCCAGCACCACCACGTCTTCATCCAGAGTGGGCATGCCGGATTTTTGCAGGCCGAAGCGGCCCGAGTCTGCCTTAAGTGCGCCGGTTAGGATAATGCCGTTGGCTTCGGTATAGAGCATTTTGGCATTGCCGCTGAGGGTCAGGCGGCGGTTGGCTTTGTCGAGCGCATGGTATTGGTTGAATAAGATGTCGACATTAACATTAGGTTCGGCGTTGTTTAGGCCGACCGTGCCTTTCAGTTCGACGGTGCCGCCACGGTGGAAGCGCAGGCTGTCGATCAGCCACGATTGGCCTTGAATGCGCGAGCGCAATACGCCTTGATCGAGTATCAAGCCCAAATCTTGATTGCGGTAATAAAGGTCGTTGCCGTTGAGCGCACCGTTAAATTGCGGTTGGCCGACACGCCCGCCTATGGTGGCTACGCCTTCCAAATTGCCGCTCAGGGTTTGGCCTACGGGCAGGAAGTTGCGGAAGGCTTCGAGATTGGGCGCACCGATGCTGATTTTGCCGTTGATGGGCGCGAGTTTGATGTCGTTACCAAACTGCTGGCTGATCACGACATTGCCGTCGATTTTTCCGTAGCCGGTTACGCCGTTCAGTTTGCTGTCGATGCGGCCGTTTTGGAAAGTGGTGTTGAGCGACAATGCGCCCAAACCAAGCATCTGTTTACGGTAGGGCAGTTCTACGTCGCCGCTTTGGCGGCGGATGTTGAGATAGCCGCGGGCGTTTTGGCTGTACGACAAATCCCAGTCGCCGGCCAAAACGAGATTGTGTTTCACGGGCGGGGTGTAGAAATTATGCAGTTGCGACATATCGAGATTGACGGCGTTGCCTTTGGTGGTGATGCCGTTTCTCTTGTCCCAAACAAAGTTTTCCATATTCAGGCTGCCGCCCATAGCCGCCCAGCGTGCCGCACTCATCACAACGCGTTCGGCGCCGGCCTCAAGGTTCATGCGGTTTTGCAGCTTGAGATTGAATGCGCCGCCGATATCCAGCACGCTGAGCGTGCCTTTCCATTGTTGTTTGTTGTCTAAGCCGCCGTTGGCATCGACGGCAAGGGTGTAGGGTTTGCCGCCCAGCGACATATTGCCGCCGCCGCGGATGCGGTGGCTCAAACCCGTGCCGTTAACGGATAAATCGACGGCATCGATCACGGTGGGCGAGCCGCCGCCGAGTATGCTGATGCGGTTGCCTTTGAGTTCGACGTTTAAGGGGCGGCTGTAATCGGGCGAGCCTTGCAGTTTGAAGTTGAGGTCGTTGATTTGTACGGCATCGGCAACGCGCAGGCTGCGGGCTTGTCCGACCAGATCGGCTTCGAGTTTGGCGGGGTCGCCGGCGATATAGCCTTTGGCGGTTACCAATCCGCTTAATCCGAAACCGAAGCGGCTCAAATCGGGGGCGTTGATGTCCACGTTCAGGCGGTCGCCTTGTTTGCCGAAGCTGCCGTTGGTTTTGATGCTGTTGTTACCCAACAGGATATCGGCCACGGCGCGCGAGAGGTGGGCTTTTTCATAAACGACATCGGCACTGCCTTTGAGCGGTACGCCGGAAAGGGTGCTGGGGCCGAACTGCATTTTGCCGCTGTATTTTTGATGGGTGATTTCGCCGTTTACGTTGATGGTGCCGTTTACGCTTCCGGTGGGAAATTGTGCGTTCAGTTTGCCGGGGTTGAAGTTTTTGCTGACAACGTCGAGTTTGAGTGCTTGGTTTTTAAACAGCTCCAGCGAACCTGTGGCGTTGATTTCGCCGCCGTTTTCGGGCCGCACGCGCACTTGTTTGAATTGCAGGGTTTGTTGGCCGTTGCGGGTGTCGGTGTGCATTTGGATGAGGCCGTCTGAAAGGGCGTTGCCCGTGTTCAGTTGCCAGCCGGTTTCCAAGTTGTTGAATGCACCGCCGACTTTGATGGTGCCGTTTAATTTGCCGTCGAGTTTTTGTTTGACCACGTCGGCGGCGGTGATGTCGCGCAGGGAGGCGGCGAGGGCAAGCTCTTGTTTGGCGGTATCGATGGTACCGGCCAGCCCTACGGTGCCTTTGTTCATCAGTTGGGCTTCGGTATCTTGAATGCGGATCAGTCCTTCATCGTTGATGGTAAAGCCCGACAGCAGTTTGCGTACCGGAATGCCTTGGGCATCGGCAGGTGCGGCTGCGCTGTTGAGCAAGTCTATCGAACCTTCCAAACCGATGCCTTTTTCAAAAGAAGGCACGATGGTGGCGTCAAATTCGAGTTTGGCCTTGGGCAGCGAGGGCAAAAACGCGCTCGGGTTGATGTTGAAGCCTTTTACCTGCACGAGTTTGATTTTGTCGTTCAGTTTGGTGGCGAAAGGATGCAGCACGGATGTGGCGTGCAGGCGCACGTTGTCGCCGTCGATGCGGATATCGGTTTCAACGTCTTGCAGGCTGCCCCAAAAGCGTGTGGCGGCAACGGCGTGTTCGTTATCCAATGTGCCGCTGCCGTTGATAACGGCCTGAATGGGGAAGGGGCTGTTCACGCCCAAAGATGCGTTGCCCGAAGCTTGGTTCCACGGGGTTTGTATGTCGGTGAGTTTCAGGCTGTGCAGATGGTGGTCGTAACCGTATGAAGCCAGCAGATGGTTGAAATACATCGTTTGTTTGTCGGCACGCGGGCCTACGCTGATTTTGCCGGTTTCCAGTTTGTCCACCAGCACTTCCAGCGGCAGGCTCACGCTTTTAGGCAGCCCTTGCGGCGGTTGTTTTTCTTTCGGCGGAGTGGGTTTGGTAACAATGCTGATGTCGCCCGCGATGATCTGGCGGATATGCAGTTTTTTCTGTTTGAGGTCTTGCGGCTGCCAGTCGAATGTCAAGGCGCTGATTTCTACGTCGGCACCTTCGGTTTCGATGCGCCAGCCGTCGCCGGTAAAGCCTTCCCATACAGTGCCTTTGAGGTTTTTCGATTGGATGTTGACGCCGAACCACGACGGAATGTTATACAGGCCGTAACGCAGGCCGGATTCGGTGCTTACCAGCCATACTGCCGCGCCGAATAGGGCGGTCAGCAGAAACAATACCACGGCAAACAGCACGGCCAGAATTTTGAGCCATTTTCTTTTTGCGGGCTTTTTTTCAGACGGCCCCGTGCCGGCAGCATCTGCGGCAGGTGCGGCCGGCGGGGTTTGCACGGTGTGTTCGTTATCCTTATGGTTTGTCATGTTGTTTCAACCTGTGTGCATCTCGGATCGGGCAGGTGCGGTAGGAAGATGTTCTGCCGTCGCTTATGTTCAATAGCTTGCGTGATAAAGGTGTGGCCGTCTGAAAAACGGTTTCAGACGGCCTTGAAGGGGCGGTTTAAAAACGTGTGCCCAAGCTGATGTGCCAGCGTATTTTTTTGTCTTGGTGGCCGTAGGCAATGTCGAAAGAGAACGGTGCTACGGGGCTGAACCAGCGTACACCCAAGCCGGTGCCGTGCTTCAGGTTCATTTTTTTGAAATTTAAAGCAGCGTCGCCCATGTCGTGGAATACCGCCGCCGAAAAACTCTTGTTGATCGGGTATTGGTATTCGAGGCTGGCTACTGCTAAAGCACGTTCGGGCAGCACCGAATTGTTCGGCCCCTGCAAGCCGATGCTGTCGAGTTCGTAACCGCGGATCGACGTGGCACCGCCGGTACGGAAACGCAAGGTAGAAGGAACTTCCTGATCTTCACGCGCATAAACATAACCCAATTGGCCGCGCACGATAAACGTGCCTATTTTTTTGTTTTCGGGCGTGAAGTAATAACCGGCATTGGCGCGTGCCCGAGCCATAGTGGTGGAAGACAGCAACGAACCGATGGTCGAACCGATTTTGCCGTCGAGATAATAGCCGTTTTCCGGGCGGAGCAGGGTAGTCATTTCCTGCCGCTTCCAAGAAGCCGTTACCATTGTGGCATGGCTGCGGCCCAAGTCGTAGTTCGTATCGGGAACGCGGCTGCTTTCGGTCAGATATTCGATACCGATGCGCGATTCGATATTGTTGCGGTCGCGCACACGCCAAATGCCGCTGCTTAAAGCGTGCTTTTCAAGATTTTGCGTGGTCGAGCGGGTGTAAGAAACATTAGAAGTCAGATAATGCCCGTTGCTTTTCCTCGGTTGGCTGATACCAGCGGCCACCGTTGTTTCATATTTGTCGGTGTCCACCACAAAAGAACCGATATAGCCGCGGTTAAACAGGTTGTAATAGTCGTAGCCGATGCGCCCCCCCAAGCCGTATTCGGAATCATAACGCACGCCTGCTTCAACCTTGTGCCGTTTCACTTCCGAAACCGCCACTTTCACCGGTACCCTGTCGTCTTGAAGATTATCGAAATCAGCCTGTACCGAAGCACCCGAATAATGCCCGTCCTGTTCCAAAGCCTGTTGGTAATCGAGAAGCTGGTCTAAGTCGTAAGGCGAACCGGGCTGAAACTTAGCCATGCCGCGCACTACGCTTTCGGGATAACGTTTCGTGCCGCTGATTTGGATGTCGCCGAAATAAATGGGGCGGTTGCTTTCAACAACCACATTGAGATCGGCAGTATTGTTGTAAGGATTAATCGTAGCTTGCGAATGCGACAGTTTGGCCAGCGGGTATTTTTTGCGCGTTACCGCAGACAACACCGATGTTTTGCTGCTGCTCCAGTTGTTTTGATCAAACGGGTCTTCCACCGGCAACGCCCAGTTTTCCAAAGCCGTTTTGTAGTATTGCGCCAAATCGCCGTCTTGCAGCACATCACCCACAATGGCCACACCCACGTTGTCTACTTTGGTGCGCGGGCCGGTCGTTACGTTCACCCGATAACCTTCGCCCGCAGGCTCTACCGTTACTTTACCGTTAAAATAGCCTTTGGTTTTCAACATTGTGATCACGTTTTCAGGCGTTTCTTCGGCAAGAAATCCCAACTGTTCCTTATCCAACTCCTCTTCTTCCTGCTGGGCGATCAAAGGCAGATGCTCTTCGAGCATTGCTTTGACCTCTTTATCGTTCACGTTAATACGAATCGGATATTTTACCGGCAGCTTTTTTCCACCGCTTTCTTCAATCTGTTCTTTCCGCTCCTTTTTGATAGGCACATAGTCTTCCGGAGCCGGCGTATAAGCGAAAGCTTGGGCGCAGGCGAGCGAAAGAGTGGGCAATAACAGCTTAGCGGTGTGTTTCTTCATATAAACTTCAAACCAATTTAATTTGATAAACGTGCCGGTATAGACGAGAGGCGATTTTAGCATTTTTTATAGTGTTCGGCAGTTGGTCCATCCTTGGTAAAACCCGCTCCGAAGATGAATAAGCATTTATCGGGGCAGTAAATTTTACAGATTTTCCGAAAACTGCAAATTCACAAACGAAAATACGCCGAAAACACAAACAGCTTGTAAAATGCGCGAAAAACAAAGTTTCATTATTTCTGTTTGCGTAAATTTCAAATAATGCGGCAAAGAAAAATGTGAAAAATTTAATGCTGCTATCCATTCAAAGCGTTTTATTTTAGAATGTTAGCTATTCTTAACCTTTATATTATAAGGATGCATCGTGGCAAGTGGAAATCCGGTTATTGATGCCGTTAATCGCGTCAGTTTGGTTCAGCAGATTATTATCGGGCTGGTTTTGGGTGTCGCACTGGCTTGGTTGTCTCCCGGTGCCGGTTTGGCAGCCGGATTGCTGGGAACGCTGTTTGTCGGTGCATTGAAAGCAGTTGCACCGGTGTTGGTGTTTGTTTTGGTCATGAGTGCCATCGCCAGCCATCAAAGAGGCAACGAAGCCTATATCAAGCCGATTATTACACTGTATGCCATCGGCACTTTCACAGCCGCACTTTGTGCCGTAATCGCCAGTTTTCTGTTTCCCACCGAAATCGTATTGGTCAACGCCAGTGATGTTGCCGCTACACCGCCTTCCGGCATTAAAGAAGTAATGAAAACCCTGCTGCTGAACTTGGTGGTCAATCCGGTTAACGCCATTGCCAATGCCAACTATATAGGCATTTTGGCTTGGGGTTTGGTTTTGGGTTTTGCTCTGCGTCATGCCTCCGAGCAAACGCGGATGATGATTGCAGATTTTGCGGATGCAGTTTCAAAAGTAGTCAAATGGGTTATCCGTTTTGCACCTTTGGGTATTTTCGGCCTAGTGGCGTCTACCATAGCAGAAACAGGTTTTGATGCCCTAATAGGGTATGCGCAACTGCTGGCAGTATTGCTTGGTTGTATGCTGTTTATTGCATTGGTGATTAATCCCTTAATCGTGTGGTGGAAAATCCGCCGCAATCCCTATCCGCTCGTTCTTACCTGCCTGCGTGAAAGCGGCGTGACGGCTTTCTTTACCCGTTCGTCTGCCGCCAACATTCCGGTTAACATGTCTTTAGCGAAAAAACTGGGTTTGCACGAAGATACTTATTCTATTTCTATTCCCTTGGGCGCTACCATCAATATGGCAGGAGCAGCCATTACCATTACAGTATTGGCTATGGCAGCCGCGCATACGCAAGGTATCCAAGTTGATTTTGTCACAGCCCTCCTGTTGAGTTTGGTTGCAACAGTTAGTGCGGCAGGAGCTTCGGGTGTTGCCGGTGGATCGTTGCTGCTGATTCCATTGGCCTGCAATTTGTTCGGCATTTCAAATGATGTAGCTATGCAAGTAGTTGCAGTAGGTTTCATTATCGGAGTAGTTCAAGATTCTGCTGAAACTGCGTTGAATTCTTCGACAGACGTTCTGTTTACAGCGGCTGCAGACTATGGCAGGCAGAGAGAAAATGGTGTGTATTAAAATATCGACTCTAATCTAATAAGAACATAAAGTAGACCGTCAAGCAGCCATAACTCAACCGTGCCGTCTGAAATAAACTTTTTCAGACGGCACGGTTGTATTTTGTCCGGTTGTATTTTGTATGTGACTTAGGGTTTTGATGTATTGATGTAGGGTTTTGTTGCCGGTTTGTCGGTTTGGCTGTTACGGAGTGTGAAATAAAAACCGATAAGAAACATCGGGATGGGTGATTTGGTGCGAATAATTGCATTTTTGGTGTTGACGGGTTGGGTTTGGGGTGTGTATAGTTCGGTTTCTTCGCTGCTGAGACGGCGGATTTAAGTTCTTTAACAACACAGATTACCGATAAGTGTGAGTGTCTTAGGCCTCACACTGCGACAAAAACAGACGAGACAAGATTATATCATTGTCAGTCGGTTTCTTTGAAGCAGACCAGAAGTTAAAAGTTAGAGATTGAACATAAGAGTTTGATCCTGGCTCAGATTGAACGCTGGCGGCATGCTTTACACATGCAAGTCGGACGGCAGCACAGAGAAGCTTGCTTCTTGGGTGGCGAGTGGCGAACGGGTGAGTAACGCATCGGAACGTACCGAGTAGTGGGGGATAACTGTCCGAAAGGATGGCTAATACCGCATACGCTTTGAGAAGGAAAGCGGGGGATCTTCGGACCTCGCGCTATTCGAGCGGCCGATGTCTGATTAGCTAGTTGGTGGGGTAAAGGCCTACCAAGGCGACGATCAGTAGCGGGTCTGAGAGGATGATCCGCCACACTGGGACTGAGACACGGCCCAGACTCCTACGGGAGGCAGCAGTGGGGAATTTTGGACAATGGGCGCAAGCCTGATCCAGCCATGCCGCGTGTCTGAAGAAGGCCTTCGGGTTGTAAAGGACTTTTGTCAGGGAAGAAAAGCTTGAGGCTAATACCCTTGAGTGATGACGGTACCTGAAGAATAAGCACCGGCTAACTACGTGCCAGCAGCCGCGGTAATACGTAGGGTGCGAGCGTTAATCGGAATTACTGGGCGTAAAGCGGGCGCAGACGGTTACTTAAGTCAGATGTGAAATCCCCGGGCTCAACCTGGGAACTGCGTTTGAAACTGGGTAGCTAGAGTATGTCAGAGGGGGGTAGAATTCCACGTGTAGCAGTGAAATGCGTAGAGATGTGGAGGAATACCGATGGCGAAGGCAGCCCCCTGGGATAATACTGACGTTCATGCCCGAAAGCGTGGGTAGCAAACAGGATTAGATACCCTGGTAGTCCACGCCCTAAACGATGTCAATTAGCTGTTGGGGCACTTGATGCCTTAGTAGCGTAGCTAACGCGTGAAATTGACCGCCTGGGGAGTACGGTCGCAAGATTAAAACTCAAAGGAATTGACGGGGACCCGCACAAGCGGTGGATGATGTGGATTAATTCGATGCAACGCGAAGAACCTTACCTGGTCTTGACATGTACGGAATCCTCCAGAGACGGAGGAGTGCCTTCGGGAGCCGTAACACAGGTGCTGCATGGCTGTCGTCAGCTCGTGTCGTGAGATGTTGGGTTAAGTCCCGCAACGAGCGCAACCCTTGTCATTAGTTGCCATCATTAAGTTGGGCACTCTAATGAGACTGCCGGTGACAAGCCGGAGGAAGGTGGGGATGACGTCAAGTCCTCATGGCCCTTATGACCAGGGCTTCACACGTCATACAATGGTCGGTACAGAGGGTAGCCAAGCCGCGAGGTGGAGCCAATCCCACAAAACCGATCGTAGTCCGGATTGCACTCTGCAACTCGAGTGCATGAAGTCGGAATCGCTAGTAATCGCAGGTCAGCATACTGCGGTGAATACGTTCCCGGGTCTTGTACACACCGCCCGTCACACCATGGGAGTGGGGGATACCAGAAGTAGGTAGGGTAACCGCAAGGAGCCCGCTTACCACGGTATGCTTCATGACTGGGGTGAAGTCGTAACAAGGTAGCCGTAGGGGAACCTGCGGCTGGATCACCTCCTTTCTAGAGAAGAAGAGGTCGCGGGCACTCACACTTATCGGTAAACTGTGAAATTAAAGATGCGTTAGAATTTTTGCATGCTTGAAGTTTGGGTGTGCAAAGACAAGAGGCCTTGGGTTTGTAGCTCAGCTGGTTAGAGCACACGCTTGATAAGCGTGGGGTCGGAGGTTCAAGTCCTCCCAGACCCACCAGACATTCTCAAAGCGAAAGTAATCGGTATCGATACTTGGTTAAGAGTATGGGGGCATAGCTCAGTTGGTAGAGCACCTGCTTTGCAAGCAGGGGGTCATCGGTTCGATCCCGTTTGCCTCCACCAAAACTACGCCAAAAGGACTTTACAAATTAAAGTAAGCTGCTAGAATGCGCAGCTCGTTTTAATTTGCAAAGTTTAACCGTAAGCGGATAAACAGACGCATTGATCTTTAACAAATTGGAAAGCCGAAATCAACAAACAAAGACAATGTCGGCTTACCGTAACAGGTAAGCCACAGTATTTGGGTGATGATTGTATCGACCGGACTGTGAAACACAAAAGGCACAGTTCGGTACACAACAAGCAGTAAGCTTTGTCAGAGTAGAGTCTTCAAGTTGCGTAGGTAGTCAACGCCGAAACAACGAAGTCAGAGAGGTTCTTGAAATGATAGAGTCAAGTGAATAAGTGCATCAGGTGGATGCCTTGGCGATGATAGGCGACGAAGGACGTGTAAGCCTGCGAAAAGCATCGGGGAGCTGGCAATAAAGCTATGATCCGGTGATGTCCGAATGGGGAAACCCACCGTATTAATACGGTATCCTAAACTGAATACATAGGTTTAGAGAAGCGAACCCGGAGAACTGAACCATCTAAGTACCCGGAGGAAAAGAAATCAACCGAGATTCCGTAAGTAGTGGCGAGCGAACGCGGAGGAGCCTGTATATGATAGCTGTTGAGATAGAAGAACAAGCTGGGAAGCTTGGCCATAGTGGGTGACAGCCCCGTATTCGAAATTTCATCAGTGGTACTAGGTATACGACAAGTAGGGCGGGACACGTGGAATCCTGTCTGAATATGGGGGGACCATCCTCCAAGGCTAAATACTCATCATCGACCGATAGTGAACCAGTACCGTGAGGGAAAGGCGAAAAGAACCCCGGGAGGGGAGTGAAATAGAACCTGAAACCTGATGCATACAAACAGTGGGAGCCTATTAATTGGGTGACTGCGTACCTTTTGTATAATGGGTCAACGACTTACATTCAGTAGCGAGCTTAACCGGATAGGGGAGGCGTAGGGAAACCGAGTCTTAATAGGGCGATGAGTTGCTGGGTGTAGACCCGAAACCGAGTGATCTATCCATGGCCAGGATGAAGGTGCCGTAACAGGTACTGGAGGTCCGAACCCACGCATGTTGCAAAATGCGGGGATGAGCTGTGGATAGGGGTGAAAGGCTAAACAAACTCGGAGATAGCTGGTTCTCCCCGAAAACTATTTAGGTAGTGCCTCATGTATCACTTCCGGGGGTAAAGCACTGTTATGGCTAGGGGGTCATTGCGACTTACCAACCCATGGCAAACTAAGAATACCGGAAAGTGCAATCATGGGAGACAGACAGCGGGTGCTAACGTCCGTTGTCGAGAGGGAAACAACCCAGACCGCCAGCTAAGGTCCCAAATGACAGATTAAGTGGTAAACGAAGTGGGAAGGCCCAGACAGCCAGGATGTTGGCTTAGAAGCAGCCATCATTTAAAGAAAGCGTAATAGCTCACTGGTCGAGTCGTCCTGCGCGGAAGATGTAACGGGGCTCAAATCTGTAACCGAAGCTGCGGATGCACTTAGTGCATGGTAGGGGAGCGTTCTGTAGGCCGATGAAGGTGACTTGAGAAGGTTGCTGGAGGTATCAGAAGTGCGAATGTTGACATGAGTAGCGATAAAGCGGGTGAAAAGCCCGCTCGCCGAAAGCCCAAGGTTTCCTACGCAACGTTCATCGGCGTAGGGTGAGTCGGCCCCTAAGGCGAGGCAGAAATGCGTAGTCGATGGGAAACGGGTTAATATTCCCGTACTTGATTCAAATGCGATGTGGGGACGGAGAAGGTTAGGTTAGCAAGCTGTTGGAATAGCTTGTTTAAGCCGGTAGGTGGAAGACTTAGGCAAATCCGGGTCTTTTTTAACACCGAGAAGTGATGACGATTGTCTACGGACAAGAAGTAACCGATACCACGCTTCCAGGAAAAGCCACTAAGCTTCAGTTTGAATCGAACCGTACCGCAAACCGACACAGGTGGGCAGGATGAGAATTCTAAGGCGCTTGAGAGAACTCGGGAGAAGGAACTCGGCAAATTGATACCGTAACTTCGGGAGAAGGTATGCCCTTTGATGTGAAAGACTTGCTCTGTAAGCATTGGAGGGTCGCAGAGAATCGGTGGCTGCGACTGTTTATTAAAAACACAGCACTCTGCTAACACGAAAGTGGACGTATAGGGTGTGACGCCTGCCCGGTGCTGGAAGGTTAATTGAAGATGTGCAAGCATCGGATCGAAGCCCCAGTAAACGGCGGCCGTAACTATAACGGTCCTAAGGTAGCGAAATTCCTTGTCGGGTAAGTTCCGACCCGCACGAATGGCGTAACGATGGCCACACTGTCTCCTCCCGAGACTCAGCGAAGTTGAAATGGTTGTGAAGATGCAATCTCCCCGCTGCTAGACGGAAAGACCCCGTGAACCTTTACTGTAGCTTTGCATTGGACTTTGAAGTCACTTGTGTAGGATAGGTGGGAGGCTTAGAAGCAGAGACGCCAGTTTCTGTGGAGCCGTCCTTGAAATACCACCCTGGTGGCTTTGAGGTTCTAACCCAGGTCCGTTATCCGGATCGGGGACCGTGCATGGTAGGCAGTTTGACTGGGGCGGTCTCCTCCCAAAGAGTAACGGAGGAGTTCGAAGGTTACCTAGGTCCGGTCGGAAATCGGACTGATAGTGCAATGGCAAAAGGTAGCTTAACTGCGAGACCGACAAGTCGAGCAGGTGCGAAAGCAGGACATAGTGATCCGGTGGTTCTGTATGGAAGGGCCATCGCTCAACGGATAAAAGGTACTCCGGGGATAACAGGCTGATTCCGCCCAAGAGTTCATATCGACGGCGGAGTTTGGCACCTCGATGTCGGCTCATCACATCCTGGGGCTGTAGTCGGTCCCAAGGGTATGGCTGTTCGCCATTTAAAGTGGTACGTGAGCTGGGTTTAAAACGTCGTGAGACAGTTTGGTCCCTATCTGCAGTGGGCGTTGGAAGTTTGACGGGGGCTGCTCCTAGTACGAGAGGACCGGAGTGGACGAACCTCTGGTGTACCGGTTGTGACGCCAGTCGCATCGCCGGGTAGCTAAGTTCGGAAGAGATAAGCGCTGAAAGCATCTAAGCGCGAAACTCGCCTGAAGATGAGACTTCCCTTGCGGTTTAACCGCACTAAAGAGTCGTTCGAGACCAGGACGTTGATAGGTCGGGTGTGGAAGCGCAGCAATGCGTGAAGCTAACCGATACTAATTGCTCGTGAGGCTTGACTCTATCATTTGAAGAACTTTGAAAGACGTGTTCTCAAAAATAAAGCTTACATCAGTCTTGAAGACGATACACATCACAGTTGATTGAATAATAAGCGGAAGAGTTCTTCCCTAACGGCTTTCCCGATTTGTACAGTTTACGTCTGGCGGCCATAGCGAGTTGGTCCCACGCCTTCCCATCCCGAACAGGACCGTGAAACGACTCAGCGCCGATGATAGTGTGGATACCCATGTGAAAGTAGGTCACTGCCAGACACTTATTCCGAACCCCTGATATTGCATATATCAGGGGTTTTT
Source organism: Neisseria dumasiana (assembly GCF_022870885.1). Taxonomy (NCBI): domain Bacteria; kingdom Pseudomonadati; phylum Pseudomonadota; class Betaproteobacteria; order Neisseriales; family Neisseriaceae; genus Neisseria; species Neisseria dumasiana. The sequence goes on along the minus strand of NZ_CP091509.1, from coordinate 2,447,013 downwards.
TGCTGGCTCGGGGGAAGGCTTGTTTGCCGCACATATGGTTTTACAGGCATAGGGCAAAAAAAGGTTTATTTGCGGTAGTGTTCCGTCTCGTGATGAAAGGGGATGTTGCCCGGTTGCGACAATATCCGGCATCTGTATTGTTACTTTGGTTATTAGTATTTGAAGGGTCGGGCTAATCTGTTTATGATGGTTGGCCGCCCACAAAGGTGCTGCAAAATCTGCGGCAACGGACGGGGCGTTTCAAACACATTCGGAATAAGGAGCATTATTGTGAAAACATATATGAAACGATTTTACGCAGGGGTATCGGCTATGTTGTTGTCGGCGCTGTCGCTGGCGGCGGTGAATATCAATACGGCAACGGAGGAGGAGTTGAAGGCTTTGCCGGGTATCGGCCCGTCGAAGGCGGCGGCGATTGTGGCCTACCGTCAGCATAATGGCCAGTTCAAGAGTGTGGACGATTTGAAGAACGTGAAGGGTATCGGCGAGGGTGTTTTAGCGAAGCTGCGCGATGAGGCGACGGTGAACGGTGGAGCCAAGAAGAAAACCGACAAAGCCGTTCCGGCAATTAAGGGTAAATAAGCACCGGGGACGGTGAAGCTCTGAAAACCCGTCTTCACCCAAACGGACGATAGGGCGGTCTTGCGGATGAAGACGGTAGCGGAAATCCTTTTGTTTGGGGAATATGGTGATGGTGTGCACCCTGAGACCTTTGCAAAACCCTCAAAAATCCTTTAAATTCCCACTCACATCAAACTCCGGGAATTTAGAGGATTTTGTTCATGAGCAGCTTTTTACACACCGACGCCCTCCACCACATCGAAAAACATCTCGACCGCTTCCCACTCATCAAACTCGACCGTATTCTTGACCGGACACCCATTGAACAATACCTCGCCGGCCGCAAAACCCGCTACGTGCGCGACAACGGCGGCCGTCCCGCTTATCCCCTGTTATCTATGTTCAAAGCCGTCCTGCTCGGTCAATGGCACAGCCTGAAACCTTTGCAAAACCCCACGCCAACAAACAGCCGGAACATGATGAAGCATGTTCCGGCTGTTTGTTGGCGTGGGGTTTTGCAAAGGTTTCAACCTGTGGCGGAATACGCGGAAGCAAAAGTCTTAGGACGTGGGTGCTTCTAAGGCTGATTACCGTCAGTTATTAAAGTATCGAAAGTATTCAAATTTAAAGCAAAAAGCGGCAGGATATGAAGGGATTGGTTTCGGTAATTCTACTGAACTTTTTGTACTTGTTTTTTTAATTTCACTTCATAAGCTCATTGCTATATTGGGTAATTTTGCTTACTAAATTCTTAAATTAATTTTATTTGTTAAACTCAGGAAGTTTGATTTTTTACCCTAACTCTTTTCTCCCATATTTCTCTGGGAACATGATAGGTATTTTCAGCTTCATCTTCTGTTAAATCGCTTATTCCCCTCATAAAAAGGTTTGGCCAGCTGTCATCTTCAGAGATATAGGCGAAACGGATATTAAACTTCCCCGAGTCTGATAAGCTGATATGGCAATGTGTCCATGGAGTACTTTTAAAAATTGCGCATTTCTGTAATTGTTCTAATAGAATATTAATGTTGTTTTCTATTTGCTCTGTTGTTTTCTATTTGCTCTATGGAGATCAAAACCGTTATAAAAACTTTCGTCATGATTATTTTGATTGATCCAATAAGCTCCACCTTGTTTGATATCATCATCAAACATTCCTGAATAGATTATTTTCAAAGCATTAGTTGGCATAATAGACCAAAGTAATTTGCCGATTTTTTGATAGATAACTTGATCATCGGTAAGCATTTTTATTTCTCATTATGGTATTAAGGGGCGAGTATTAGCCCTATAGTCGATCAACTTAATTTTTTACTGCGGTATTGCAGCCTTGTATCAGAAATATGTTGAGTTGACTATAGCTCGGCTTTTTGACCGCATTTAATGCCGTCTGAAAAATTCATTAATATCCTCGGCATCTTTCATTAAACCTTGTGCTTAGGTATCATTTCGCATCGTGTTTTTGTTTGGAAGTGCAAAATGCAAAACTGGCCTTTACCTGATTTTGAGAAAAAAATCTGCCCTCCGGAGCAGTTGGTGGAGCGGCTTGCCGCGTTGCCGCGCCCGTTGGTGTTTACGAACGGTTGTTTCGATATTCTGCATCGTGGCCATGTAACGTATTTGGCTCAGGCGCGTTCTGCCGGGGCGGGGCTTGTTTTGGCTTTGAATACCGATGCTTCGGTAAAGCGGCAAGGTAAGGGCAGCGACCGTCCGATTAATACTTTGGCTAATCGTGCTGCGGTGGCGGCTTCGCTGGCCAGTGTGGATTTGGTTACTTGGTTTGATGAGGATACGCCTGCTGCTGTGATTGAGTTGGTTAAGCCCGATATTCTTATTAAAGGCGGTGATTGGCCGGTGGAAAAGATTGTTGGTGCACAGGAAACGCTTGCTCGGGGCGGCGAGGTGTATTCGATTCCTTTTCTGCATCAGACTTCGACTACGCAGACGCTTGCGAAAATCCGGGCGGTGGATGCGTCGGAGCAGCAATGACGACACCACTTAAACCGCAGCATTGGAAGCTGCTTGCCGCGCTTTCAGACGGCCTGCCCCAACATATCTCGGCTTTGAGTGCGGGTATCGGCTTGAAACCGCATCAAATCAATTGTTTGTGGCAGCAAATGCCGCCGCATGTACGCGGATTGTTGCGCCAGCACGATGGGCAATGGCGTTTGGTACGGCCTTTGGCGGTGTTTGACGAAACACGTTTGCAGCATATCGGTGCAGGACACGGTTTTCAGACGGCCTTGTATCATGAGTGTACATCGAGCAACGATATTGTGCTTGAGGCAGCCAAACATACACCTCAAAAAGCGGGCAAGATGTTGGTTGTTGCGCATCAGCAAACGAAAGGACGCGGCAGGCAGGGCAGAACATGGCATAACCGTTTGGGTGAATGTTTGATGTTCAGCTTCGGCAGAGTGTTTGAGCGGAGCCAGCACGAATTGGGTGCGTTGGCATTGGCGGTAGCTTTGGCGTGCAGGAATGCCTTATTCAAGCTCGGTGTGCCTGCCCAAATCAAATGGCCGAATGACTTGGTTGTCGGAGGCGACAAACTCGGCGGCATCCTTATAGAAACGGTGCGCAACGGCGGTAAAACCGTTGCGGTAATCGGTATCGGCATCAATTTTGTTTTGCCGAAAGAAGTGGCACATGCCACATCTGTGCAGGCAGCTTTTCAGACGGCCTCATCTGCCGTGAGTGCAGATGTTTTATTGTCGGTTTTGCTTGAAGAGTTAAACCGCGTATTAATGCAGTTTGAACAGCAAGGATTCGGCGTTTTGATGGATGCCTATCTGGCTGCCAACCGCGATTACCGCCGAGCGGTTTGCCTGTTGCAAAACGGCGAAATACGTCATGAAGGCATCATGGCCGGGGTAACTGCCGAAGGCGCATTACGTTTGCAGACGGCCGATGCCGAGCAAACAATCGTTAGCGGTGAAATCAGTTTGCGCCCCGACGACAGACCCCAACCGCTGCAAACAGCGCCTTCCAGCCGTTATCTGTTATTGGACGGCGGTAACAGCCAACTAAAATGGGCATGGGTGGAAGACGGTGCGATTGTTCATACCGGCCGCTCGCCTTACCGCGACTTGAGCCTGCTCGGTGCAGAGTGGCGGGAACGTTCAGACGGCCTCGATATCCGTATCGTAGGAAGTGCCGTGTGCGGCGAAGCCAAAAAAGCCTTGGTGGCAGAACAGTTGTCGAAACCGGTGGAATGGCATGCGTCTATGCCCCAAGCGCTCGGTATCCGCAACCATTACCGCAATGTAGAAGAACACGGTGCCGACAGGTGGTTTAATGCGCTCGGCAGCCGCCGTTTTACCCGCAATGCCTGCGTGGTGGTGAGCTGCGGCACAGCCGTTACCGTAGATGCGCTGACGGATGACAACCATTATCTCGGCGGCACCATCATGCCCGGCTTCCATCTAATGAAAGAAGCCATGGCTTTGAAAACCGCCAACCTCAACCGCCCGCTCGGGCGCGTGTACCCCTTTCCCACCACTACCGCCAATGCCTTGGCCAGCGGCATCATGGATGCCGTATGCGGATCGATTTTGCTGATGCACGCCAGATTGAAAGAAAAAGTGGGGCCGGACAAGCCCGTTGACCTCATCATTACCGGTGGCGGAGCACCGAAAGTCGTTCAAGCACTACCGTCTGTTTTTGCTTTGGACAACACGGTTAAAATTGTAGATAATCTTGTGATTTACGGCTTACTTAACTGGATACAACAACAATGAAATGGCTATTTGCTGTGCTGGTAGCATTAAACATCATCGTTTTCGGTGGAATGGTTGCCAGCCGTGTAGCAGAAAAACAAAAAAACGCCGTTGCGCCCACCGTGCCCATTGTAGCCGGTGCGCAACAAGAGCTGAAACCGCCTGCCGCCGCAAACGACAGGCCGCCTGAAATCCTTTATCCCGACTGGATCAGCAAGAACGATCCGCGTCCGGTAGCATCCGAACCGTTGGATGACGAAGTGGTGCTGGCTGCTTTGGCGCAAAAAGTTAAAGAAGAAGAGGCGGCCAAAGAGAAAAAAGAGCGCGAAGAAAAGGCCAAACGCGAGCAGCTTGAACGGGAGAAAGCCGCACGGGAAAAAGCCGAGTCGGCCGCAGAGCAGAAAGAGCAGAGCCGTGCCGGCCAATGTGTTTCCACTGCATCCATTACCTTTGACGAAGACGACTACCACCGCATCAAAGGCCTGCTCCAACAATGGCCGCATGCCGCCTCGCGCACGGTAGAAAAACGCAGCAACAGCAAAAAAGCGGCTGCCCCAACCGAAAAAACCTACCGCGTTTTGGTGTCTGCCGGAGACGATGCGATCGAGCAACTCGATAATCTGGCTGCCAAAGGTTTCAGCGGATCGCTTTACGAAGGCGACATCAGCGTGGGCGTTACCAGCAGCCGCTCGGCCGCCCAAGTGTTGATTTCCCGTCTTTCTACCGCAGGTTTCGGCGGCACGCGTATTCAGGAACAAGGCGGCCGCGACAACAGCAGCAACGACCGCAGCCTGAGCGTATCGAAAATGCACGTTACCTTTTTTGGTGTGGACGATAAAAGCGCCCAAGCCATTCAGAATGTTGTAGATCGTTACGGCAGACTGAACCGCAGATCTTGCCGTTGATCCGGCAAAACGCAAACACAAGCTGATTAGGTTGTAAGCGAACGAAAGGCGGATGATACATCCGCCTTTGTTTTGGTTTTTGGATTTCTGGTTATTAAAGTTGATTGGCTGGCGGCCTAGTCCTCGCGCAACACTACCTGCGGGCGCATAGATAATCTGCGCCCTACGAAAGCGACGTGTTGCCCTGAAAAAGTTTTATTGAAAACCGCACGGCTTGTTTGAGCCAAACCCGCTCAGTGTCTTTTAGAGAAGCCCGCACAGCCCGCTTTCAGACGGCCTCAAGCCGATCGTTCAAGCCTTGCCTTCCATTCTATTTTTGAAGTTTATTAACATGACTGCTACTGAGATTATCCACATTATCGGCACCGCGGCCTTTGCCGTGTCGGGCTATTTGGTCGGTGTGCGCAAGCGTTTGGATATGCTCGGTGTGTTCATTGCCGCTTTGCTCACGGCGGTGGGCGGCGGCATTATCCGTGATGCGGTTATCGGGCGCATTCCCGTGGTGTTTGTTGAAAACACGGCTTGGATCGTGATCGGTATGACACTGCTGCTTTCGTGGCTGTTTAAATTGCAGAAAAGCCGCAAACGCGAGCTGGCAACGGCTTTTTTGCTGGCCGATTCGCTGGGTTTGGTGGCTTTTACCATCACCGGCGCGCAGGTGGGGCTTGATTTGGATTTGAATATTTTCGGTGTGGTGATGCTCGGTTTTGTAACGGCAGTCGGCGGCGGCATTGTGCGCGATGTGCTGGTGAACGACATTCCGATGATTCTGCGCAAAGATTTTTACGGCACGGTGTCGGTGATTATCGGCTTGGCGATGTATCTGCTGGATAGGGTGGGATGGATTAATCCCTTGATGTTGAACGTGTTGCTGTTTGGCGGCTATGCGTTGAGATTGTGGGCCTACCGCGTGGCGTGGGCGTTGCCGCGTTTTTAGTATTTGAGGTTTTCAGACGGCCGTCTGAAAAAAGGCTGTTGCACCATCACGCAACAGCCTTTTTCTATTGATGTCGTTTGGTGGATTATGCTGTCGGGCGGATTACAGATTACGCTCCAGCAAATCCAGCATATTTTGCCAAGCCTGTTCGGCAGCGGCTTCGTTGTAGGCTAAATCAACGCCGTTTTTCTCGCCGTTGCGGGTTGCCTGCGGGTTGGTAAAGCCGTGTTTGGCTTCGGGGAAAACGTCGATGTGGTAACGCACTTTGGCATCGTCCATTTCTTTGCGGAAGGCGGCAACATCTTCTTCGCTTACCATTACGTCTTTGCCGGCGTGTTCAATCAGCAATTCGCCTTTTACAAAGCCTTCTTGAGCCGGTGTGGGCGTGCCGAGAATGCCGTGAAAGCTGGTTACGGCTTTGAGATTGTCGCCGCGCCGTGCCATATCGAGCACCACTCTGCCGCCGAAGCAGAAACCGATGGCGCCGATGCGGTGCGGGTTGACTTCGGGGCGTTCGGCCAATGCTTCCAAGGCCAAGCGGGTGCGCTCGGGCAGGGCGGTCAGGTCGGACAGCACTTCGGTCATCCATTCGTTGGCTTGTGCGGCATCGTCTGTAAGGCGGGCATCGCCGTACAGATCCATCGCCATCGCGGCGTAGCCTTCTTCTGCCAAGCGTTTGGCGGCATTTTTGGCGTGTTCGGTTACACCCCACCATTCGGGGGCAACCAATATGCCGGAAAGGCCGTCAACGGCTTGGGTGGGCAGATACAGAGTGCTTTTCAGGTTCAGGCCGTTGGCGGTGCGGTATTCTACGGTATGGGCGGTAACGGTCATTTTTTCTCCTTTGGGTTAGGTGTTTCAGACGGCCCCAGCTTAATGGAAGGCGCACCACCGTTCAAGGGGCGACAGGGAAAAGTGCTGTAAAACCTGATGGAGTTGATCGGTTTGATAAGTCAATGTGAAAAGTAAACACGTCATGCTCGGGCTTGATCCGAGTATCTCTCAACCTTACTCAAAATTCGAGATACTCGGGTCAAGCCCGAGTATGACGGGGCATAGGATGAAAACGGTTTATGTGCGCTGCATTTAATCGAGGCCGTCTGAAAAGTTTTTTTCAGACGGCCTCGATAATAGTTACGGCCTTTTTCGGTCTGTGAACCGTGTTACGGCTTGGCTTTTTGCGCGCCGCCGTCGGCACCGACCACCACGATATTGATGTTTTCAGGATTCACCCGCCGTTGCCACGCAGATTTGATTTGCTCGGCAGTTAAGGCGGAGATGGCTTTGGGGTAGGCTTCGAGATAATTGTCGGGCAAGTTGTGAAAACCGATCAGGCTCAGGTAGCCCAAGAGTTTGGCATTGGTGTCGAAGCGCAGGGGGAAGCTGCCGGTAATGTTGGCTTTGGCCTGCTTTAATTCGGCTTCGGTAGGGCCTTCTTCGATAAAGGCGGTCAGCACTCGGCGGGCGGCCTGTAAAGCAGGTTCGGTATTGTTTTTTTGGGTAGAGAAGCCGATGGTAAACGGACCGGCTTGGCTGGCGGGCGACAAGCCGCTCGATGCGCCGTAGGTGTAGCCGTGTTTGTCGCGTAGTTCTTGCATTAAGCGGCTGTCGAATCCGCCGCCGCCCAGAACGTAGTTGCCGGCGACGAGCGCGTAATAATCGGGATCGTGGCGTTTGATTAAGGGCATGCCCAGCATCACTTGGGCCTGTTCGCCCGCAAACGGGATGCGGCGTTGTTCGGAGCGGTGTTCGGGCACGGCAGGCACGTTTTCCGCGGCGGTGCTGCGCGCGGGCAGCCCGTTTAATGCCTGTTTGACCAAGGCTTCGGTTTGGCGGCGGTTGAGGTCGCCGACCACGGCAACAACGGCGTTGTTTTTACCGTAGCGGCTGCGGTGGAAGGCGCGGATGTCGTTAAGTGTCACTTTGCGGATGTTGTCGGCGCCGGTATAGGCGGAGCGTCCGTAAGGATGGCTGCCGTAATTGAGGCGGGTCAGCTCGCGCTCGGCGATGAAACCGGGGTCGGTTTCTTGTTGCTGCAAGGCGGTGATGCTTTGTTTGCGCAGGCGTTCGAACACAGGTTCGGCAAAGCGCGGGCGGGTTAGCGATTGGTTGAGCAAGGCAACGGCGGGGCGTAGGCTGTCGGCCCGGCTGAGGCTGCGCAGGGTAACGGCGGCACCTTCTTCTCCGCTGTCGCTGCTGAGTGAGGCGGCCAAGTCGTTTACGCGGGCATGAAAGGCTTCTTCGTCGAGTTCTTCGGTGCCGGTGGTCAGCATGGAAGCGGTAAATTCGGCCACTTCGCTTTTGTCGGCAGGGTTGGACGTGCTGCCTGCGCCTTTGAAGCTGATGCGAACGTCGACAATGGGGTTTTCATGGCGTTCTACCAACAGCACTTGTGTGCCCTCGGCGGTGTGCCAGCGTTGGATGTTAACGGCGGCTTGTGCGCAAACGGGCAGCAGGATAAGGGGAAGTAGAAGTTTGGGAGACATGTGCGGCTTTCGGTGTGTGGCAGGCCGTCTGAAAAAGCCTTTCAGACGGCCTGAAGGAATGGGAAGGGGCGGATATGTGTTTACACGCCCTGTTTCAGACTGGCTTCGATAAAGCCGTCCAAATCGCCGTCCATCACGGCTTTGATGTTGCCGACTTCGTAAGAAGTGCGCAAATCTTTGATGCGTGATTGGTCGAACACATACGAGCGGATTTGATGCCCCCAACCCACGTCGGATTTGCTGTCTTCGAGCGATTGTTTTTCTTCGTTGCGTTTGCGCATTTCCAATTCAAACAGCTTCGCTTTCAGCATGTTCATCGCTTCGTCGCGGTTGCGGTGTTGCGAACGGTCGTTTTGGCATTGCACCACGATGCCGGTGGGGTTGTGGGTAATCCGCACGGCCGAATCGGTTTTGTTGATGTGCTGGCCGCCCGCACCGGAAGCGCGGTAGGTGTCGATACGCAGGTCGGCGGGGTTGATTTCCACTTCAAAGCTGTCGTCCACTTCGGGGTAAACGAATACCGAGCAGAACGAGGTGTGGCGTTTGTTGTTGGAATCGAACGGCGAATAGCGAACCAAACGGTGGATGCCGGTTTCGGTGCGTAAAAGGCCGTAGGCGTATTCGCCTTCGAGCTTGATGGTGGCGCGGTTGATGCCGGCGATGTCGCCTTCGTCTTCTTCCAACACGTCCACTTTGAAGCCTTTGCGTTCGGCATAGCGCAGATACATGCGGTAGAGCATGCCCGCCCAATCTTCCGCTTCGGTGCCGCCCGCACCGGCGGTGATGTCGATAAAGCAGTTGTTTACGTCGGCCGGCTGGTTGAACATGCGTTTAAACTCCAGCTCGCCCATTTGTTTTTCGAGGTTGGCGATGTCTGCCTGTACGGCGGCAAAACCTTCTTCGTCGTTTTCTTCCACCACCATTTCCAGCAGCTCGCGGTTGTCGTCGATACCGGCGGCGATGTTGTCGAGCGTGAGTACGATGCCTTCAAGCACTTTGCGCTCCTTGCCGATTTCTTGGGCTTTTTTAGGGTCGTTCCACAAATCGGGGTCTTCGGAAAGGCCGACGACTTCTTCCAAACGGTCTTTTTTGCCGTCGTAGTCGAGGTAGCCGCGGATGTCTTTGCTGCGTGCGGAAAGGTCGTTGAGCATACCGTTTAATTGGTTGACGATTTCGGCTTCAATCATGATGTTCTCTTTGTTCGTCTCAATCTTAAAAATCAGGTGTGTATTGTACTGAATTTTATAAGGGCTTGCCATGCGGCTTGGGTGTGCGCCGCTTGGCTTGGCGGGTAACAATCGAGGCCGTCTGAAATGTTCAGACGGCCTCAAAGTGTTCATCGGGATTATTTGTTGAGATCGGCGTAATCGATCAGCAGATAGCGGGCGGGGCGTTGTTTTTTCACGCTGCCTTCGTCGCCCATCAGCAGCAGGCGGGGCTTGCCGTTGAGGGTTACGGATTCTACCGCTTCGATGTTTTTCAGCTTCACGTTTTCGGGCAGGTTCAGCGCCACGGGTGCGGATTGGGCTTTGCCGTCCCACGTCCACAGCTGCGATTGGCCTTTGCCGTTGTCGCCGGTTACTTCATTGGCGAGCACATAGGCTTTGAGCACGGGATCGTAAGTTAACGAACGGATGCCGCCGCCTTTGAGTTTGAGCACCACCGGTTCGCCGAAGCGCGGTGCCGCACCTTTGCCGAACATGTCGTCGGGGTTTTCAACCGGCACGATCATGCTGAACGGATCGCGGAAAGCCAGCAGCAGGCGGTTGGCGGCTTGGTCGTAGTGCATGCCTTCGACGTTCATGGTGTGGAAGTCGATGGAGCGGCCGGTTTGTTTTTTAATGCTTTGCAGCAGAGATTGGGCGTTGCCGAGCGCGTCTTTCAGATTGGGCGCGTAGCTGATCTGCTCGGCTTTGTTGCCGTTGATTTTAAAGCGCACAAAATGTTCGCGGGCGGGCAGGCGTTCGTTTTGCTTGGTTTCGGAATGCGAGCTGACGGCATATACCCAGCCTTGCGCATCGCGGGTTAGGGCTTCCAAATCGCTGTGCGACTGCTTGAAGCTGGCCATAAATGCTTCGTCGGCGCTTTCGTCTTCTTTGAAATTGCCGCTGCTCTCGAAAGTGAGCAGGCTGAATGCGCGTTTGGCTTCGTCTTCAACAATCAATACGCGGCCGTCTGAAAGCTGTACTGCGGCGGAAGGTTCGTAAATATTGGCCAATTGGTAGCGGCTGTCGGCTTTGTCGCCCTTTTCTGCTTTGGCGGTTTTAGCGGTTTCATTGCTGTTGCCGCTGTTGTCGGCGCAGGCCGGAAGCATGGCGCAGGCCAGAGATACGGCCAACAGGCGGCTGAGTGTATTGGGTTTCAACATATTTTCTTTCCTATCTTTTCCAAGGGTTCGACAATATCGCGGGCAGGTGGTTTCAGACGGCCTGCAGGCTAAATCTAACACAATAAAATTAGTCGGACATTAGCGGATGTTGCGGCAGGCGCAAAATACCTGCTTTTATCGGGTTTTCGGGCACAAATTCCCATACGGCCGATGCCATTGTGTTTACAATAGTGCCTACAGACTTTTACATATTTTACTGCCGGATACGGTTTGGGCGGGGAAGGCGGCTGAGGCGGCTTTGCTATACTCTTTGAGACTTTTGCACAATCGCCGTCTGCGCTGCCGCACATTGAACCGCATCCACATCCGTAGGTTTTGCAAAGTCTCTTTTTATCTTAACGGCATAAAACGCATTAACGGAATCCGCTATGTGGGAAACCATAAACCAATATATTCAAAACGGGCCGGTTAAGGCCGAAATTCTCGAATCGGTGCTGATGATCATCGGTGTGCTGATTTTGCGCGGGGTGATTCTGCAAGCCCATTTCCGCAGCCATCCGGCGATGGAAATCGAAGAGAAACGCCGCTGGGTGGTGGTGAGCCGCAACTTTACGCTGATTCTGGCGGTGTTCGGGCTGGCGATTATCTGGGCGGCGCAAATCCAAACGCTGGCATTATCCATGTTTGCCGTGGCCGCCGCCATTGTGTTAGCCACCAAAGAGCTGATCATGTGCTTGTCGGGCAGCCTGCTGCGGGCATCGACCAACCAATATTCGGTTGGCGATTATATAGAAGTGAACGGGCTGCGGGGCAGGGTGGTCGATATCAATCTGCTCAATACCCTGATGATGCAGATCGGCCCGCATACTTTGGTGGGGCAGTTGAGCGGCAAAACCGTATCCTTTCCCAACAGCCTGCTGCTGTCGCATTCGGTGCAGCGCGACAACGTGCTGGGCATGTATGTGATTCATACGCTCGAAATCCCCGTGCCCATTCATTTGGATTCGGATGCCATCGTGCCCGGCCTGCAAAAGCTGCTGGAAAAACTCTGCCTGCCCTATATCGCCGCCATCGAACGCCACTTGGAAGAAGTGCAGACGCAAAAGCTGTTTATTACGCCGGCCGCACAACCGCGCATCACCCGCGTGCCGCACGACGACAAGGTGTACCACATTGTCGTGCGCTTTGCCTCGCCGGTGCAGAAGCGTTTGGAAATCCAGCAGGCATTGCTCGACGAATTTATCCGTATTCAGTATAAATTATTGAATAATAAAGATTAATAAAGAAACTGCCGCACAACCTTATCCGCCATGCTACCCGCCTTCCTCCCGCCCGCGGTTCAGCCGCAGGATTTAAACGACCTCATCCGCAGCCTGAACATGTTTGCGCCTGTGTTGCAGGTGCTGCCGAGCACGGTGTTTTTTGTAAAAAACACGCAGGCGCAATACGTTTATGCCAACGATACGCTGCTGCACCGCCTGCAACTGCCCGATATGGCCGCTTTGATCGGCAAAACGTCGGAAGATCTGTTTCAGTCGGAATGGGGGCAGCATTATACGCAGCAAGACCGGGAAGTGTTGAGCGAAGGCAAAACCATCAGCAACAAGCTGGAGCTGCATACTTATGCTTCGGGCGAATTGGGCTGGTGCATCACCCATAAAATGCCCGTGCGCAATCCGCAGGGTGAGGTTATTGCCATGCTGGGTGTATCGGTGGATGTGGAAACCAACGACAGCAACCGCCCCGAGCTGAACAAAAAAATCGCGCTGATTGAAAAATACATCGCCGGCCATTTCGACCAAAGCATCAAAATGAAAGACTTGGAAGCCGTTTCGCGCCTTTCCACCGCCCAAATCGAGCGTTATTTCAAAAAGATTTTCCACATCACGCCTTCGCAATACATTCAAAAAGTGCGCATCGAAGCGGCGATGGCGATGCTGGAAACGGGCTTGTCGGTAACGGAAATTTCCGCCCGCTGCGGCTATGCCGACCACAGCGCGTTTACGCGGCAGTTTAAGGCGTTGGTGGGGTTGTCGCCGTCTGAATTTAAGAAATCGAGATAACAGCGAACGTATAGAAATGCCTGTCTGAAAAGGGTTTTCAGACAGGCATTTCTGTTTTGTGCAAATGGTAGGTGAAGCAATTTGTACCAAAGTACGTTCGTCAAAGCCCGAGTATGACGGCTTTGTGATTTAACTGTGGGTATGCCCATTTCTGCACAAAAATCGGGAAATTCATCAAGACGGCGGCAGCGGCGGTTTTGTAAGGTGGGCGGAAGTTTGTTCAGCGATAGGATTGTGCCATGCCGCATACCGAATACACTTTTTCCGTGATCGATTCCCACACCGGCGGCGAGCCGACCCGTGTGGTGTACGGCGGATTCCCCGAGCTTTCCGGCAGCAGTTTGCAGGAGCAGTGCGCCGATTTTGCCGACCGTTTCGACCATTTGCGCCGCGCGTTGATTTTGGAGCCGCGCGGTTCGGATGTTTTGGTGGGCGCGTTGTTGTGCAAGCCGCAAGACCCCGCTTCTGCCGCCGGTGTGATTTTCTTCAACAACAGCGGCTATTTGGGCATGTGCGGCCACGGCACCATCGGCCTGATTAAAACGCTGCAACACCTTAAACGCATTGATGTCGGCACCCACACCATCGAAACGCCGGTGGGCAATGTGCGCTGTACGCTGCATGAAGACGGCTCGGTGAGCGTGCGCAATGTGCCGGCCTACCGCTACCGCAAAGACGTGTCGCTCAATGTGGAAGGCATCGGCAGCATCACCGGTGATATTGCTTGGGGCGGTAACTGGTTTTTCTTGGTGAACGACCACGGCTGCACCATCGCGCCCGACAATCTGGAGCAGCTCACCGATGTTTCATGGCGCATCCGCACCGCGCTGAACGAGCAGGGCATCACCGGTAAAGACGGGCAGGAAATCGACCACATCGAGCTGTTCGGCAAAACCGACACGGCCAACAGCCGCAGCTTCGTGCTCTGCCCGGGCAAAGCCTACGACCGCTCGCCCTGCGGCACGGGCACCAGCGCGAAGATGGCCTGTTTGGCGGCCGACGGCGTGTGGCCGTCTGAAAAAGAATGGATACAGGAAAGCGTGATCGGCAGCCGCTTTGCCGCGTCTTACGAACCGTTTCCAGACGGCCTGCATTCGGAGGGGATGATCATACCGACCATCAAAGGCGAGGCGCACATTCATGCGGCGGCGGAAATTTTTGTGAACGCGGACGACCCGTTCCGTTACGGAATCGAAACATCATGAGCGGCCAAGTTTTTTCTGCGGCGGTGGTCGGCGGCGGCATCGTCGGTTTGAGCATTGCGCTGGCATTAAAAAGCAGCGGTGAAAGCGTACTGCTGTTGGAGCGCGATACCGTGTGCGGCGGCGCGTCTTACGGCAATGCAGGGCATATCGCTACCGAACAGGTGTTTCCGATAGCGTCGCCCGACGTGCTCAAGCAGCTGCCGAAAATGCTGCTCGACCCGCTCGGCCCGTTGCGGCTGGACTGGAAATACCTGCCGAAAATCACGCCGTGGCTGTTCAGCCTGCTGCGCCACCTCACGCCCGAACGCTTCCGGCGCAGCCACCGCGCCCTGATGGCGCTCAACAGCCGCGCTTTACCGGCATGGCAGGCGTTTGCGCGCGAGTGGGGCGTGGAAAAACATATCCGCATCGAAGGCTCGCTGCTGGTGTGCGAAACCGAAAGCGGGCAGGCGGCGTTGCAGAAACACGGCAGGGCGTTGAATGAATTGGGCGTGGTCAACGAATGGCTCGACCATGCCCGCCTGCACGAGCGCGAACCGGCGTTGGCCGACACGCAACGCGGTGCGCTGTTTTACCCCGATACCGGCCATGTGGTCGATTTGGGGGGCATGGCGGCGGATTTGCAGCAAGCATTCATACGGGCGGGCGGCACGGTGAGTGAACATACCGACGTTTCCGATATCCAATCCTTTTCAGACGGCCTGTTCCGCATCATCGGCGGCGGCAAAGCGTTTGAAGCCAAGCGCGTGGTGATTGCCGCCGGTGCGTTTTCCAAACCGTGGCTGAACAAGCTGTGCGGCAGCGATGTTCCGCTCGACACCGAACGCGGCTACCACCTGATGCTGCCGCACAGCCGAGATATTTTGAACGTGCCGGTGAGTAGCTTCGAGCGCAAATTCATCATGACGCCCATGAACGCGGGCTTGCGCTTGGCCGGAACGGTGGAGTTTGCCGGGCTGGACGCGCCGCCGAATATGGAACGGGCGGAGCAGCTGTTCCGCTTGGCCGAGCCTATGCTCAAAGGCCGTCTGAACCGGCAAGATGCCGTGCCGTGGATGGGTTTCCGCCCGTCGGTTGCCGATTCGCTGCCGGTAATCGACCGCAAAGAAAACGTTTTGCTAGCGTTCGGGCACCAGCATTTGGGGCTGACCCAAGCGCCGCTGACCGCGCAATTGGTCAAAGCCCTGTATTTCGGCGAACAGCCTGCCATGGATTTAAGCCCTTACCGTTTTAACCGTTTCGGCAGCTAGGGCGTGCCGTCATACTCGGATCAAGCCCGGGTATGAACGGGTGTGGTTTTTTAAATTGATTCACCATTTATCTCAAGAGGAGAAGCATCATGAACATCGAAGGTATTTTAGTTCCCATCGTTACCCCGTTTACCGCCGACAATCAGGTCGATACCGCGCTGCTGGCCGAATTGGTGGACGCGTTTATCGCCAAAGGCGTGCGCGGCATCGTGGCCTGCGGCACCACCGGCGAGTATTACGCCTTGTCGGAAGACGAGCGCGAAACCGTGTTGAACACCATCGTCAAAGCTGCCGCAGGCCGCTGCACGCTGATTGCCGGTGTGAGCGATATGTCGAGCGAAGTGGCGGCGCAACGTGCCATACGCGCCAAAGAATTGGGCTACCACGGCCTGATGCTGTCGGCGCCGCCATACAGCCTGCCGTCGCAACAAGGCATTATCGAACACTTTGAATATGTGGCTTCCAAAACCGACTTGCCGATTATTCTCTACAACTTCCCCGCCCGCATCGGCGTGGAACTCGAATTCGACACCGTGGCGCATTTGGCGAAACACCCCAACATCGTCGGCATCAAAGAAAGCACCGGCAATTTCTCCAACGCGCTGCGCATGATTCAGGCGAAATTCGACAATTTCCAAGTGGTGTGCGGCTGCGACGACCAGCCTTTGGATTTCTTCTTCTGGGGCGTGAAAAGCTGGATTGCCGGTGCCGCCAACGTGTTCCCCGGCGAGCAGGTTGCCCTGTTTAACGCCGCACAAGCCCAAGATTGGAACCAAGCCCGCCAAATTCTCACCAATCTTTATCCCGCCCTGCATTCGATGGAATCGGGCGACTACAACCAAAAAGCCAAAATCGGCTGCTTAAACGGCACCAAACCCGCCGGCAAAGTGCGCCTGCCACTGCACAACCTGACCGCGCAGGAAGCCGCCGAATTTACGGCTTTGTTGAAATAAAGGAGCTGCCGTATGAAAACCGTTGAACAAATCTTCGAGGCCGCCAAAGCAGGCAGCCTGTGGGCGGGGCATTTGATTCCGAACCACGCCGATTCGGGCAAGAAGCTGGAAAACCGCACGCCTATCGACAATTCCCTTATCGGCTATATCGCCGACGGCAGCGAGCAGGATATGGATGCCGCCGTGCGCGCCGCGCGGGCTGCGTTTTCAGACGGCCTCTGGGCAGACCAAAGCCCGTCTGAAAAGCGGGCCGTGCTGCTGCGTTGGGCGCAATTGATTGAAGAACACGCCGAAGAGCTGGCCGCGTTGGACTGTATCGATGCGGGCAAGCCCATCAGCGAGTGCATCAACACCGATATGCCCGCCACCATCGAAACCTTTTATTTCTACGCCGAATATGTCGATAAAGCCTTCGGCCGCGTCGCCCCCACCGGCAAAGACGCCATGGGCTTGATTGTGCACGAGCCGGTCGGCGTGGTCGGCGCGGTGTTGCCGTGGAACTTCCCCGCGCAGATGTTCGCGTGGAAAGTGGTGCCGGCATTGGCGGCAGGCAATTCGGTGATTGTGAAACCGGCCGAGCTGACTTCGCTGAGTGCCTACCGCATGGTGCAGCTGGCGCATGAAGCGGGCGTGCCCGAAGCGGCGCTGACGCTGGTGTGCGGCTTGGGCGAAACGGTGGGCAAGGCTTTGGGCATGCATCACGATGTCGATATGGTGGCCTTTACCGGCTCTACCGAAGTCGGCCGTTATTTCTTGGAATATTCGGCCAAGAGCAATTTGAAAGAGATTGTGTTGGAATGCGGTGGCAAAAGCCCGCAAATCGTGTTTGCCGACGCCGATTTGGATAAAGCCGTGCCGTCGATTTTGGCCGCCGCATTCTGGAACATGGGCGAAAACTGCAGCTGCGGCTCACGCCTGATTGTGGAAGCAAGCATTAAAGACACCTTGCTGGCCAAGCTTTCAGACGGCCTCAAGCAAGATTGGAAAGTCGGCGATCCGCGCCTGCCTGAAACCAATCTCGGCCCGCTGGTGGAAGAGGCGCATTTCGATAAGGTGTGCCGCTATTTTGATACCGCATTGAAAGAGGGCGGCAAACTGCTTACCGGCGGCAAAACCGGCGAAGGCTGGTATTTCGAGCCGGCGATCATCGACGGCGTAACCGCCGATATGACCGTGTTTAAAGAAGAGGTTTTCGGCCCGGTGCTGGCCGTTACCACCTTCGGCAGCGAAGAAGAAGCCGTTCGTTTGGCCAACCAATCGGACTACGGCTTGGCCGCTTCGTTCTACACCTCCGATGTCCGCCGCGCCCACCGCGTTGCCCGCAAAATTCAGGCAGGCACGGTATCGGTAAACGGCTTTTCGGAAGGCAGCATCGCCACGCCGTTCGGCGGCTACAAGCAATCCGGCTTCGGCGGCCGCGACAAAGGCGTGGAAGCGTTTGAGCAGTACACGCAGGCAAAAACGATTTGGTTTGTGGAATAACAAAAAACAATACTCAGGCCGTCTGAAGCCGGTAGGTTTCTGCGAAGCCCAAACTGCTTTTTCAGACGGCCTTCTATAACCACAAATAACCACAAAGGAGAAAAAGATGGAAAACATAGTCAATACGCTGGTGGACTATATTTGGGGTAACGGCCTCGTTTATCTGGCTTTGGCCGTCGGCCTCTATTTCACCGTGATTACCAAAGGCGTGCAGTTCCGCTATCTGCCCGAAATGATCCG
The DNA here is from genome assembly GCF_022870885.1 of Neisseria dumasiana. Lineage (NCBI taxonomy): Bacteria > Pseudomonadati > Pseudomonadota > Betaproteobacteria > Neisseriales > Neisseriaceae > Neisseria > Neisseria dumasiana. Next base: position 2,428,883 of record NZ_CP091509.1, on the reverse strand, counting down.
CCTGTTGAGGGAAAAGCAGGAATCCGGCGCGGGTATTTCGTCGTTTCAGGCATTCTGTATGTCGCTGTCGGGGCGTATCGGTGTCGGCAACATCGCCGGCGTGGCCACCGCCATTGCCGCGGGCGGGCCGGGGGCGGTGTTTTGGATGATTGTGATGGCGCTGTTGGGCGGTGCCAGCGCGTTTGTAGAATCGACTTTGGCGCAGGTGTATAAAACCAAAGTCGGCACCGAATACCGCGGCGGCTCGCCTTACTACATCGAACGCGGCCTCAAGCTGAAAGCCTTTGCCGTGCTGGTGGCCGTGGTGATTTTCCTGAGCTACGGCGTGTTGGTGCCGGGCATTCAGGCCAATACCATCGCTACGTCGTTTGAGAACGCCTTCGGCCTGTCCGTATGGATCACCGGCACCGCGGTTTCTGCGATGCTGGCGTTTCTGATTTTCGGCGGCACCAAACGCATCGCCCGCGCCGCCGACCGCATCATCCCGCTGATGGCTTTGGGCTATGTCGGCCTGATGCTGATTGTGTTGGTTAGCCACGCTGCGAAAATTCCCGAAACCGTGAGCCTGATTATCGGCAGCGCGTTCGGCACCGATGCGGTATTCGGCGGCATTGTCGGCACCGCCATTTCGTGGGGCGTGCGCCGCGCCGTGTTCTCCAACGTAGCCGGTGCGGGCGAGGCAACGTTCAGCTCGGCCGCAGCCGAAGTGAGCCATCCCGTGAAACAAGGTTTGGTACAAGGCTTTTCGGTGTATATCGACACCGTGCTGGTGTGCACTTCAACCGCCATCATGATTCTGATTACCGGCATGTATAACGTGCAACCGCCCGGCATGGAAACGCCGCTGGTGGAAAATATCCCCGGCGTGGTTGCAGGCTCGGCCTACACGCAGGCGGCCTTGGGCACGGTGTTCGGCGATTTCGGCGGCGCATTCGTGGCGGTGGGCATTTTCTTCTTTGCTTTCACCTGCCTGCTGGCTTACTACTACATCGCCGAAACCGCGCTGCTTTACCTCGACCAAAAGCTGAAATACCCCATTCTCAGCATGATTTTGCGGGTGGTGTTTTTAGCCGTCGTGTTCACCGGCAGCGTGCAGTCCGCCAGCCTGATGTGGGGCTTGGGCGACATCGGCTTCGGCAGCATGTGTTACCTCAACCTGATTGCCATCGTGTTCCTGAGCAAACCCGCCCTGCGTGCGCTGCGTGATTACGACCGCCAGAAAAAAGCGGGCTTAGACCCGGTATTCGACCCGCGCGAAGCCGGGATTGAGAATGCTGAGTTTTGGGTGGAGTACGCACAACAGCACGGTAAGCGATAACGCGCAAGCCTGCATAAATGTTTATTAAGCATGTTAAGGCCGTCTGAAAACATGGTTTTCAGACGGCCTTCTTTTGATACATGATGCTGCGGTTCAATACGGCGGGTTTACGCTTTCTTGTAGTTGTAAGAAGTGTAATAGCCGTAGCCGTTGGGCGAGTCGCTCTTCATGCCGTTGAGGATGATGCCGTGTACTTCGACGTTGCTTTGCTGCAAGCGGTTGACGCTGAGGTCGAGTTCGTGGGCAGAGGTTTTGTCGTATCGCGTAACCATCAGGGTAATGCCTGCCTGCTGGCCGACAATGTTGGCATCGGTAACCGACAACACCGGCGGGGTGTCGATAATCACATAGTCGTAACGCTGGCGGGCACGGCTGAGCAGGGTGTTCAGACGGCCGTCGAGCAGCAGTTCGGACGGGTTATCGGGCAGGGTGCCGTGGCTGATAAAGCTCAGGTTGGGCACAAGGGTTTCCTGAACGGCTTGGCCGGGGGAGAGTTTGCCTTCGAGAATGTCGGAAAGGCCTTGTTCGGGGTCGGCATCGAAGAAATCGTCGAGATAACCTTTGCGCATGTCGCCGTCGATTAAAAGGATTTTTTTGCCGGATTGCGCCATGACTGCGGCGAGGTTGGCGGCGATGAACGATTTGCCGGAGCCGGGTGCGGGGCTGGTGATCATCAGCAGGTTGTTTTTGGCATCGTTCATGGAGAAGTAAATGTTGGTACGCAGGGCGCGCAGGGCTTCCACGGCGGCATCGGTCGGTGCTTCGCTGGTGAGCAGGTAGCCGGAGCGGGGCGTGGAGGCGGAAAGGCCTTTGAGCTTGCTGCCGAGGGCGGCATCGTGTTTCTGTTGTGCGCGTGAAAGGGGGATGATGGCGGCAACATCCAAGCCGAGCGTTTCGATGTCTTCGGGCTTATTGAGGCCATGACGCATCACGGAACGCAGCAGATACCATGCAGCGGTCAATACGCCGGCGCTGATGGCGGAAAGCAGGGTAATCACGGCTTTACGCGGGGCGACGGGTTTTTCGGGTTTGTCGGCGTAATCGACAATCCATACGTTACCTTGTGCGCTGGCTTTCATGATGTTGAGTTCTTGCTGTTTGGTCAGCAGCTGGGTGTAGGTGTTTTGGTTGGTTTCTACGTCGCGGGTCAGGCGGATCACTTCCTGCTGGGTATTGGGCAGGTCGGCAATTTGCTGGTTGATTTTTCTTTTGGCTTTTTCGAGCACGGCAAGTTTGTCGAGCACGGCTTTGTAGTTGGGATGCTCGGGCGTGTAGAGTTCTGCCAGGCCGGCTTCTTCGGTGCGCAGGTTGGTGATTTGGGTTTCGATGTTGATCAGGCTTTCAAGCGCGCCTTTGGATTCGACGGGAATATCGAGCGAGCCGCTTTTTTTGCGGTATTCGTTTAATTTGTTTTCGGCTTCCTGCAATGTGGCTTGAAGGCGGGGCAGCTCTTCCGAGATGAAGGCCAAACCGCTGGCGGCCACCTGAACGTCGCGGTTGATGTTTTGGTTAACGTAGTTGTCGGCGATGCTGTTGAGAATGGCGGTGATTTTTTCGGGTTCGGTGCCTTTGTATGCCAGATTGATGATGGGGCTGGTTTTGCCTTTGCTGGATACGGTCAGGTTTTGTTTGATGTGGTCGATGGCATTGAGCCGCGAGTGTTTGGTCAGGGTGAAACGCTGTCCGTTTTCGGCCAGAATCTGGTTGATTTGCAGTGTGGTTTGCCCGTTGATTTTGAGCGGCTGGCCGACTTTGCCTTCCATGATGCGGTCGTTGGGCAGCTCTACGGAGTAGAGTTTTTTGCTTTTGGCGGTAATGATAAACGGTTTGTTGCGCCATTCTTCATCTACGGTGAAGGTATGGATTTTCAGCTCGGGTTCGATGTCGCTTCTGAGGTTGTGCACCAGCCGCCCGAATACGGGCAGGTATTTGGGTTCGACGGTTTGGTCGAGCTGAAGGTCGTCGACGGTTTTGCCGAGCACCAGCCGCGATTGCAGTAATTCCAATTCGGCTTCGGATGTGGGCGAATCCGACGAAGTCAACATGTTGTTGATTTCGGTAAGAATCTGGTTTTGCTTGGTTTCTACTTCCAGCATGGCGTCGGCACGGTACACGGGCGTAACCGACAGGCTGTAAACGGCACCCAAAAGGCCGCCGGCAACCACCGCGATGGCAATCGGGTATTTGTAGTTGAGCAAGTTGCGCAGCTGCAGGCCTACGTCGATTTCACCGCTGCTGTTTTTTTGTTGGAGGTTGGGCGGGTATGGTGTTGGCATTGTCGGGTTTTCCTTCTCATTTTTTACCGGGGAGGGTTTACGGTCTGACGGTCAGTTTGTATGCCCATTGTTCGGCGGCTTCTTCCAGTTTCCGGTAAACCGTTTCAAAAAACTCCTCGGTCTGCATATAGGGGTCGGGTATGCTTTTTTGCGGCAGCCATTGGGCGAACAGCATGGTTTTGCTTCGGGCGGAAGGCAGTACGTCGGCAACCATGTCGATGTGCTGCGGTTCCATCACCAATATCAAATCGGCTTCCCCGCACATGGCGGGGGTAAGCTGGCGGGCGGTGTGTCCGGCGATGATGAGGCCGTGCCGCAGCGCCGTGCGTATGGCTTGCAGATCGGCATCTTTGCCTGCCAGAGCCTTCAAACCTGCGGAGGATATCTGCAGGTGGGGCATTTTTTTCTGCAACAGCCGCTCCGCCGTGGGCGAGCGGCAGATGTTGCCGATACAGACGATTAAAATCTTGTTAAACATCTCGCGTCGCTTCTGGGGCTTTGCGGCCGGCATCAGTTGAAGGAGCTGTTCAGGGAGGTAATGTTGGAAACGGAGTTGGTTACTTGGGAAACTACGCGGTTCCAACGCGATACCGGTGCGGCAGTTACATAAACAACGTCATCGGCACGCAGTTTGAAGCGGTTGGCCAATGCGTAGGCCGATGCGTCTTTCAGGTTGAGTTGGTAAACGTGTATCGGTTTGGCCCGGTCTTCGGGCACGTTGCGGATCACGAATACGCCGGATGCGTTGGCCGTTACTTGGTTGATGCCGCCCGCGTCGCCCAGTGCCTGCGTGAGGGTCAGGCCGTAGCTGCCCATACGCAGGGAGGTTTGTTTGCCGACTTCGCCCATCACATGCACTCTGCTGTTGTCGGTGGTGGGCACATACACGATGTCGCCGCCGCTTAACAGCAGGTTTTGCGACAAATCGCCGTGTTGGCGGATGTCTTGCAGCGAGATGGTGCGTTCTACGCCGTCTTTCGTCCATCTGATGTTGTTGGTATCGGCGTTTTCGGCCGCGCCGCCGGCTTGGTCGATTACGTCAAGCAGCGTCAGCGGTACGTTGGTAATCGGAAATTGGCCGGGTTTGCCGACTGCGCCGGATACGGAAACGCGCTGCGATCGGAATTCGGTTACGGTTAGGGATACCTGCGGGTTTTTGATGTAGCGTTTCAGACGGCCGGTAAGGATGTTTTGCAGTTCGGGCAGGGTTTTGCCGCGGGCGTAGATTCTGCCGGCCAGCGGGTAGGAAAGATAACCGGCTTCGTCAACCCATACGCCGTTGCTCACTTGTTTGCTTTCGGTTTGCGTGCCGGAAGGCGTGGGGGTGTTCAGGTCGGGGTGGTGCCAAACCATCACGTTCAGCACGTCGCCGCTGCCCACGCGGTAGCGGTAGCCGGATTTTTGGCGTTCGAGCGCGGGGTTGCTCAGTGCGCCGCGGCGGTGTTCCTGCATGCGGTCGATCAGACCCGGCGTAATCGGGTAAATATTGATGCGGCTGTCTAATACGGTATCTTGTTTGCTTTCGTTGTGGTCGTACACCACCGTTTTGTTGCGCGTGGGCAGGCCGGAGCCGGGTACGACGGTGCAGCCGGCGGTTAAGGCCAGCAGCGAGAAGCTGATTACAGTGAGTGTTGTCTTCACGGTTTGTCCTTTTCGGGTGTGGCGGAAGGCCGTCTGAACGGTATGGGGTTTTCAGACGGCCTGCCGGTTTTGCAGCCAAACCAAATCACAGATGTCGTCTTTGGGCGCAAAACCGGTTGGTGCTTCCAATAAGAGTTGTCTGAGGGCCATTTGGTTCATTTCGCGGCATGCCGTATCCATACGGGTGAGAATGTCGGACAGGGCATCCCACGGCAGCATGACTTCGTTGGCGGTCATGATGCGGGGGTGGCCGGTTTGTTGAACCTCTTCGCCGATTAACAGCTCTTCGTATAATTTTTCGCCCGGGCGCAGTCCGGTTACTTTGATTTCGATGTCGCCGTCGGGGTGGTTTTCGTCTTTCACTTCCAAGCCGCTCAGGCGGATCATCTGCTTGGCCAAATCGATAATCCGCACCGATTCGCCCATGTCGAGCACGAACACGTCGCCGCCTTTGCCCATTGCTCCGGCCTGAATCACCAGCTGGGCGGCTTCGGGAATGGTCATGAAGTAGCGGGTAATGTCTTGATGGGTGAGGGTAATCGGGCCGCCTGCGGCAATCTGTTTTTCAAAAACGGGCACTACCGAGCCGGACGAGCCGAGCACGTTGCCGAAGCGTACCATGCAGAAACGGGTTTGTTGGCCGGCTTCGGCAGCCAGAGCCTGAAGGCACAGTTCGGCCATGCGTTTGCTCGCTCCCATGGTGTTGGTGGGGCGCACGGCCTTATCGGTGGAAATCAATACAAACGTTTCTACGCCGGCATCTACGGCGGCTTGCGCGCAGAAAAGCGTGCCGTACACATTGTTGCGCACGCCTTCGATGGTGTTGAATTCCACCATCGGCACATGCTTGTAAGCGGCGGCGTGATACACGGTTTGCACGCCGTAGGCTTCCATGATGCTGAACAGGCGTTTGCGGTGCTGCACCGAACCCAAAAGCGGTACGACTTCGATATCCATGCCGGAGGCCGTCTGAAATTCGCGCAGCTCTTTATCGATGCTGTACAGCGAAAATTCCGACAGTTCAAACAAAAGCAGTTTGGCCGGACGGTAGCGGATAATCTGGCGGCACAGTTCGGAACCGATGGAGCCGCCCGCGCCGGTGACCAAAACGACTTTGCCGGAAATGTCCGCACTCATCAATTCGGGGCGGGGGGCAACGGGATCGCGGCCGAGCAGGTCGATAACGGATACTTTTTTCAGCGAGCTGACGCTGATTTTGCCGTCTACCAAGTCTTTCATGCCCGGAATCGACAACACTTCGCATTGCAGGCATTTGAGGCGTTCGATGATGAGCTTGCGTTGTTCTTGGGAAGCACTCGGTATCGCCAACAGGATTTTTTCGACGCCGTAGCGTTTGATGAGGTCTTCGAGTTCAGACGGCCTGTAAACGGGCAGGTCGTAAATGGTGGTGTGTTGGATGGCGGAATTGTCGTCAACAAAAGCCACGGCGTTGTATTCGTTAACCTGTTTGATGGCTTCGAGAAGCTGCCTGCCCGACTGGCCTGCGCCGTAGATAATCACCGGTGCCATCTGCTTGCGGTGGCGGCGGTCGGAAAGAATCGATTTTAAAATAATGCGCGAGCTGGTTACCAACACCACCAGCATCAAAAAATAAACCACCGGCAGCGCGAGCCGCAGACGTTGCTCGAAAATCAATACGCTGAATAGAAAAAACACCGCCGAGAGCATGCAGCCGAATACCGCCGTGCTGAGAATGCGGGTGCTCACATAACGCGTAACGGCGCGGTATAAACCCAGTTTGACGAACAATACGATGGTCAGCACCGCCGTGGCTGCAAACGCCAGCCAGTTGGCGGCATTTGCCCATTCGCCGTCGTAGCTCGCTTTCAGGCTTTGGGCAAACCAAAATGACACGAATATCACCAACATATCGTGAATGATGAAACAGGCTTTTTTAACGTTGCGGGGCAACGATAGTAAGGCTTCCAAATTCATATCTGTTTTCCGGTGTTGTTATTTATTGTTGTTGTGTGTTCGTGTGCGGCAGATTCAGACGGCCTCGGGCCGGGTAAACGGCCGTCTGAAAAAGTATTTATTTTTTGTTTTTCTTTGTTTGCTTTATCGTGTGCGCCATGCGCCGGCCGTATTGTTCAGGCCGTCTGAAAAGGCAGGCTTTACGCCGTGGCCGCTTTCAGCACTTCTTCGATATGGCGGCAGCAGAAATCCATTTCTTCCGGCGTGATGGTCGGATGCACCAAGAACATCAGGCTGGTGTCGCCCAATTCCACCGCGTTTTTCAAACGTTCTTTCGGCCGCCACGGCGTGTTGTCGAAGGCTTTTTCCAAATACACCTCCGAGCAGCTACCCTGGTAGCACGGCACTTTGCGCGCGCCCAATTCTTCGACGATGCGGTCGCGGCTCCAGCCTGCTTTGAGGTTTTCGGGTTTCACGAACGCATAGAATTTGTATTGCGCGTGTTCGATGTAGTCGGGAACGTCCACCAAACGGATGCTGCCGAAGTTTTTTAAGACGGCCTCCAGCTTGGCGGCGTTGGCTTGGCGTTTGGCTGTCCATTCCGGCATACGTTTGAGTTGGATGCGTCCGATAACGGCCTGCATTTCCATCATGCGCCAGTTGGTGCCGAAACTTTCGTGCAGCCACCGGAAGCCGGGCGGGTGTTGGCGGTTGTACACGGCATCGTAGCTTTTGCCGTGGTCTTTGTACGACCACATTTTCGACCACAGCTCTTTATCGTTGGTGGTTACCATGCCGCCTTCACCGCCGGTGGTCATGATTTTGTCTTGGCAGAACGACCACGCACCGATATGGCCGATGGAGCCGACCGGCTTGCCTTTGTATTTCGCACCGTGCGCTTGGGCGCAGTCTTCGATAACCCACAGATTGTGCTTGTCGGCCAAGTCCATAATCGCGTCCATTTCGGCGGGCATACCGGCCAAATGCACCACGATAACGGCTTTGGTGTTCGGAGTTAAGGCCGTCTGAATGGTTTCGGCGGAAATGTTTTGGCTGTTCAAATCCACATCGGCAAACACGGGGTTGGCACCGGCGGTTACGATGGAAGAAGCGGAAGCCAAAAACGTGCGCGAGGTAACGATCACATCGTCGCCCGCACCGATGCCCATGGCTTTCAAGGCAACGTCCAAAGCCAGCGTGCCGTTGCCGAGTGCCACGGCGTATTGCGTGCCGGCAAAGGCGGCAAATTCTTGTTCAAACTCGCGGCATTCCGTGCCCGTCCAATAATTGACTTTGTTGGAGAGCAATACGCGGGATACGGCATCGGCCTCTTCTTGGGTAAACGAAGGCCACGGGGCGATAGAAGTGTTAAGCATCGGCTTGTCCTGCAAAAAGGCTGGTGGAATCTTTAGGGGCAACGTCTTCTAAAATCCGGCGGTTGACCAGAGTGAATTTTTTGCCGTCGATTTCGATATACGCACCGTCGTAAGGCGGAAACCAAAACGCGCGTATTTTTCGGTCAACGTCGTCGCCGGGGCGGATTTCTTTCATGGCTTCCATCTCGGCACGGCTGGTGTATTCGCCGCCGATGTTGGGATAGGCTGGCAGTTTGGTTTCGCTGGTTGCGGCCTGCATGATCAGGCGTTGGGCAAAACCTTCCAGCACCTCCATCGAGCGGCGTTCGAGCGATTGGGCGGTTTCGGTGTCGGGATCCATCGGAAAGCGCACCACTTCGATCAAATCGCCGGTGTCGATGGAATCGTCGATATAGTGGGCGGAGATGCCCCATTCGGAAAGCTTGTCCATAATCGCCAGATTGTAGCCGCCGGTGCCTTTGTATTCGGGCAGCAGCGCGGGGTGGAAATTGATGGTGCCGCGAGAGGGCGTGCTGAGAAATTCGTCGCGCAGTTTGCGCCAGTAGAGCACCGAAATACCCAAATCGTAGTTCAAACGACCTTCTTTCATGGCTTGCAAGGCAGTATCGAAAGTGTATAGCGGCAGCCCCAAGCGTTTGGCGGCGGCCGTGGTGGGCGAACCTTGCAGATGGCTGTCGGTCAGCACGCCTACGATCTCGATGTTGTTTTGCGCGGATAGGAATTCCAATAATCCGGCCGATACTTTTTTCCGACCCATAAAGAGAATTTTGGTCATTTTTTATCCTTGATTTTAAATAAACGTGTGTCTGCGATCCCGCCTTGTTAAAGGCTTGTTATCGTGCGAACAGTGCGGGGAGTTCGTTTATCCCGGCCAACCATATGTGCGGTTGGTGGCTGTTGTCGAAACGGTTTGCCTGATGTTGGTGGATACTGTGTTTTTGGGGCAAGATACCGATCGTTTGCCAGCCCAAACGGTTGGGCGTGATGAAATCTTTGGCAATATTGTCTCCCACATAAATGTAGTGCCGGCCGGAATACTGTTGCTGCACATGTTTGAAACGTTTGTCGTCGGGCTTTTTCGAGTCGCAGGGTTCCGATATCAAAATTTCGTCGAAGCATTCCAACAGGCCGAGTGCATACAGCTTCAAACGCTGTGTCAGGCTGCGGCCGTCTGAAATCAATATGCAGGCGGCAAATGGTTTCAGCATATCTTTAAATTCTTCAGACGGCATAAATGCCGTTAAGTTCGGTGTGTGTGTCCGATACAGCCACAATAAAGATTGTTTTTCCGATTCGTTGAAACCGCACAGGCGGCACAGCTTGTCGAGCCAGTGGTTGCCGGATGTATCCAGCTGCGCCATCAGGTTGTCGGCGCGGTGCTCGGGGTAGAGCAGGGAAATGTGCTTGCACACGGTTCGGATGCCGGAAATTTTGTATTCGTATTCCGGATACAGCGTATCGTCTAAATCCAAGACCAAAATACTTTCCGATGGTCTGATGTTGTTCATTTACTTCATACTTTCTGATGATGTGTGTGTTACTCCGGCACCAATATTTTTGCGTCGTAGCGCAACATGATTAAATTGTTTTGCCATTGGTCGAAAAACGGAATGTTGCCGCCGTAAAGGTATTCGCCGATCAGCCAGCCGGGGTAGTTGCTGCCCGCCGCATAGGTGAGCGGGAAGCCGCCGCCGAAGCGCGGGTTGATTTCGATGCCGTAAACAGTGTTGTCTTTGCAGAAAAACTGGGCGGTAATGCAGCCGCGCGCGCCTTCCAATACCGGCATTTTTTCGGTCATGAGCGAATACAGGTGGTTGCGGCGGGTGGCGCCTTTGCTCACTTCGCCCGTGCGTACTTCCAAGCGTTCGCGCGGCACGGCGCATTTCAGACGGCCTGAACGGTCGTAATACAGATCAACGGTAAATTCGGTAAATTCGTTGGTAATGTCGATGTAGCGGCAGAAAATGATTTTGGGGTCGGTTAAGAGGTCGTAAGACAAATCTTCTGCCGAGTGGATGTATTTCGCGCCGATGCTGCGGCTGCCGTCGTAAGGTTTGGCAAAACAGGGAAAGGTCAGGTTTTCGCGGTCGTAAATTTCGGGGGTGTCGATGCCGTGGCGGTTAAAGAGGCCGGCGGTAAAGCGTTTGTCGCGGCAGATGGTGATCAGTTCGGGATCGGAAACGATGATATGGATACCGGCCGCTTCAAAGCGGTTGCGGGCATCGGCCAGTTTTTGCAGTTCGGTATCGATGGTGGGGATAATCAACCCCACGTTTTGGGCGCGGGCGATATCGAAAATGCTGTCGATGTAGCGTTCGTCCGAAATCGGCGGCACGCTGAACGTGCCGTCCGACACATGGCAGGCCGCCGACATGGCGGGGTTCAGATCGGTGGTCAGAACCTTGATGCCGTCTGAAAAGCGTGCTGCTTCGGTTTTGAAATCCTGCACCAGTTCGACGCGCCGCCCGGCCGATAAAATAAGAATGTTTTTATTGGTTTTCATGGTCTTGTTTCCCTGAGGGATGGTTTCCGGTAAAAGTCGGCATGGTAACATCATCACCGGCATTAATGCCTTCTCTCACAAATACTTTCTTTACGGTCAGCAGTAAAATTTTGATATCGAGCCAAAAGCTTTGGTTATCGACGTACCAAACATCATAAGCAAATTTTTCGTCCCAAGAAATCGCGTTGCGCCCGTTTACCTGCGCCCAGCCGGTAATGCCCGGTTTCATTTCGTGGCGGCGGTATTGGAAATCGTTGTACAGCGGCAGGTATTTCATCAACAGCGGACGGGGGCCGACCAAGCTCATGTCTCCTTTTAAGACATTCCAAAGCTCAGGTAATTCATCCAAACTGGTGGCGCGCAGTTTTTTGCCGAAAGGGGTAAGCCGTTCGCTGTCGGGCAAGGGGTTGCCGTCGGCATCGAAAGCGTCGCGCATGGAGCGGAATTTGATCATCTCGAAAGGTTTGCCGTCTTTGCCGGGGCGGGTTTGGATAAAAAAGACGGGAGAGCCGAGATTCTTGCGGATTAAATACGCAAGAATCAGCAGCACCGGCGATAATACCAACAGGCCGGCCGCCGAGGCAAAGATGTCAAACAGGCGTTTTATGACTTTATTCATGGCCGAAGCTCTCAATCAGGTTGACGATTTTACGGTAGGAGATATCGCGCTTGAAGCGACGCACGATTTCTTCGCTGTTCACCGGATCATCTTTGTGTGTGAGTATGTGGCGGGCGGCCGAAATAAAGCTGTTTACGTCGCCGGAGCGGTAGTTCGCATGGGGCAGCAAGGTTAAAATTTCATCGATTTCGCTGCTGACTTGGCTGTTGAGTATCGGTTTTTCCAAAGCCATATAGTCTGAGAGTTTGTTGGTTACTGACTGCATGGCGTAGGAATGAATCGGATTGATGGCGACATCGCAGCCCTTGGCCACCGACATCATCTCGGCATAGGGGATATAACCGTAAAACTTAATCGAATCGGATTCGTATTGTTTGAGTTTGTCTAAATCGGGGCCGCCGCCCATGATGTGCAGCTCAACCTGTTCGCCCGCTTCGGCCAGGCGCTGTATGCCTTTGCAGACGGTTTCCATGTCGTAGCTGTAACTGAGCGTGCCCAAATAGAAGAAACGGGTTTTGCCGCCCTCGAAATGTTTGGGCTGTGCACTGCCGAGCTTGTCGTAATCTGCGCCGATATATACCACTTCGCCCGGCACGTTGGGGTTGGCTTCTTTGGCGCGGTCGAGATAGCTTTGAGATACGGCCACCAAACCGTCGGCACACGCATAGGCGGCGTTGGCGCGTGAGGCAAAAGGCAGCAGGTTGTGCGGAATTTTTTTCAGCGTGGGAATAACGGCGGAGAAGGCTTCCGGCCAAACGTCCTGCACGTCGATAATCAGTTTGTAGCCCAAGCGCGCTTTGTGTTTGCCCAGCAGAATGTTGGTGGCAATCAGCGGATAGGCGGAATACACCACGTCCCGGCAGTGTTCCAGCCATTGCTCGAAATCTTTAACCAAAACGTGATGGCTTTGCACGCGCGCAATGGAAACGTTTTTGGTGTAGCCGCTCTCTTTGAGCAGTTTGACTTTCAGACGGCCTTGAGACGCTTCTTCAGCCATTTCAGGCCGTCTGAAAGATTTGTTCATGTGTTTGAAGTTACTGGTCAGTAGCAAAACATCGTGTGATTGCGACAGCAATACGGCCAAATACCAGAAGCGGTTGAAGTTAGGCTCCCCGGGCAGCGAACAGTAAGGTGCGACAATGGCGATTTTCATGACGGTTTCCTGTGTTTACAGATGGTAGGCGGCAACGGTGGTACGGTAGATTTCTTCGTCTGAGCACAGCGTGGTCACTCTGTCGTGAAGAGCTTTGCCCATGGTTTTGCGTAAGGCGGCGTCGTTGACCAGCGTTTCAACGGCGGCAATAAAGCGGGCTTGGTCTTCCAGCGGAACGCAGTAGCCGGTTTCGCCGTCCACCACCATTTCCGAAATGCCCGCCCCGTCGTAGGTAACGACCGGTGTTTCGTATAAGCCCGCTTCCAAAATGTTGTTGCCCACACCTGCGCCGTGGTCGCCGATCAGCACGGGCGTGTTGAGCAGGATGTCCACTTCTTGAAAATAGGCCGGTAAATCGCGCACGCCGCCGAGAAAATCCACTTTGTCGGCAATACCCAATGCCTGAGCCTGTGCTTTGAGGTTGTCGGTTTCTTCGCCGATGCCCGCAACCGACAGGCGCACCGGCAGGCTGCGGTCGAGCAGGGCTTTGGTGATGTCGAGCACCAAATGCACGGCCCGCGTTTTGCTCAGGCGCGATAAGGTGCCGAGCACCACTTCGTCTTTCGGGGTTTTTTCAAACCGGCCGCTGCGGGCGGGCAGGGCGTTGTAGGTGTAGGCAATGCGTTGTGGCGGAAAGCCGTGTCGGATCAGTTTGTCGCGTTCGTGTCGGCAGTTGCCGATGATGTACACGCCGAGTTTGTCGAACAATTTGGCGATTTTGGGATAAGTTTCGGGCTCCAGCCCCCGTGCGTGATAAAAAACTTTGGTTTTCGGCGAAGCGATTTTGGCGGCTATGGCGCAGGCGGGAACAATACGCGCCATTTGGCAATGCACGATGTCGGGCTGCTCTTTCTTCAACATAGACACATAAGCCGCCATGCCTTTCAAGTAGCCGGTTTTGCCGCTGTAAAAATCAATGTCGTACCATTTCATGCCCGCAGCTTCGGCATCCTTTACCAGCGGGCCGTCTGAAGAGGCCAGAACAACGGTGTGGCCGTGATCCAGCAGCAGTTTGCCCAAACGGTAAGCGGCATGTTCCGTGCCGCCCAGCCCGCTCATTGAGGTAGTAATAATAATCTTCATGGTAACGATGGTATGGTAATAGTCCCTTAATTCAGGGTTTGACTGTTACGGCGGTGTTAAAAATGCAGCGTGCAATGCAAATAAAATTAAAAACCGCCGGCGGTGCGCTTATGCCGGAGTTTGCCGTGAGCCGGTCGGTTTCACATCGCATAGGCCGCCATGGTGGTGCGGTATATTTCGTCGTCGGAGCACAAGCTGTTCACATGCTCGTTCAAAGCACGGCCGATTTGAACCCGCAGTTCTTTGTTTGAAACCAGTTTTTCTACCGAGTCGGCAAAACTTTCTTTATCGTCTAAAGGAATGCAGTAGCCGGTTTTGCCGTGAACGACCATTTCGGAAATCCCGCCCATGTCGTAAGTGATAACCGGCGTGTGGTACAGCCCGGCTTCCAATACGTTGTTGCCTACGCCCGCGCAGCTGTCGCCGGGGCAATAGGGCGTGTTCACGAGAATATCCACTTCTTTGAAATATTCGGTCAGATTGCGCACGCCGCCGAGAAAGGCCACTTTGTCGGCAATGCCCAGCTGTTGCGCTTGGGCTTTGAGTTTTTCCATGTTTTCGCCGATACCGGCAATATTCAGGCGCACGGGCAGGTTGCGGTCGGTAAGCATTTTGAAGATGTCGAGCATGCGGTCGACGGAGCGTACATCGTCCAGCCGCGACAGCGTGCCGAGCATCACATAATCTTTAGCCGTTTTTTCGGGCACTCCGTCAACTTTATGCAGGGCGTTGTAGGTATAGGTGATGCGGTGTTCGGGAAAGCCGTGGCGGATGAGTTTGCCGCGTTCCTGCTTGCAGTTGGCAATGATATACACACCCAGTTTTTTGAAAATTTTGGCCACTTTGGGGTAGGTTTCGCCGGCCAGACCGCGGGCATGCCAAAACACTTTGGTGCGGGGCGATACCAGCTTGGCGGCCATGGCGCAGGCAGGCACGATGCGCGCCATCTGGCAATGCACGATGTCGGGTTTTTCCTGCTTCAGCAAGCGCATAAAGGCCGCCATGCCCGACAAATATCCTTTCAAGCCTTGTTTGTAGAAATCAATATCGTGCCACTGCATGCCGGCTTGGCGGCAGTCTTCGACCAAAGGGCCGTCTGAAGAAGCCAAGATCACTTGGTTGTTTCGTTCGCACAGCAGCCTGCCCAAACGGTAGGTGGCGTTTTCGGTGCCGCCCAAGCCGCTCATAGATGTTGCCAGAATGATTTTCATGTTGCCCGCCTTTGATTTGGTTTTATGGTTGGTATGGATTTGCTTTTAGGGTAAGGGTTCAGACGTGAGGCCGTCTGAAAAATGTGTAACGGTTTGGCGCACACCGTATATATCGCAATCAGAAAACAGGGCAGCCAAACGAAAGGAAGCCGCAAAATCGATGAAGGGATAAAGCCGCCGATCAAAAATATCGCCATCGCCGTCAACGCAAAAACGCGCAGCCGGGTAGGGATGCCTTTGGTAAACGCGAACACGGCGGTATAACCTGCCACATAACCGAGAAACCCCAGCAGAGACACGATACCGAAGCCGAGATAAAGCTCGATGATAAAACTGTGCGGGTTTTCAAAGCCCAAGCTGGTGCTGATGTGGCCGCCGAAAAATTCGGCAAAGTTTTTCGGGCCGTAGCCGGTAAAGAGCAGGGGTGTGTGGTTCCAGAAATGGTTGTAGATTTCCTGACGTGACGACACCGAGTTGTCGCTGCCGAAATCGTATAAAAACAGATAAATCCGGCTGGAAAAACGCTCCAAAAATTCGTTGCTGTTCAACGAAAGCAGAAAATCCTGTATCGCATAAGGCGGAATCATGGCAAAGGCCAAATAAACCACCGCAACCGACAGCAGCGTTGCCAAGCCGTTTTTACGGTACATCAAAACCAGCAGCGTCAGCAGCACATAACAGGCGATGGCCGTTCGCGATACGCTGGCGAACACAATCACGCCCAGCAGCAGGTAAAGCGCCCAACCCGTTAACACCTGTTTGCGGTTTTGTGCCTCGAAATTGAAAAACACCAAAACTGCCGGAGCCAGACACACAGCGGTGGTGGCCAAGTTGTTGGGGTTGAAAAACAGCCCTTTAACCGCGCCGGCTTCAATAGCCAGCTCTTCCGCCGCCGTAACAAACTGAATGCCCGCGCCGATTTCGATGAAGGGCGGAATGCAGATAAAGGCCGCAAAAAACAGAATCAAACGCCGCACAAACCGCAAAGGCTGCTCCGAGCGCGAAATAATCAGATAAAGCAGATAAAAAAAGCAGGGAATCGAAATAAAAAACATCAAATCGATAAATTGCGAGCCGCTGATGGAAGAAATGCCCAAGTGCAGCGCGCTCCAAGCCGTCATCACGGTTAAGCAGAGCAGCAGCAGGGCAACGGGGGGCGGAAAGCGTTTGCTCTCGAGCGCACCGATCATCAGCGTGGCGGCGATAAACAGAATGGTCAGAAAGTTGTCGATACGCTGTATGCCGAATTTATAAGATAAGGAAGGGCCGACCATATAAGCCCCCAACATGCCGAAAACCAGCAGGATATACAGGTTGATATTTTTGATTTTCATGCCTGCTCCCCGTTTGCGTGCGCGTGGAGAACGCGGCGGTATTGTTCGGTTATCTGTCCGATGACGCTGTGTTCGCCGAATTCTTCCAAGCAGTTGCGGCGCAGTGCGGCGGCATCGTAGCGGTGGCGGTTTTCATAAAGCGAAATCAAGGCTTCGGTTAGGGCTTGCCGGTTTTCGGTCGGCACCAGCAGGCCGTTTTCGGGCGTGATAATCGAGTTGGGGCCGCCGCAGCGGGTGGCTACCACCGGCAGACCTTGCGAAAGCGCTTCGATAAAGACGATGCCGAAGGTTTCGTGGCGGCTGGCCAGCACAAAAGCATCGCTGCTGCGCATCAGTTCGAGCACGGCTTCGTTTTGCAGCCTGCCCAAAAACGTAACGGCGTGGCCTATGCCCAAGTCTTCGGTGAGTTTGTGCAGTTGTGCGTCGGCCAAACCGCTGCCGCCGATTTTCAGTTTGAGACGGGGGTGTTTCTTCAATGCTTCGGCAAATGCGGGCAGCAGGATGTCGTAGCCTTTGTTGTAGTTCAGGTGGGCGACCGAGCAGAAAGTGAAGTCGGGATTTTCGGGTTTGTCGGCCGGATGGAAAGATTCGAAAAACTTGGCAGGCAGGATATTGGGAATGTATTGCCAATCCAAGCCGTGATATTCGTTTTCGAGCAGACGGCAGAAATCGCGGCTGACGGCAATGCGCGAGGCACAGTGCTGCGCCGCCTGCTGCATCGCGCTGCGTTGCCACGGGCGCACGAGTTTGCGGGCATAGGTGGAGCTGTGTTCGGTAATCACATAAGGAATCCCCGTGGCCGTCTGAATCTGACGGGCGAGAATGCCGCCGTAGTTCATGCTGTGGGCGTGCAGGATGTCGGGCAGGCCGTGTTCGCGCACATACCGGCGGAACAAACCCATGCCGGCCTTGAGCCAGCGGTGGCGGTCGATGGGCGTGCGCGGAAAGAAATACATGCTTTCATGCAGGTAGGTGGGAATCCCCCCGTCGAGATGGTAGCGTGGCCCGTAGCCGCCGGTAAAAATGGTTTTGGGTTCGCCGCGCATCGAACGGAACACGGGGGCAATAACGCCCACCTGCACGCCGGCCCGGTGCAAAGCCTGAGCCTGCTGGCGGAAAAAAATGCCGTTGATGTCGTCGGGCGAAGACGGATACCAAGATGGAATAATCAAAACATGCATACTGCGTTGCCTTATTATTTGAAACCTGTGCCGAGCGGCGGGTGTTGCAAGGTTTCTATTTATCTTATTTGACCGTAAGTAAGCGTGGCGGCCGGCAAAACGGTTCGGCTTAAGCGGCAGAGCGTTTCAGACGGCCTTTTATCTGCGCGGCGGCCTGATGCAGGGCGGTGCGGTGTTTGAAATAAAGAAGCACCAATACCGCCAGCCACAGCAGGGCGAAAAAGTAGTAGTTGCGGCTGTTGCCCAAGTAGGTGTAGGCCAAGCATACGGCGAGGCACAGTGCCGTGCCGCCGTAAATTTTGGCGCGCGGCAGCGGCAGCCACAGGCGTATCGACGCTTCCGACTTCAACACCGAAAACACCCAAAACGATACGGCGGTCGCCATTGCCGCACCCCGCGCACCGAGCAGGGGAACGAGCCAGTAGAGTAGGCTCAGGTTGCACAGCAGGGCAACGAGCGAAAACACGGTAATCAGCCACGTTTTCTTGCTCACGTTGATGCCGATGCCGGTTACTTCGGTAAGCGTGTAGAGCAGCGGAAACAGCATGCTCGACAGCAGGATAAACTGCACCGGTGCGTATTTTTCCGGCAGTATCCAAGTGACCATCGGCGAGCAGATGCCTACGATGCAGATCAAAGCGGCAATCAGATCGGTCATGGATTCGGTAATGCCGCCGATTTTATCCAAATGGATATTTTCTTTGACCCATTTAAATACCATCGGTGCCCAAATAACCGAAAAAATATTCTGAAAGATTAAAGCAATTGCTCCAAAACTGACGGCCATCGAGTAAACGCCCAGTTCCGACAAGCCGCCTAACGACTTGAGCAGAAAGCGGTCTATCGAAGTAAAACCCCAATACGCCAACCCGCCCAAAGCCAGCGGTACGCCGTAATGCAGGCTTTCTTTCAGCAGCGGTGCGGAAAACGGCGCACGGGCGGCAGCGGCCAATTCGCCGCGTGTTTGGGCGGCCAGCACGCCTACGGTAAGCACTTGCGCCGCCACATAAGCCGCCACCAGCGTGAAAGTGTCTTTAGGCAAGCCTGCCGCCACATATACCAATACCAACAGCAAAATCAGCACTTTGGGTGTGAGCTGGCTGAACGAAAAGGCAAACGAGCGTTCTTTCATCCGCAAAATCAACGCGAAATAGCGCGACAGCAACGATGCGCCGAAAAAAAGCAGGCACAACAGCCCCAAGGTGCTGCTGTTGATGTCGAACACTTTTTCAGACGGCCACGATAACCGCCACAAGCCGATGGCGGCGGCAAACAATGCGGTGAGTGCAACCGGCAGCGCAATCACGGCTTTAAACAACGCCGCTTTGTTTTCGGCCGCATGGTATTCGCGGATATAAGATTGATCCAAGCCCAAGCCCATCAGCGTGAGCGTGAGTGCCGACACGGTTTGCAGCAGCACGATGCGGCCGATGTCTTCGGCGGGGAAATACCATGAAATCAGCGGCAGCGAAATGATGCCGATGGCGGCACTGCCCAGCGGGCCGAGTGCGTAACCTAAAAGTTTTTTTATGTTCATACGAATATGTTTTCAGACGGCCTCCCACACAGCGGAGAGGCCGTCTGAAAAGAAAAACAGTCAAAGGGTGGCTTTGAGTGCGTCTGCCACCTGCCGCACTTGCTTGTGCGTCATATACGGGTGCATCGGCAGGCTCATCACTTCCTGCGCCACCAAGTCGCCCACCGGCAGCACGGCATCGCTGGCGACGGCTGGCTGTTTGTTCAGCGGAATCGGGTAATGCACGGCGGTGGGAATGCCCGCTTCTTTCAAGGCCGTCTGAACGGCATCGCGGTTTTTCACGCGGATGGTGTATTGGGCATACGCGCTGCGGTTGTGCGCTTCGATAAACGGCACGGCAATGCCCGTATCTTGCAGGGCTTCGGCATACATGGCGGCAACTTGCTGGCGCAACTGCATTTCTTCTTCAAAAATCGCCAGCTTGGGCAGCAGGATGGCGGCTTGCAGCGTGTCCAAACGGCTGTTTACGCCCACGCGGATATGATGATAGCGGCGGTCTTGGCCGTGGCGGGCAATCTGGCGGATAACGGTGGCCAGCGTTTCGTCGTTGGTGAAAACCGCGCCGCCGTCGCCGTAGCAGCCCAGAGGTTTGCTGGGGAAAAAGCTGGTGCAGGCGATGGTGGTTAAGTTGCCCGATTTTCTGCCTTTGTAGGTGGCACCGAAACTTTGGGCGGCATCTTCGATCACCGGCAGCTTGTGTTTGGCGGCGACGGCGTTAATGGCGTCGTAGTCGGCGCATTGGCCGTAGAGCGATACGGGAATGACGGCTTTGGTTTTGGCGGTGATGGCCGCTTCGATTTGGGCGGGATCGATATTGTAGGTTTTCTCGTCGATATCGACATACACGGGTTTGGCACCGAGCAGGGCCACGGTTTCGGCGGTGGCGATGTAGGTAAAGCCGGGGGTAATCACTTCGTCGCCTGCGCCTACGCCCAAGGCCATCAGCGCAATTTGCAGCGCGTCGGTGCCGTTGGCAACGCTGATGCAGTATTGTGCACCGCAATAGGCTTTGAGCTGTTCTTCCAATTCGGCGACTTCGGGGCCGAGGATATAGCCGCCGTGTGCCAGCACTTTTTGGATGTTGGCGTCGATTTGGTCTTTGATACGGGCTTGTTGGGCGGCGAGGTCGATAAATTGCATGATGGTTTCCTTAAGATTATTCTGATTTGCTTAAGAGGCCGTCTGAAAGCGTGTACACCGCTCCGGTGTGCGAACAAACGGCGCGGCCGTTGCCTTGCAGCGGCAGGTTAAGCTGTTCGCCGTATTCGCTCATCCAACCGATTTGGCGGGCAGGCACGCCGACCATCAGGGCGTAGTCGGGCACGTCTTTGTTCACCACCGCACCCGCGCCGATAAAGGCGAAACGGCCGATGGTGATGCCGCACACGATGGTGCAGTTTGCGCCCAAAGTCGCGCCTTTTTTAACCAGCGTGTCGCGGTATTCGCTTTTGCGCTCGATCAGCGAGCGCGGGTTGTACACATTGGTAAACACCATGCTGGGGCCGCAGAATACGCCTTCTTCGAGATGCACGTTGTCGTACACGGATACGTTGTTTTGGATTTTACAGTTGTCGCCGATGGTTACGCGGTTGCCCACAAAAACATTTTGCCCGAACGAGCAGTTTTTGCCGATAACGGCTCCGCCGCAGATATGCACGAAATGCCAGATGCGGCTGCCCGCGCCGATTTTCGCGCCGTCGTCAACGATGGCGGAAGGGTGTACGGTGTAGTCGGTCATTTCAATAATTCCTCCAAAGCGGCTTCGCCCTGTATTTGTGCGGTCGTCCATTTGCCGCCGTAGATGTGCAGCACATTGCCCACGCGCTCGAACGCCCATTCGCGGGTAGCATCGCTGGGGTTGGCGGCACTTTTCAACAAAGGGCGCACGCCGGAAAAGCTGCCGCTGATGTCTTCTGCCGTGAGCTTTTCGCTGTGATAGGCATTGTAGGCGGCCAGCAGATAGTCGGTTTCTTCTTCAGACGGCCTCTCCGCTTCGGGGTGGTGTTGGCGGACTTCGGTGGTGCCAATTAAGGTTTTGCCCTGATAAGGCAGCACGAAGAAAATCCGTTTTTCCTGCGGAATCGGCAGCATCAAAGCCTGCGTGCATTCGCGGTCGGTAAAGATATGGCTGCCGCGCACCCAATCAATGGTATAGGCCGGAGAGCCGCCTTGTTGTGCGCGCAGTTCCATCGCCCACGGGCCGGTGGCATTGACGATGCGGTCGAAACCGGCGAGGCTGTCGAAAGTTTCGATTTTGCAGTGTTCGACCACTTCCACGCCCAAATCACGGCATTGGCCGACCACCCATTGCCCCAGTTCGAAATCGTCCATTTGGGCATCGTAAAAGGAAAACGCACCCTTGAGGCCGTCTGAAAGCAGGGCGGGGCAGCGGTTCAGCACTTCCGTTTTATTCAGCCACGAACTGCGGGGAAAGCCGCTGCCAGCAGCAAGAAAATCGTAGAGTTTGGTGCCGATGCCGATTTGCCATTTGGGGCGGAGCGTGCCTGCGTAAATCGGGAACAGCAGCTCCAACGGCCTGCACAGGTGCGGAGCCTGTTCCAGCCAAAAGCGGCGGGCGTGCAGGGCTTTTTTAACCAGCGCAAACTGGCCGGTTTCGAGATAGCGCAACCCGCCGTGCAGCAGCTTGGAAGACGATCGGCTGGTGTGTGCCATGGCGGTATGCTGTTCGAACAGTACCACGCTGTGTCCGCGCCGTGCCGCAGCCCAAGCGGTACACGCTCCGACTATGCCTGCACCTGCTACTGCAATCTTCATTTCAGACGGCCTTTATCAGTAAACCAAAGGCAGCGATACGGTTTTGTTGTCGCGGGCGGAGAGATAGGCGGCAATCAGCAGCTCCAGCGATTTCAATCCTTCGCGGCCGTCGGTAATCGGTTCGGCTTCGCCGCGCATCACGTCGATCACATTGCGGTAATAGAGCGGATGGCCGAAACCGTAAACCGAGGTGGTTTCGTAGTTGGCGGTTTTCACTTGCTGGTCGTAATCGCGCGAATCGGCAAAGTTCCATTCCTGAATTTCGTTCACCGCCATGCCGCCGATGCGCACCGTGCCGGTTTCGCCCAAAATGGTAATCGAGCCTTCGAGGTTTTTCGGGTAAGTGCACATGGTTACGGCCATCGAGCCGAGTGCGCCGTTGCGCCAGCGGATGTTCATCACGCCGGTGTCTTCGGCTTCGATGTCGCGGTGGGTGGAAATCATCGCCTGCACGTCTTGCACCGGGCCGATGAGCCATTCCATCAAATCGACATAATGGCTGGCCTGATTCATAAACGCGCCGCCGTCCAGCTCCCAAGTGCCGCGCCAACCGCCGCCTTGGTCGTAATAAGACTGCGGGCGCGTCCAAAATACATTCAAATGCACCATGCAGATTTTGCCGAAGCGTTTTTCGGTTACGGCGCGTTTGAGCATCTGCAAAGTGGCGTTCAAGCGGTTTTGTTTCACTACAAACAGGCGTTTGCCGGCTTTGTCGGCCGCCTTGACCATGCGCTCGCCGTCGTGCAGACGGGTGGCCATCGGTTTTTCGGTAATCACATGAAAACCCGCTTCAAAAGCCTGCACGGTTTGGTCGGGGTGTAGGCCGGAGGGCGTGGTGAGCACGATAATGTCGGCATCGGTGCCGGCAAGCATTTCGGTATAGGAAGCATAGCCTTGCGCGCCGGTGCGTTTTACCGCCGCTTCCAGTGCCGCCGGGTCGCTGTCGCACACCGCCACCACTTCGCAATCGTTGCTTAACGCTTCAAAAGAACCGAAGTGGTTGTTGGAAATACGGCCGCAACCTACTAACGCAAATTTGATTTTGCGCCCTTTGATGGTTTCAAACATTTTCAGACGGCCCCGCTTATGCTTTAACGATGTTGCTGAATTTGCCTTGGAATTTTCCGCGGGTGTCGATAATCAGCTTGGCGTGCTGCTTGAGCAGGTCGTAATCGAATTTATCGTGGTCGGTGGTCAGCACCACGCAGTCGAAACGGGCGATGTTTTCGGCGGTAAACGGTTCGCTCTTCAAATCGAATTTATGTTCGCGCATTTTCGGGAATACCGGCACATGCGGGTCGGTGTAGGCCACTTCCGCGCCCAAGTCGCGCAGCAGTTCCATCACTTCCACCGAGGGGCTTTCGCGCATGTCATCCACGTTTTTCTTGTAAGCGATGCCCAAAACCAGCACCTTGCTGCCTTTGATGGAGCGGTTGTGGTCGTTTAAGGCCAGCATGGTTTTGTTAACCACATATTCGGGCATAGAAGAATTGACTTCGCCGGCCAGTTCGATAAAGCGGGTGTTCACGCCGTATTCGCGGGCTTTCCAAGTGAGATAGAACGGATCGATGGGAATGCAGTGGCCGCCCAAGCCCGGGCCGGGGTAATAGGCAACGAAGCCGAACGGTTTGGTGGCGGCGGCATCAATCACTTCGTGGATGTCGATGTCCATTTTGTCCGCTACGATTTTCATTTCGTTAACCAAACCGATGTTCACGGCGCGGTGGATGTTTTCCAGCAGTTTCGTTAATTCGGCCGCTTTGGTGGAGCTGACCGGCACCACTTTGTCGATGGCGGGTTGGTAAAGTGCAATACCCACTTCCAAACAGGCGGGCGTGTGGCCGCCGATCACTTTCGGAATGGTGCGGGTTTCAAAATCGGGGTTGCCCGGGTCTTCGCGTTCCGGAGAATACACCAAGAATACGTTTTCGCCCACTTTCAGGCCGCCTTCTTCCATGCGCGGCAGCAGTTCTTCTTCGGTGGTGCCGGGATAAGTGGTCGATTCCAAAGACAATACCTGACCGGCACGCAAATAGGGTTTCACCGCATCGGTGGTATCGATAACAAAGCTCATGTCCGGTTCGCGGTATTTGTTGAGCGGGGTCGGCACGCACAAAATCACGGCATCGGCCTCTCCGATACGCGAAAAATCAGTGGTAGCCTCAAACAGATTTTGGCTTGCCGCCGCAATTTTATCGGAGGGAATATGCTCGATATAGCTTTGCCCTTTATTGAGTTTTTCTACTTTTTCGGCATCAATATCGAAGCCCAGCACATGAAAGCCGATGTCGACATAACGCAACATCAGCGGCAGGCCGACATAGCCTAAACCCACGATACCGATTTTGGCAGTTTTATCGGCGAATTTCTGAATGGCGGTATTTTTCATGGAATATTCTCTGTTTAGTATAGATAGCAATGACAATTATGATTGATGTATAGCCCGTCAACCTAAGTTGTGCGGCAAGCTCCGCTCTACCGCAGCGTCAACAGAATCAGTTCTGTATAGGCTCCGGTGTTTGCCGGTATGCGTTGCCGGACGGTAAAGCCTGTTTTTGCATGTCAGGCGGAAAAATATTTAAAGCCATAAATATTGTTTATTGAGACTAAATTAAATTTAATCGGTTTCACGCCGCGTTTTAACGGTATCCCAAGTTTACATAACACCAACAAACGCAAATACGCCGATTGGCAACAATTAAAAAGCAGATAAAAATAATCTCCCGCCTATATAAAGTCGGGCGGGAGAATAATGAAGAAATAAATACTTGAATAAAATAGTGATAAATATGCTTAAAAACGGGCAGCAATCAATATGCGCCTGTCTTTTTATCGTTTGGGATAATCGGCCGAAAAAACACGAACGCATATTCGGTTTACAAAAATTTTCATGCAGATGGTAAGCTTGTGCCGTATGAATTTATATTTTAAATTATTTACAATAATATAGGTTACTTTTTCAAAGTAATTTTTATATCTCTGCCGATATTTTCGGTTTGAATGATTTTCCACGCGCTTTCTTCATTGAGCACTCGGGCATGCTCTTTCAATTCAAACAGGCCGCGTGCCGCATTGCCTAATATCTTAGGCGCTTGATACAGCACGATTTCATCTGCCAAATCTGCTTCTAAAAAAGCACCGGCCAGCGTTGCGCCTGCTTCCACCATCACCTCGCCGTAGCCTTGCTGCGCCAATAATGTCAATAGATGATTCAGGTCGATGCGGCCGTTTTTTTCAGACGGCCTCACTATTTGCACATGTGGGTAGTTTGTGTATTTTTGTAATAAAGTTTCATCTTTGGATAAGGTAGCAATCAGAGTGGGGCTGCCGGCATCTTGTATCACTCGGCTGTCGAGAGGTGTTTGCAGGCGGCTGTCGAGTATGACGCGGGCAGGTTGGCGCAAAGTGGGAAAGTTACGCACATTGAGCAATGGGTTGTCGGCCAATATCGTGCCGATGCCGCTCATCACCGCACAGCTTTCGGCACGCAATATCTGCACGTCGGCACGGGCTTCTTTACCGGTAATCCATTGGCTGCGGCCGTCTGAAAGCGCCGTTTTGCCGTCTAAGCTGGCGGCGCACTTCAAGCGTACAAACGGGTGGCCGCGTTCGATACGCGAAAGAAAGCCTCGGTTCAATTCGCGGGCTTCGTGTTCAAGCAGACCGCTTTGGGTGCGGATGCCTGCCGCTTCCAGCATCGCCAAGCCTTTGCCCGCCACCAGAGGGTTGGGATCGGTCATGGCAGCCACCACGCGCGATACGCCCGATTCGATCAATGCTTTGGCACAAGGCGGCGTGCGCCCGTAATGGCTGCACGGCTCCAGCGTAACATAAGCCGTTGCCCCTTGTGCCATGACTCCGGCTTGCCTTAAGGCATGTACTTCGGCATGAGGTTCTCCGGCACGGACGTGAAAACCCTGCCCGACAATTTGGCTGCCGCGGGCAATGACACAGCCTACGCGGGGATTGGGCGATGTTGAAAAACGCCCTTGCCGTGCGAGGGCGAGGGCGTTTTGCATCATGTGTATATCGTTTGCGTCAAACATTTTCAGACGGCCTTAAGCGTGAATATCCACAAAATCTTTTATTTAACCAGGTTCACTTCTTTCAGCACCGCGGCCAACGCTTCGGCAGAAGCGGTGGGGCTGCTGGCGCAAACATTGTAGAGATTGTTTTCGTAAATAGAAATGCAGCTTTCACGCAGCAGATTGCCTTGGTTGTCGTTTTGGGCAAAACGGTAGTTCATGCGTGTGTCGGTGGCGGCACCGGCCTGAACTTCGGTTAAACCTTGTGTGGATTCCAAAGCCGTTTTCAAGTTGGCAAAATAGGTTTTGGCATCGGTTTTGGGTGCGCCCAAATTAACCACATATAAAGTAATGTCGCTGTTGCTGTCGCGCTGGAGCAGCGTCAGTTCTTCTGCGGTAATGCCTTCGGGTAAGGCGTTTTTGTCTTGTAAAACATTCTCAAAGCTGCTGCCCTGAATCACGATGCTCACTTTGCCGTCTGTGCCGGTCAGTGTTTGGATTTGTTTTTCTGCGGAAGTGGCGGAAGCAGCGGTTGAAGAGGCAGGAACCGAAGTTTCAACTTGTTGGCTGCATGCGGCCAAGCCGATGGAAGCCATGACAGCCAAAGTAAAAACAGATAGTTTCATTGATCAAATTCCGTATGTGTTAGCAAAAAAATGGCATTAAGTATATCAAATTTAAGCGGTTTGAGGGTAATCCGCACAGGTTGGTATCGAAAAATAAGCCCGACCGTCGAAATGGTGCCGGAGTATTCACAACAACTTATAGCAAATAAACTTATTTTTGATATAAGGCAGCAAGCCGCAGACGTTATGGGTAATGCGAAACCGGTTCTGTTGCCGCTTTAGCGGCTTACACAATCGTTCTTTTTAAGCTAAGGCGCAGTAATGCCGGAGCAGAAATAAAGTTTATTTGCTGTAAACGATTGGTTATGCACCTTCTTTGGGCAGCGTGGCAATGGCTTGGGTAAATTCCGATACATCATTAAAACTTTTATATACCGAAGCGAAACGCACATAAGCCACTTGGTCGATTTTGGCCAGCTCTTCCATCGCCATTTCTCCGACCAGTTGGGAAGACACTTCTTTGTGTCCGAGGCTGTACAAACGCTGTTCTATCAAAGCCACGGTATCGTCGATGGTTTCGGGATCGATCGGACGTTTGTGCAAAGCCCGTTCCAAGCTGGTACGCAGTTTGTGCGGGTTAAACGGCACGCGTGCGCCCGTGCTTTTGATAATCTGCGGCATCCGCATTTCTACGGTTTCAAATGTACCGAAACGCTGACCGCAAGAAAGGCAGCGTCGGCGTCGGCGGATACTGTTGGTTTCCTCCAAAAGCCGAGAGTCGGTCACTTGGGTGTTGGGATGATGGCAGAAAGGGCATTTCATCTAGGCTAAAGGCATATTGTTTTTGGTGTAGGACGGTTCATTGTAACGTAAATAAAGGAATGCCGTATATAGACAAGTAAATTTGATGAAGCCGCGCTTTGCTTTGAAATCGGCGGGATTTCGGTATCACGAGATAAAATAAAACCCGTGTATGATTCATACACGGGTTTATGTGTTTGGGGTGGCTGATGGGGCTCGAACCCACGACAACCGGAATCACAATCCGGGGCTCTACCAACTGAGCTACAGCCACCGCAATGAAAAACTTTTGGCACGCCCGACAGGAATCGAACCTGTAACCGCCCGCTTAGAAGGCGGGTGCTCTATCCGGTTGAGCTACGGGCGCGTTGCGGTTTCGCGCCTAATATATCGGGCTGCTCGCAGGGAAACTGGTCGGGGCGGTGGGATTCGAACTCACGACCCCCTGTTCCCAAAACAGGTGCGCTAACCAGACTGCGCTACGCCCCGACGAGAAAGCCGAACTATACCGATTGTGTTTGTTGCCGTCAAGCCCTGATGTCGGGTAATTTGGGTGGAAATGTCTATCTGTTTCATTTGTTTTGGAAAAAGAAACGGGATGCGGCGGTATGGTGTGCGGCTGAACCGGTGTGTTTGGGGCGGTTAGTTGTCTGCTGCGTACCAGGGTTTTTGTGCGCCGGCGTGGAATGAGGGTTTTTCGCCGCCCCACAGGGTGTCGATGTCGTAGAAATCGCGTACGGCGGGCAGCATGACGTGTACGACTAAATCGCCGGCATCGACGAGTGCCCATTCGCCGCTGTCTTGGCCTTCGCTGCCGATGATTTCGAAGCCGGCTTCTTTGAGATCGACGGCTACGTTGTTGGCGAGTGCTTTGACTTGGCGGTTGCTGTCGCCGCTGGCGATGATCATGCGGGCGAACAGTGAGGTTTTTTCTTGGGTTTCGAGGACGGCGATGTCTTTGCCTTTGATGTCTTCGAGGGCGTTAACGGCGATATCGACCATTTTTTGCAGGTCTTGCAGTTCTTGTTCGTTCATATGGTTTCCTGTTTGGGGTGTTTCAGACGGCCCGGAAGGGGATGGGCCGTCTGAAACAGGTGAAAGTTTAGGGTGGTAGGTTAACGGTAAAGGTGGTTTCGGGCAATGTAATTTTCGACTTGGGGGTCGATTAGCCCGGTTACGGATTGGCCTGCGCGGATTTTGTGCCGGATTTCGGTGGAGCTGAGGTTGTACATGGGGGTTTGCAGCAGATGGAGGCTGCCGTTTTGCAGGGCGCTGCCTATCCAGCCGTGCAGTTCGCGCGGGGCTTGGGCGATGTTGTCGCCTTCGCGGGCGGCAACGGCGATGTGGGTGTGGCTGACGAGGGTTTGCCATTTTTTCCAAGTATGGAGTTTGAGCAGGCTGTCGCTGCCGAGCAGCCACCATAATTGTGCGGAGGGGAATTGTTGGCGGAAAATCTGTACGGTGTCGAAGGTGTAGGTGGCGCCTTTGCGGATGATGTCGCAGTCGCTGACGGCAAAGCGCGGGTCGTGGCCTATGGCCAGCTCGGTCATGGCGAGGCGGTGTTGGGCGTCGGTGCGGGTGTGTTCTGTTTTGTGGTAGGGGTTGCCTGCGGGAAGGAATACGACCATATCCAATGCGAGTTCGTCGGCAAAGGCGCGGGCGATATGCAGGTGGCCGTTGTGGATGGGGTCGAAGGTGCCGCCGAAAAGTCCTATTTTTTTCATGTGTAAGGCCGTCTGAAAGGTTAGGGTGCGATGGGGCATTCGTCTTTGCCGTTCACAATCACGGTGAGTTTGCCGGTGGTGGGGTGGATAACCATGCCGTGCACGGCTACGTTTTCGGGCATCAGGGGGTGGCGGCGGATGATGCCGACGGTGTGGCGCACGCTTTCTTCTACGTTGTCGAAGCCGGTGAGCCAGTTGTCGAGGTCGATGCCGGCGTTGCGCAGGGTGGTGATGCGGTCGTCGGGAATGCCGTTCGCGCGTGCGCTTTTGAGGAAGCTGTCGGGATGCAGGCCGCGCATGCCGCAATCGTGGTGGGCAATCACCATGATTTCTTTTACTTTTAATTCGAACACGGCAACCAGCAGGCTGCGCATCACGGATCCCCACGGGTGGGTAACGAGTGCGCCGGCGTTTTTAATGAGCTTGGCATCGCCGTTTTTCAGTCCCATGGCGCGGGGCAGCAGTTCGACCATACGGGCGTCCATGCACGATAGGATGGCGATTTGCCGTTCGGGGAATCTGTTGGTGAAAAATTGGGCGTATTCGCCGGATTCTACAAATTCTTGATTGAAGCTCAAGATGGTGTCTAATTCGCTCATGTCTGCTGTGGTTTTTGGGTTTGCGTGGCGGTTATTATAGCGGTTTCGTGCGGCGAAGTGGCAAACAGGCCGTCTGAAAGCAAACCGGGCGGGCTTGGTTTTCAGACGGCCTGTCGTGTTGGTTTAATCTTCCGAATCTTCAAATTTGCGTTCGGTTTCGTGAACGTGGTCGAAGTCGGTTAGTGCGTCGTTAACGGTTTGTTCGATCGGGTTGATGCCGGATTGTTCGCGTACGATGGCTTTTTGGCGTTCGCTTAAGGGCGGGTTGACGGCGAGGGCGTCTTCTTCGCGTTTGCGTTCGGCCTCTTCGAACGATTCGTAGGGTTGCGGTTTGATTTTGTCGTTTTGAGTCATTGTGTGCCTCCTGATGATGGTATGTGCCGAGCCATTTCCAGTGCTGTGCCGACTGCCACGAGCAGGCTGCCCGAATCGGCCTTGCCTGTGCCGGCAAGATCGAGGGCGGTGCCGTGATCGACCGAGGTGCGGATAAACGGCAGCCCTAATGTGATGTTGACGCCTTCTCCGAAGCCGGCATATTTCAGCACGGGCAATCCTTGATCGTGATACATGGCCAGCACGGCGTCGGCGTTTTTCAGCATAAAGGGTTGGAATAAGGTATCGGCGGGGAAAGGGCCGCGCACGTTTAAGCCCTGCTGTTGCAGTTTTTCGAGCGCGGGGATAATGGTGTCGATTTCTTCGCGCCCCAAGTGTCCGCCTTCGCCTGCGTGGGGGTTTAAACCAGCTACGAGGATGCGGGGGGAGGGCAGGCCGAATTTGGTTTGGAGGTCGCGGTGCAGAATATGCAGAACCGATTCGAGCAGCGGGCGGGTGATTTCGGTGGCAACGTCTTTCAGCGGCAGGTGGGTGGTGGCGAGGGCAACGCGCAGCCCGCCTCCGGCGAGCATCATGACGACTTGCGGGGTGTGGCTCTTTTCGGCCAGATATTCGGTGTGGCCGCTGAACGGTACGCCGGCATCGTTGATCACGCCTTTGTGCAGCGGAGCGGTAACCATGCCTGCAAACGTGCCGTCGCAGATGCCGTTGTAGGCGGTGTCGAGCAGTTCGAGCACATAGGCGGCGTTGGCGGTGTTCAGACGGCCTGCTTCGCACGGCGCGCGCAGGGGAATATGCCAAACATCGAGCGTGCCGCGCTCGGGCGGAACGCCTGTTTGGTAGTCGCGCAGGTTGATGTGTTTGCCGAGCTGCCGGGCGCGTTGCTGCAACAGGTGTTTGTCGCCCAGTATGACGCAGTGGCAGCGGGTGTCTGCTTCGGCTAAGTCCAAGCAGATGTCGGGGCCGATGCCTGCGGGTTCGCCGCTGGTTACGGCCAATACGGGAAGGGTCATGGAATGCTCCGGGTCGTTGCGGCACAAGCTGCCGATGGATCGGGTGTGTTGTGACATACTATTAAACAGGGTTATGTTTTTTACTGCAACCGCGGTGCGGCGCTTGCCGTAGGTTGAAACCTTTGAAAACCTTGTTTGCGGCTTTGTATTAAAAATTAAGTGGATTGGCTATTTTGCTATAAACCGTGAGCTTTGCAAAAACATGAGGCCGTCTGAAACCTTGAATTCAGACGGCCTTGATAATCGGGCGTTGCCGTGCGCAGCGGGGTTACACCACAATCGCGCCGAGCGAGTCGGTGGGTTTGAATGCCGCCAAAATGCCTTCGATAATGCCGACGACGGTGGGGATGAATGTCCAACTGAACAGAAAATAAAGTATGCCCATCCACACGCGGCCGGCACAGAATTTGTGTACGCCGAACGTGCCGAACAGCAAGGCCATGGCTACATACAGGGCTTTGTTGCAGGTGTGCGGATAAGAAGCGGCGTATGAAACAGGTACGTTCATTGAGTTTTCCTTTTTATTGTTGGCAGGTTACGGCGTTTAAATGGTGCGAACCGGCTTAAATTAAAGACGTGTTTGGTAAAAACAGGCAAACGTTGAGGCCGTCTGAAAGAGTGTGTTCAGACGGCCTCGATGTTTCGGCGGATCAGGCCGGGCGGCGGGTATCGGCCAGCCATTTCGATAAGCCGTGCCCCTCGTCGAGCAGGCCGTAGCGCGAAAACGCATCCAGCGTGGCAAGCATGGCATCGTTCATCATTAGGCCGTCGCACATGGCGGCGGTCAGCTCCGTAGGGTTCATGAGTGTGAACTCGGCCACTTCGCCGTCTTGGTTTTCGGGGCGGATTTCAGACGGCAGCACCACGTCGAAAATATGCAGCAGCTCGTTGTGCAGGCCGCGGGCTACGGGACGCACGCTCAGGCGTTGGTTTTGGCAAGCCAGATTGTGCAGCAGCGAGATATCCAAACCGGCTTCTTCGCCGCCTTCGCGCATCATGGCTTCGCGCACGCTCTCGCCACTGGCGATGCCGCCGCCGACGAGGTTGTCGAGCTTGTTGGGGTCAACCGCTTTATACGGGCTGCGGCGGCCTATCCAAAACATCCATTCGCCGTTGTGCAGGGTTAAACCGTTGATGTGGACGGCGTGGCTCATCAGCCCCAGCGGGCGGAAAGCCGCGCGTTCCAAAGCAAACAGCGGCTTGCCTGCGGCATCTTCCACATCAAATTTTTCGTTGCGCCAGCCGCCTAAGAAACCCAGCCTGCTCCAGCCTTGCGCCATGTGTTGCAGGCTGTCGCCCATAGCCAGCCAGTTTTCGCTGTGCAGGTAGAGGCCGTCGGCGCGGTTTTCGCTGCGTTCCGGCCAGTCTTGCCGCACACGCTCTAACCAAGTTTCGTTCAGACGGCCCAACTTCAAGCCGTTGAGCCACAAAGCGTGCCATGTGCCGCTTTGGGGGCTGAAATGGGTTTGCAGGCGGTCGAGCAGGCGGTTGTGTTCGGCTTCGCTCAAGCGGCGGGTAAATCGGGGTAGGGCGGTCATATTGTTTTCCGGTGCGGGAGACGGGTCGATTATATCAGCACAATGGTTTGCGGATATGGATAGGGCATGTTGCGGAGGCAATGTGCTGGAGGGTGTGCGGAACGAATGGCCAAGCCATCAGGTCGAGACCTTTGCAAAACCCCCATCTGCGGCGCATTTCTGCGTTGTGCGCTGCCCGCTCGTTTGCCTATCTGTATGATATGTCTGCACTCGCTGTGCTGCTACGCCTTGAACTGCATCCACATCTGAGGGTTTTGCAAAGGTCTCAGGCCGTCTGAAAAGGCGTGCGGGCGGATGAATCCAAATTGCTTTACAATACAGGCTTTTTCAATTCAGCATTTTCCGCTTGCAATGAACGAACACATCTCCCAACCCGCCGTCGGCGACGACTACCTGCTGCTCGGCCAATACGCCGAACGCGCCTATCTCGAATACGCCATGAGCGTGGTTAAAGGCCGCGCCCTGCCCGAAGTTTCAGACGGCCAAAAGCCCGTGCAGCGGCGGATTCTCTACGCTATGCGTGATATGGGGTTGACGCACGGCGCGAAGCCGGTGAAATCCGCCCGCGTGGTAGGGGAGATTCTCGGTAAATACCATCCGCACGGCGATGCTTCGGCCTACGATGCCATGGTGCGGATGGCGCAGGATTTTACCCTGCGCTATCCCTTAATCGACGGTATCGGCAACTTCGGCTCGCGCGACGGCGACGGTGCGGCGGCGATGCGTTACACCGAAGCGCGGCTCACGCCGATTGCCGAGCTGCTGCTTTCCGAAATCAATATGGGCACGGTGGATTTCGTGCCGAACTACGACGGCGCGTTTGAAGAGCCGGTGCATCTGCCCGCCCGCCTGCCGATGGTGCTGCTCAACGGCGCATCGGGCATTGCCGTCGGTTTGGCCACCGAAATCCCGTCGCACAATCTCACCGAAGTTACCCAAGCGGCCATTGCCTTGCTGAAAAAACCTTCGCTGGAAACCGCCGACCTGATGCAGTACATTCCCGCGCCCGATTTTGCCGGCGGCGGGCAAATCATCACATCTGCCGCCGATTTGCAGCAGATTTACGAAACCGGCAAAGGCAGCGTGCGCGTGCGGGCGCGTTACGAAATCGAAAAACTGGCGCGCGGGCAATGGCGCGTTATCGTAACCGAGCTGCCGCCCAACACCAGCGCGCAGAAAATCCTCGCCGAAATCGAAGAGCAAACCAATCCCAAGCCCAAGTCCGGCAAGAAAAACCTCACGCAAGACCAGCAAAACACCAAAGCGCTGATGTTGTCGCTGCTGGAAAAAGTGCGCGACGAAAGCGACGGCGAATCGCCCGTGCGTTTGGTGTTCGAGCCGAAATCCAGCCGTATCGAACCGGAAAACTTCATCAACACGCTGATGGCGCAAACCGGTTTGGAAGGCAATGTGCCGATGAACTTGGTGATGATGGGCTTGGACAACCGCCCCGCGCAGAAAAACCTTAAAACCATTTTGCAGGAATGGCTCGATTTCCGCGTCATCACCGTTACACGCCGTCTGAAATTCCGCCTCACCCAAGTGGAAAAACGCATCCACATTCTCGACGGGCGCATGATCGCTTTTCTGCATATCGACGAAGTGATTAAGGTTATCCGCGAATCCGACGAACCCAAACCCGACCTGATGGCGGCGTTCGGCCTCACCGAAATCCAAGCCGAAGACATTCTCGAAATCCGCCTGCGTCAGCTTGCCCGCTTGGAAGGTTTCAAGCTCGAAAAAGAATTGAACGAACTGCGCGAAGAAGAAGGCCGTCTGAAAATATTGTTGGGCGACGAAAACGAAAAGCGCAAATTGATTGTCAAAGAAATGCAGGCCGACATGAAGCAGTATGGCGACGAACGCCGCACTTTGGTTGAAGAAGCCAGCCGCGCCACCCTCACGCAAACCACTGCCGACGAGCCGGTTACATTGATATTGTCGAACAAAGGCTGGATACGCAGCCGCGCCGGCCACAACGTCGATTTAAGCCAAACCACCTTCAAAGAAGGCGACGGGTTGAAACAGGTGATCGAAGGCCGCACCGTGTGGCCGGTGGTGGTGCTCGATTCGCACGGCCGCACCTACACGCTCGATGCGGCGGAAATCCCCGGCGGCCGCGGCGACGGCGTTCCCGTGGCTTCGCTGATCGAACTGCAAAACGGCGCCGAAGTCGTTGCCATGATGACCGGCCTGCCCGAACAGCATTATTTATTGAGCAACAGCGGCGGCTACGGCTTTATCGCCAAACTCGGCGATATGGTCAGCCGCATCAAGGCAGGTAAAGTGGTGATGACGCTCAAAGCCGGAGAGCGAACCCTGCCGCCGGTGAGCATCTATGCCGTGTCGCTCATCAACCCCGAGTGCAAAGTGCTGCTGGCCACCGACGAACCGCGCCTGCTGGCGTTTACCATCGGCGAATTGGAAGTGATGGCCAAAGGCCGCGGCTTGCAGTTAATCGGCCTTTCAGACGGCGTCAAACTCGAACATGTCGCCGTTACCTCGTCGCCCGAATTTATCGTAGAAAGCACCGGCAAACGCGGAGCGGCACATAAAGAGCGCCTGCGGATTCAAGATATAAACAACAAACGTGGCAGAAAAGGCAAAGTTTTAGAGATTTCAGGCCGTCTGAAAAGATTATCCGGCGCAGATTCGGTATAATCACATGAAGTTTGAATATACAGAAGCAACTATATTGAGCGGGAGTACCGTTGCGTTGGCGGGTTGTGCCGCCAAACGTTAGCATGCGGGGGTTATCGGTAAAACCAAGCATACCGCCGCCATGCTTTTGGCGACACGCCCTACAATAACGGTAATCAATCGGTTGCCTTCTGCGGTCGGTCAACTCTCAGGTGACTGCGGCCTTGCCGCTTTGCATTCGAGTTGTTCGACCCTGCCCATACCAACCTGCCCAAAACAAAAACATCTAAGGCCCGACATTACATGAGTGTAAACAGATTATTCGTTAAACAGGATTGGGAAACACTCAACGAACGCATCCCCGGCTTAATCAACATCGCCCGGATTGCCATTGTGCTTTCCCTATTGGTCTTTCACCTGTTCAGCTTTTCCTCCGGCGGCGAAACGGCCAAAACCATGTTTCCCACCGTTGAGTTTTACAGTTGGATTACCGTTTACGGCCTGTTAATCCTGTTAACGATTTTCAAACCCGACTGGCAGCTCCAAACGCTCGAGCTGCCCAATGCCAGTGCCGTCGTTGATATTACGATGGTGATGGTGCTTACCTATATTACCGGCGGCATAGAATCCGGCTTCGGCATTCTCGTGCTGCCCTTCATCGCCACCTCCTGCCTGCTCAGCCACGGCCGTTATCCCATGCTTTATGCCGGTTATGCGCTGATGCTGATTTTGCTGAACATGTTTTTTGCAGGGCAAATTCAGTTTCACCCGCTGGAATGGGACGGCCGCATATTCGTATCCGGCGCGCTTTTGGCGGGTGCGTGTTTCCTTGTGGCCGCATTAACGGCCTTCTCGGCAACCTATCTGCAGGCCGCCACCGAATCGGCTACCAAACACCAATTGGCCTACCGCCGCGTGAGCGGTTTGAACAAAGTGGTGCTCAACCGCGTGCAGGAGGCCGTGATCGTGATTGATGCCGCGCAGCGTGTATGGCTTTTTAACCGTCAGGCCAAAACCTATTTTCCGGGCTTGGAAGTCGATAAACAGGAAACCGTTTTCGGCGAGCTGGTGGCACGCTGGCAATATCAGCCCGATAAAAACTTTGAAACCGATATCCATATCTTCCAGCACTCCATGCATGTGCGCGCCGTGCCGGTGATTCAGGAAAAAACAGAATTGTTGATGCTGTTTGTGCGCTCGCTGCGGGAAGTGGCGGCAGAAGCACTGGCAACCAAGCTGGCCTCTTTAGGCCAGCTTACCGCCAATCTGGCTCACGAAATCCGCAATCCCATGTCGGCTATCCGCCACGCCAGCGACCTGTTGCAGGACGAAGACGGCAACGACCCGACCAAAGCCAAACTGCACAATATTATCGACACCAACATCCAGCGCATCGACAAAATGCTGGAAGATGTTTCTTTGATCAACAAGCGCGACAGTCTCAGCCGCGAGCCGATTAATCTGATGAAGTTTTGGTTGGAGTTCAAACAGGAGTTTACGCTCAACAACCCCGATTCGGTCGGCTGTATCCGCATGAATATGGACGGCAGCAATTTAAGCGTTTTGGTTGACCCCATGCACCTCCAGCAAATTATGTGGAATCTGTGCAACAATGCTTGGCGGCACAGCCGCAAAGACAACCACGCCATCACCGTGCTGATGAAACCGAGCGGTCGCATGCACATTTCCATCGTGGTTGCCGACAACGGCACCGGCGTTCCTCCCGATGTGCGCAACCATTTGTTCGAACCTTTCTATACCACCGAAAAACAGGGTACGGGTTTGGGTCTGTATGTGGCCCGCGAATTGGCGCATGCCAATATGGGTCAGCTGCACTACCACCCTGAAATGAACGGTTTCGAACTGATTTTACCGAGAGAAAGCAATGAGCAACCATAACCTGCAAGATCCCGTATTGGTGGTGGATGACGAAGCCGATATCCGCGACCTGATGGAAATGACCCTGATGAAAATGGGTTTGCGCGTTCAGACGGCCGTGGGCGTAGAAGATGCCAAAGACAAGCTCGACAACAACGATTATTCGCTCGTGTTAACCGATATGCGTATGCCCGACGGCTCGGGTTTGGAAGTGGTTCAATACATCAACGAGCTGGCATTGGACACCCCCGTGGCCGTGATTACGGCTTTCGGCAATGCCGATCAGGCAGTGGAAGCCTTGCGGGCAGGTGCGTTTGATTACCTGCAAAAGCCGATTACCCTCTCGCAACTGCGCTCTTTGGTTAAATCGGCGGTTAAAGTCAGCGAGCCGACGGAAGGTTTACGCGCTGCCGTGCAGCCGGAGCCGCCCCGTTCCGAACCCGTTGCCCGCCCCGCTCCGACACCGCCCGCAGCGGCCAAACCTATGCCGATGCCCGCGAGAACGGCTCCGATGCCTTTTACCGCTTATACGCCGCCGCGCAAAAATACCGGTTCGGCCCTTACCCGTTCGGCGGGCGTGCCGGAAGGATTGCGTTCTTTGAAAGAGCGTTTTGCCAGCGGAGAATTAACTGCCCGCATTCTGCCCGATTCAGGCAAAGAGTTGGGCGGCGAATCCGATATGCCGCGCTTGCTCGGCATGTCGCCGCAAATGATTGAAGTGCGCCACCTTATCCGCCGCTTGGCCAAAAGCGGCGTGCCCGTTTATATCGCGGGCGAGTCGGGCACGGGTAAAGAGCAGGCCGCCCGCACGATACACGAATTGTCCGACCGTGCCGACAAGCCTTTTATTGCCGTCAACTGCGGCGCGATTCCCGAAAACCTGATGGAAAGCGAATTTTTCGGTTATAAAAAAGGCAGCTTTACCGGTGCCGACAGCGACCGCTTGGGTTTCTTCCAGCATGCCGACGGCGGCACGCTGTTTCTCGACGAAGTGGCCGATCTGCCGCTGCCCATGCAGGTGAAACTGCTGCGCGCGATTCAGGAAAAAGCCGTGCGCCGCATCGGTGATGCGCGGGAAACTTATGTCGATGTACGCATCATCTGCGCAACGCATAAAAACCTCGAACATTTGGTCGAGGTTGGGGCTTTCCGCCAAGACTTATATTACCGGCTGAATGTGGTTTCGCTCAGCATGCCGCCGTTGCGCGAAATGCGTGAAGATTTGGGCGGGCTGATTATGCATTTGCTGCACAAACACCGCAGCGGCAGCGAAAACTACAAACTCAGCCCCAAAGCGCAAGACGCTTTGCTGCAATACAGCTATCCGGGTAACTTCCGCGAATTGGAAAATATTTTGGAGCGGGCGGTTGCCTTAACCGTGGGGCAGGTTATCCAG
Source organism: Neisseria dumasiana (assembly GCF_022870885.1). NCBI lineage: Bacteria > Pseudomonadati > Pseudomonadota > Betaproteobacteria > Neisseriales > Neisseriaceae > Neisseria > Neisseria dumasiana. Next base: position 2,390,428 of record NZ_CP091509.1, on the reverse strand, counting down.
CTTGACGATCTGCAAATCCATACCGGCACCACACCGCAGTTTCAGGCCGGAAAGCTCGAACACCAGCATCTCCACAGCCCGGCGGAAGAGATTTCAGACGGCCTGCAACTGAGCGGCGGCTTGCCCGATTTTGTGCCCGGCAAAATGCAGATACAGGATTATCTCGACCAAATCGAGCGCGAAATCATCGAGCAGGCTTTGAAGCAGACGCGCTACAACCGCACGCAGGCCGCCAAGCTTTTGGGTATCAGCTTCCGTTCGATGCGCTACCGTATGGAACGCTTGGATATCCACTGATTTTTTCAGACGGCCTGAGCGTTTCCCGCCTGATTGTTAAAGTAATGATGTTCAACCGTTTAAGCCACAGGCCGTCTGAAACCATGACCTACGTTTATCTCAGCGACACCGCCACCGACACCGCCCGCGAACTAATCAGCCGTTTTCATCTGCCCGTATGCGGCCAAATTCCCGACCAAGGCGAATATCTGCTGGCCGATTCAGACGGCCTTTCTTTGTGCCGCGCCGGAGAAAAGGGCAGGGTGCGTGTTGATTTTGAAGGCGGAACCGCACAATACCGCCGAACCAAAGGCGGCGGAGAATTGATCGGCAAAGCGGTTAACCACACCGCAAAGCCTAGCGTTTGGGACGGCACGGGCGGTTTGGGGCGCGATGCTTTCGTGCTGGCGTCGCTCGGTTTGCAAGTGAATGTGTTTGAGCAAAATCACGCCGTTGCCTGCCTGCTTTCAGACGGCCTCCTGCGTGCTTTGCAGTCTGCCGACGAAGAAGTGGCCCGAACCGCCGCCCGCATTACCCTGCATGTCGGCGATACTTGCGCCTTGCTGCCCCGTTTGGCCAACGAACAAGGCCGCCCCGATGTGGTTTACCTCGACCCGATGTATCCCGAAAGCCGCAAATCGGCCTCGGTGAAAAAAGAAATGGCTTATTTTCACGGCTTGGTGGGCGAAGCGCAAAACGAAGCCGAGCTGCTCGCTGCCGCCCGCCGCGTTGCCAAAAAGCGCGTAGTCGTCAAACGCCCGCGCTTGGGAGAATATTTAAACGGCGAAAAGCCCGCCTATCAATACACGGGCAAAAGCACCCGTTTCGATGTTTATCTGCCTTTCGAGCCGGTTGCCGGTTAAGGCTGACCTAACCTTGTGATTTGCGGTTTGCAAAACCGCATTTCCAGACGTCCTGAGACCTTTGCAAAACCCTCAGATGTGGATGCAGTTCAAGGCGTAGCAGCACAGCGAGTGCAGACATATCATATAGATAGGCAAACGAGCGAGCAGCGCACAACGCAGAAATGCGCCGCAGATGGGGGTTTTGCAAAGGTCTCGGCCTGCCGCATCACAATGTGATTCAATAAACACCTAAGCCGTTAGAAAATCAATTATTCAAAACACAAATATGAACAAACGCTTACCACCGAAATTACAAAAAATCCAACAACAGCTCGACCGTATTTCCGCCTCTTTCCTGCACTATATGGATGCCGGAGATTACCGCAACGCACTCACCGAAGCCCTGAAAGCGCACAAAATGATTCCCCAATCCGTCGCACCGCTGAGCGATGCGGCAACGGCGGCGGTAAAAGGCGGCTTTTGGCAAGAAGGCATTACCTATGCGAAAAAAGCCCTGCAACGCGACCCTAAGCATATCAATTCGTTAGACGCGCTGGCTCATGCCTATGGCAGCGTGAACGACTGGGAAAACTGCCGCACCTACGGCATCAAGGCATTGGAGCTCCGGCACGGCAGCATTACCGCCCGCCCCGCCTTGCCGCAGATTGAACCGCCGCAAAACGGTAAAAAAATCATCTCATTCTCACTGTTCGGCAACAGCTCCGAATATCTCGAACCCGCCGTCATGAACACCGAATTGGCTGCGCAGATTTACCCGGGCTGGGTGTGCCGTTTCTATATAGACGGCAGCGTGCCGCAAGCAGCGGTGCAGCGCTTGCAGGCCAACGGTGCCGAAATCGTGCGGGTGGATGAAGCGGCCGAACAATGGCCGGGCACGATGTGGCGTTTTCTCGCACTCGACGATAAAGAAGCCGCCCGCGTTATTTTCCGTGATGCAGATTCGGTGATTTCGCAGCGGGAAGCGCGCGCCGTGGCCGAGTGGGAAGCGGGCGGCAAACACTTTCATACCATGCGCGATGCCGGAACGCACACCGAATTGATTATGGCCGGTTTGTGGGGCGCGGTAGCAGGAAGCGTGCCCGATATGCGCCGAAAAATCGAAACCTATGTGAGCAAGCCTTTGGTATCGCGCCATTTTGCCGACCAATTTTTCCTGCGCGAGCACATATGGCCTTATGCCTGCCAAAGCCTGTGCGCACACGACCGCATTTTCGGTTTTGCCGATGCCAGGCCGTTTCCCGACACAGAAGCGTTTGATTACGACCATTTTCATGTCGGCTGCAACGAAGGCAACAGCCATTTTCAGGCGGCCTTCGATTTGCCCGACGGCAGCCGCGTTTGCTGGCGTTTGTTCAGCCGCATTTCGCCCCTGCTCAATCAAGATTATTCGCACAACCTGCTGCCCGAAGAGCGGCTGGTGTGCGCTTATGAAACCACCGTTCAAAACGGCACAATCAGCGGCATGGTGCCGCGGCGTTATTCAAAAGGCTTTTCAGACGGCCTGTCTAAGATTACGGTGGCGGCGGTTGATTAATTACGACAATCTTTAATAACAACAAACAAGGATGGAAAACAATGTCAAAATTTTTGAACACAAGTGCAACCACTTATTATTTGGAAGAGTTGATAAAAAATGCACGTGAACGTTTGTATTTAATCAGTCCTTATCTCAAGCTGAATGATCGGATTAAAGAATTATTAGAAGATAAAGACCGTATGAAAATCGATATCCGTATTGTTTACGGTAAAAGTGAATTGCAGCCCGCAGAAGTCAACTGGTTAAAAAATTTGAATTATATCCGCATCAGTTATTGCCATAATTTGCACGCCAAATGTTATATCAGTGAAACGGCTTGTATTATTACCAGTTTGAATTTATATGAATTCAGTCAAGTTAATAATAATGAAATGGGCATCTTAATCGGCCGTGACGAAGATATTGAAGTGTATCAAGATGCTTATAACGAAGCTCAAAGAATTATCCGTATCAGCGATGAAGTAAAGATTTCTTTAGATGTAATTGATAAGAGTTTTTCAGATGAAGAATCTGTTGATGATACAGAAGGAGAAAAAACATACAGTAGTTTGACCGCGGCTAAATTGGCGGAGAAGTTGGGAATATCTACAGCAGAGTGTAATCAAAAGTTGTGTGATTGCGGTTTGCAAGAGTTGAATGGAAAATTCTATAACTTAACCGAAAATGGTAAGAAGGCGGGAGGAATGATTAAAAAAGGTCGATACGGTTATTTTATTGTGTGGCCGGAGAATTTGAATATATCTTAATTTTAAAAGATGGCCGTCTGAATAATCGGGTTTTCCCGGTTTAGGTTTGATTGGCTATATAAGGCGCAGCAACGCCACAGCAGAAATAAAGTTTATTTGCTATATAAAAAAGCACTTTCTCAATGGCGGTAACACAATGTATCCCGATTGAGAAAGTGCTGTTCCTTTTCAGACGGCCTTAAGCCTGATCTCTTCGCCAAACACCTGTTCCCACAGTTTTTTCACGCTGCCGTAATACGCCTGAACCTGTTCGTTGACTGCCAATTTGCCGGCATCGCGCAGCTTGGCGTTATGCTGCTGTTGGCGGTAGAAACGGTAGGCGGTTTGCGATTGTTCGGCCAGTGTTTTATCTATCAAGCCGGCATCGGCGGCGATGTTGAGCAAGGCGATGTTGCCGTAGTTGTCGAGCAGTTGCGGATGTTCGCCCGCATAAGCCAATATCAAGTATTGCACGATAAATTCCACATCGACCACGCCGCCGCGGGCGTATTTGACGTCGCTGGCTTCGGGCGGGTGGGTGGCGAACATTTTTTCGCGCATGGCGATGATTTCACGGGCGAGTCCGGCTCGGTTGCGCGGGCGGGTGAGGATTTCGGTGCGCAGTTGGTCGAAGGCTGCGCCGGTTTCGGGCAGGCCGCAGATGAAGCGGGCGCGGGTGAGCGATTGGTGTTCCCATGTCCACGCGTTTTCGCGCTGGTATTTTTCAAACGCGGCGATGCTGTGGGTAAGGAAGCCGCTGTCGCCGTTTGGCCGTAAGCGCAAATCGACTTCGTAGAGCGTACCTGCGCCGGTGGCGGCGGAAAGCCAGTTGGTGAGGCGGCGGGCGAAGCGGGCGTATACGTCGGGTGCGTCGGGGTGCGGGTCGTCGTACACATACACTAAATCCAAATCGGAGGTGTAGCCCAACTCTTTGCCGCCGAGTTTGCCGTAGCCGATGATGCCGATGCGCAGGGTGTCGGTATGGGTTTTCGGGGTGTCGGCCCACACGGCGGGCATGGCGGCGGCGAGGATGGTGTCGGCCAGCGCGGAAAGTTGGTCGGACAAAGCTTCCACCGTCCATAATCCGGCCAAGTCCTGTACGGCGAGGCGGAATACTTGGGCGTGTTGGAAGCGGCGCAATATGTCCATTTGCGCTTCGGTGTCGCCCGCTGCATTGTTGAGGCCGTCTGAAAGCTCGGCGGCGAGTTTCGGCCAATCGTTGCCGGTGTCCATCAATTGTGCGCTGAGCAATTCGTCGAGCAGAATCGGGTGCTTCGTCAGGTAGCCGGACACCCACGAGCTTTGCCCCATGATGTCGGCCAGCCGTTGCAGGGCTTGCGGGTGCTCGTGCAAAAAGGCGAGATACGACGAGCGGCGGCTGATGTTTTCGAGAAAATCCAACAGGCGCAGCAGGGTAACGGTGGGGTCGGGTTGGGTGGCGGCGGCCTGCGCCAACAGCGGAATCACGGCATCGAAACGCGGCTGGGCTTGGGCGGAAAGGTGGCGGTATTTGCCGCTGTTGCGGAGCTGGTCGAGCCGCCGGCCGATTAAGACGGCATCGAAGCCGTGTTCCGCCAAACGGCCGGAGCGGGTTTCTTCGTCGGCGTTTTGCTGCCAGATACATTGCCAGCCGTTGGCCTGCGCCTGCGGCTGTTCGTCGGGTTCGGCAAGGATTTCGTTGAACACGGCGTTCACTTGGCGGCGGTATCGGTCGAGGCCGTCTGAAAACGCGGCGTAGTCGGCAAAGCCCATGCTTTCGGCCAGCCGCTGTTGTTGTTCGGGATTGTCGGGCAGGGTTTGGGTTTGCCGGTCGTCCCAGTATTGCAGGCGGTGTTCGACATCGCGCAAGAAGCGGTAGGCTTCGAGCAGCATGTTAACGGTTTCGTGCGGGAGTATGCCCAGTTCGGCAAGTTTGAGCAGGGTTTCCTGCGTGCCTTTCAGTTGCAGCGCACGCACTTGGCCGCCGCGTATCAGCTGGAAAATCTGGGCGATGAATTCGATTTCGCGGATGCCGCCCGCGCCGAGTTTCACGTTGTCGGCCATACCCTTGCGGCTGACTTCGCTGCGGATTTGCCGGTGCAGCCCGCGCATGCCTTCATAGGCGTTGAAATCAAGGTATTTGCGGAACACAAACGGCCGCACCAATGCGCTGATTCCGTTGGCGTGCGGCGTAACCACGCGGCCTTTGCACCATGCGTAACGCTCCCACTCGCGCCCCTGCTGAATCAGGTATTGTTCCAACGCGGTTTCACTCAACACCAGCGCACCGCTGTCGCCGTCGGGGCGCAAACGCATGTCGATGCGGAACACCTGCCCGTCTGCGGTGATGTCGTTCAACAGCGTAATCAGCTTTTGGCCGACTTTGGTAAAAAATTCCTGATTGCTGCGCTCGCGCCTGCCGTCGGTGTCGCCCGATTCGGGATAAATAAAAATCAGATCGAGGTCGGACGACACGTTCAATTCATAACCGCCCGCCTTGCCCATCGCCACCACGCTCAAAAACTGCGGCCCGTTGCTGTAACGGCCGATCGGCGTGCCGTACATATCCCGATAATAAGCATGGGCGAAATCCAGCGCGGTGTTGACGGCAAAATCGGCAAACAGCGTAATCGTGCGGGTAACTTCGGTCAAATCGCTGATGCGGTTGATGTCGCGCACGATAATCTGCGCCATCACATAGCGGCGCAACAGGCGCAGTTGGCGGGCGAGTTCGGCTTCGTTTTCCTCGGCTTGGATGTGCTGCCAATCGGCGAAGGCTGCGAAATCGGCGGTTTCCAGCACTTTTTCCAGCATCGGGTTGAGAATGTTCGGGCTCAGGTTGCCGTTGTCGAGATGACGGGCGAGATATTGGGAATGGCGGCGGGCGTTTTCGATAGGGTTCATAACGGGCGCAAACAGGTTTCAGACGGCCTATCATAGCAATGTTTGAGGCCGTCTGAAAAAGTTTTTCAGACGGCCTCCGTTTATGCGGCATACCTTATTGAATCAGCTTGGACACGGTCTTAAACGCAGGATGTTTGGCGTCGCCCAAAAGCTGGAACAGAACACTTTCCACATTAGAAACCACCGCGCCGGCAGCCTGCATTTGCTGCAAGGCGTTTGCTTTGTTGGCGGGGTCGCGCGATTCGGTGCATTCAAACGGCACATATACGTCGAAACCTTCGCGACGTAAGTCGAGCACGGTTTGCAGCATGCACACATGGGCTTCGGCGCCGATCAAAATCACGTTTTCGGCACGCAGGTTTTGCAGAATGTCGGCCACTTCGGGCAGGAAAGCAGAAAAACGGGTTTTTGCAAATATCGGTGCATCGTCGAGCAGCAGGCGGATGGCGGGCACGGTGCTGCCCAATCCTTTCGGATATTGCTCGGTAGCCAGCATAGGCACGCCGACGGCTTGTAATCCTTGCAGTAGAATGCGGCTGCGTTCGGTCATGTAGTCGGCATCGGCCAGCGCGGGGTTGAGCCGTTCTTGGATATCTACCACGATACAAACGGTGTTGTCGGTGCGAAGGGCGTTCATGAAAATCTCCTGTGAGTGTCGGGGGTGGTTTCAGACGGCCTGAAACCTTTGTAAAACCGCCGTTTGCGGCGTATTGCTGCGTTGTCTGCTGCCTGCTCGTTTGCCTATCTGCATAGGATACGCCTTCTACTGCATCTGCGCATCGGGAAATTTTGCAAAGGCCGCCTATTGTCGGTTGAATTGGGCAGTCGGGGCAAGTTGGAAATATAGGAGTTTGGGCTGTACACACAAAATAATGGTTCGCGGCCTGATTTTGGGCAAAGGTGTCGGTTCGGAATTTTTACTTTGTTTTACAATAATGTAGCGAATTTATATGGAACAAAAGATGAATGATGTTATGAAAGATAATTATTTCATTTATTTTCATATCATGATGATTGTTTCATGATGAGCCAATAAACCCGTTAGGGCTTTTAAATGACCGTTAAAGGGTAACGCGAGCAACCGTTATCTGAATTGATATAAGCTTTGTGCAAATATTCTAAAGCCTGATTATCTTTCGCGCGTAAGAAGGCGTTATATAACAGGCTTCTACATTACAAAAGAAACGTTCTGTTTTTATATCTGCAAACGAGAAAGCCGGCATCGGCAAAAAACCGCGCATGGTTGAACGTGCGGTCACTTTCCTAAACCCTCCCTGATATTCATGATGAAAACAATCCACAAACTGCCTTTGGGTGTGGTTGCCCTTTTTGCGGCTGCACCGTTTGCTTTTTCACAAGATATCCAAGCCGAGCGGGAACGCTGGGCGGTACATGCCCGCAGCGGCGCCGCCCAGTTGGCCGAATCGGTGGCGCAGCTGCAAAAGCTCTACGGGCAAAGCGGCGATGCCAAAGTGCGCGCCGATTTGATTGCCTTGCTGCTGCGTCAGGGTAAAGCCGAAGATATTTTAAGCATTTGCCCCGATTGCCGCATCGAAGACTATGCCGCCGACGAATTGGAAAACATCGCCAAAGCCGCGCGCGATAGCCGCCGCTATCGTTTGTCGGCCGATTTTTACCGCCGGCTTCAGGTAACGGCGCCGAATCATAAAGTCGGCTATTTGGGCGCAGCTTTGGCATCGACGGATGCCGGAGATTATGCCGCGGCCAAACATCATATCGACGCTTACCGCAAGCGTTTCGGCAGCGATAAAGACATTCAGGAAGCCGAACACCATCTCAAACGCCAAACCTTAACGGAAACCGAATTATTGGGCGAACAGCAGCGTCGTTGGGAGGCCGATCCGACCAATCAGGATAAGGCTTTACAGCTTTACCGCACCGCCGCCCGGTTGCAGCTTTTCCCCTTGCAGGAAAGCATTATTTCCCGCTTTCCGCAGGCATTTACCGAGCAGGACCAATTATGGCTGGAAGCGGCAAAGGCGGCCACTTTGCTGCGCACCGCAAGGTTTACTTCCGATTCACCCCAGCTTCGTTCCGTATATAACCGCCTGAGTGCGTTGGTGGGCAAAGTGCCGGAAGGCAGCGAACTGCATACGCAGGTTTTGCGCGACCGTATGGCCGCCGCTGTGGCCGTGGGCAACGAAAAACAGGCATTGCGCGATTACCGCGTATTGGCCCGCCAAGGCAGCCAGCCCGATTATGTGCAGGAACAATACGGACGCGCCCTGCTCATGGCGGGCAGCCCGCGCAAAGCCGGAAAAGTGTTGGAGCGCAATCTGGCCAACCAAAACGCCGCCCAGGGCAAGCCTGATCCCGAATTGGTGGAGCTGCTGATCAGGAAAGACGCCGATCTGATGCGTTTCGATCAAGGCCAAGCCAAGCTCAAATATTGGAATGCCAAAAAATACACGCCCGATTTCACACATTCGGTTGAAATCAAAAACCCTTATTACGCCAATTATCATTATTGGAACGCACGCCTCCAAGCGTGGAAAGGCGATGTCAAAGGTGCCAAAGTGATGATGCAAAGCTGGCTCGACGAACATCCGGCCGACCCGTGGGGGCTGGTGTTGAAGGGCGAACTGCTTCAGCTTGAAGGCCACACCGAACAAGCCGTGCGCCACTTCGAGCAGGCGCGTGAGTATTTGTCGGAAGCAGATCAAAAATGGGTGGATGCCAAATCTGCCGCCGCCTATATCGAGGCGGGCAACTGGCCGGCCGTGCGCGATTTGTCGGCAGGGTTGGGGAAGGATGATGTCAACTATGAAGAATTCCGCCGTAACCACAAAGCCGAAAAAGCCGCACAGCTGAATATTTCCGGCACGGCCATGAAAGCCACTTCGCCCGAAGACGGCAGCGAATGGAGGGAAACGGTGCGGCTCGACAGCCCGCGCAGCAGCGAAGGGCACCGCGCCTATATCGTGCAGCAACACGCACATGTACCCAATAACGGCAATGCCCTTGATGCAGGCCGCGTAGGCGTGGGTGCAGAAGTCAACCTCTATCCGGTAATTGTGCGTGCCGAGGCAGGACGGGGCACGCAACTGAACGATAAATCTTACGGATCGCTCAGTGCCGATTACCGCATCAACGATCATGTGGGTGTGAACGCCAAAGCCGCGTTCAACAGCGACAACACGCCCGTTAAGGCGTGGGGGCAGGGCGTGTATGCCGACGAATATACCGTAAACGCCCAATACAACCATTCCGGCAAAACCCATGCCGGTATCGGCGCAGGCGTGATGAAATTTGACGACGGCAACACCCGCCGCGTCGCCAACGCGTGGCTGGCACACGATATTTTCCAATACAACCGCTGGAAGCTGGCCAGTTCGGTGGCAGCCGATTACAGCCGCAATAAAAACATACCCGGCGCGTTTTATTTTAATCCCGAAAGCAGCAAAACCCTCGGCGGCGAGCTGGCGGTTTCTTACACCTTGCCTCTGGATCACGATGTGAGGCTGGTTCAAACCGCTACCGGCGGCGTAGGTCGTTATTGGCAGTCGGGCGCGGCGGCCAAAAACACTTGGCTGCTGAAATACGGCCACGGTTGGAGTTTCGGCCGCCGTGCCATGCTGGGATACGAGTTCGGCCGCCGTCAGGCAATGTATGACGGTGTGCCCGAATATCAAAATTTCGGCAATCTCAACCTTAAGGTCAAGCTTTATTGATTGGCTTGCAATATTTCAGACGGCCTCATCAGCCTGCGGGCGGCAATCGACCGCAGGCCGTCTGAAAACATTTTCCGAACCCCATAACCTGAGATACGCAAAGACCATGAAATACAAAAGCCTGCTTGCCGGCCTGCTGTTGGCCTTCGGTTTACAAACCGCTTATGCTTCCGATGTGCGCTACGGCGTAATGTGCTATCACGATGTGATCGACAACAACCAGCCGCCGCCCGTGTTTGTGGAAGAGAAACAAGACGAAATGCAGGGCGAAATCCGCCGCAGCTATTTTCCGCAAACCATCACAGTAGAAAGATTGACCGCACATTTCAACTGGTTGCGCGACAACGGCTACACGCCCGTCAGCTTCAAGCAGATCGAAGATGCCCGGGCAGGGCGCGGCCAACTGCCGCCCAAACCCGTTCTGCTTACTTTCGACGACGGCTACATCAGCTTCTACACCAAAATCTATCCGCTTCTCAAAGCCTTCAACTATCCGGCCGTCTATGCCTTGGTAACTTCATGGCTGGAAGTTCAGCCCGGCGGCACGATTGCCTACGGCAAGAAAAAGCTGCCGCGCTCGGCTTTCATCACATGGGAGCAGGTGCGTGAAATGCAGAAAAGCGGCTTGATAGAAATCGCCTCGCACACCCACGATCTGCACCACAGCGTTTCGGGCAATCCCTACGGTTCGCAGTTTGCCGCCATTTTTCCGGCCTACCGTAACGGCCGCTACGAAACCCAAGCGGAATACGAACAACGCATCCGCCACGATTTGCAGCAGTCGGTTGATTTGATTGCCAAACACACCGGTACGCGCCCGAACCTGTTGGTATGGCCTTACGGGCAATTTAACCAAACTGCCCAAAAAATCGCTGCCGGTGTCGGCTTAACCAACGATTTCACCCTGTTCGACGCCAAGCTCAACACCATAGGCCAACCCAGCGTCGGAAGGGCTTTGATCGACACCGAATCGGGCTATCCGCTGATTAAATCCTATTTGGCAGGCGAAATCTACGAAGCCCCGCACCAACGAGCCGTGCACGTTGATTTGGGCGATATGTACGACCCCGATCCGGCCGTTTTGGAAAAACGCTTCGACAAACTCATCGAGCGCGTTTACAAACTGGGCATCACCACCGTTTATCTGCAAGCCTTTGCCGACGACAACCACGACGGTGTGGCCGAAGCAGTGTATTTCCCCAACCGCCATCTGAAAGTGAAAGCCGATTTGTTCAGCCGTGTGGCATGGCAGCTGATAACCCGCTCTAACGTGAAGGTATATGCACAGATGCCGATAACCGCGTTCGACTTGGGCAAAAATTACGACTATATCGACGCCGATAAAGCCGCCGCACCGCATTCGCGCTCGTTGAATCTGTCGCCCGACAGCAAAAAAAACCGCCGCGCCATTACCGAGATTTATGAAGATTTGGCATACAGCAGCCGTTTTAACGGTTTGGTCTTTCACGAAGGCTTAACAGTCGGCAAAGAAGACAGCCGCACAGATGCCGACCTCACCGACTTTACCGACATGCTCAAACAAACGGTTCTCAAATACAGCTACAACAGCACCAACGAAATGAAAACCGTGCGCAGCCTGGCCGTAAACGGTTCGGATACGCCCGAAGCGCACAGCCGTTTTGCCGAAAAGCTCGCCCGCTATGCCAATCATTACGACTTCACGGCGATTTCGGCCATGCCCTACACCTTGAACGGCCAACAGCCCGGCCGCAAAGAAGCGGCACGTTGGGTGGCAAGCTTGGCCGGAGCGGTAAAACGCAGCAATGTTCCCTTAGATAAAACCATTTTTGAATTGCAGTCGGTGAACCCGCTGACCGGCCGCCCCGTCGATCCCGCCGAAATGACCTCTTGGATGAAACTTTTGAAAAAGGAAGGCGTGAAAAATCTGGCCTACCACCACGATGACTTTCTCAACAACCAACCGCCGTTAAAGGCCATTAAGCCCGACTTCTCAGTCCAACATTAATGAATGCCGATTTTTTCAGACGGCCTCAGGCAACCGTTTGGCACGCCAAGCAAGGAGGCCGTCTGAAAAAATACATGGCGGTTCGGCCGCCCGATTGTAAGAAAACCATAATGGTAAAGGTATAGCCGCTATGACCTGGTATGAATATTTAGCTGTTTTCGTGATGCTCTATCCGGGCATCATGGCCGTTTACTGGACGGTTTCCGGGCTGTTTTATTTCCTTTTTTGGGAAAACCGCATGGATGAGCCGGAATACATGTTTCAAGAAGAAGCGCCGATGGTGAGCGTGCTGATCCCCTGCTACAACGAAGCCGCCAACCTCGATATGTCGATTCCCCATCTGCTCAACCTTACTTATCCCAACTACGAGCTGATATTCATCAACGACGGCAGCACCGACGATACCTTGAGCATCATCCGCCGCTGGGCAATGCAGGCCGAAAAAATCGTCGTGGTCGACCAACCCAACGGCGGCAAAGCCTCGGCCATGAACAACGGCGTGCGACATGCTTTGGGCAAATACATCGTCGGCATAGACGGAGACGCCATTCTCGATTACAGCGCCATCGAATACATGATTCAAAACATGGAAAACAACCCCGAATTGGGCGCAGTAACCGGCAACCCGCGCGTACGCAACCGCAGTACCGTGCTGGGCAAGCTGCAAGTGGCCGAATTCAGCTCCATCATCGGCCTGATCAAACGCTCGCAAAGCATGGTCGGCACATTGTTCACCGTGTCAGGCGTCATCATGTGCATCCGCAAAGACGTGCTGGTGAAAATCGGCGGCTGGAGCGACAACATGATTACCGACGATATCGACATCAGCTGGAAAACCCAAATCGCCGGCTACAACATAGCCTACGAACCCCGCGCCCTGTGTTGGGTGCTGATGCCCGAAACCGTGCGCGGGCTTTACCGCCAACGCTTGCGTTGGGCGCAGGGCGGGGCGGAAGTGATTCTGAAATACTTCAACGGCATTTGGAAGCTGCACCATATCCGCTTGTGGCCGCTGTATGCCGAATATTTCGTTACCTTGTTTTGGGCGTATTCACTCTTAGCCGTTACCGTAATCGGTATAGCCGGCCTGTTTACCGGCGATATGCAGGAATTGACTTTGTTCAAAGTAGCCAGTTTGGTCACATTCATGATGTTTATCCTGCAGTTTTCCGTGAGTATGTTTATCGACAGCCGCTACGAGCGCAACCTGATGCGTTATTTCATGAGTTGCATTTGGTACCCCTACGCATTCTGGATGCTCAACAGCATCACGCTCATTCACGGTTTCCCCAAAGCACTGTTGCGCGACAAAAAGCGCAAAGCCACCTGGATCAGCCCCGACAGGGGCGTGCAGTAACTTTCAGGCCCGATAAAAAAGGAGACGTTAAATGTCTGAACAAATACAAGACTTACGCGAACTATTGGTTATACACAAAGCACGCAATCCCAACCCCGTTATCAGCACCAAAAGCATACTCATCTTTGCCTTTACCTGGACTTTATGGTTTTTAACGGCCTATTTGATTTTTCGCGACCATCAGGCACTGATTTACCGGCCGATAGTCGGTACTTGGGCTTTGGCCGACTTGGCTAAAATAGCCGCCGTTATCGTTTTGCTGCAATTAAACATCCTTTTGCTGTGGTCGATTTTCGCAGTCCGCAAACCCAAAAAAGAACTTCCGAACCAAGCTGAAAAATAATCCTTTCAACCCCGTCGGCAGGCCGTCTGAATCATCGCTTTCAGACGGCCTGTACACATCAAAAACACATTAAAAGAAAGTTCCTATTTACACAAATTTAGTTTATGATTAACAAACTACTGCATATTACATGCGCAGTGAAATCCAGAAGAAAAAACCACTAAAAGGAACCATTGAGATGTTAGAAGCCTATCGCAAAGCCGCCGCAGAGCGCGAAGCTCTGGGCATCCCCGCCCTTCCGCTCACCGCCCAGCAAACCGCCGAATTGGTCGAATTGCTGAAAAACCCGCCCGCAGGTGAAGGTGAGTTTTTGGTAGACCTGCTCGCCAACCGCGTGCCTCCCGGTGTGGACGATGCCTCTAAAGTCAAAGCATCTTTCCTCGCAGCCGTAGCCGAAGGCAGCGCAACCAGCCCGCTGGTGTCTCCCGAATATGCAACCGAACTTTTGGGCACCATGCTCGGCGGCTACAACATCCACCCGCTGATTGAGCTTCTCGACAACGACAAACTGGCTCCCATTGCCGCCGAAGGCTTGAAACACACCCTGCTGATGTTCGATTCTTTCCACGACGTCGAAGAAAAAGCCCAAAAAGGCAACGAACACGCCAAAGCCGTACTGGAATCTTGGGCCAATGCTGAATGGTTCACTTCGCGCGAAAAAGTGCCCGAAAAAATCACCGTTACCGTATTTAAAGTGGACGGCGAAACCAATACCGACGACCTTTCCCCCGCGCCCGACGCATGGAGCCGCCCCGACATCCCGCTGCACGCTTTGGCGATGCTGAAAAACCCGCGCGACGGCATCAATCCCGACAAACCCGGCGAAGTCGGCCCCATCAAACTGTTGGAAGAATTGAAGGCCAAAGGCCATCCCGTTGCTTATGTAGGCGACGTAGTAGGTACCGGTTCTTCACGTAAATCCGCCACCAACTCTGTAATCTGGCACACCGGTTTGGACATTCCTTTCGTGCCGAACAAACGCTACGGCGGCGTATGCTTGGGCGGCAAAATCGCGCCGATTTTCTTCAACACCCAAGAAGACTCGGGCGCATTGCCGATTGAGGTTGACGTATCGCAACTGAAAATGGGCGATGTAGTCGATATCCTACCTTACGAAGGCAAAATTGTGAAAAACGGCGAAACCGTTGCCGAATTCCAATTGAAATCACAAGTATTGCTCGACGAAGTACAAGCCGGCGGCCGTATTAACCTGATTATCGGTCGCGGCCTGACTGCCAAAGCCCGCGAAGCTTTAGGCTTGCCCGCATCTACCGAATTCCGCTTGCCGCAAGCACCTGCCGAAAGCAAAGCAGGTTTCACTTTGGCTCAAAAAATGGTCGGCCGTGCCTGCGGCTTGCCTGAAGGTCAAGGTGTTCGTCCGGGTACTTACTGCGAACCGCGCATGACCACCGTCGGCTCTCAAGATACCACCGGCCCGATGACCCGCGACGAGCTGAAAGACTTGGCTTGCTTGGGCTTCTCTGCCGACTTGGTAATGCAGTCTTTCTGTCATACCGCCGCTTATCCGAAACCGGTTGACGTAAAAACCCACAAAGAGCTGCCTGAGTTTATCTCTACCCGCGGCGGCGTGTCTTTACGTCCGGGAGACGGCGTGATCCACTCATGGCTGAACCGCCTGCTGCTGCCCGATACTGTCGGCACCGGCGGCGACTCGCACACCCGCTTCCCGTTGGGTATTTCTTTCCCCGCAGGTTCCGGCTTGGTAGCGTTTGCTGCGGCAACCGGCGTAATGCCTTTGGATATGCCGGAGTCTGTATTGGTACGCTTCAGCGGCAAGCTGCAACCGGGCGTAACCCTGCGCGATTTGGTTAATGCGATTCCGCTGTACGCGATCAAACAAGGTTTGCTGACCGTAGCCAAAGCCGGCAAGAAAAACATCTTCTCCGGCCGCATCTTGGAAATCGAAGGCTTGCCGGATCTGAAAGTCGAGCAAGCGTTTGAATTGTCTGACGCCTCTGCCGAGCGTTCAGCTGCCGGCTGTACCGTGAAGCTTAATAAAGAGCCGATCATCGAATACATGAATTCAAATGTTGTATTGATGAAGAACATGATTGCCGACGGCTATAAAGATCCGCGCACCTTGGAACGCCGTATCAAAGCCATGGAAGCATGGTTGGCTAATCCGCAATTGCTGGAAGCGGACAAAGATGCGGAATACGCTGCGGTTATCGAAATCAATATGGACGATATCAAAGAACCGATTATCGCCTGCCCGAACGATCCGGATGATGTATGCTTCATGTCTGAGCGTTCAGGCACGGTAATCGACGAAGTGTTCATCGGTTCTTGTATGACCAACATTGGCCACTTCCGTGCGGCTTCCAAACTGCTGGAAGGCAAGAGCGATATTCCCGTGCGTTTGTGGGTAGCTCCGCCGACCAAGATGGATGCCCAAGAGCTGACCAACGAAGGTCACTACGGTGTGTTGGGCCGTGCCGGTGCGCGTATGGAGATGCCCGGTTGCTCGTTGTGTATGGGTAACCAAGCACAAGTACGCGAAGGTGCAACCGTAATGTCGACTTCAACCCGTAACTTCCCGAACCGATTGGGTAAAAACACCAACGTGTATTTGGGTTCGGCTGAATTGGCAGCAATCTGTTCTAAACTGGGTAAAATCCCGACTGTTGAGGAATACCAAGCCAACATCGGTATCATCAACGAGCAGGGCGACCAAATCTACCGTTACATGAACTTCAATGAAATCGACAGCTACAACGAAGTAGCCGAAAAAGTAAACGTGTAAAGCATTATCGGAATAAATGCTGAAACGGCCTTGAATGAATCAAGGCCGTTTTTATTATGGGACTGCTTTGAAAAGAGAGAGATTTACAGCAAATAAACTTATTTTTGATACAAGACCGCACGCCGTAGTAGAAATACAGTTTATTTGCTATAACGGAACGATTCCGCTAACCGGTTTAACCACAGCCCCTAAAAATAAGTTGATTGTCTATACAACGCATAGGCTTTCATGCCGCAGCAGCTTGTCTTTTTAAACCTGCAATGTTATGTTGGGCAACCGTTTTTCGATGCCAATCCAATATGCACCAATCTTCCAAATTATTGATTTTATGCGCATGCCTGAGCGCATTTATGTTAAATGCCTGCGATTTCAGCAATGCCCGCGCCCAAACCGCCGCCGCATCTGCCGAAGTTGAAGCCGTCGTTGCCCAAGATAATTTTTTGGAAAATGCCGAAGCGCTGCAAGCTGCCGAAACAGCTTTAAAAAACCTTCCCCAATTTCGTGGGAAAAGCCTGATTTTCTTTGAAAGTATCGACTTTTTCAGCGGTGTCCGCCCCCGCATCGAGTTGAACATACAAAACCCGCACAAACCCGGGCAAATCGACCATTATCTCTACGAGCACGGCAAATGGCGCTACACAGACACTTTACGCCTCACGTCCGAAACGAATGTAGCCGCCAATCTCACCCCTCTCTCTATGGTGCGTTTTGCAGACGCCGCAGCCATTGCCGCCCAATGGGCGGAAAAAGCCCGCTCGGTGGATGCAGCCGTTACCGAGCCTTATTATGTTTCTTTCGTGTTACTGGAAAAAAACCAAAAACGCTTTTGGCACACCGCCACCATCGAAGCGGTGGGCAAACAGTATTATTTGAGTTTCCATTCAAACGGTACGGTATGGGAATTCAAGAAACTTTAAACCAACATGAAAGGCCGTCTGAAAAATTTTTCAGACGGCCTTATTTAACATACTTATCAAATATTTAACTCTCAATCATCCCATATTCGACAGAATCAGAACAGAGAATCCAACTGCTTCGACGATTGACCCGCGGGTGCCAAAGGTTCAGGCTGAGCCTGACCGCCGTTTCCGCCGCCCGCATTGCCGCCTCTGTCGTTACGGCCGTTGAGCGGTTCTACCACTTGTTCGATCGGTGCGTAGTCGGAAGGTTGGGCTTTTTGTGCGGCGGGTTTCGCAGCCTGTCCGATTTCCGGATCGCGTTCTTCATTGCGCACCGGACGGCTTGAACGGTTATCCAGCGGCAAATCGGGGTTGGTTGTCTGCTGCTCTTTCAAGAAATAATCGTTGCCTTTGGTTACCATGCCTTCGGGTGCTTTCATGCCTTTTACCGGCACGCCTTTCAGCGCAAAACGCATGTATTCCACCCAAACCGGCAAAGCAATCGTTCCGCCGTAACCTGCACGGCCCATGCTGCGGGGCTTGTCGTAACCGATATAAACCGCCGTTACGATGTCGGGATTGAAGCCCACAAACCATGCGTCTTTGTTGTCGTTGGTCGTACCCGTTTTACCTGCGATATCAGAGCGGCCCAAGGCTTTGGCACGGGTTGCCGTACCGTAGCGCACCACGTCCTGCATCATCTTATACATAATAAACGCATTACGCGGATCGATCGCCTGCGGTGCATTCTCGCCTGCAACCAAAGGCTGCATTTGCGCACGCAAACGACCTTGGCCGTCATAAATACGGTCGATCACATAAGAAGAAACTTTATAACCGCCGTTGGCAAAAACCGTATAGCCCTCGGCCATTTTCATCGGCGTGGTTTCGCCCGTACCCAAGGCCATCGACAGACCGGCAGGAATTTCAGACGGCTTAAAGCCGAAACGCTGGATATATTCTTGCGCATAATCCACTTTGATAGACATCAGAATACGGATCGACACCATATTTTTAGAAGCAGTCAAAGCCTGACGCATGCTGATAAAGCCTGCATAGCGGCCGTCTGAATTTTTAGGATTCCAAGCCGCACCGTTACGCCCTTGCCCGGGCAGCGAAATCGGCGCATCGTTCAACGGGGTAGCCATCGTCATGCCCTTCGACAAGCCGGCGGAATACACAAACGGTTTAAACGAAGAACCCGGTTGGCGCAAAGCCTGCGTAGCGCGGTTAAAGGTTTTACTGTGGAAATCGTAACCGCCCACCAAGGCACGCACCGCTCCGGTTCTCGCATCCAACGCCACCAATGCACCTTGAAGCAGCGGCTGTTGTGCCACCGACCAACGCTTGCCGTTTTTCTTCACACGGATAACGGCACCGCGGCGGATTTGCGCGTCTTCCATTTTTTTATTGTTCACCGCCCTTGCCGCGAAACCCAGCTCGGCATTGCTCAAAGTGGTGCGGTTACCGCTGGCCAACTGAATTTCCACGCCTTTTTTAGACGTATTCAACACAACCGCCGGCATCATACCGTCTACCGTATAAAGTGTTGAAAGATATTGTCCAACCGTTTCTTCCACATTATCGGTTTGGCTTAAATCAAGATAATGCTCTGCACCGCGGTAGCTGCTGCCTTGGTCGAAGCCTCTCAATGCTTTACGCAAAGCTTCGGTGGCTACACGCTGATGAGCCGTACTTACCGTGGTATAAACCTTAAAACCTTGCGTGTAAGCTTCTTCGCCGTATTTGTCATACAACTCTTGGCGCACCATTTCGGCAACATACAAAGCACTTTGGTCTATTTTCTGAACATGGCGTTCGAAGTGCAGATTTTCCGCCAACGCTTTTTCACGATCCTGCGGCGTAATCATCTTCTCTTCAACCATATTGTTCAAAATATATTTCTGACGCAACTTGGCACGTTCGGGATTCACAATCGGATTGAATGTCGAAGGCGCTTTCGGCAATCCTGCCAGAATCGTTGCTTCGGCAAGCGTCAAATCTTTCACATCTTTATTAAAATAAATTTTAGATGCCGCCGCAAAACCGTAAGCGCGCTGGCCAAGATAAATCTGATTGAAATACAGCTCCAAAATCTGGTCTTTAGTTAAAGACTTTTCGATTTTGTAAGCCAAAAGTGCCTCATTGAATTTACGGGTAAATGTACGCTCGTTACTCAAATAGAAATTACGCGCCACCTGCTGTGTAATCGTACTCGCACCCGATTGCACTCCGCCGGTCATGTTTCCGATCGCCGCACGCATCACGCCGATAACGTCTACGCCCCAATGGTCATAAAACCGCTTGTCTTCCGCCGCCAAAACGGCATCTTTCAATATTTGGGGGAAATCACCGATTTTGGTAAAAGACCGCCGCTCCTCTCCATACATGCCGATAACTTCGCCGTCTGAAGAATAAACCGTCAACGGCATTTTCGGCTGGTAGTGCTGAACCGCTTCTAAAGAAGGCAGTTTCGGATATGTAATCAGAATGGCAATTGCAACCAAACCTACCACAAAGAGTAATAAACCTAAAACCAAACCAATACAGGTCGTTATAATTTTTTTAATCATGACTAATTAATAAAGTTGCCATTAAAAGCATTAAATAAAGTAAAATAGCTAAAGATTTCATCAACACACGGTTATTTTTTGTGTAAACCATGAAGAAATCCGTTACGGATAAAAACTGTTACTCTTCTCAAAAACACAAGGCGTTACATTATGCGATTAACAAAAAAGCAAAACAATACAAATAGTAAAACGTCATCCAACCTTGCCCACCGTTCCGCTGTCGGTATCGATATCGGCCAACATGCCATTAAGATGGTCCAGTTGTCAGGCCGTAGTTTAAACCAAATTCAGTTGGAAAAATACGTTATTACCAAACTGCCTAAAAATATTATCAAAGGCAACAAAATTCAAGATTACGATCAGCTTGTTACATATCTGCAACATTCTTATACGCAGCTCAACAGCTCTTCTAAAAACTTCATCGCAGCACTGCC
Organism: Neisseria dumasiana; assembly: GCF_022870885.1. Lineage (NCBI taxonomy): Bacteria > Pseudomonadati > Pseudomonadota > Betaproteobacteria > Neisseriales > Neisseriaceae > Neisseria > Neisseria dumasiana. The sequence goes on along the minus strand of NZ_CP091509.1, from coordinate 2,370,092 downwards.
TCAAAGCCTGGTTACGATTGAAACCGTTGTCTACAACGAAAAAGATTCGGACTTAGACTTGGACGGTTTTGCAGAGTTTGAAGTTTCACAAATCGCTCCGATCGAAGAAATGAACTTCGATTACCACACGATAGGTACATCCGTGGTTCCGGCCGGCACCCGTGTACTGCTTACTGCCGCAAAAAAAGACGACGTAGAACCGCGTATCGAAGCGTTTAACAATGCCGACATGCCTTTATCTGCATTGGATATCGATTTATTCGCACAAAACAATGCTTTTTCTTTTTGGATCAACCAACATGCACCCGAATTGGAGCATGAAAAAATCGCCATATTCGGCATTCATGCCACTCAAATGTATGCCGTTATTACCCAAAATGGCCAGATTCTCTACAAGCAGGAAACCACTGTCAGCACCGAACAGCTTAACCAACTCATCCAGCGTACCTATCAGGTTACCGAAGAAAAAGCTGCGCAAATGATGAATGCCGCCACCAAGCCTTCCGACTACCAATCCGCAGTAGCCGACCGCTTCAATATACAGGTTGCGCAAGAAATCCAACGTGTGCTCCAGTTTTACTACACTACCCAACCCGGCGATCAATATTCGAACGTCAAACATATCCTGCTTACCGGCACGGCGGCACAACAACCCGGATTGGCGGAAACCATTTTCTCGCACACGAATACGGCAACCGAATGCATCCACCCGATTTTATATGCAGCCAACAGCAGTAAAGTCGACATTTCCCAATTACAAATAGACGCATCAACATTAACTCTTGCCTTCGGCTTGGCATTAAGGGGGCTTTAATATGATTCAACTAACCAGAATCAACCTTCTTCCCTACCGTGAAGAAATTCAGCAGAAGCAAAAACAAAACTTTAAATCGCTCATGTTGCTTGCCTTGTTAACAGGTATCGGCCTTTCTGCGCTGACCTATTTCGGCATCAACCGAGCCATCAGCAATCAAGAAGAACGCAACGGCTTTCTTTCTCAAGAAATTACCAAGCTTGATGAAAATCTTCTTGAAATCAATAAATTAAAGAAAGAGAAAGAAGAGTTTTTGGCTCGAAAACAAAAAGTTGAAGAGTTACAGGAAAAACGGTTCCAAGCCGCACAAATTATCGATACCTTAAATGTGCTGATTCCGGAAGGTACTTATCTGACTGCAATTACAGCTGAAAGCCCGACCTCATACAACATCAGCGGCAAAGCGACCAGCGATAACAAAATTGCCATGTTTATGAGATCAATTCCCAGTACAGGCATTTTTATGCAACCCGAATTGGTAAACATCAAAAAGGTAGATAATGCACAAGAATTTACACTTAAAGTGCTGTTAAACCAATCTTATTACACATTACCGGACGTTTCAGCCGCTGCTCCGGGCATAAGCGGTACGGTTTCCGACCAACAGGGAAAATAACATGGCAGCAAAAACACTAAAAAATATTGATACCAAAAACCTGCACTTATTAAGTATGCCGGCCAAGCTGGTATTGGCATCTTTGGTGGTGGTTAGCGTTCTGGCAGCCGGCTATTTAGCACTGTTCAGCAACCAGTTGGAAACATTGGACGGCGCGGTTCAGAAAGAAACCGAGTTAAAAGAAACCTACACACAAAAAAGCATTGAAGCCGCCAACCTTGATAATTTGAAAGAAGAATTGGCAGCCATCCGTTCGTCATTTAATGTTTTGCTCAAACAGCTTCCTACCGATGCAGAAATTCCGAATCTCATTCAAGAACTGCATCAAGCCGGAGCAACCAATGGTTTGCGCATGGACAGCGTTGTTCCTCAAACACCTGTAAACGACGGCCCCATCCAAGCATTGCCTTATGAAATAGCCATTACGGGCAAATACAGCCAAATCAGCCAATTTGCACGCGACGTAGGCAAGCTCTCGCGCATTATTACTTTGGAATCCTTGAAAATAGGCAGCAGCAAAGATGAAAAAAGCAATCTTCTGACGCTAAGTGCAACTGCCAATACCTATAAAGCCCGCCCTGCAGAGGAAGTGGCTGCTGAATTGGAAGCAGCGAAAGCTGCAAGTGAAGCGCAGGCTTCCCAATAACCCCTGAGAGAAACATTATGAAAAAAACACTACTACTCGCAGGCATATTGGCTGTTTCGGCCTGCACATCTTCACACGACGATCTAACCAAATGGATGCGAGATACCCGCCAACAGGCCAAATCAAAAATCATTCCTTTTGAAGCACCTGCCGCTATCCAAGCAAAAAACTATACTGCTCCGAATTTTAGCGGACTTCATGCCTTCGACAGCAAAAGGCTGGTTGCCATGCAGCAAGGTGCAAACGCACCCAATAATAACCGGGCAAAAGAAGTTCTCGAAAGCTACAGCCTTGAAAATCTGAAATATGTGGGCAGCCTGACTAAAGGAAAACAAACTTCAGGCTATGTTGAAGCCAATGGCCATGTTTACACTGTCCTTCCCGGCAACTATATCGGGCAAAATCACGGTCGCATCCAATCGATCACGGCAGACAAGATTTTGATTACCGAACTGGTTGAAGACAGTTATGGAAATTGGGCATACCGTAAAGCAGAACTACCATTGAGCGGCTCAGACAACGGCAGCGATGCAGCTCAAAACAACAATTAAAGGGGCATTACTTATGAACTCACGCAACATTACAAAGATTCTTTCAGCCATTACTCTCGGCTTTGCCGTTCAGACGGCATATTCGGGCAATATTACCGATATCAACGTATCTTCTTTGCCTGACAATCAGAAAATTATCAAAATCAAATTTGATAAAGACGTTACATCTCCCCGCGGTTTTGTAACCACTACGCCTGCCCGCATTGCACTTGACTTCAGCGGCACGTCTATCCAATTACCCCAACCTGTTTTGGAGTACGCCGATCCGCTGTTAAACCAAATTACAGCGGCACAAAATGACGACCGTGCCCGTATCCTTTTGGGGCTGAATAAGGCCAGCCAATACAATACCGAAATCAAAGGCAACGAAGTTTGGGTATACATCAGCGAAGCTAATAATAAAACCAGCAATACCGCGCCTTTGCAAAGAAACGCAGCACCAATGCCGGCTCCCGTTGCTACACCTGCTCGCCAAGAACAGATTGCGGCTTCAGCCAACATTGATTTCCGTAAAGGTACCCGCAACTCCGGTATCGTAGAGTTGAATGCTTCTTCTTTCAGCGGCGAACCTGAAATTAAGAAACAAAGCGACAGAATCATCATTACGTTGAAAAACTATCCATTGCCGACACAGGCACAGCGTAGTTTGGATGTTGCCGATTTCAACACCCCGGTACGCAACGTAACCATCAAACGCATTGGTAACAACACCCAACTGATCATCCGTAATCAAGGCAGCTGGGATGTACGCACCCAAGGAGCACATGGCCGTTACAGTTTCGAAATCAGCCAAAAAGCCAATATTGCTGCCCAAGGCTTAGCCAATACGCCAAATAAATCGTTTAATGGACGAAAAATTTCTTTGGATTTCCAAGATGTGGAGGTGCGAACCATTCTCCAAATTTTGGCTAAAGAATCAGGCATGAATATCGTTGCCAGCGATACTGTGAATGGCAAAATGACTTTATCGCTCAAAGATGTGCCTTGGGATCAGGCACTTGATTTAGTGATGCAAGCTCGTAATTTGGACATGCGCCGTCAAGGCAACATCATCAACGTTGCCCCGCGTGAAGAATTATTGGCTAAAGATAAAGCAACCTTGCAAGCCCAGAAAGAAATTGATGATTTGGGTCCGCTGTTGTCTCAAACTTTCCAACTGAAATACAAAAACGTAGAAGAATTCCGTAAAATTCTGCGTCTTGACGAAAGCGGCAATAATAGCGACCGTAACAGCCTGCTGAGCGGAAGAGGCAGCGCGCTGATCGACCCGGCTACCAATACCCTAATCATTACCGATAACCGCCATGTTATTCATAAGTTCCAAAAACTGATTGAAGAATTAGACGTACCGACACGTCAGGTTATGGTAGAAGCACGCATTGTGGAAGCAGAAGACTCTTTCTCGCGCAACATCGGTGTAAAATTCGGTTACAACGCTGTCAAAGGCCGTAACACTTGGGGTTCCAACCTTAACAATGCACTAAGCAACCACAGCACTAAAGTAGATAACAACCGTACAATAACCAACCATATTTTGAGCGGTGCAAATACCGTCCCTACGACTAAACCGTTAGAGTTCTCTCCCAACATCAGTTTACCGGTTTCAGCTGCCACCTCAAGTATTGCACTGGTTCGTGCACTTTCTTCAGGCGCATTGGGTTTGGAGTTGGCTGCAATGCAGGAACAGGGTAGGGGCAAAATTATTTCCAACCCGCGCGTTTTAACGCAAGACCGTAAAGAAGCCACGATTGAGTCGGGCTCTGAAATCCCCTATGAAGAGGCAACTTCAAGCGGCGCTACTTCCATTACCTTCAAAAAAGCGGTGTTGGGTTTAACCGTTACGCCCAATATCACCCCCGACGGGCAGGTAATCATGACGGTTAAAATCAATAAAGACAGCCCGTCCGACTGTATTTCCGGCGGTGTAACAACCAAGTGTATCAGCACCAAACAGCTTCAAACCCAAGCAATGGTTGAAGATGGCGGCACTTTGATTGTCGGCGGTATTTACGAAGAAGAAAACGGTAATACTGTAGCTAAAGTACCCTTGCTGGGCGATATTCCCGTTGTGGGCAACCTGTTTAAATCACGCACCCGCAGCGAAAAACGCCGTGAGTTGCTGATTTTCATCACTCCGCGAATTATGGACAACGTAGGCAGCAACTTACGCTACTAAGGCCGTCTGAAACCGCACAAACGCAAATAAACACCTAATATGTATATTTTCGTTTACAATGCCTGCTATGGAAAACATAGCAGGCAATTTATTTTTAATCGGCTTAATGGGTGCAGGCAAAACCACTATGGGCAAACATATCGCCCAAGTTTTAGGCCGTTCTTTCTATGATAGCGATCAAGAAATTTGCAGGCGCACGGGCGTGTCGATTCCTACTATTTTCGAATTAGAAGGGGAGCAAGGCTTTCGCGACAGAGAAACTGCCGTAATAGACGAGCTAACCGCCATGAATAACATCGTGTTGGCTACCGGCGGCGGGGCAGTGCTTCGCAAAGACAACCAACATTACCTTCGCACACGCGGCACAGTAGTATATTTACATGCCACTCCCGAGGTATTGCTCGAGCGTACCAGATATGACAATAACCGGCCTTTGCTTCGAGTAGAAAATCCTTTAGCCAAACTTCAAGAACTATACGGTATTCGCGATAAGATTTATCGAGAAACTGCCCACATTATTATCGAAGCCAACCGCCCGAGCTGTTATAAAACTGCCGAACATCTTTTAACACTATTGAAACAGCGGCAAAATAAAAACTTATAAACCCCCTTCATGTAATACCCAAGATTATGCGGTTTGTTTTCAGCCAATCTCTAACCAATAAGCCGGGCATGGCCATAATAAAGAGGCCGTCTGAAAACATTTATCCAACAGTTTTCAGACGGCCTAAGCTTAATCACTTTTACAGCGAATCATCAATATGCGTACACTCAATGTAGCTGCTCCATCCCACCAGTATCCCATATTCATCGGCGAAAATCTGCTCTCTCAAGCAGGTTCTATTCTGAAGCCTTATCTCACCAAAAAAGCAGCCATCATTACCAATGAAACCATTGCCCCTTTGTATTTGAATACCCTTCAGACGGCCTTAGCGTCAGAAGATATCGACTGTTTCAACATTATATTGCCTGACGGCGAACAGTATAAAAATTGGGAAACCCTCAATCTGATTTTTGACGGACTGATGGAAAACCGTGCCGAGCGCAAAACCACACTGATCGCACTGGGCGGCGGCGTTATCGGCGATATTGTCGGATTCGCGGCCGCAACCTACCAACGGGGCGCTCCGTTTATTCAGATACCCACCACCCTGCTCAGCCAAGTCGATTCATCGGTGGGCGGGAAAACAGCCATCAACCACCCTCTCGGCAAAAACATGATAGGTGCGTTTTACCAACCCCAAGCAGTGCTCGCCGATTTAAACACCTTATCCACTCTGCCCTCGCGCGAACTTTCCGCCGGTATGGCCGAAGTGATTAAATACGGCGCACTCGGCGACAGCGCTTTTTTGTCATGGCTTGAGCAGAACATAAGCGAACTGATGCAGCAAAATAAGGCTTTACTTGCCGATGCGGTTTATCATTGCTGCAAAATGAAAGCCGACATCGTTGCACAAGACGAAACCGAACAAGGCATTCGTGCATGGCTGAATTTAGGCCATACGTTCGGCCATGCGATTGAGGCTGAAATGGGTTACGGCGTATGGCTGCACGGAGAAGCAGTAGCAGCCGGCATGGTTTTGGCCTGCCGCCTTTCAGAAGCATTAGGCCGTCTGAACGCAAATGATACTGACCGCATGATAAGCCTAATCCAAAAAGCCAATCTTCCTACCACACCGCCTAAATTTGCTTTTGAAAAATGGATTGCCCACATGCAGCACGATAAAAAAGTCAGCAGCGGGGTGATGCGTTTCATCGCTTTGAACCGTTTAGGAGAAGCCAACATTACCGAGATTACGGATACGGCTGTTTTGAAACAAGCCATAACGCCTTATTTGTAAACGTATAGGCAAGTTGCAAAAATAAGCACACGAACTTTACTGAAGGGATTGTACCGGATAAGCAGCTTATTATGGCTGCTTATCCGGTACAGCCCCTATTTTTTAATACAAAACAGCACCGCCGTAGTAAAAGTTCAGCCGTAGAGATAACATTCCGGCGAAGTTTTCGGGTCTTGTTTCAGACGGCCTTCTTCGGAGCGAAACCGGCAAACGGATGACGCGCGGCTGAGGTTTCGGTATATTGCGCCTTACGTTTTAATTTTATGGTAGTTGATACATGGATTCGCCCCGACCTTTGGTACAAGTGGTTGCCGGTGTGGTGCTCGACCGGCAAGGACGTTATTTGTTGAGTTCCCGACCCGAAGGCAAGCCTTATGCCGGCTATTGGGAGTTTGCCGGCGGTAAGGTAGAGGCGGGCGAAACTGAATTTCATGCCTTGCAGCGCGAGTTTGAAGAAGAGTTGGGCATCCGTATCCGGCGCGCCCGCCCGTGGCTGACCAAAATCCACGATTACGAACACGCGCGGGTGCATTTGCGTTTTTTTCGCGTAGAGGCCGACGAATGGTCGGGTGAGCCTGAATCGCGCGAAGGGCAGGCGTGGTCGTGGCAGCGTGCAGGCGATTTTGACGTATCGCCCATGCTGCCCGCCAACGGCCCGTTGCTGGCGGCATTGGCCGTACCTACCGAATTGAAAGGCCGTCTGAAAACAGGTTTTTACGGCGAAAACAGTATGGGCGAATACCGCGTTGTGCCGTTTGAATTGGCCGAACCGCAGCACAAACATGTGTTGATTGATGAAGAAACCTTACGCCGCCGAGGCAAGATGCCGCAGACCGACAGCGTTTGGGTGGTGATTTCGCAGCCGCAGCAATGGCCGTTGGTTCAGGATGCCGATGTGGTGGTGTGGCGCGTGCAGAATGATGATTCTGCCGCCGCATTGTCGGCGGTGCTGGCCGAAGGAGTGAGTATGCCGCTGGTGGTGCTGGCAGATGAAGAGCGTGTGAAGCAATGCGGCCGACAATGGCTTGAGCGCGGCGCACATGCCGTATTGATTGATGAAGAACCCGAATGGGCTTGAGGCCGCCTGAAAATGTCCAGTTTAACCCGTCGTCAAAAAATAACCATTGCCGTTTTGCTGCTCGCATTTGCAGCGGTGAAAGTGGCGGCTTTGCTGTGGTGGCAGAGCAAACAGCCGGATGTTACGGCTATCCCGCAGGCTGACTGTAATGTGCATGCAGGCTGTACGCTGCCGAACGGTGCCGTCGTCAAATTCAGCGACCGGGTGCATGCCAAGCAGCCGTTTGATATCCGCGTGAACAACGTGCCGCCGCAGGTTCAGGAAGTGTTTGTGAGCTTTTCCATGAGCGGCATGGACATGGGCTTTAACCGCTATAAACTGGTTCGCCAAGCAGACGGCACATGGGCGGCAAACCAAATCCGTCTGCCCGTATGCGTGCAAAACCGCCGTGATTATCTGGCGGATATCCACATCAACGGCGATGTTTTTCAGACGGCCTTTACGGCGGAGTGAGTGCGGCGGGATTGTGTTGAATGATTTGCTGTAAATAAGGTGGAAAAAGAGAGTTTGCTTGGGCGTAGATATTTAAAGTATATCGAGGCCGTCTGAAAGCTATGTTTTCAGACGGCTTTTGTCTATTTTAGGAAGGCTTAAGCATCGGCGTCGTCAACCAGCCCTGCGGCGGTTTTTTCAGGTGTAAAGCGCACCGATTGGGGGTAGGGGAAGAAGTCGTCGTATTGGCCTTGTTGGAGGCGGTCTTTTTTAGCCTGCCAAAATTCGGCGGTGAGCAAGTCTTTATGGTGCTGCAAAAATACTTGCCGCACATCGGGTTCGCCGAGTAGGAATGGGCCGAACTCTTCGGGGAATACGTCGCCTTTGTTCACCGGATACCACACTTCGCCTGACATTTCGTATTCGGGATTAGGTGCGGGCGGGATTTTGCGGAAATTGCAGTCGGTCATGTACTCGATTTCGTCGTAGTCGTAAAAAATCACGCGGCCGAAACGGGTCATGCCGAAGTTTTTATACAGCATGTCGCCGGGGAAGATGTTGGCGGAGGCCAGCTCTTTGAGTGCGTAGCCGTAGTCGATCACGGCGGCTGCTTTGTCGGCGGGTTTGGCTTTCTGCATAAATAGGTTGAGCGGTTTTAAGCGGTATTCGACATAAACGTGTTTGATGATCACCCAATCATCGTTTTCTTCAAACTGGCTCGGTGCGAGCGTGCGCATTTCTTCTAAAAACTCTTCGTCGCAGCGCGATTTGGGCAGGGCGACGTTGGCGAACTCGAGCGTATCCGCCATGCGGCCGACACGGTCGTGTTTTTTCACGAGCAGGTATTTTTGGCGCACATATTCTTGGTCGAAATCTTTGTTCGGGCCGAAGGTGTCTTTAATCACTTTAAACACATAGGGAAACGAGGGCAGGGTAAACACGCTCATTACCAGCCCTTTGATGCCGGGCGCAAGAATGAATTTGTCGTGCGAGTATTCGAGGTGTTGGGCAAATTCGCGCCACCAGATGTTTTTGCCCTGCTTGTGCAGGCCGACCATGGTGTAAAGGTCGCCTTGCGAACGCATCGGCAGCATATCGCGCAGGAAATGGATGTAGCCGCTGGGCACGGGCATGTCCACCAAAAAATAGGCGCGGGCAAATGAAAACAGCACGGCAATCTGTTGGGCTTCAAACAGGGCGGCATCGACTTTCAGACGGCCTGATTCGTCGTGCAGCACGGCCAAGGCAAAGGGATGGCGCACGCCGCCGTTGATAATCTGCCCGAAAATGTAGGCGGCTTTGTTGCGGTAAAACGGCGAATGCAGCACGCGCACATGTAGGTTCATTTCTTGCGGCGGCCATTCGGCTTGGAAATGTTTGCGCGCCGAGCGCAGAATGTTGCTGATGTCTTTGCCGAGATGGGCAAACGGTACGTTCCAGCCGAAGTGGTGCAGAATATCGCGAAGGCAGCCGCGCAGCCCTTGTTTGCTGGGGTAAAACGAGCAGAAAGTGGGCGGGTCGGAATCGATATATTCGGTGCTGGTGGAAGGTTTTACAAAGATAAACTGATTGTTGTAATACTCTTTGGCCAAGAGTTTGGTGGAAACCGAATTGAAAAAAGTTTCGGCCAGTTCGGGCTGTTTGTGGTTGACCAGCAAGGCGATGTATTCGGTTTTGGCCGCTGCCCATACTTCATCGTTCAAAGCCGTGGCGGCATGCTCGCGGTTGAGCGATTCTACCGCTTCGCGCACGCGCTGGTCGTACATTTGGATGCGTTCGGCCACCAAATCTTGAATGCCGCGCCAGTTGCGCTGCTCGAACAGTTCTTTGGCGCGGGCGGTGACTTCGCGGTAGAGCCGGTAGTGCTTGTTGAAGCCGGCCAGCATGGTTTCGGCCACCGCGCGCCCAAGGTTTTGGGTAAGTTGTCGGGACATTATTTTTCCTTTGTGTTGACGGCCGGCGTTGTTTTCAGACGGCCTTTTTTGTTTATATGTTATCCGATGTAACCTTATGGGGTTTTGTACGGTTTGGCAAGTGAGGGTTGTGAAAAGCGGTGGGTTTAGAGAGATTTTTACGGAGCGTGTCGGGAAGTGGGGTTTCAAAATATTCGAGGCCGTCTGAAAATCATTCAGACGGCCTTCAATGTTTCGGTTTGGATGGTAAACGAGCGCATTAATCGCCGTTTTCGTGGTCTTTCAAAATCTTGCGGTACACAGGTTCGGGCAGATAGCGGCGAACCATGTCGCGCCAGCCTTCGGGGCCGACCAAGCCTTTGACCATGGTGGACGACACCTCGGCAAATTCGCGCGGGGGCATCAGAATCACGGTAGTGATGTCGGGTTGCAGGTCGCTGTTGATGTAGCGCATCGAGCGTTCGTATTCGTAGTCGGATGCGGTGCGGATGCCGCGGATCACAAAACGCGCGCCGATGCTGTCGGCGTAATCGACCAAAAAGCGGTTGCCGAACACGGTAACTTTCACATTTGGAAATTCGCTCGTGATTGCTTCCAACATTTCGCGGCGTTCTTCAACGGTGTAGGTGCTGCGTTTTTCGGGGTTGACGCCGATGGCGATGATCAGTTCGTCAAACATGGCTTGGGCGCGGCTGATCATCCATAAATGGCCGTTGGTGGGCGGATCGAAACTGCCGGCATACACCGCGCGGCGGATTGGGCGTGTAGTCATGTCGAAAAGATAGAAAACAGGATGGAATGTACGGCTGGCAGGATAAAGCCTGATAAAACGAATGTCAAAGCCAAAGGCCGTCTGAAATGCTTCAGACGGCCTTTGGCTTTGATTGGTATCAATTAATCTTCACCACCCAACGACAGCAGAATGTTGAGCAGGCTGCTGAAAATGTTGTAGAGGGAAATAAAGATGGTTAAAGCCGCGCTGATGTGGCTGGTTTCGCCGCCGTCGATTACGGTGCGGATTTTCCACATAATCAGCAAAGAGCTGAAAATCACGAAGCCGGCAGAGATGGTTAAGCCTAATGCAGGAATTTGCAGGAACATATTGGCAACAACCGCCACCATCAGCACAACCGCACCCACCACCAAGAAGCGGCCGAGCGAATTCATGTCGGCTTTGGTACGGCGCGCCATCGCGGCCATGGTAAAGAACACGGCGGCGGTCATGGCGGCGGCAAGGCCGACGATTTTCGCACCGTTGCTGAAGCTCAGGCTGTATTGCAGCAGCGGGCTGATCAGCACGCCCATACCGAAAGTGAATACCATCAGCAGGGTAGCACCCACATTGCTGTAACGGTTCTTCTCAATCATGAAGCACATGCCGTAGAAAAAGGCCAGCACCACGCCGAACGCGATCCAGCGGTTGCCGAACATGGCGTATAAGTTGAAGCCCATTTGGCTGCTCAAAAATGCGCCCGCCGCGCAAGGAATGAAAGAAAGACCGAGCAGGCTGTAGGTTTTGCGCAGCACGGTATTTTTCTGCACCGCGCCGGCGGTTTGGGTGTAATCGTAAACGTCGTTTTGCATGGCGTTTGCTCCCTATTTGAGGAATGTGTGTAAAAAATGAATGAAAATCGATTTTAACAGCAAATCAAAGCTTTTTGCTGAAAATTATTACCGGCGGTTCGAATGCCGGTGCAAAAGTTTCAAATGTCAAACATGCGCCCACAAAAACAACACCCACAGCAAAATCGTGATGCTCCATTGCGGCAGCAGCTTGTCGAGCTGCGTGCAAGATTGGGCTTTTTTAAGAAAATACAAGTGGATGAGTGATGCCGCCAGTAAAAAAGCATTCAGACGGCCTGCAGCGGCCAAGTGAACATGCCGCATCAGCCACAGCGTCCACATCATATATGCCGCGGCCAGCAGCAGAGCATGGTAATACTTGGCGCGCCGCAATCCCAAACGGGCGGCTACGGTTATTTTTCCGGCGGCGGTATCGCTGCGGATGTCGCGCATATTATTGAGATTCAACACCATGGCACACCACAAACCGAGCGCGGTAGCAGGCAGCCACGACCAGGCATTCAGACGGCCTGTTTGCAGATATTCGCTACCCAATACGCCCACCCAGCCGAAAAACACCATAACGGAAAGGTCGCCCAAACCGATATAGCCGTAAGGCTTTTTACCTGCGGTATAGGAAAAAGCCGCTGTGATGGCCGCCGCACCCAGCAGCAGCCACAACATCCAATTGTGCAGCCCGCCCATGCCGATGGAGGGTAGGGCGGCTGCCAACAAAGCAAGGCCGCACAGGCAGCAGATCAGTGCCGACACGGTTAACCCCCACTTCATGGCATTACGGCTGATGTTTCCTGAGCTGACCATACGTTTCGGCCCTTTGCGCAGGCATGAGTCGGCACCGTTGCAGGCGTCGCCGTAATCATTGGCGAAATTGCTGAATATTTGCAGGGCGACGGCGGTCATGACGCACAAGACTAAAACCGGCGGATTGCTTTGCTGATTTAGGGCAGCAAGCACACCGCCGCATAATGCAGACGCAGCGGCCAGCGGCAAGGTACGAGGACGGGCGGCGGCGAGCCAGTGTTTGAAAGCCATGTGATGGTGGTAATGTGTTTGGGAATGTTAAAGGTGGGTATTATATGACGAGGCCGTCTGAATGATAACCGGATAGGGATGCAGCTCAGCGAAATGAGGCAATGCGGCAGATGGTTACGCGGCTGAATTTTCAGACGGCATTGATTTGATTAACTTAAAGAATATGGTGTGCAAGCGATTGAAGGGGCTGGAGGGTGATTCTGTAAAATCAATTCCGTGTGTTGTCTGTATGGTTTGAGGCTTGCGGCCAATCTGGGAAATTGATTTTTTAGGTAGTTTTGGGCAGTGATTGAGCAGTATTGGTTTGTTTTTTAGTTTAAACAGGTAACAAAAAAGGACGCTGAAACAGCGTCCTTTTTGGTTCCAATCAGGCCGTCTGAAAACGGCTTGGATCAGGTTTAGTCTTTTTTGTCTTTCACTTCTTCAAACTCGGCATCCACTACATCGTCGTTGCCTTTGGCACCGCTGTCGGCTTGTTGGCCGGCTGCCTCACCGTTGGCTTCGGCTTGCGCTTGGGCATAAACCATTTCACCCAGTTTTTGGCTGGCTGCACCCAATGCTTCGGCTTTAGCGTCGATGTCGGCTTTGTCGTCGCCTTTCACAGCTTCTTCGGCGGCTTTCAAAGCATCTTCGATTTTCGCTTTTTCGTCTGCATCCAGTTTGTCGCCGTATTCGCCCAATGATTTTTTCACTGAGTGGATCAGAGCTTCGGCTTGGTTGCGTGAAGATACGAGTTCGGTCAGTTTTTTATCCTCTTCGGCATTGGCTTCGGCGTCTTTTACCATGCGTTCGATTTCTTCCTCGCTCAAACCTGAAGAACCTTGGATGGTAATTTTCGCTTCTTTGCCGGTGCCTTTGTCTTTGGCAGACACATGCAGGATACCGTTGGCGTCAATATCGAAAGTTACTTCGATTTGCGGCATGCCGCGCGGTGCCGGTGCGATGTCGCCCAAGTTGAAGTTACCCAGCGATTTGTTGGCAGAAGCGCGTTCGCGTTCGCCTTGCAGTACGTGGATAGTTACTGCGCTTTGGTTGTCTTCGGCAGTTGAGAACACTTGCGACGCTTTGGTCGGAATGGTGGTGTTTTTGTTGATGAGTTTGGTCATCACACCGCCCATGGTTTCGATACCGAGCGACAGCGGGGTTACGTCGAGCAGCAATACGTCGCTGCGACCGCCGCCCAATACTTCGCCTTGGATCGCTGCGCCCAAAGCCACGGCTTCGTCGGGGTTTACGTCTTTACGCGGTTCTTTGCCGAAGAAGGCTTTAACGGCTTCTTGCACTTTCGGCATACGGCTTTGACCGCCCACCAAAATCACGTCGTCGATGTCGCCCACGCTCAAGCCGGCATCTTTTACGGCTACGCGGCAAGGCTCGATAGAGCGTTCGATCAAGTCTTCAACCAAGCTCTCGAATTTGGCACGGGTGATTTTCATTGCCAAGTGTTTCGGGCCGGTGGCATCCATGGTGATGTACGGCAGGTTAACTTCGGTTTGTTGGCCGCTGGACAATTCGATTTTGGCTTTTTCGGCCGCTTCTTTCAGGCGTTGCAAGGCCATCACGTCTTGTTTCAGATCAATGCCTTGTTCTTTTTTGAACTCGGCAATGATGTAGTCGATCAGGCGTTGGTCGAAGTCTTCGCCACCCAAGAAGGTGTCACCGTTGGTGGCCAATACTTCGAATTGTTTTTCACCGTCTACATCGGCGATTTCGATGATGGAAATATCGAATGTACCGCCGCCCAAGTCGTAAACGGCAATTTTGCGGTCGCCGGTGGTGTTTTTATCCATACCGAAAGCCAAGGCTGCGGCAGTCGGCTCGTTGATGATGCGTTTAACATCCAAACCTGCGATGCGGCCTGCATCTTTGGTGGCTTGGCGTTGGCTGTCGTTAAAGTAGGCCGGTACGGTGATCACGGCTTCGGTTACCGGCTCGCCCAAGTAGGCTTCGGCGGCTTGTTTCATTTTGCGCAATACTTCGGCGGAAACTTGGGGCGGAGACAATTCTTTGCCTTGTGCTTTCACCCATGCGTCGCCGTTGGCGGCTTTAACGATTTCGAAAGGCATCAGGTCGATGTCTTTTTGTACTTCTTTGTCTTCGAATTTATGGCCGATCAAACGTTTGGCGGCATAAATGGTATTTTTCGGGTTGGTAACGGCTTGGCGTTTGGCGGGTGCGCCGACCAAAATTTCGCCGCCGTCGAGGTAGGCGATGATAGACGGTGTGGTGCGTGCGCCTTCGGCGTTTTCGATTACTTTGGTTTGGCCGTTTTCAGAAATAGCCAAACATGAGTTGGTTGTACCTAAGTCGATACCGATTACTTTTGCCATATGTTTTGCTCCTTAGAAATTTTTTCAATTCAAATAGATCAAATAGAATAATGTTTGAAACTTAAACTTGGTGGGGAATCTTTCCCCTGTCGGATTCGTAAATAAGGCGGATTTTTCACTTTTCAAGTGTTGCCGTTTAATTTTTTTGGCTAAATAATTATTTTTAATTCAAGTGCTTGATTTACTTATCCACAGATAATGTTTTCAGACGGCCTGTATTGATGCAGGCCGTCTGAAAACATGTGCCATGCAAATAATCAGTTCTCGTTGCCTTTATTTTGGGCAACCGTAACCATGGCAGGGCGCAACACGCGGTCGGCAAGTTGGTAGCCTTTTTTCATAACGCTCACAATGGTATTTGGTTCTTGTTCGCTTTCCACCATCTGCATGGCTTGGTGGTGGTGGGGATCGAGTTTTTCACCCGGTTGGGGATTGATTTCGGTAATTTGGGTATGCTCGAATGCTTTATTCAGCTCGTTCAAAGTCATCTGTACGCCCATTTTCAAGGCGTCGAAATTACCGCTTTGGTCGAGTAGGGCCATTTCCAGATAATCTTTAACCGGCAGCATTTCGGAAGCAAATTTCTGACCTGCAAATTTGTGTGCGGCTTGCAGCTCTTCCTGATGGCGGCGGCGCAAATTTTGTTCGTTGGCCAAACCGCGCAGCTGTTCGTTTTTGAGGGTGCTTTCAAGTTCGGCGATTTTGGCTTCCAAATCTTCGTAAGAAGGTTTTTCCTGCACTTCTTCTGTTTGCTCGGTTTCAGTTTCAATGGTTTCAACCGATTCTACTGCTTCTTCTGTTTCTGTAACGGGGTTGTGTTCGCTCATGTGGATTATCCTGTATAGATAAGATGTGAATGGTGCTTTATATAAGGCCGTCTGAAAGCTTATTCAAGCCGTGCCGAACAAAACGGTTGGAAAAATTTTTTGTTGGGAATCTGCTGTGGATAAACCGGAATGTTTCTGTTTTTTTGAGATATGTTGGGCATAGTCTATCAATATATTTTTAATGCAAGGCAGCAAGCCGCAGACGGCTGTTTTGCAAAGGTCTTTTTATGTTGGCAATCTTGATTGCGGGCGAAAAATAAAAAAGGCAAAACCAATGGGTTTTGCCTTTTCATGTGCGGAAAAGAGATTAATGAACGTCTTTCCAGTATTCTTTTTTCAGGAAGTAAGCCAAAGGCAACATCACTGCCAGCAAGAAAATCATCACGATATAACCCGTGCGTTTGCGTTGCAACTGGGCAGGTTCGCCCATGTAAACCAGATAGTTCACCAAATCGCGGGCATATTCGTCATATTCTTTGGTAATGACTTTTCCGTTGGCCAAACGGCGGGTTTGCAGACCGGTAGATTCCCAATAAAGTTTGGGAACCATGTTGCCGTGTTCGTCTTTTACCATGACCGGTTGGCCTTTTGCATCCAACTCGACGGCCTGTACGCCTTGTTGTTGCCACAGCGGATGCGGCATACCTACTTTATCAAACACGGTGTTGTTCCAGCCGGTAGGGCGGGTCGGGTCTTTATAGAAGCCGCGCATGTAGGCATACAGGTAATCGGCACCACGTGAACGGGCAATCAGGGTCAAATCGGGCGGTTCAGCACCAAACCATTTTGCGCCGTCTTTAGGATTCATGGCCGACTGCATCACGTCGCCTACTTTGTCGGTAGTGAACATCAAGTTTTTCTTGATTTCCTCTTCGCTCAAGCCGATATCTTGCAAACGGTTAAAGCGCATGCCGGTAGCAGAGTGGCACGATAAGCAGTAGTTGGTAAAGATTTGGGCACCGCGTTGCAGGCTGACTTGGTCGCGCAAATCAATGTCTACTTTTTCATAGTGGCCGCCACCGCCTGCTGCTGCGGCCATACTGATCGGTGCTGCCAGCAATAAGGCAGCGAACCAGTTTTTCAGTGTTTTGTTCATTTTCACTGCCCTCATTAAATGTTGGTTGCAAACAAGTATGCACCTACCACGGTAATCGCCACGTAAACAAAGAACATCAGTTTTTGTTTGCTGGTACCCATGGTGACACGCTCCGGAACAGGGCGGTCTTTGTCCATTTTGGTGTAGAACGGCATACCCAAGAAGAATGCAAAGTAAATGAAAGACAGAATACGAGCCACGATGGTGCGGGTGTCGGTGGCTACCAATGCACCCAAAATGCCCAAGCCGATGAAGGAAATGATGAACAATACCAACATGGTTTTGAAAATTGGGCCGCGGTAGCGGATGGATTTCACCGGAGAGCGGTCAAGCCACGGCAGCAAGGCAATCAATACAACCGCTGCGCCCATGCCGAGTACGCCCCAAACCTGTGTGCCGAAGAACGAAGGAATCGCGCGCAAAATAGCGTAGAACGGTGTGAAATACCATACCGGCGCGATGTGCGCAGGTGTTTTCAGGGGGTTTGCCGGGTCGAAGTTGGGTGCTTCCAAGAAGTAACCGCCGCCTTCGGGAGCGAAGAACATGATGGCACAGAATACGATCAGGAATACCACTACGCCCAAAATATCTTTAACGGTGTAGTAAGGATGGAACGGAATGCCGTCTAACGGAATACCGTTTTCGTCTTTGAGTTTTTTGATTTCTACGCCGTCGGGGTTGTTGGAGCCTACTTCGTGCAGGGCAATCAGGTGGGCAACCACCAAGCCGACCAATACCAGTGGTACGGCGATAACGTGCAGAGCGAAGAAACGGTTCAAGGTAACGTCGGATACGTTGAAGTCGCCTCGGATCCAAGTGGATAAATCGGGGCCGATAACGGGAATGGCGGCAAACAGGTTAATAATTACCTGTGCGCCCCAGAACGACATTTGACCCCAAGGCAGCAGATAACCCATAAATGCTTCTGCCATCAAAGCCAAGAAAATCAACGAGCCGAATACCCACACCAATTCGCGCGGTTTTTTGAATGAGCCGTAGATCAGGCCGCGGAACATGTGCAGATAGACCACAACGAAGAACATGGATGCGCCGGTGGAGTGCATGTAGCGGATAATCCAGCCGCCCGATACGTCGCGCATGATGTATTCTACGGCGGTAAAGGCGGCGGGCAGGTGGTATGAGTTCAGGTTGCCGTCGGGCTTGTAATTCATAGTCAGGAAAATACCGCTGACGATTTGAATCACCAGTACCAGCATGGCCAGCGAGCCGAAGAAATACCAGAAGTTGAAGTTTTTGGGCGCGTAATACTCGGTTACGTGCTCTTTCATCATTTTAGACAAAGGGAAACGTGCGTCCACCCAGCCTAACAATGATTTATTTTCATTATTGGTTTGGTTTGCCATGATAAGTCCCTTTATTTGTCGTCGCCTACCAAAATGGTGGTGTCGCTCAGGTATTTGTAGGGCGGAATAATCAGGTTGGTAGGTGCGGGTACGCCTTTATATACGCGGCCTGCCAAGTCGAATTTGGAACCGTGGCACGGGCAGAAGAAACCGCCTTTCCAATCTGCGCCCAAGTCGGCCGGAGCAACGTCGGGGCGGAAAGTGGGCGAGCAGCCCAAGTGCGTGCAGATGCCGATGGCAACGAAAATATTGGGCTTGATGGAGCGCATTTCGTTTTTGCAGTATTCGGGCTGCTGTTCTACTTCGGAATTGGGGTCGGCTACTGCGCCGTTGAGTGAGGCCAAATCTTTCTGCTGCTTTTCGGTGCGGTTCAGCACCCAAATGGGTTTGCCTTGCCATTCAGCTGTAACCAACTGACCGGCTTCGATTTTGCTGACATCCACTTCAACCGGCGCACCGGCTGCCTTGGCTTTTTCCGATGGGAAAAAGCTGGCAAGAAACGGTGTGGCTACGCCTAAAGCGGCCACTCCGCCCGCACCGGCGGTCGCCAGCGTCAGAAAGCGGCGGCGGCTTTGATTGATTTCTTGATTTTCCATTATTCAGTCATCCTAATTAGGGGGAATACCGAGCCATTAAACTCTTTAATTCTACCTGATTTTATGGGGATACTTAAAGAGTTATTTAAAATAAGGTAAAAATTTTGGAGTATTTTTTGATTTTATGCGGGGTTTTGTTCGTCAAAAAATACGGTTTCGATACCGAATGTTGCGGCTATGGCTTCTCCCAGAGCCTGTATGCCGTAACGCTCGGTGGCGTGGTGTCCGGCACTGATGAACGCGGTGCCGGTTTCGTTGGCCAGATGAAACTGTGCTTCTGAAATTTCTCCGGTAATGTAGGCGTCGGCACCTTCGTCTATGGCCGTCTGAAAAAAGCCCTGTGCGCCGCCCGTGCACCAAACGATGTTTTCGATGATGCGGGTTTCATCGCCTATGGCAACGGGTTTGCGACCGAGTTTCTGATGCAGCTTTGCGCTGAGTTCGCCGAGTGTTTTGGGTGTGTTCAGACGGCCTGCATTTAACAGGTTTTGTTCGCCGAAGCGGCGTTCGGTCGTCCAGTCCATAAGTTTGGCCAAACGGGCGTTGTTGCCCAGTTCGGGGTGGGCATCGAGCGGCAGATGGTAGCCTGCCATGTTGATTTCGTGTTTGAGCAGGGTGGCGATGCGGTCTTTTTTCCAGCCGGTAATGGTGGCGGGTTCGCTTTTCCAAAACATGCCGTGGTGCACCAGCAGCATGTCTGCCTGCTGTTTGACGGCGTAGTCGCAGGCTGCGCGGCTGGCGGTAACGGCGGTAACGATTTTGCGGATTTCGCTGCGGCCTTCGATTTGCAGGCCGTTGGGGGTGTAGTCTTTGAATAAATCGGTTTGCAGGGTTTCATCGCACCAGTCGAGAATGGTGCGGCGCGAGTGTGTCATGGTTGTTCCTTATACTGTATGAGACCTTTACAGAACTTTCGTCTGCGGCGCATTTCTATGTTGTGCGCCGCCAGCTTGTTTACTTATTTGTATGATGTGCTGCACCCGCTGCGCGGCTGCGCCTTGAACTGCATCCACATTCGAGGGTTTGGCAAAGGTTTCTGTATGTATACTCAACACCGGGTGGCGGCTGTGTTGCGGCCGGATTCGGGATGTTTGAGACTGTCGGCGTATTTTACCGCAATTTTTTCAAACTTCGTTGCAGACGGTTTGGGCGGGGTGCGATATACAAACCTATTTGGCTCGGCTACAATCGGGGCCGTCTGAAACATTGGAATCAAGGAAACCGATATGACTCGTATGGTTCACTGCATCAAGTTGGGCAAGGAAGCCCCCGGTATGAAATTTGCGCCGCTGCCCAATGCTTTGGGTAAGCGTATTTTTGAAAATGTGTCGCAAGAAGCGTGGGACGCTTGGACGCGCCATCAAACGATGTTGATTAATGAAAACCGTTTGAGTTTGGCCGACCCGCGCGCGCGCGAGTATTTGGCGCAGCAGATGGAAAATTATTTTTTCGGCGAGGGTGCCGACCAAGTGCAGGGTTATGTGCCGCAAGAATAATGTTTGCGGCAGAAGTATCCGAAAGGCCGTCTGAACGTATGTTCGGTACGGCTTTTGTTGTATTCAGACGGCCTGAGACGGCCTGAGACTTTTATAAAAACCTATCTGCCTGCGGATTTTTGCGCTGTGTGCTTGGCTATATGATAGTCTGCGCTCGCTCTGCTGTGCCTGGCACTTCCCTATAATTTTGGGCGCAAAGTTTCAGGTTGCCCTGCTTTGAAAAACCGCTTGGCAAGCAGGTTTGAACAAACTTGTGCAGATTTGATACAAAACAATAAATAAAGCAAAAACGGCGCAACTTAAATGCTTGGCGCAGGTCAGTATGTTATAAAGGTTTCATGCCGCAAAACAACAGCGTTTTTCCACAATCCGAGGAGGTTAGCGATGTATCAACGTATTATGGTTCCCGTAGATGACAGTACGGCTTCTTTGTATGCTTTGAAAGAAGCGGGCAAACTGGCCAAGCAGCTTGGTGCAGTCGTGTTGGCTGTGCATGTGGTGGACTTAGGTCAATTCAATTGGGGTGCGCCGGGATATACCGATGCCGCTGCCGTGCGCAAGGCGGTGGAAGAAGCGGGGGTGAAAGTGTTGGAGCGTGCCAAGCAAGAGCTGGACGGGCTGGGCGTGGAGCATGATGGCCTGATTATGGAAAGTGCGGGCGATAAGATTGCCGATCTGCTGATTGAGCAGGCCGGCATAGAGCGTTGCGACTTGATTGCGATGGGTACGCACGGCTTTTCGGGTTTGATGCACTTGCTGATGGGATCGGTTGCCGAAGGTGTGGTGCGTAAGTCGGATATTCCGGTGTTGCTGGTGCGGCGTAAAGACGAAGATTGATGAAGCAGCCGGATTTTGGCTTTTTTAAAAGCGGTTTGCTTGGAATTTGGCATGTGAAAACGGGCGGATGATTGATCCGCCCGTTTTTTTGTATGCCGGCTTGTTGTCGCCTTTTTCAGACGGCCTCAAAAAGGCTGTGAGTTGATTGGTCTCTATTTGGCAAGATTTTCCGCCTCTTCTTCTTTATTCATGTTTTTCAAAAGTTTTTCCACTTTTTCAGGGTCTTCGTTGCGCATCAGGCGGGCGGTTTCGTTTTCCAAATCCATGGTGTTGCTGTGTAAAACGATGTCTTTTACCGACAGCAGGTTGTTGGTGTTCATGGAAAAACGGCGTAAGCCCATGCCGAGCAGCAGGCGGGTAAAGGTGGTGTCGCCGGCCATTTCGCCGCACACCGACACGGTTTTGCCCATGCGGTTGGCGGTGCGGATGACGTGCTGGATGAGTTTGAGCACCGCGGGGTGTGCGGGTTGGTAAAGGTAGCTGACGGCATCGTCGCCGCGGTCAACCGATAAAGTGTATTGGATCAGGTCGTTGGTGCCGATGGAAATAAAATCGACGTGCTTGAGCAGGCTGCCTACGGTGAGTGCCGCAGAGGGGATTTCGATCATGCAGCCGACCGATATTTCGCCGAAAGGTTCGTCGCGCTCGCTAAGCTGCCTTTGGGCGGTTTCGAGGTGAATCAGGCATTGTTTGAGTTCGGTGATAGAGGTGATCATCGGCCACATCATTTTAACGGGGCCGTGCACGGCGGCGCGGA
This sequence comes from Neisseria dumasiana, assembly GCF_022870885.1. Classification (NCBI taxonomy): domain Bacteria; kingdom Pseudomonadati; phylum Pseudomonadota; class Betaproteobacteria; order Neisseriales; family Neisseriaceae; genus Neisseria; species Neisseria dumasiana. Next base: position 2,348,106 of record NZ_CP091509.1, on the reverse strand, counting down.
GGATGGCGCGCATTTGGGTGCGGAACATCACCGGTTCGGCCAAGCACAGGCGGATGCCGGTGAGGCCGAGTGCGGGGTTGGTGCTGCCGTTGGGTGTGCCGTTTTGGCCGAACCAGCGCGGGTTTTTGTCTACGCCCAAATCTACGGTGCGGATGGTCAGGCTTTTGCCTTTGAGTTTTTTGACGAAATGGCTGTATACCTCGTATTGCTCGTCTTCAGACGGCATGGTGTCGCGGTTGAGATAGAGAAATTCGCTGCGGAACAGGCCGACGCCGTCGGCACCCATGTTGTGTACCGATTTGATGTCGTCGGCCGATTCGATATTGGCGAGCAGTTCGATATTGACACCGTCTTCGGTGGTGGCGGCGGTTTTTTTGATTTTGTTCAGTTCGCGGGTGCGTGCGCGGTATTCGCGTGCGCGTGCGCGGTATTCGGCCAGCACGGTTTCATCGGGGTTGATGATGAGAATGCCGTTGATGCCGTCTACCACCACCCATTCGTTTTCGCTGATGAGTTTGCGGGCGTTGTGCAGGCCGATAACGGAAGGAATGTTGAGACTGCGGCCGAGAATGGCGGTATGGCTGGTGGAGCCGCCGGCATCGGTAACGAAGGCGGTAACGCGCTGTTCTTTGAAAAATACGGTGTCGGCGGGGGAAATGTCGTTTGCTACCAGCACGGTGTCTTCGAGCAGGTCGGTGTCGAGGGTAAGTTCGTTGCCTTGGCCGGCCAGATTGTTGTGGATGCGTTCCACGACTTGCAGCATGTCTTGTTTGCGGGCGCGCAGGTAGGCATCGTCGATTTCGTCGAATTGGGCGGCCAGTTTGTCGGTTTGCAGTTTCAATGCCCATTCGGCATTGATGTGCTGCTCTTCGATAATATCGACGGGTTCGCGCGAAAGGGTTACATCGGTAAGCAGCATCAGGTGCAGCGAAATAAACGCACCCAATTCGGTGGGGGCGTTTTCGGGAATGGCGCTGCGCAGCTGTTCGAGTTCTTTGCGGGTGGCTTTGACGGCGGCATCGAAGCGTGCGGTTTCCGCTGCCACTTCCGTTTCGTCCAAATCATATTGCGGCACTTCGTTCATGCCGCGTGTAATCAGGTGGGCGCGGCCGATGGCGATGCCTTTGCCTGCGCTTACGCCGTGCAATACGATAGACATATCATTCGCCTTCGCCGAAATAGTCGTTAATCAAATCGACCAATGCCTGCATGGCGGCGGCTTCGTCGGCACCGTCGGTTTCCAGTTCGACAACCGTGCCTTTGGCGGCGGCCAGCATCATTAAGCCCATGATGCTTTTGCCGTTGACGCGTTTGCCGTTGCGGCTGACCCATACTTCGCTTTGGAACTGGCCGGCGGTTTGGGTGAATTTGCTGGAGGCGCGGGCGTGCAGGCCGAGTTTGTTGATGATTTCGACTGACTGTTTCAGCATACGGGTAATCCTTCGGGCGGTTCGGTGATGTCGATAATGCCGCTGATGGCGGCCTCTTTCACGGAGCGGGCAAATGCGGCCAAGTCGGTGGCCGTGGGCGAGTAGTTGGCTGCTTTAATCATCATCGGCGCGTTCAGGCCGGTGAGCATGGCGGTTTTGCCGCTTTCGACCAGTTGGCGGGCGGCGTTGCAGGGGGTGGCGCCGAAAATATCGGTCATGATCAGCACGCCTTCTACGCAGTGCAGGTCTGCCACCATCTGTTGGGCGCGGTTGATGATGCTTTCGTGGTCTTCGTCGGTATGTACGCCGAGAATACGGATGTTTTCGGGCGTTTGGCCGAAAAAGAAGTGGCGGGCAAGGCTTTGGTAGGCTTCACCTATGGCTTCGTGGGTAATAATCAGTAGGCCTATCATGTGTGTTCCTGTTGAAGCGGTGGGCAGGCCGTCTGAAAAGCGGTTCAGACGGCCTGTGCGGTTTTATTCTTGTGTATCGCGCAAGGCGTAAACCGCGCCCAGATTGCGCCATGCGCCTGCGGCATCCATGCCGTAACCGAACACATAGCGGTTGGGTACGTTGATGCCGATATAGTCAGCGGCAATCGGTTTTTCTTTGTCGATCAGTTTGTTGGCGAAAACGGCGGTGGAGCAGGATGCGGCGCCTAAATCCAATACCTGCTGTTTGATGGCGGCCATGGTGTGCCCTTCGTCGAGAATGTCGTCGAGAATCAGCACATGGCGGCCGGCCACGCTTTCTTGGGGCGCGCGCAACCAGTTGAAATTGCCGCCCTTGAGTTTGTCGCCGTAGCGGGAAACGTGCACATAGTCGAAATCCAGCGGAAAGTGCAGCAGCGGCAGAAGCTGGCCGGTAAATACTACGGCACCGCCCATCACGGGCAGAATCAGCGGATATTTGCCGCCCAAGTCTTCGGTGATTTCTCCGGCCAGGCGCAAAAGTTCGCGGCGGCAGGCGTCTTCGCCGAACAGAATTTCGGCGTTATCGAGCATGGATTGTGTGTGCAGGCGTTTGGTTTCAATGTCCATAAGGTCATTCTAAAACAGAGTAGTCAAAACCGTATTATATAGTAAGCCTTGAAAAACCACTCAATATTACCGGATGCGGTTTTTTGTCCGGCAGAGCGGGCAGGAGGTGCAGAGGCCGTCTGAAACGATGGGTGCGGGCATAGTGAAGGCTGAAATATTTGACTATAATGCCGATTTTTTTCAGACGGCCTGCCCACCATGCACGACCCTTATCTTTATCTGGAAGACCTCGATTCCGCCGCTACGCAGCAATTCGCGGCCGATGCCCATGCCGAAACCCAAGCACAATTTACCGATGGAGAAGCCTTCGCGCGCACCGTGGCCGATATGGTGAAGCAGTTGCAAGACCCGCGTCAGATTGCGTTTTGCCAAGAACACCGCGCCCGCATGTATCATTTCCATCAAGACGACGAATACCCCAAAGGCGTTTATCAGGTGTGTACGGCGGCGTCTTACCGCTCCGGCTATCCCGATTGGCACAATCTGTTTTCGGTGGCCGATTTCGACGACATTCTCGGCGACGACGTGTATCTCGGCGGCGTATCGCATTATGTCGAAAAGCCCAATATGGTTTTGCTCAACTTAAGCCGCGCGGGCGGCGATACGGCCTACACGCTCGAATTTGATTTGGACACCGGCAAAATCGTCGAAGGCGGTTTCCACTTTCCCGCCGGCAAAAACCACATCTCGTGGCGCGACGAAAACAGCGTGTGGGTTTGCCCCGCGTGGGACGAACGCCAAACCACCCAAGCGGGCTATCCGCGCGAAGTGTGGTTGGTGGAACGCGGCCAAAGCTTTGAAGAAAGCACACCCGTTTACCGCATGGATTCAGACGGCATGATGGTCAGCGCATGGCGTTACCTCGATGCCCAAGGCGCACCAATCGACCTAATCGAATCTTCAGACGGCTTCTATACCAAAACCTATCTGCAAGTAACCGCCGACGGCGAGACCCTGCCGCTGAACCTGCCTGCCGACTGCGAAGTTTCCGGCTATCTCGCCGGACAGCTTTTGCTGCACTTGCGTAGCGAGTGGAAACGCGCCAACCAAAGTTATCCCGCCGGCAGCTTGGTAGCGGTAAAATTCAACAAAGGCACGCTCGGCGCGGCGCAACTGCTGTTCGCTCCAAACGAAACACAAGCGCTGGAAAGCGTTGAAACCACCAAGCGTTTCGTTGTCGCCAGCCTGCTCGACAACGTATCGGGCCGTCTGAAAGCATGGCGTTTTTCAGACGGCCTCTGGCACGAAGTCACCCTACCCAATCTGCCGCAAGGCGCGTTGGAATTGTCCGACCAGCCGTGGGGCGGCGATGTGATCTACATAGCCGCCAGCGATTTCACCACCCCGCTGACTCTGTTTGCGCTCGACCTTAGTGTGATGGAGCTGGTTGTGGTGCGCCGTCAGCCCGTTCAATTCAACGCCGACGGTATTCAAGTGCGCCAATTTCACGCCCAATCCGCCGACGGCACCCGCATACCTTATTACCACGTCGGCAAAAACAGCACCGCGGATACACCCACGGTTGTTTATGTGTACGGCGGCTTTGCCGTGCCCGAACTGCCGCACTACATGGGCACCATCGGCAAATACTGGCTCGAGCGCGGCAATGCCTTCGTGCTGGCCAACGTACGCGGCGGCGGCGAGTTCGGGCCAAGCTGGCATCAGGCCGCGCAAGGCACACACAAACACAAAAGCGTGGACGACCTGCTTGCCGTAACCGACGACTTAACCCGCCGCGGACTCAGTTCGCCCAAACATATCGGCTTGCAGGGCGGCAGCAACGGCGGCCTGATTGTCGCCTCCGCCTTCGTGCGCCAACCCCAAGCCTTCGGAGCGATGGTATGCGAAATGCCCTTAACCGACATGCTGCGTTACCCCTATCTCTCTGCAGGCTCAAGCTGGGTTGATGAATACGGCCACCCCGAAGACCCGGCTTTTCAGACGGCCTTAACGCAGTTATCGCCCTATCACAATCTTTCAGACGGCCGCCCTTATCCGCCCGCCCTGATAACCACCAGCCTAAGCGACGACCGCGTCCACCCCGCCCATGCCCTCAAGTTTTACACCAAACTCAAGCAAAACGGCACACCCGCATGGCTGTATGCAGGTGATTCCGGCGGGCACACCGGCAATACCACGCAGGAAGCATCCGTAACCGAATTTGCCTGCATTCTCGCCTTCCTAAACCGTTACATCGGAACGGAACGGCACGAAGAGAAAAAGCAATAGGCCGTATGAAAACAACGGTTTCGCAACAAACACGCCCGGTATAAACCGCTATGCCCATATCTTGCAAAACAGCGTGTTTCCAGCGGAAAACTGCAAGGTTCGGCATTCTAAATAAATGAAATTAAACAGAAACCAAAAGGCTCTTGTGATTCAAAATAAGCCTATGCTAATATGCCGCCTAACACCATGCAGTTTAAAACACATGCACAAGGCTGCATTTTTCGATAGAAAACTCTAAAAGTATTCGGTACAATCCGACCGAGTTTAATTTTTTCAAAACCGCCGTAAGGCATATAAGGACCGACCGACATGTCAAACATTGAACAACAAGTTAAGAAAATTGTTGCCGAACAACTGGGCGTTAACGAAGCCGAAGTAAAAAACGAATCTTCTTTCCAAGACGACCTGGGTGCAGACTCTTTGGATACCGTTGAATTGGTAATGGCTCTGGAAGAAGCTTTCGGTTGCGAAATCCCCGACGAAGAAGCCGAAAAAATCACTACCGTGCAACTGGCTATCGACTACATCCAATCACACAGCGCCTAATTTCCGATTGCGCTGGTATAAAATGAATCAGCCTCTGCTGCGGCTTTGCCTGCCAACAGAGGCTTTTTGCCTTATCAGACTTTTATAAACTTTTATAAACACGGTTTCAGACGGCCTGCCTCCGTTTCGACAGCGGGCGGCAGACGTCTAACCCCATAAAGCGAGAACATTATGAGTCAGCGAAGAGTCGTCATCACAGGTTTGGGGCAGGTATCGCCCGTAGGCAACGACATTGCCGCAGCCTGGAGCAACCTCTTGGCCGGGAAAAGCGGTATCGGCACCATTACCCGTTTCGACGCATCCGATATCAGCTGCCAAATTGCAGGCGAAGTAAAAGGCTTCGACATCGGCGAATTCATCAGCCCCAAAGAAGCCCGCCGCATGGACGTATTTATTCATTACGGCATAGCCGCCGCCTTGCAAGCTATTGCCGATTCGGGCTTGGACGATGTAGAGGGTCTCGATAAAGACCGCATCGGCGTGAACATCGGTTCGGGCATCGGCGGTTTGCCCAGCATCGAGGCTACCGGCAAAAGCGTGATGGAAACCGGTGCCCGCAAAATCAACCCCTTCTTTATCCCCGGTTCGCTGATCAACCTGATCGCAGGCCACGTTACCATTCTCAAAGGCTACCGCGGCCCCAGCTACGGCATGGTTTCCGCCTGTACCACCGGTGCCCACTCCATCGGCGATTCCGCCCGCATGATTAAATACGGCGATGCCGACGTGATGATTGCAGGCGGTGCCGAAGGCGCGGTTTGTACGCTCGGCATGGGCGGCTTTGCGGCCATGAAAGCCCTTTCAACCCGCAACGACGACCCCGCCACTGCTTCCCGCCCGTGGGATAAAGGCCGCGACGGTTTCGTGATGGGCGAAGGTGCCGGTATTCTGGTGTTGGAAGAATTGGAGCACGCCAAAAAACGCGGTGCCAAAATTTATGCCGAGCTGGTCGGTTTCGGCATGAGTTCCGATGCCTTCCACATTACCGCGCCTAACGTAGAAGGCCCGGCACTGGCGGTTACCCGTGCGCTGAAAGATGCCGGTTTGAACCCTACCGATGTCGATTATGTGAATGCCCACGGTACTTCCACTCCGCTGGGCGATGCCAACGAAACCAACGCCTTGAAACTGGCTTTGGGCGACCATGCCTACAAAGTGGTGGTGAACTCCACCAAGTCGATGACCGGCCACTTGCTGGGTGCGGCCGGCGGCGTGGAAGCGGTGTACAGCGTGTTGGCGGTGCACAACCAAAAATCTCCGCCGACCATCAATATTTTCGAGCAAGACGTTGAATCCGGTTGTGATTTGGATTACTGCGCCAACGAAGCCCGCGATCTGAAAATCGACGTGGCGATTTCCAACTCGTTCGGTTTCGGCGGTACCAACGGCACTTTGGTATTCAAGAAATTTACAGACTAAAAACTTTTATCAAACGCTCAGGCCGTCTGAAATCATTTCAGACGGCCTGAAATTTTTGCACCATTCAGATAAAGGCCTGAACAAGTTTGATGCCGTCTGAAAGTAAGGTTTGTAAGTTTCGCCAAAACCCAACAAACGAAATTTTCAGACGGCCAGAGACCTTCGCAAAACCCTCAGATGTGGATACAGTTCAAGGCGTAGCAGCACAGCGAGTGCAGACATATCGTATAGATAGGCAAACGAGCGAGCAGCGCGCAACGCAGAAATGCGCCGCAGATGGGGGCAAAGGTCTCGGCCTGCTTTTGTGTCAGCGCTGTATCCAGCCGGCAGTTAACGCCCATTCTATCGCTTGGTAGTATTTGGGATGGCGTTCGGGCACTTTGAAATCATCACGGTAAACCACGCGGTGTCTGTCGCTGTACCAGTTGGGTATGATGATGTATTGGTGGCGCATCACGCGGTCGAGTGCGCGGGAAGCGGCCACGAGTTCGGCGCGGCTTTCGAAGTGTTCGAAATGTTTCAGCAAGGCTTCTACGGCGGGATAGCAGACGCCTGCCCAGTTGTTGCTGCCTTTGGTTTGGGCGGCGGCGCAGCTGAAATAGTTGGCTTGTTCGTTGCCGGGGCTTTCGCTGTTGCCATAAACCACGATGGTCATGTCGAAATCAAAATCGTTCATACGTTTTTGAAATACAGACTGGTCGGCCAAGCGCACGTTCATGCGGATGCCGATTTTGGTCAAGTCGCGCTGCCATTTGGCGGTAATGCGTTCGTAGGTTTTGCCGGGGGAGAGAAATTCGATCACCAGCGGCTTGCCTTGCGCGTCTTTCAATACGCCTTGATGGTAGCGGTAGCCTGCTTTTTCCAACAGTGCGCGGGCTTTGAGCAGGTTGGGGCGCACGCCTAATACGGGGTCGGTAACCGGAGGTTCGGGCACGTTTTGGTCGAATACTGCGGCGGGCAGGTGTGGGCGTACTTTCTCCAGCAGGGCGAGTTCCATGCCTTCGGGCTTGCCGCGTGCAGCGGTTTCGCCGTTGGTAAAGAAGCTGTTGCTGCGGCGGTATGCGCCGTAAAACATACGCGCGTTGATACTTTCAAAGTCGAAGCTCTCTACCAATGCCTGCCTGACGAGAATGTTGTCGAACGGTTTGCGGCGTTGGTTCATCACAAAGCCCTGCATACCGGCGGTATTGTTTTGTTTCCATTCGTGTTTGCGCAGGTTGCGTTTGCTCAAGACGGTATCGGAATAGCCGCGCGCCCAGTTGCGGGCGACGTTTTCCTGCATGAAGTCGTATTGGCCGCCTTTGATGCCTTCGAGCCGTACGCTTTCGTCTTTGTAGTATTTGAAGCGCACGGTGTCGAAGTTATACCGGCCTTTGCGCGTAGGCAGGTTTTGCGCCCAGTAGTGTTTGTCGCGCACAAATTCGCTCAAACGGCCGTTTTCGGTTTTGCTCAGGCGGTAGGGGCCGGAGCCGACCGGCGGGGTGTTGGGCGCGGCGGCCAATCCTTTAGGGTAGCTTTTATGTGAAAACACGGGCAGCTGGCCCAAAATCAAATGCAGTTCGGCGTTGCGCTTTTTGAATCGGAACACGACCGTGCGGGCATCGGGGGTATCTACGCGGGCAACGTCTGCCCAGTAGAATTTATACATTGGTGCGGCGGCGGGGTCTTTGACCAATGTGTTAAACGAAGCGGCTACGTCTTTGGCCAGCACAGGGTCGCCGTTGTGGAAGCGGGCTTTGGGGTGGAGCTTGAAGGTAACGGAGAGGCCGTCTGAAGCGAGCGACACGTCTTCCGCCAGTAGGCCGTACATGGCAAAGGGTTCGTCCATGCCTTTTTCGAGCAGGGTGTCGAGTGTGAGTGTGGTAATGCCTGATTCGTGGTCGCCTTTGAGGGTAAACGGGTTGAGCGTGTCGAATCCGCCGGACAGGGGCATGGTAAACGTGCCGCCTTTGGGGGCGTTGGGGTTCACATAGTGAAACGATTGGAAACCGGCGGGATGGAGCACGGGCTGACCCAATGCCAAACCGTGTGCGGCGGAAACGTAGGCGGCGGGCAGAAGCAGCAATAAGGCAAACAGAGATTTCATAACGGGAAAGGGCGAGTGGTAATGAAGCGGTATTGTAGCGGATATGGCCTGCCAACTTAACCGCTTGCCTGTTTGCTGTGAGAAAAGCAGGATAAAGCCGTCTGAAAACCTGCTTTCAGACGGCCTTGTCCTGCCTGAAACCGTGTTGTCGGAACGTGCCGCCCGTATTCGGTTTACAAGCCGGTGCGGTAATTTGTTACACTTAGCGCAATTTATTTTTCGTTTGTTTTCCCATGTTGACCTACACTCCGCCCGAATCCCGTTCTCCCGCTGCTTCTCGAGAAAAACCGTGGCTTTTGCTGTTGCTGGCATTTGCGTGGCTGTGGCCGGGCATTTTTTCGCGCGATTTGTGGAATCCTGCCGAACCGGCGGTGTTTACGGCCGTCGAATCTTTTTTAAACGGCGGTAAAACATGGCTGCCCGAGGTGCTGGGCAAACCTTATTTCGAAATATCGCCCGTTTATATTTGGGTGGCGGCCGGGTTTCAAAAACTGCTGGCTCCCCATTGGGCGGATGCTTATTCGGCTTCCCGCTTTGCCAGCGTATTGTTTACGGCGGTCGGGCTGGTGTGCTGCGGCAAGGCGGGGTTCCGCTTTTTGGGCCGACATCAGGGTCGCAGCGTGGCATTGATTCTGATCGGCTGTGCGGGCTTGGTAACGATGGCGCACTTCCTCGGCGGCTATGCCGTGGTGTTTGCCGCGCTCGGTATGTGCTTGTATGGCTTCGCTTTGGTGCAGACGCGCGTGATTATGGCATCGCTGCTGCTTGGCGGCGGCTGGGCGTTGCTGTTTACTTCGGCCGGTTTGCTGCTTCCCGTTGCGCTGATGCTGTTGGCGCTGGCTTTGCCTGTTAGCCCGTTGTGGCGGTTTAAGCGTTATTACCTGACTTTGGTCGGCGCGTTGTGTTTTGCGCTGCCGTTGATGGCGGTGTATCTGTTTGCCTTGTCGAAAACCGATGCGGCGGCGTTCCGGTTGTGGACGGGTCAATATATATTCGGCCCGTTCGGCGGCATAAACGGTTTTCAGACGGCCTTTTCGCTGCCGTATTTTCTGAAAAACCTGCTGTGGTTCGCTTTCCCGGCGTGGCCTTTGGCAGTGTGGACGGCAACGCGCACCAAACTTGCGTCTGAAAAGTGGGGTGTGCTTGCAGTAGCATGGCTGGCAGTGATGCTGGTTCTGCTTGCACTGAATCCGCACCGCAACGCCAACCACCTGATTTGGCTGCTGCCGCCGCTGGCTTTGCTCGGAGCGGCGAAGCTGGACGCGTTGCGCCGCGGTGCGGCGGCGTTTATCAATTGGTTCGGCATTATGGCTTTCGGCCTGTTTGCGGTGTTTCTGTGGATAGGCTTTTTTGCCATGAATTACGGCTGGCCGGCAAAACTGGCGGAGCGTTCGCAATATTTCAGCCCGTATTACACGCCCGATATCGACATTATGCCGATGGTGGTGGCAGTTTTGTTTACGCCTGTGTGGTTGTGGGCGATTACCCGCCGCCATATCCGCGGCCGTCAAGCCGTAACCAACTGGGCGGCAGGGGTTACGCTGGTGTGGGCATTGATGATGACGCTGTTTCTGCCGTGGCTTGATGCGGCCAAAAGCCATGCGCCGGTGGTGAAGCAGATGGAAGCCGCACTGCCTGCGGGCTTGGCGCAATCGGTTTCCGAGGGCAGCCAATGTATCGGCGTGGGCGGCAGCGCTGAAACCGCCCGTATCGTGTGGCGGCAATACGGCACGCTGCCGCTGCAAACCGACAATCTAAACTGCCGCTACCGTTTGGTACAACAGCCCAAAGGCAGCGCCGCACCTTCAGGCTGGAACCTGATTTGGGAAGGTGCGCGGCCGCGTAATAAGCAGGAAGGTTTTGCGTTGTTCCAAAAAGCGGAATAGCAATCGGGGCAGGGTTGTTGAATGTTGAGGCCGTCTGAAAAATAATTAATCAGTTTTTCAGACGGCCTCAAGTGAGTTGCCTGTTGATCAAGCACGATCTATGTTGTTCCAACAAAAACACCCCGAACCATGGCGGCTCGGGGCGTTTTGGTATCGGCATTACAGCGAATAATACATTTCAAATTCCAGCGGATGCGGCGCCATGCGGATGCGTTTCACATCTTCCGATTTAAACGCAATGTAGCTGTCGATCCAGTCTTTGCTGAACACGCCGCCGCGCAGCAGAAATTCGTGGTCGGCTTTCAATGCCTCCAAAGCCTCTTCGAGCGAAGCGCACACGGTCGGCACCAATGCGTCTTCTTCAGGCGGCAGGTCGTAGAGGTTTTTATCGGCAGGGTCGCCCGGATGGATTTTGTTTTGAATGCCGTCCAAACCTGCCATCAGCAAGGCGGCGAAGCACAAGTAGGGGTTGGCGGTCGGGTCGGGGAAGCGCGCTTCGATGCGGCGGGCTTTGCTGCTGTTTACCGACGGAATGCGGATGGAAGCCGAGCGGTTTTTGGCGGAATAAGCCAGCTTGGTCGGCGCTTCGAAGTGCGGCACCAAACGCTTGTAGGAATTGGTGGAGGGGTTGGTAATCGCATTCAGGGCTTTGGCGTGTTTGATGATGCCGCCGATGTAATACAGGGCGGTGTCGGACAAACCGGCGTAGCCGTCGCCTGCAAACAGGTTTTGGCCGTCTTTCCAAATGGATTGGTGAACGTGCATGCCGCTGCCGTTGTCGCCCATCAGCGGTTTGGGCATAAAGGTGGCGGTTTTGCCGAAATTGTGGGCAACGTTCAAGATCACATATTTCATGTCTTGCGTCCAGTCGGCGCGTTTCAGCAGAGTGCTGAATTTGGTGCCGATTTCCATTTGCGTGCCGGTGCCGACTTCGGCGTGGTGCACTTCAACGGGAATGCCGATTTCTTCGAGCACGTTTACCATGGCTGAACGCAGGTCTTGGCCGGCATCTACGGGGGCAACGGGGGCGTAGCCGCCTTTCACGAAGGGGCGGTGGCCGGTGTTTTGGCCGTCGAGGTGTTTGCCGCTGCTCCATGCGCCGCTTTCGGAAGTGATTTCGAAGCGCGCTTTGTGCATGTGGGTTTCAAACTCGATGCCGTCAAACACGAAAAATTCGGGTTCGGGGCCGAAGAACGCGGTATCGCCGATGCCTGAAGATTTCAGGTAGGCTTCGGCGCGGCGGGCGATGGAGCGCGGGTCGCGGTCGTAGCCTTGGCCGTTGGCGGGGTCGATGACATCGCAGGTCAAAACGAGGGTGGCATCGTCGTAGAAGGGGTCGATGTAGGCGGTGGAAGCGTCGGGGCGCAGCTGCATGTCGGAAGCCTGTATGCCTTTCCAGCCGCCGATAGACGAGCCGTCGAAAGCTTGGCCGTTTTCAAACCATTCTTCGGGGTCGTCCAAAACAACGCGCGAGGGAATCGTGAAGTGGTGCTGTTTGCCTTTGGTATCGGTAAAGCGCAAATCAACGAAACGTATTTCGTTTTCTTCAATCAGTTTGACAACATCTTTAACAGACATATAAAGCTCCTGCTGGGGAATAGGGAAGATGAACGGATGGAAATTCGGGTGTATTGTGCCATAAGCGGCCTGAAAAAGGCGGCGGCGGCTAAAATAAATTACTGCGGTTTTCAGACGGCCTGATTGGTGTTTGCGGCGGCGGTGCGATGCGGTGGCGGGCCAAGGGTTTTGCGGTAAATGTTTTGGTCGTAGCGCATGTTTCCTATCAGTTCGGCCGCAGTATCGCGCCGCAGCCATACAAAGCCCAAGCGTTCGGCCAAGGCGGTACTGGCTTTGTTGTGCGAGGCGATCTTTAAAACGAAGGTATCGAGCAAATGCGAAAAAGCATCCATCAAGGCTGCCACGCTTCGGCAGGCAATTCCTCGGCCTTGATACGCGGGGCTTAGCCAGTAACCCAATACGGCGGTTTTATGATGCCAATCAATATCGGGATGGAAGCTAACCGTGCCTGCTGCCGACCCGTCAATCTCGATTATCCATACTGCCGCGCGTTTCTGCCGGCGGTGGTTTTCACATGCCAATGCAAACTGTTGTGCATCTTCGGGTGTTCGGTTAAAACGCACCCAGTGCAGAAAAGGCGCTAAATCGTTGCGGTATCGGTCGATAACCTTAAACAAATCTTCGGCATAAGCCGTTTGATGCGGTTTTAAAACAATATCGCTTGATACTTGAATCTCTTGGGTAAGCGGCATTTTATTTTCCCGTGCTACGGTTTTAGGCAGTTCCGGTTTGGTGGGTATTTTAAGGCAAATTGTTAACAATCTTCAACAGCCATGTAGATTTTCGTTGCGGATGCGGTTAACCGGAGGTAATGCAGTAACCACTATTTTTTAAGCTATAATAGCCGCCATTTCAGATTTCAAAACAGCGTTCTACAAAGATGATGACCAAGCCCCGTTATGCCGTGTTCGGCAACCCGATTGCACACAGCAAGTCGCCGCAAATCCATCAGCAGTTTGCCGCGCAGGAAGGCGTGCAGATTGAATATGAACGCATTTTGGCCGAACCGGGTGCGTTTGCCGAGGCGGCGGCACGTTTTTTTGCCGAAGGCGGGCAGGGGGCGAATGTAACCGTGCCGTTTAAAACCGATGCCTACGATTGGGTGGACGAGCATTCCGAACGGGCGCAGGCGGCGGGGGCGGTGAATACGATTATTCCGCTGGGCGGCGGGCGTTTCCGCGGCGATAATACCGACGGCGCAGGCTTGGTGAACGATATTCTTCAGGCGCAGGGCGTGGAGATTGCGGGCAAACGGATTCTGATTTTGGGCGCGGGCGGAGCCGTGCGCGGCGTGATTCCCGTGCTGTTGGCGCAGCAGCCCGCCGCCGTTACCGTTGCCAACCGCACACCGGCCAAAGCGGAAGAGCTGGCGGCGCGTTTCGGTATTCAGACGGCCTCGTTGGATGCTTTGCCGCATCATCATTTCGATATCGTTATCAACGGCACGTCGGGCGGTTTGAGCGGCAGCATTCCCGATGTAGAAGCGGGCGTGTTCGGCGCGTGCGAACTGGCCTACGATATGGTGTACGGCGAAGGTGCGCAGGCGTTTCTGGATTTCGCCCGCCGTTCGGGTGCGCAGAAAACGGCCGACGGCTTGGGCATGTTGGTGGGGCAGGCGGCGTGTGCTTATGCTTTGTGGCGCGGTTTCGAGCCGGACATCAAACCCGTTATCCGATACATGAAAGAGACCGTCTGAAATGATTAAATGGCTGATTGCGCTGCCTTTTGCCGCCTTTATTCTGTTTAACGCCTATGTGTACGGCAACATCATTACCTACCGCGCCGTGGCGCCGCACAAAACCGCGTTTATGAGTATGCGCATGAGCGATTTCCGTGATAAGGGCAAAGACGTGGAACTGGATTACCGTTGGGTGCCTTACGACCAAATTTCCATCAATCTCAAAAAAGCCCTGATTGCTTCGGAAGATGCCAAATTTGCCGCTCACGGCGGTTTTGATTGGAGCGGCATCCGCAACGCTATCAAACGCAACCAGCGCAGCGGCAGAATCCGCGGCGGCGGTTCGACCATCAGCCAGCAGCTGGCTAAAAACCTGTTTTTAAACGAAAGCCGTAGCTACTGGCGCAAGGCGGAAGAAGCGGCGATTACGGCGATGATGGAAGCGACCACCGATAAAGACCGAATTTTCGAGCTGTATTTGAACTCCATCGAATGGGGCTACGGCATTTTCGGGGCGGAAGCCGCGTCGCAGCACTTTTATAAAAAACCGGCAGCCAAGCTGACCAAACAGCAGGCCGCGCAACTGGCCGCGCGTGTGCCGCGCCCGCTGTATTACGCCGAAAACCCGCGCGACAGAGGATTGCGTGCGAAAACGAATATTATTTTGCGGCGCATGGGTTCGGCAGAGTTGCCGGATACGGAGTGAAGCAGAACAGTTTGCTCTTAATTAATCAAGCAATTTAATAACAACTACATACGCTATATTTGCGCTTGCCGAACATAACGAATAAGTTGCCCGATCGAAATGAATCAGGCCGTCTGAAATATAGGGTTTCAGACGGCCTGATGTGTTATGGGCGGCTTCGGCGGATCAATGATTGAGCTTGGCAATCACGTCGGCCAGCGATTTTTGCCAATCCGGTGCGTTGATGCCCAGTTCACTACGGATTTTATTGCAGTCGAGCACGCTGTATTCGGGGCGGAAGGGCGGTTCGGCGCTGTTGCCGCTTTCGGCTTTTAAAACGGGGGCGGTAAACCCGCTGCGCACGTTGGAGGCCGTTTGAAGAATCTGTTCGGCAAATTCCAAACGGTTCACGGGGGCGCTGCCGCAGTAGTGGTATATGCCGCGCGGGAAAGCGTCCATATCGAGTATGTTGATCATGGTTTGCGCCAAGTCGCCCGCATAAGTGGGGCAGCCGGTTTGGTCGTTGACAACCGTTATTTCGGGCTGTGCGGCGGCTTGGTTGAGAATGGTTTTGACGAAATTGCTGCCATATTCGCTAAACACCCACGCGGTGCGGATAATCAGGCTGTCGGGGTTGGCGGCCAAGGCGAGAAATTCGCCGGAGAGTTTCGATTTGCCGTAAGCGCCGGCGGGGTCGGGCGGGGCGGTTTCGGTGTAGGGGGTTTTGCTTTTGCCGTCGAAAACATAATCGGTGGAAATGTGGAGAAAGCGTGCTTTAACGGCGCGGGCGGCGGCGGCAAGGTTGTGGACGGCGCTGCCGTTAACGGCAAAGGCTTTGGCACGCTCTTTTTCGGCTTTATCTACGGCTGTGTAGGCGGCGGTGTTGACCACGGCGTCGGGTTGGAAGCTCTTAACCATGTTCAGCACGGCTTCGGCGTCGGTAATGTCGAGCGTGGCGGAGTCGGCGGCAATCAGCTCCCAGTTTTCGGGGAGGCGGTCTTTGAAGCAGCGGCCGAGTTGGCCTTTGGAGCCGGTAAGCAGAATTCTCATGTAAACAGTTCCTTTGAAGGTTTTCCTTGTTATGGACGTATGGTTTGAGCGGCGGATGCGTTGCTGCGCGGATTATTATAAAGCAAGTTTCGGGCCGTCTGAAAGCGCATGTAGTGTAGCGGCTGCGGCGTCGGCGTTTTGCGGGAGCAACGGGTTTGCCGGTTGAAATGTAAGGAATTGTAATTTCGGCATAAGCTTAGGGAAACAATGCTGATACCGTTTGTCTTAACTTTACGTTTGACAGGAAGGGTTTTGGTTATACTGTCGGGCGGATTTCAGACGGCATGTTGTCTTGCCTTTTCTTTTGGGGTTGAGGCCGTCTGAAAGCGATATTGACGATTAATCACGGAGTAATCTTATGTTGAAAAAATGGCTGGCCGTTTTGGCTGTATTCACATCCCTGTTTTCTTTGAGCGGCTGCGGCTATAACACCATGCAGACGCAGGACGAAGCGGCCAATGCGGCTTGGTCTGAGGTGCTCAACCAATATCAGCGCCGTGCCGATTTGATTCCGAATCTGGTCAATACGGTGAAAGGCTACGCCAAGCACGAGGAAAAAGTGCTGACCGAAGTGACCGAAGCGCGCAGTAAGGTCGGCAGTATTCAGATGACGGCGGAAGATGCCACCAACGAAGAAAAAATGAAGCAATACGCCCAAGCGCAAGGCGAATTGAGCAGTGCGTTATCCCGCCTGCTGGTGGTGTCTGAAAACTATCCGCAACTGAAAGCCGATCAAAACTTCCGCGACTTGCAGGCGCAGCTCGAAGGCACTGAAAACCGCGTGACTTTGGCGCGCAACAACTACATCAAATCGGTGCAAACCTACAACACGACTTTGCGCCAGTTCCCGCAAAACATCACGGCGATGATTTTCGGCATGAAAGCGCGTCCGCAGTTTACGGTTGAAAACGAAAAAGCGGTTTCTACTTCGCCGAAAGTAGAGTTTTAATGTTCGAAGCTGATGCTTTCAGACGACCTCTGTTGAAGCGTGAGGCTGTCTGAAATGTATGTCCGCCTGTGTTTTGACGTTGACGGAAAACGATGCTGAAAACCCTGTTGCTGTTTGTGGCTACGGCTTTGGCGGAAATCATCGGCTGCTACCTGCCTTATGTGTGGCTGCGGCAAAACGGTTCGCCGTGGCTGCTGTTGCCCGCCGCCTTGAGTTTGGCGGCATTCGCTTGGCTGCTGACGCTGCATCCGACCGCCAGCGGCAGAGTGTATGCCGCTTACGGCGGCGTGTATATCAGCATGGCCTTACTGTGGCTGTGGGCGGTGGACGGTGTGAAACCGCACCTCACCGACTGGATAGGCGTGGCTTTGTGCCTGAGCGGTATGGCGGTGATTATGGCGGGCGCGCGCCAGTAGCTTGGGTTGCGCCTGCCGTGTTTTCAGACGGCCTATAGCAAATAAACTTTATTTCTGCTACGGCGTTGCTGCGCCTTAGCTCAAAGAGAACGATTTTGTAAGCCGCTGAAGTGGCAACAGAATCGGTTCCGTACCACCTGTACTGTCCGCGGCTTGCTGCCTTGTATCAAAAATAAGTTTATTTGCTATACAGCATAAGATGAGGCCGTCTGAAAATCTGAAATCTGTTTTGTAAAGAGGAATTCCATGCAATCTGCAATACAACGCTTCGGCGCGTTTCTGGCCATGATGCTGGCGAGCGTGTGGCTGTTTGCCGCCGAGCTGACGCCGGTGCCTGCGCTTACCGCCCCTGTGATGGATACGGCGCAGATGATGCAGCCGCAAGCCAGAGAGCAGCTGAACGCACATTTGCTGCAATACAGCCGCGAAAAAGGCAGCCAGATTATGGTGCTGACCGTGCCGACGATCGAGCCGGAAACGCCGTTTGACTACGCCGCCCGCGTGATGGAAGCGTGGCAGCCCGGCCGAAAAGACATCAGCGACGGCGTGTTGCTGCTGCTGGTGCGCGACGAACGTAAAACCCATCTTGCCGTGGGCCGGGGTTTGGAAGGCGCAATACCCGACGTGTACGCCAAACGGGTTCTCGAAGACGTATTGCGCCCGTATCTGCGTGCAGGCCAAACCGACGAAGGGATTACCGCAGCGGTGGTGCAGGTGGAAAAACTGATTGCGGGCGAGGGTTTGCCTGAAGTCGAGCCGACTGCGTCTTACGCCGATGAAGGCGGAGAAGGCTGGATGATGCTGTTGATTCTGCCGTTTTTTGCCGGCGCGTTTTTGAAAGCCTTGTTCGGCCGTACTTTCGGCAGCTTGGCAACGGGCGGTTTGGTATTTGTTGCCGCGCTTGTGCTGGGCTTGGGCATGTTTGTCGGCATATTGGCCGGATTGTTCGGCACGGTATTGGCTTTTGCCTTGGGCAGCGGCGCATTCATTTCCGGCGGTGGCGGCAGAGGCGGTAGGGGAGGCTTCGGCGGTGGCGGCTTTGGCGGCGGATTCGGCGGCGGCTCGGGCGGTTGGAGCAGCGGCGGAGGCGGATTTAGCGGCGGAGGCGGCGGTTTCGGCGGCGGCGGTGCATCGGGAGGATGGTAATGGAACAAAATAAATTCAAACGCTTATGGCAGCATTGGCTGCATCCGCGCTTTAGGGTGGAACGCTATCTGCCTACTTCTGATTTGCAGCGCATCAGCCGAGAAATCGGTTTGTCGGAGCAAAATCACTGCGGGCAGATACGCTTCGTGGTCGAATCCCGCTACCCCAGTGCCGAGGTGCTGCGCGGTTTGGATACCCGCACCCGTGCGTGGCAGTGGTTCGGCGAGTTGGGGGTATGGAACACAGAAATGAACAGCGGCGTGCTGGTGTATATTTCGTTTGCCGATCATGCGGTTGAAATCGTGGCAGACCGAGGTATCGCAGCTAAAGTCGATGATGCCAACTGGCAGCACGTTTGCCAAACCATGCGCGAAGCTTTCCGCCAAGGTGCGTTTGTAACGGGTTTGGAAAACGGTTTGCGTGAAGTGAACGGGCTGTTGACCGAGCATCTGCCGCGCAGTGAAGGGTGTAGCGGCGGCGACAACGAATTGCCGGACGATGTGGTGTTGAGATAACGGCATTTAATATATGGCGTGCCTTGAAGTGTGAGGCCGTCTGAAAAACAAAAAGGGCAGAATCATCTGCCCTTTTTGTTTGAATGCCTGAACGCATCGGTCGGAATGATTAACGGAGTATCAAGCACCCAAGAACCAGAATTTGGCTGCCCATGCCACGGCCACAATCCATACCATAGGCGGTACTTCTTTAGAACGGTTGCACAGCAGTTTGATTACCGCGTAGCTGATAAAGCCCATGGCGATACCGTCGGCAATCGAGTAGGTGAAGGGCATGAAAGCAATGGTCAGGAAGGCCGGAGCGGCTTCGGTAATGTCGAACCATTCAATTTCAAGCACGCTTCGCATCATTTGCACGCCGATGTAGAGCAGGGCGGGGGCGGTGGCGAAACCGGGTACGGTTTGTGCGAGCGGAGAGAACCACAAACACGCCAGCATCAGCACGCCCACAGTGATGGCGGTCAAACCGGTGCGGCCGCCTGCCGATACGCCTGATGCACTCTCGATATAAGGTGTGGTGGACGACGTGCCCAATACCGCGCCCGCTACGATGGCGGTAGAATCGGCGAACAGTGCTTTTTTCAAGCGCGGCAGTTTGCCGTCAACCAGCAAGCCCGCACGGTGAGATACGCCCACCAGCGTGCCGGTGCTGTCGAACAAATCCACCAGAAAAAAGACGAAAATCACGGCAATCAGGCTGCCGTTAAACAGGCCGTTGAAATCCATCTGCATAAAGGTAGGCGCAATGCTGGGAATAGGTGCCGTAAAGCCTTTGAATTCGGTTAAACCCAAAAAAATGGAAATCAGCGTAACGGCGAAAATGCTGAGAATAATCGCACCGCGCACGCGGAAATAATCCAGCACGATGATCATGAAAAAGCCCAGCAAAGCCAATAAAACCGGCCAGTTGGGCAGTTTCACGCCGTTTTCGATCACATACAGCTCGCCCATTTTCACCAAAGTGGCTTCGCTGGCCACAATCAGGCCCGAGCCTTTCAGCGCAATCAGAGCCAAAAACAGGCCGATACCGGCGGCAACGGCCATTTTCAAGCTCATGGGCAGGGCATTGACCAGCATTTCGCGGATTTTGAAAAAGCTGAACAAAATAAAGATGATGCCCGACATAAACACCGCAGCCAAAGCAACCTGCCACGGCACGCCCATGCCTTTTACCACCGAAAACGTGAAGTAGGCGTTCAAGCCCATGCCGGGGGCGAGGGCAATCGGATAATTGGCCAGCGCACCCATAATAAAACAGCCGATGGCTGCGGAAATACAGGTGGCTACAAACACCGCACCGAAATCCATGCCTGTAGTCGAAAGGATGCCGGGGTTGACGATGATGATGTAGCACATGGTGAGAAAGGTCGTGAAGCCGGCCATAATCTCAGTGCGTATATTCGTGCCGTGTTCGCTTAATTTGAACAGGCGTTCCAACAAGCTGGGTTGAGAGGTATTCATAATGTATATTTAAGTTAAAGAAAGTAAAACGAGCACGCATTATAGCCGATTAGCCCGGGCTTTGAACAAACTTCGAGAGTAAAAAACCAAATCGAAGGCCAATGTGCGGGCTTCTTGCGAACGGCCGGCCTACGGAGCATGCCGTGAGCAAAGAGAGGGCTTTGTACAACAACGTTGTAGAGATTTGCATCGGTTTGTGAATTTCTACAACACGGTTAAACCTCACAGCAGCCTGAAAAGTAATACGCCTTTTGAAGTTTTGGAGACCTACTTTACTCAACCTGTTGTGTAAACAACGCTAGAATTTCCTACAAGTAAGGCCGTCTGAAATTTCCCCGACCCGTCGGCCGCTTATGCTATGATGCCGCCGTTTATCCATCCAGTTTTGAGGGCTTTGAATATGACTTGGTCGGCAGCAGACAGCGCGTCGCTTTACGGTATCCGCCATTGGGGCGACGGTTATTTTTCGGTGGGCGAAAACGGTCATGTGATGGTCAAACCTAACAACAACAGCGACACCGAAGTCGATTTATACGGCTTGGTGGCGCAGCTCAACGAGCGCGGGCAGGATTTGCCGATGCTGTTTCGCTTTCCCGATATTCTGCAAGACCGTGTGGCGCGGCTGTGTACGGCGTTTAACCGTTCCATCCGTAAAAACGAGTATCAGGGCAAATATACGGCGATTTATCCGATTAAGGTCAACCAGCAGGAATCGGTGGTGAAAAACATCATCGTGCCGAAAAACGATCAGGTGTCGATCGGTTTGGAGGCCGGTTCCAAACCGGAACTGATGATTGTGCTGGCGTTTGCGCCCAAAGGCGGCACGATTGTGTGCAACGGCTATAAAGACCGCGATTTCATCCGCCTTGCGCTTATCGGTCAACGGCTCGGTCATGAAGTGTTTATCGTGATTGAAAAAGAGTCGGAAGTGGATTTGGTGATTCAGGAGTCGAGAAATCTGGGCATCAAAGCTAATATCGGCCTGCGCGTGCGTTTGTCGTCGCTGTCGTCGAGCAAATGGGCTGACACGGGCGGTGAAAAAGGCAAATTCGGCCTTTCTGCCGCGCAACTGATTTCGGCGGTGGAAAAGCTCACGGCGGCGGGTTTGGCCGACAATGTGAAGCTGATGCACTTCCACATGGGTTCGCAAATTTCCAATATTGCCGATTACCGCATGGGCTTTAAAGAAGCGGTGCGTTATTTTGCCGAACTGCGCGGGCTGGGGCTGCCGATTGAGTATGTGGACGTGGGCGGCGGTTTGGGTGTGGACTACGACGGTACGCACTCGCGCAATGCCAGCTCCATCAACTACGATATGGGCGAATATTCGCATGTGATTGTGTCGATGCTGGCCGAATATTGCAACGAACACAATATGCCGCATCCGCATATTTTCTCCGAATCCGGCCGCGCGATGACGGCGCATCATGCGGTACTGGTGATGAATGTCACCGATGTGGAGCGGCTGCCCGAGCAAGTGCCGGAAATTTCCGATGCCGAAAATTTGTCGTTTGCCACCAAAAAACTGATTACGCTGCTGGATACCAACGACAGCGAAATGGTAACCGAAACCTATTACCGCGTCGGCCATTATCTCACCGAAGTCACCGAGCAATATCTCGAAGGCAAAGTGCCGCTGAAAGAAAAAGCCTTGGCCGAGCAGCTTCATGCCGTGTTGTGCCGCCGTTTGAAAAACCAGCTTCAGGCGGGCAGACGTTCGCAACGGCAGGTGTACGACGACCTTACCGATAAGCTGGCCGACAAATATTTCTGCAATTTCAGCGTGTTCCAAAGCCTGCCCGACACATGGGCCATCGGCCAAGTGCTGCCGATTATGCCGCTGCACCGCTTGAACGAACGCCCCACGCGCCGCGCCGTGCTGCAAGACTTAACCTGCGATTCAGACGGCAAAATCAGCCAATATGTCGATCAGCAAAGCATCGAATCGAGCATGAGCGTGCATGATTTGAAACACGGCGAGCCGTATGTTTTAGGCGTGTTTATGGTGGGGGCGTATCAGGAAATTCTCGGCGATATGCACAACCTTTTCGGCGATACCGATTCGGTAAACGTGTATGTGCGCGACAACGGCAGCATCGAGTTCGGCGGCATGGAAGAGCACGACACCATTGAAGACATGCTCCACTATGTGCATCTTTCCACCGGCGAAGTCATCAACCGCTTTGAAGAAAAAACCCGCTGGGCGCAGCTCAAATCCACCGAGCGCAAGCTGTTTACCGCCGAATTTTTGCACGCGCTCAAGCAAAGCAGCTATTTGAGTACCGAGCCGGAAGACGTTGACGACTGATAAGCGTTATTCGGAAGGTTTCTATTTTTCTGATGACACGCCCTAATATTCCTGTATAAAACATTTTTGTATAAAAAAACCGAAACCTCTGATTTGAGGTTTCGGTTTTATTTTAACGTCAATCAGTTAACGTTAATCATTCTTGCGGACGCGGTCTGATGCACCGTAAGCACCGTTATAGCCGGCATGTTCGCCGCCGGTGGCATGGTAAACACCGCCCAAATCGGCTGCGCCGTCTCCGAAGAAGCCGCCTTTGGTTTCAATATTGTTTTGCGTACCGCTGAAAGTATTACCCTTAATAACGCCGCCGAATTTCAACGGACTAGGGGCGATTTGTCCGCTGATACCCTGCGGAGTAATGGTTACATCTATGGTTTTCTTGCCGAAATCTACGACGGCATTGGTTTTTGCCCTACGATATTGACCGTCTTTGCCGTAAACTGCATGACCGTCATATGAGTATCTCCCTGAAGTGAGATACATCGACAAGGTCGGCTTACCCTGCACAAACAAATGCGACTGGCCGTCAACGCTATAAACGCCGTAGCGGACGTTTTGGAAAACTCCTTGGCGCTCATCGCCGGTACTGCCTACCCAACCTTTGCCTTCTGCTTTATAGCCGCCGTCAGGAAAATCGCGTTGTGCTAACGGGCGCATACCGATTAGGTTAAGTTTGTCAGTTGACCCACCCAATAAAACAATTTTGGTTCCGTTGACCATCAGTTCATCAAATGTATCGGTTTTAGGAGACTGACCTGTTAGTGTGCCTCCGGTATTATTGATGCTCAATATGATGCCGCCAACTTTATTGGGATCCATATAATCGGCTCTATCTTTACGAGGATGATTGGCTATAAAACCTTTGGCTAAAGCATCTGTGAATGAAGAACTTGCTGCCGGTGGCGCAGGGTTATCGTTGGCTTGATTTTTCTTGGCTTCCTCTTCAGCTTTCTTGCGCTCAGCTTCTTGCTGTTTTGCCAATTCTTCGGCTTTCTTGCGCTCGGCTTCTTGCTGTTTTGCCAACTCTTCAGCTTTTTTAGCTTCTTCGGCTTTTTTGCGTTCGGCTTCTTGCTGTTTTGCCAATTCTTCAGCTTTTTTAGCTTCTTCGGCTTTTTTGCGTTCGGCTTCTTGCTGTTTTGCCAACTCTTCAGCTTTTTTAGCTTCTTCGGCTTTTTTGCGCTCAGCTTCTTGCTGTTTTGCCAATTCTTCGGCTTTTTTAGCTTCTTCGGCTTTTTTGCGCTCAGCTTCTTGCTGTTTTGCCAATTCTTCGGCTTGTTTGGCTGCTTCAGCTTCCTTCTGTTTTGCTAGTTCTTCGGCTTTCTTGGCTGCTTCAGCTTTTTTATCGGCTTCTGTTTGATTTTGATTTTGTTGGGGTGTAGGTGTAGATGAAGCGGATGGTGTAGAACCGCCGCCCGAAGAGCATGCATTCAAAGCAAGGGCGCAGGCGACTGCCGCAACCGTTTGTAAAGATAATTTTTTCATCGAGTAACTCTCTCTATAAAAAAAAGGGGCTGACGTAGATTAGCAGTCATGATAGGCTGCCAAAATGAAGATAACCCACTGTAAGTTAAAGAAGAGTCTGCAAAGAAAACTGCTTGAATATTTTGTATTGGAAGTAACCGCACGTTCTGCTGCCGATATCTTGGGTATTCAGCCCAATACGGCTATTCTCTTCTACCGTAAAATCCGTCTTGTTATCAGCCATCATTTGGCTTTGGAAGCAGATCAGGTTTTTGAGGGCGCTATAGAATTGGATGAGAGCTATTTCGGCGGTAAGCGTAAAGGAAAGCGCGGTAGGGGAGCAGCAGGTAAAGTGGTGGTTTTCGGTATCCTTAAACGTGGAGGTAAGGTTTATACGGTTGTAGTGAATAATGCCCGAAAGGAAAGTTTATTTCCTGTTATTACAAGGAAAATTACACCTGATAGCGTAGTTTATACGGACTGCCTGAGCAGTTACGACGTGTTGGATGTCAGCGGTTTTCACCATCACAGGATTAATCACAGCAAAAAGTTTGCCGACCGACACAACCATATCAACGGCATTGAGAATTTTTGGAATCAGGCGAAACGTGTCTTGCGCAAATACAACGGAATCGACCGAAAATCTTTTCCTCTGTTCTTGAAAGAATGTGAGTTTCGTTTTAACTTCGGGACACCAAGGCAGCAGTTAAAAACTTTGCGGCTTTGGTGTGGTGTTTAGGGCTAATCTACTTCAGCCCCAAAAAAAAAGTGTCAACTTTAAAGATAAAACCAACCGGAAACACGAAGTTGAAATAACGGCTTTGTGTATCTCAAGATACAATAATTAAAATATTGTTATGGTTTTTTAAATTTTAACAAAAGATAAAAACAATTATCAATAACCAATACTTGTTATTCAAATGTTATTAACAATAATTTAAATTATCTTGATAATTGTTTTCAATATTGGTGGTTAATTGTGGTTTGAAGCAGACTGGCTCTAAATGTTAGATTTAATGTGAGTTAATTTGCTCGAGCAGTTTGGTTGAAGGGGAGAGTATCAAGTTATGATTGCTGATTTTTCGGTGGTCTCAAATCATGTGCAGGCACGATCAAAGTAGCTGTTTTATATCTGCTCTTAGGCCGTCTGAAACATGATATAGTGCACGCGCTTTATCATTTTCAGACGGCCTGTTTTATTATGGACACATCTACGCTTTACCTTATTCTCACTGCCCTTGCCGCCGCCTTTCTCGGCATCCTCATCACTTGGCTGATCCTGCGCAACAAACATCAGGCCGAGCAAAGCCGCTTGAACGGCCAGCTTGCGGAGCGCACCCAGCAATACCAGTTCGCCGCGCAAGAGCAGGCCGAGGCGGAAAACGCGCTTGATGCCCTGCAACAGCAATTTCAGACGGCCCAAACCGCCCTTGCCGCCGCCGAAACCCGCAGCAGCCAGATCGAGCCGCTGCAAAACGAGCTGGCGCAAAGCCGCCGCCACGCGCAGGATTTGCAGGCTGAAATGCAGGAAATCCACAGCCGCTTTGCCGCCGCCAAACAGCACATCGAAGGCTTGCAGGCGCGTGAAAGCGAATTAGGCCGTCTGAAAGAAGATTATGCCCGATTGCAGCAAACCGTGGCCGATTTGAACGTGCGCAACGAAAGGCTGCATACCCAAATCGAGCAGGAACGCCTTGCCTCGGAAGAAAAACTCGCTCTGTTGAGCGAAGCGCGCCAAAGCTTAACCGACCAGTTCCAAAATCTCGCCAACAACATTCTCGAAGAAAAAACCAAACGCTTTACCGAACACAACACCGAAAACATCAACCGCCTGCTCACTCCGCTCAACGAGCGCATGGGCAAATTCAGCGAGCTGGTGCAAAGCACTTACGAAAAAGAAGCCAAAGAACGGCTCACGCTTGAAAACGAACTCAAACGCCTACAAACCCTCAACACCCAGCTCCACACCGATGCCAAAGCCCTCACCGACGCACTCACCGGCGTGCAAAACAAAACGCAAGGCAACTGGGGCGAGATGATTCTGGAAACCGTGCTCGAAAATTCAGGCTTGGTGAAAGGGCGCGAATATATTGTTCAAGCGGCCTCCGTGCGCCACGAAGAAGACGGCAGCACCCGCCGCCTGCAACCCGACGTGTTGGTCAACCTGCCCGACAACAAGCAAATCATCATCGACAGCAAAGTATCGCTCACCGCCTATGTGCGCTACACGCAGGCGCAAACGCCCGAAGAGGCCGAACGCGCACTCGCCGCCCACGCCGCCAGCGTCCGCAACCATATCAAGAGCCTGTCGCTCAAGCAATACAGCCATATCGAAGGCGTGAATACGCTTGATTTCGTGTTTATGTTCATCCCCGTCGAACCAGCCTACCTGTTGGCTTTGCAGCACGACGACAACCTGTTTCAAGAGTGCTTCGACAAACGCATCATGCCCGTCGGCCCCAGCACGCTGCTGGCGACGCTGCGCACGGTGGCGAACATCTGGCGTAACGAGCAGCAAAACCAAAACGCTTTGGTGATTGCAGAAGAAGGCGGCAAGCTCTACGACAAATTTGTCGGCTTCGTTACCACGCTGGAAAGCGTCGGCAAAAACATCGAGCAGGCGCAAAGCCAATACCAAGCCGCGTTCAAACAGCTTTCCGAAGGCCGCGGCAATCTGGTGAACCGCGCCGAAAAACTGCGCAAGCTGGGCGTAAAAGCCTCGAAGCAGCTGGAAAAAAGTTTGGCGGAAAAAGCCGGCGGAGAAGCATTGGAGCTGTCCGCAGGCAGCGGAGAAGCCGAATCATCGCCCTTATAACGGCTGTTGTTTGGTAGGGGAGTATAGTTAATCAATTTACTTAATAACACAACCGTCATACTTGGGCTTGGCCCGAGTATCTCCTAAATTTGCTGAACATCACGATACTCGGGTCAAGCCCGAGTATGACGTATGTACTCTTTTTAAGTGGTTCGGTTGTATTTGTAAAAACGGCGGCAGGCATGGCAGCTGCGGCTTGGTACGCTGTCGGCAGCGGTTAGGAATGTTATAATCAACCGGTTCAGTCTTTTTAGGCTTTGAACAGACTCTTAATATGTAATATGGTTTGAGGCCGTCTGAAATGTTTAGCGAAGCCCGCAAGCTCGCTTTCAGACGGCCTCAATGCGGCTGTTGTTTGCCGTTTCATCTTAATTTTCTATTTATTGATTTGATACGTTATGAAGTTATTTCCTGCTTTAGAAAAACGTTATTCCAACGAGCAGCTTTCTGCCGGCGATGCACAGCGTTTGGCACAAGAGATTGCCTTTGCGCCGGTTGTGTTCCAAGTGTCGCGGCTGATGGTGAAGTTCGGCATATTCGACCGCCTGATTGAAGAGCGCAACGGCATGACGCTGGATGAAATTGCCCGCAGTGCCGGTTTGAGCCGTTATGCGGCGCAAGTGTTGCTGGAATCTTCGCTAACCATCGGCACCGTGCTGATTCAGGGCGACCGTTACTTTATCTCTAAAGCAGGCTGGTTTTTAACCAAAGACAAGATGGCGCGCGTGAACATGGATTTTGTGCATGAGGTGTGCTATCAGGGCTTGTTTGATTTGGAAGCCACTTTGTTAAACGGCAAGCCCGAAGGGTTGAAAGTGTTCGGCGATTGGCCCACGATTTACGAAGGGCTGTCGCAGCTGCCTGAAACGGCGCAGGAAAAATGGTTTGCGTTCGACCATTACTATTCCGACAATTCGTTTGCCGAAGCATTGGAAATCGTATTTTCCCGACCGGTTAAAAAGTTGCTGGATGTCGGCGGCAATACCGGCCGCTGGGCGGTGCAGTGTGTGGCTCACCGTGCCGACGTTGAGGTAACGATTATGGATTTGCCCCAGCAAATCGGCCTGATGCGCAAAGCGGTGGCGGGCAAAACCGGCGAAGAACGGATTCACGGCCACCCCGCCGATCTGCTGGATGCCGAAGTGCCGTTTCCCACGGGTTTCGATGCGGTTTGGATGAGCCAGTTTCTCGACTGTTTCTCCGAAGAAGAAGTAATCTCCATTTTGAGCCGTGCCGCCCGTTCGATGGGTGCGGAGACCGACCTCTATATCATGGAGCCGTTTTGGGACAGGCAGAAATATGAAACCGCCGCCTATTGTTTGGCTCAAACCAGTGTCTATTTCACCGTAATGGCCAACGGCAACAGCAAAATTTATCATTCAGAAGACATGATCCGCTGTGTGGAACACGCCGGTTTGCAAGTGGTGGAGATACACGACAAATTAGGCAGGGGACACAGCATTCTGCGGTGCCGTAAAAGTTCATCCGGCAAGTAAACTTTATTCTGCCAAGATATCAGTTTATTGGCTTTAATCATTAAGGCGTGCCGGTCAAGCGGATGCCGTTAAAAAAGTATGAGGCCGTCTGAAAACTTTTTCAGACGGCCTTTGCGTTGCTTTAAAGCCGGAGCTTAGATAACGGCAGCGGTGTAAGCGTTGTCGTCGTTGTACACGGCTGCGTCGCTGTTTGCATAAACGGCTGCTTCAACGGCATTCACCGAACCGCCGGCCGCAGAAACAGGCAGAACGCTGTCGAGTGCGCTGTCGAGCGAACCGGTGCTGCTGTCGAGCAGGCCGTCTGAAACGGCGTTTGCCGTTGTTTCGGATGCGGCGGGCAGGTTGTTGCCGTGCACTTCGACAGCCGGGCCGGTGTGTTCGGCCACGGTGGTCGAACCCAAAGCGGTAACGGCTAAAACAGGCTCGGTGCTTTCGACGCTGCTTGTGCTTGCGGCAACACCGGCCAGTTTGGCCAATTCGGCATTGGTCATGGTGCCGTCGGCGAACACAAACGAGGTAACGGCGGCATCTGCTTTGTCGGACTGGTTGGCAATGGTCAGCGTGTCGGCGGTTTGACCGTTAACCGAAATCACCCAGTCTTGCATGCCGTTGCTGTTGGTAACGGCCTGTACGCTGATATTGCCCATCGAAATGCCGTTGAAATGCACGGTATTGCTGCCTTGGTTGTCGTAAATCACATCGTGGCCGTAGCCGATGCCGAAGTGGTAGGTATCGTTGCCTGCACCGCCGTAGAGTTTGTCGTTACCGCCCAATCCGTTGAGCGTGTCGTTGCCTGCGCCCGATCTGATTTCGTTGTCGAGGCTGTTGCCGGTGATTTTATCGTCGTAGGCGCTGCCTGCCACGTTTTCGATAAAGTCGGTTTTGGCGGTGCCGCTCACGGTGGTGGAAAGCTTGCCGATGTCGCCTTCCAAAATCGGTTCGATTTGGCCGGGCGTGCGATCGGCGGCGGTATCGGCTACTTTGGTGCCGTCGAAGGCAATCGGTTCGAGCGCGTCTTTGGAGTAAATGCCGCCGAAGCCGATGGCGTGGGAAACGATTTTGTGTTTAATGGCAAAATCTTCCCATTGGAGCTGGCGGGGCATTTGAACCGGTGTATTGGGGTAGCCGTCTGAAAGGAACATGGAGAAGTTTTGTCCGTTTTCGTGGAATATGCTGCCGCGGTTGCTGATAAAGGCAGCTTCGGCCGTATCCAAAGCGGAATAGTAGTTGGTGCTGCCGGAAGCATACAGGGTGTTGATGGCGGCAACGGCATCGGCTTTGTTCATCCATGAATCCATGCCGTTGAACTGCACATAACCCCAACTATTAAAGCCGATGATGCGGATGGCAATGTCGCCTACTTGGCCGTATTTGTCGATGAGTTCAACGGCGGCTTTTTGGGCGTTGACCATATTCTGCCCCCACATGCTGCCCGAGGTGTCGATGATCAGCATCAGGTTGGTTTTGTCGCCGTCGCCGCCGGCTACGCCACGGCTGCCGCCTGCGCCGATTTGGATGGTGGTGTCGCTGCCGATATGGCCTTTAAATGCGCTCAAATCGAGTTCGACGCCTTCTTTGGCGTTGCTCAACACGATGGTATCGGTGTCTTTGCCGCTGCCGCCGTCGATGATGGTTTTTTTGCCTTTGCCTTCGATGACGAAAAGGTCGTTGCCGTTGCGGCCCACCAAAACGTCGTTACCGTCGGCACCGTTCAATTCATCGCCGGTATTGCCGCCTGAAATGTAGTCGTTACCGCTTGAGCCTTTGAGCGTGATAACGGTTGCGCCTTCTTGTTTCACGTTGTCGGCCAGCAAATCTCGATAGCTTAAATCTTTGATTTCTTGGCTGACGGCATTATCGTCGGTGGCCGATACGATGTTGTCGAGCACTTCGGCTTTACCGTAGGCAGATGTGCCGTCGGCATTTTCCACTCTTACCGACGGGGTAACGGAATGGCTGTCGGTGAGGGTGCTGGCTTCTTTAAAGCGCAGCGTGCCGTTGCCGCTGATGATTTCCAAGCCTTTGAGGGCGGCAAGGTTTTTCACTTCGATAACCACATGGCTGCCGATGTCTAAATGTTTCACATTTTTGAGCTGGTCTTCGCTCAGAGTGACGGTTGTCGGCTCGCTTTCGTCTTTGATGCGTAAGGTGCCGACACCGTCGCCGTTTACGCTCAAGCCTGCCAGTTGCTCGGCACGCAGCGTTACGTTGGAAGGCATTTCGATTTTTTCAATGCTTTCCAAAACGGTACCGCTTAAATCGGTGGTGCCGAATACATACAGCGTGTCGCTGCCTTCGCCGCCGCGCAGCACTTCTCCGTTTGCCGCCTCGCCCCAGTTTTTACCGTTCAGGTTGGCAAGCGGTTCGCCCAACACTTTGTCGTAGGCCGGATTGGTTGACTGGCTGCCGGTGGTTAAGTCGCCTGCAATGATAAAGTTGTCGTTACCGTCGCCGCCTTCGATCACGTCTGTACCGGCTCCGCCGCGCAGGGTATCGTTGCCGCCGAGACCTTTCAAAGTATCGTTGCCGTTGCCGCCAACGAGCACATCATCGTTTTCGGTGCCGATAAGGGTTTGGTCTTCATCGGGATTGGCGGATGAGCCGTTGAGTGTGTTCCACAGCTCGGCCGCAGTGTAAAGGCCGTCTGAAAACTCGAATCGGGCAACGGTTTCGCCGGCTTGTGTTTGGTTTTGGATGGTGAGCGTGTCGCCGCTGTTTTTGAGGCTCACAACCCAATTGCCGTCGGTTTCGGTAACGGTAATGTCGTTCACGCCGATGTGTTCACCGAAGCGCACGGTATTGCTGCCCATGCCGTCTGAAACGGTGTCATGGCCATAACCTTTGGCGAACACATAGGTGTCGTTACCGCTGCCGCCTTCGAGCTTGTCGTTACCGTTGCCGCCGTCAAGTAGGTCGTCGCCTTTGTCGCCGCGCAGAATATCGTTACCGTCGCCGCCGTAGAGTACGTCGTTGCCGTCGCCCGCCATCAGCAGGTCGTTACCGTCCATGCCGTTTAAGGTGTCGTTACCGCGGCCTGCGCTCAGTCGGTTGTTTCCGCTGTTGCCGGTGAGTATGTTGTCGGCGTTATTGCCGAAAGCGTAAGTGTTGCCGCTACCGGTTAAGGTGATGTTTTCGACATTGCGCGAAGCGGTATAGGTTACGCTGCTGTAAACGGTGTCGGTGCCTTCGCCGGCTTCTTCGATTACGGTGTCGTTTACGTTGTCAACGTAGTATGTATCGTCGCCTGCTTGACCGCGCATCACGTCTTTGCCTTCGCCGCCGTCGAGCACGTCATCGCCCGCGCCGCCGAAGATGTTGTCGCGGTCGGCACCGCCGTAAAGTTTGTCGTTACCTTCGCCGCCGTCGATGGTGTCTTCACCGGCCTGACCGTAGATGCTGTCATTGCCGCGACCGCCGTTCAGACGGTTGTAGTTGTCGTTACCGGTAATCACGTTGTCTTCGTTGTTGCCGGTGCCGTTGATGCGGGCATTGCCGGTTAGGGTAATGTTCTCGACATGGCGCGGGGTAGTGTAGCTGACACTGCTGTAAATAGTGTCGGTGCCTTCGCCGGCATTTTCAACCACGGTGTCGCCTGCGCCTTTGATGTAGAAGCTGTCGTTGCCTTGACCGCCGTACATGGTATCCATGCCGGACTGGCCGTGAATGGTGTCGTTACCGGCCATACCGTAAATAACGGTTTTGCCGGTGCTGCCGTACAGCACATCGTCTTGAGAAGTCCCTTGCACGACCACGGCCGGATCGGCATTGCGGGTTGGAATGTTGGTGTTTTCGCTCATAACAATCTCCTTAGTAGATAAAGTAACAGGGGGGGTAAAACGGGATTGCTCTTGGTGGCGTGTATTAAGGATATTTTTATTTTCCAGCGATATTATCCCGAGCGGTTCTAATAATGAATAACTGATATTCAAATATTTTTATATTTTTTATGTAAAATATATTTAATTAATATTTTTATATGTAAACTATAAATTTTAAATTTATTTTATTTTATTAATATTATGATTTTTAATAGATAAAATAATTTATCGGTATAATATTTATATTCAATAATCTTATTGGATATTTATGAAAAATTTAATTTGAATATTTATTTGAGTAAATTGTGTATGTTTTATACTTCAGTATAAGTTTGTTTGATTGTGATATTTTTAGAAAAATAATTTAATGTATTGTTTTTTATATAGAATCATATTATTTTTATGTTGAAATCATTAAAAATCCCGCTGTGGCGTAAATGCCTCAGCGGGATGGTTTGCTGCTTCAAATTGCCGTAAGCAGCGTTGCTTATTTAGTTGTTTTTATTTTTAACTGTATGATTAAATATGGTATTTTTTGTTTTTGGTTTTAACGGCCAGCACTTTGCCGTTATCGGCATCCACAATAACATTGTGTTCTAAACCGTTGGCAATCACTTCTACTTCATAGCGAGAACCGGTGTAGTAATCGTATTCGAATTCCACTTCTTTTGCGTAGCCGCCGGTATGAGCAACGGCCGCCGCAACCGCTTCTTTTCCGGAAACCGGAGCAAAAAAACCTAATGAAAATATGCCGATAAACACGGCAGCCACAACCGACAAGGCTATGAGAAAAGCCACGCCGCTCAGTATTCTTCTTACGGTAAACATTATGATACTCCTCACCACATGAGATAAATAATGGGATGAGGCATATATTAAAAGCTCAAAGTTAGTAGAAAATTAGGCAAATATAAATATAAAAGAAAGGTCTTTAAGTGATTTGATTTTCAGACGGCTTATATAGTCAATCAATACTTTTTACTACAACATTGCTGTGCTTATTACCCGTACTGCTTTGCGGCCTTATATCAAAAAGTGTTTATAGACAATAGATCCTGTTGGCAACCCGCTTTAGAAAAGCCCGGCGCTATTTACAGTATTCAAAAAACAATACTGTAAATAGCGCCGGGCTTTCCTACACTTAATTTATAGACTTTAATGCTTGGCTATACCGCCTTCCGGTTCCCACAAAGTCAACAGTTCGGCTTGCTCCGAAGACACATCCAAACTGCTGCGCGGCAGATCGGTTACGGCAGCTTCAGATTCAACCGGCACATACTCTTGGGTTCCGGCAGCATTCTGTTCTTCACCGACCAAGTCATCGATATCGATGTCGTCTTCACTGCCTTGCGGCAACTTGGCACCCGTTTGCTGGGCGCGCATTCTCATGAAAATATCGCGGGTGTAGGCATATTTATCGATTGCGGCATCTTGCAGGCTGTCGGTTAAATCGAGATAACGGTCGCGTGTATCGACCGCACCGACAACCGTAGAACCGATACGCCCTGCGCTGGTTTCAAAAATAGCGTTTTTTACCGGATACGCATAAGTGATGGTTGAGCCGATACTGTCGCGTAAAGTAGAAGGGCCGGTTAGCGGGTAAACAAAATAATTGCTGTTTTTCCAACCCCACGAAGCAAAGGTATCGCCCAAGTTGTTTTTGTTGTTGGGAATACCGCCCGCATCGGCAATGTTAATCAAACCGCCCAGGCCAAAGGTGGTGTTGATGCCTACGCGCACAAAATCTTCGCTGGCGCGTTTAATGTCGAGCCGCAGCAGATTGCTGCCCATGCTTACCACATCGCGCAAGTTGTCGAAAAAGTTGGTTACGCCCTTGCGCACCGGCCGGGGGGTAACGGCTCGGTAACCCCGTGTTACCGGTGTCAGCACATATTTATCGGCCGTGTCGTTGATTTTGAACATCACACGGTTGTAAGGCTCGTAAGGGTCGGCCGGATTGCGCTCCGCCCATACGGGCTGAGACAACGCCAAAACCGCCACTGCTAAACAAATATTCTTTTTACTCATGGGTTGACCCATTCTTTGATTTCATACAATTCGGCCAATGCCGCCACCGAATCGGGAAGCCCCTGTAAGGCTATCGACGACGGTTTGACGCGCAATGCAGTCAGCAGCAGTGACACGCAGGAAGAGTCGGCACGGCTCACTTGCGAAAAATCGACCGTATGCGTTTCGTTAAGACGGCATTGCTGCTCGAAGCGGCCGTAAGCGGCAGAAGTAACCGTTTTCACGGTTACTTCGCCTTTCACATGCAGTACACCGCCGCGTACTTCGGATTCCATGGCTTATTTGCCGCCGTTTTTGGATTTCAGTTCGGCAATCAGGCCGTCGATGCCTTTGCTCTTGATGGTTTCGCCGAACTGGTTGCGGTAAACGGTTACCAAGCTCGCACCTTCGATGGCCACGTTGTAAGCACGGTATTTATTGCCGCTTTGGTAAGTGGTGAAATCCATATTCACGGGCTTGCCGCCTTGGGGGGTAACTTCGGCACGCACAATGATTTCTTTACCGCCGCGGTTTACGACGGGGTTGTCTTTAACGACCACTTTGGCATTCTTGAACTTGATCATCGTGCCTGAATAGGTGCGGATAAGCAGCGTTTGAAACTCTTTCGACAATGCTTGCTTTTGTGCTGCTGTGGCTTCGCGCCACGGATTGCCGACCGCCAGCGCAGTCATGCGTTGGAAATCGAAATAGGGCAGGGCATAGTTTTCGGCCTGACGGCGCACGGCGGCATCGTTTCCGCCGTTGGCGTTTTTAAGGATGCTCAATACTTGTGTGGCATTGGTGCGCACTTGGCTGACGGCATCGGCAGGCGCGGCAACTGCAAGATTGATGCTCAAAACGGCCATGCCCAATGCGGTGAATAAAGATGACTTTTTCATAGATTCTTTTTTTCCTGTTGAAATAATAAACGGATTATTCGGTTTGTGTTGTTCCGGCTTCTGCGGCATCCGAACCGCCTGAATTTTTTTCGGCGAAGTTGGTCATGAATTTGCCGATCAGGTTTTCCAACACCATTGCGGAACCGGTAATGGTAATGGTGTCACCCGCAGCCAGATTTTCCTCGTCGCCGCCCTGCTGCAAACCGATGTATTGTTCGCCCAACAGGCCGGAAGTAAGAATTTGTGCCGAAACGTCGCTGCTAAATTGGTATTGGTTGTTCAAATTCAAGCTCACTTTGGCCTGATAGGTTTTAGGGTCGAGCTTGATGCCGCCCACGCGGCCGACCAACACGCCGGCAGCTTTCACCGGTGCATTGACTTTCAAACCGCCGATATCGGTAAAATCGGCATATACCGTGTATGTTTGCCCCGAGCCGCCGCCTACCGCCGCGCCGCCTGCCACGCGGAAAGCGAGAAAACCGACGGCGATTACGCCCAATAAGACAAACAAACCTACCCAAAATTCCAAAACATTCTTTTTCATCATATTACTCGTTATATCTGTTATTCAGTAAACATCAGTGCGGTAAGGATAAAATCAACCGCCAGCACGGTTAATGCCGAAGAAACAACGGTTCGGGTGCTTGCCCGCAAAATACCTTCCGAGGTAGGCACGCAGTGAAAACCCTGATGTACGGCAATCAAAGTAACCGCCACTCCGAATACCGCCGATTTAATCAAACCGTTAACCACGTCGTATTGCAGCGAAATATTGCTCTGCATCTGCGACCAAAAAATACCGCTGTCCAAACCCAAATACTGCACGCCGATCAGGTATGCGCCGTAAATGCCGGCCACATTGAAAATCGAAGCCAGCAGCGGCATCGACAATACGCCCGCCCAAAAGCGCGGCACTACAACGCGGGCAACGGGGTTAACGGCCATCACGTTCATGGCTTCGAGTTGTTCGGTGGTTTTCATCAGGCCGATTTCGCTGGTCATTGCTCCGCCCGCGCTGCTGGCAAAGAGAATGGCCGCCAATACGGGGCCCAACTCGCGCAACAGGCTTGCCGCCACCATAAAGCCGAGTACGTCGGCCGATTTGAACTTGGAAAGCTGCGTATAGCCCTGCAAGCCCAGCACCATGCCCACAAACAGGCCGGACACGGCAATAATCAGCACCGACAATACGCCGGCAAAATACATTTGCCGCACGCTCAAGCGAAAGCGGGTTAACGCCGTGCCCGATTTGCCGAGTATCTGTAAAAAAAACAGACACACGCTGCCGAGTGCGCGGATAAAGTGAAGGGTATTTCGCCCTATGGTTTGGATAAAATTCATCATTTCTTTTACATTAATCTTTTTCAGACGGCCTCATGCCGTTTGGCAAGATACGCTGTGTAAACTGTTACGGCATCTTCCGATACCGGTATAAACAGATTTGATTGCGTTCACATTCGCATCATGGTGTGTTCAGACGGCACAACAGGCCGTCTGAACAACTTATTTCGCACCCAGCAAATCCTCACGCAAATCTGTTTGCGCCGGATAGCGGAACGGCACGGGGCCGTTGGGCAGGCCGCCGATAAACTGCTGCACCCACGGAGAATCGAGGCTGCGCATTTCTTCGGGCGAACCGGAAAACACAATCTCGCCGTGTGCCAAAAAAATCACTTGATTCACAATCGCCAACGATTGCTCGATATCGTGCGTTACCATCACACTGGTGGAGCGCAGAGCTTTATTGGCACGGCTGATCAAATGGGCAATCACACCTAGAGAAATCGGGTCGAGACCGGTAAACGGCTCATCGTAAATCATGATTTCGGGGTCGAGCGCAATCGTTCTGGCCAGAGCGACGCGCCGTGCCATACCGCCGGAAAGTTCAGACGGCATCAGCTTTTCTATGCCGCGCAAACCGACGGCGTTCAACTTCAATATAACCAAATCGCGGATAACCGCTTCGGGCAGTTTGGTCAGCTCACGCATCGGGAAAGCCACATTGTCGAACACCGACAAATCGGTAAACAGCGCGCCGTGTTGGAACAGCACACCCATACGGCGGCGGTGTTCGTAAAGCTCTTCGGCATTCAGCTTGGCCAAGTCGCGCCCTTCCACCAGCACTTGCCCCTGCTGCGGATGAATCTG
Source organism: Neisseria dumasiana (assembly GCF_022870885.1). NCBI lineage: Bacteria > Pseudomonadati > Pseudomonadota > Betaproteobacteria > Neisseriales > Neisseriaceae > Neisseria > Neisseria dumasiana. The sequence goes on along the minus strand of NZ_CP091509.1, from coordinate 2,311,040 downwards.
GCCGGTAATCAGGCGCATCAGCGTGGTTTTGCCGCTGCCCGAACCGCCCATTACGGCTGCAAAGTTACCTTGTTGGATAGTGAAATTGATGTTTTGAAGAATCGGGCGGTCGCCATAGGCAAACGCCACGTTTTTCATTTCAATGAAGGGGGTGGTGGTCATGCGTGTGATGTGTGTTGAAAGAAATGCATTTTAATAACTTAAGGGTGGCATGGGCAATTTTTCAGACGGCCTTTTCATGCAAAAATACACTACTGTATGTAAATTACTGAAATCATTCTGCTTATCGATGAATGAAAATAAGGCAAAAAATACAACAAGCTAAATCATCGCGCGATGAACGGCATGATTAAGATTTCAGACGGCATCTGCGGATATTATGCGGCAGAACGGTTGTTGATGCCCCCTTCAATGCGCACGGCAATATGACAATTTTATGCTTTGTGAATGAAAAATACGATAAGACTTTTGCAAAACCCCGGATGTAGATGCAGTGCAGAAGTGCACCGAAGATGGGGATTTTGCAAAAGTCTCGTGTGTTAACAACCGCAGTTTACACCGCCTTGAGGCAGCCATACACTTACCTTCAAACCTTGCCCGAAGCGGGACGAATCCGATAAAGAAATGGTGCCGCCGTAGCGTTCCGCAATTGTTTTGGCAATCGACAAACCCAAGCCGCTGCCTTCGGTGCCGCTGCCGAGCACGCGGTAAAACGGGTCAAATACACGCTCGCGCTCTTCGGGCGGGATGCCGGGGCCGTTATCTTCCACTTCCAAATACAAACCGCGGCCGTCCACTTTCGCCGTCAGATCCACCCTGCCGTTTTCGGGGGTGTAGAGAATGGCGTTTTCCAACAAGGTTTTGATTAATGTATAGATTTCGGTTTCATCCACGCAGATTTCTTTGCCTTCGCAATCTGCACCCAAATCTATGTTTTTTCCTTCTGCCAGCGGATATAAATCCTGCACCAAACGTTGGCAGAATTTAGCCAAATTAATGTTTTGGGTGGTATGGTTTTCGTGTGCCTGCGCCCGTGCCATAGAAAGCAGTTGTTCCAAAAGACGGCGGTTGCGGCGGATGCCCTCGCGCAAGTCGTCCACCAATGCCGCCGTATCTTCGGGCAGCCCTTTGCCCGACAAACGCTCCGCCTGTAAAGACAATGCCGTCATCGGTGATCTCAATTCGTGTGCGGCATCGGCAATAAAGCGTTGCTGCTGGCGTATGCTTTCGCCCACTCTTTGCAACAAATGGTTGATGGCTTCGGTAAAGCCGAAAATTTCCATGGGGATTTTATGGGTGGACAATGGAGAAAAGTCATTATCGCTACGGTTTTCCGCCTGCTCCGACAAACGCGAAATCGGTCTTAAGCTGAGATGGATAATCAGCATGGTCAGCAACACGGCAACCGGCACCAATGCCAGCAGCGGTAACACGGCAAACCAAGCACTGTCGTAAGCCACGTCGTCGCGGAATTCGGTTTCTTGGATAAAGGCCACAAGCGTACCGTCTTCATAACGGTGGATATAGGCGCGGTAAGGCTTTTTTTTCTGCTTGTCGGTGGTATCGAAAAAACCTTCTTCGGCATCGAGCGGAATATTGAAGCGGCTGTTGTCGTTAACGGGTTGGATGTAAACGCGGGTATCGTTATCGATATCGGTATAACCCGCTTCTTCGGGCAATTCGTCTTTTCTGGTGAGCAGCGCGGCCTGCTTGAGCATATCGTCTTGCAGTTCCTCTGCTTCTTCAAACATGGTGTAGAACGTAACCACCCCTGAAATCAGCGCCGTGGCGAGAATAATCAGGGTAAGAAAAACAGAAAGGCGTGCCTGAATAGATGGGTGGCGAAACATAAATCGTGTATCTTCTCGGTGGTATTTCAAAACAAGCGGCGGTTGTGCCGCTTGCCGCAAAAGCATTTTTCAGACGGCCCCAACCAAGCGCAAGGATTGCGGATCGAGGGCAGGATAAGACATTTTCGCAAGATAATATCGTGTAGAAATTAGGTGTTCGTTAGGCACAAGGTGCAATGGATACAAACAGCCGTTTTTTTGAATATTTTATTTATATAGTGTTCATGATTGACACCATACGCCCTAAGATATCGAATACACAAACACTTTCGACTGCCGCTTGCTTTGATGGTATTCGTGTTGGCGTTCAAGCGGCAGCTGTTCCGGAGAGGCCGTCTGAAAACCGCGCTCGAGAAACCATTCGCCGGTATGGGTGGACAAAGCAAACAATCTGTTTATGCCGCGGCTGCGTGCTTGGTTCAGCAGGTGTTCGAGCAGCAGCTCGCCGTAACCGCTGTCTTGCGCTTCGGGCGATACCACCAAACAGGCCAGCTCGCCCGACGTTTTTTCGCTAAAGGTTTTCAGGGCAACGCAACCGTAAATTTGGCGGTCGTGTTCCAAAACCGAAAACTCACCGATATGGTTTTCGAGATATTCGCGGCTGCGGCGCAACAGAATCCCTTGATCTTCCAGCGGGCGTACCAATGCGGTTATGTCGGGGATATCGCTGCTCTGCGCCTGACGGATACTCATAAAAGCATTGCGTGCCAACGATGTGCCTACACCGTGGCGGGTAAACAGTTCGGCAAGCAGGCTGCCGTTGTGCGAACCGCTGAGAATTTGTGTGCGCTGCACGCCGTTTTCCACGGCGTTAACGGCAGATCGCAATAGGCGGTGCTGAGCGGGGTGTACGCTGCCGCTTTCCAGCAAACTGCGGGCTTCTTGGGCAGACAAATTGGACAACACTTGGCCGCCTGCATCGAGTATGCCTTCGTGCTCCACCATATAGATTAATTTTTCGGCCTGAAGGGCAATGGCTGTGCTTTCTGCAATATCGCCCATGCTGAGATTGAATGTTTTGCCGCTCAACGAGTGCCCCAGAGGGCTGATCAGCACAAGCGCGCCTTCATCAAGATTTCGCCTTATGTTTTCGGTGTTGATTTTACGCACTACGCCGGTGTAGCCCATATCGATGCCGTCTATCACGCCGAGCGGGCGGGCCGAGACGAAGTTTCCGCCGGCAATATTCAGAGGTTTGCCGCGCAAAGGGGTTTGCGAAAGACCGAAAGAAAGCGCGGCTTCGATATCGCTGCGTACTATGCCGCAAGCCTGTTTGGCATACACCAATGCGGTTTCGTCGGTGATGCGGCGGCCGTTGTGGTATTGCGGCGCGATACCGGCCGCTTCCGACAATACGTTGATTTGCGTGCGCGAACCGTGCACCACCACCAAACGCACACCCAAGCCGGCAATCAGGTTCAAATCGGCGGCGAGTGCGGGAAGTGACGGGCCGGAAAGCAGGCTGCTCGATATGCCTACTACCAGCGTTTTGCCGCGCAAATAGTGGATATACGGCGCGGCTTCCCGAAAGTCGCGGATAAAATCAACGGATGCGGTCATCTCAGTTTAACAGTAACACCAAGTAAAAAAGCTGCATAATCAATACCGTTAACGCCACCAAAGTGGCCAACGTCCAGTTAAAGCCGTCTTTTCTCAGCTCTTGGGCAGGCATCGGCGCAGGCCCCGGTATCTGCGGCGGCTGCGGTTTGGATGCGCTTTTCATTTTAACGGCGGTGGCGGCTTTGGCGGAATTGCGGGCATCGCTCACCAGCATATTGTCGAGCAGGTCGGCAATTTCATTTTTCGACAAAGTTTTGCGCGTACGCACCTGCGGGCCGATGGAATGCACGAGTTTGGTATCGGTAACGGCGTTCAACAGCAGGCTGGGGTCGATGTTTTTCGGTGTTTCGGCAATATGGTTTTTGGCCTGAAACAAGCCTTCGCATTTACGGCAAACCACGAAACCTTGCGCAACATTCAGTTGCGTATCTTTAACCCACAAACGGGTTTTGCAGTGAGGACAGACGCAGACGGGCATAGTGTTGTAATTGAACGTTATTATTAAAGGATTGGGCATTTTAAGGTTTTTCAGACGGCATGGGAAGCAAGCCGGGGCTGACGGTAGGGATTGGGGGCTGTTCGGTGTGATTTGTGTGTTTTTATTACCTATGGCTATGAAATTTAGCCCGTGTGCGGTGTGAGTTTGCCTTGTTTCAAAACAGCGTTTCGCCGCCGTTTTTTTGAATGGAACGAAGCATGGGTAGTGCCAAACCAATCTGTCTAAGGCCGTCTGAAAAGTGAGGGTTCATGTTTTTCAGACGGCCTTGAATCGATAGGGAGGCAATCGCCCCGTCCGCCGCCGTTTCTGATTGATTCCGTTATAATCCACCCATCTATAACCTTTTCAGACGGCCTTACCATGTCCCAAACCCTTCTTCTTGTTGACGGCTCTTCCTATCTCTACCGCGCGTTTCATGCCATGGCACCGCTTACCGCGCCCGACGGCACGTCCACCGGCGCGCTTTACGGCGTGCTCAACATGCTGCGCCGCCTGCGTGCCGATTATGTGCACGACTATTGCGCGGTGGTGTTTGATGCCAAAGGCGAAAATTTCCGCCACAAGATGTATCCCGACTACAAAGCCACACGCCCGCCGATGCCCGACGAACTGCGCCCGCAAGCCGAAATGCTGCCCGAACTGGTGCGGCTGATGGGCTGGCCGGTGCTGATTGTGCCGGATGTGGAAGCCGACGACGTGATCGGCACGCTGGCCAAGCAAGGCGAGGAAGCGGGCTGGAACGTGGTGATTTCCACCGGTGATAAGGATATGGCGCAGCTGGTGTCCGAGCACGTTACCCTCGTCAACACCATGAGCAACGAAAAGCTCGACATTGAAGGCGTGAAAAACAAATTCGGCGTGCGCCCCGACCAAATCATTGATTATCTGACCTTAATCGGCGACAAGGTGGACAACGTGCCGGGCGTGGACAAATGCGGCCCCAAAACCGCCGTGAAATGGCTGGATCAATACGGCACGCTGCAAAACGTGATGGAGAATGCGTCTGAAATCAAAGGTAAAGTCGGCGAAAACCTGCAAGCCGCGCTGCCGCAGCTGCCCCTGTCTTACCAACTCGTGACCATCAAAACCGATGTGGATTTGCACGGCGATCTTTCAGACGGCCTCGAAAGCCTGCGCCGCACCACGCCGAAATGGTCGCAACTGGCGGTGGAATTCAAACGCCTCAACTTCCGCACTTGGCTGAAAGAAGCCGAAGAGCGCATGCACGAAGGCAACAGCGATTTGTTCGGCGTGGCGCATATCGGCGAACAGGCTGCGCTTGCTGCCGAGAGGCCGTCTGAAAAGGAAATAGGCATCGTCCAAGCCCCTGAAACGCTGGATTATCAAGCCGTTACCGCCGAAAGCCAATTCGCCGCCCTGCTGAGCAAATTGTCGCAAGCCGACACCATCGGCATCGACACCGAAACCACCAGCCTCAACCCGATGGAAGCCCAGCTCGTCGGCATCAGCATCGCTTTCAAAGCAGGCGAAGCCGTGTATATCCCGCTCGGCCACACACCCACCGCCGCGCCCGAACAGCTTGATTTGCAAGACGTATTAGGCCGTCTGAAACCCCATTTGGAGAATGCCTGTCTGAAAAAAATCGGCCAAAACCTCAAATACGACCAACACATTTTCGCCAACTACGGCATTGAGCTGAACGGCATTGCCGGCGATGCCATGCTTGCATCTTATATTATCGAAAGCCACTTGGGGCACGGCCTCGACGAACTTTCCGAACGCTGGCTCGGCCTGCCCACCATCACCTACGAATCCCTGTGCGGCAAAGGTGCCAAGCAGATTTCGTTTGCCGATGTCGGCCTCGAACAAGCCACCGAATACGCCGCCCAAGATGCCGATTTCGCCCTGCGTATCGAAGGCTGGCTGAAAGCACAAATGGACGAAAAACAGCTGGAAATGTATCAAAACATGGAGCTGCCCGTGGCCCAAGTGCTGTTTGAAATGGAGCGCAACGGCGTACTCATCGATAAAAACGAACTCGCCCAACAAAGCCATGAACTCGGCACCCAACTGCTGGCACTGGAGCAGCAAGCCTACGAAGCCGCAGGCCAGCCCTTCAACCTCAATTCGCCCAAACAATTGCAAGAAATCCTGTTCGACAAAATGGGCATTCCCACCAAAGGGCTGAAAAAAACCGCGTCCGGCGGCATTTCCACCAACGAAGCCGTGCTCGAACAGCTTGCGCTCGACTACCCGCTGCCCAAAATCATCTTACAAAACCGCGGCCTGGCCAAACTCAAGTCCACCTACACCGACAAACTGCCCGAAATGATCAACCCGCACACCGGCCGCGTGCACACCACCTACGCCCAAGCCGTCGCCATCACCGGGCGGCTCGCCAGCAACAACCCCAACCTGCAAAACATCCCCATCCGCACCGAAGAAGGCCGCCGCGTGCGCCGCGCCTTTACCGCCCCCGCAGGCAGCGTAATCGTGTCCGCCGACTATTCCCAAATCGAACTGCGCATCATGGCACATTTAAGCGGCGACAAAACCCTTATCGAAGCCTTTAAAAACGGCGAAGACATCCACCGCCGCACCGCCGCCGAAGTGTTCGGCGTCGCCCAAGAGAACGTGAGCAGCGAACAGCGCCGCTACGCCAAAACCATCAACTTCGGCCTCATCTACGGCATGGGCCAATACGGCCTCGCCAAATCACTGGGCATTGACAACCTTTCCGCCAAAAACTTCATCGACCGCTACTTCGCCCGCTACCCCGGCGTGGCCGACTACATGCAGCGCACCAAAGAACAAGCCGCCGCCCAAGGTTACGTAGAAACCCTGTTCGGCCGCCGCCTCTACCTGCCCGACATCCACAACAAAAACGCCAACGCCCGCGCCGGAGCCGAACGCGCCGCCATCAACGCCCCCATGCAAGGCACCGCCTCCGACCTCATCAAGCGCGCCATGATCGCCGTGCGCAACTGGCTCGTTTCAGACGGCCTCCAAAGCAAACTCATCATGCAAGTGCACGACGAATTGGTGCTGGAAGTGCCCGAATCAGAACGGGATTTAGTGAAAACAAAACTGCCCGAGATTATGGCCGGCGTGGCCAATGGCATGCTGGGCGTGCCGCTGGTGGCCGAAGTGGGTGTGGGGGAGAATTGGGAAGAGGCGCATTGATTTGCCGTAGGCCGGATCGACTTTTATTAAACTGACTAAAAAGGAAACAATATGAGTAATAGCAATGGAACACGATGGTGGGAAAACTATTTAGTCCGCTATTTAGTACCTTCAATTGCCGGAATGTTTATTTTAATGTGGTTTAATCAGCATATTAAAATTAGCGAAGATGGGGTGTTGATAAATTATTTTAGTTTTAGTGGATATGAAGTATTGGGAGCTAATTTAAGTGTTGGTAAGCAAGGAATCATAGAAGCTTATTTACCCATGTTGAAATTTGGTAGCGCAGATAAATTTAATACAGCCAGCTTAGTTGGTTGGTTGTTATTCGGTACATTATATTGCTATATCGCTTCTTATCCGGTTTTGGTTATTCATGCAATCAGACATTTACTTATGAATGAGCCGAAAAGAATACTTTATTGTAAAACCTTAATAATTATTTTATTTTTAATGGCAATTATTTCAGGTTTATTTCAAATCTTAGGGTTTGGGATAAGTGCAATAGGATATTTTTTGTTTCCTGTATTGTTGTTTTCGTATATTTTAATACATTTATTATGTAAAGAATTTAACTCATATAAAGAGCACTTAATGAAATTAGCTATACAGAGAGGGAAAAAAGGTGAAATAACCAAAGAGTTTACAGAATCATATAAGCATTTGAGAGAGCACGGCAATACAGCTCTGATATTGCTTTTAGAAATATTGCTTGCCATTATTATTTGGCATACTTTGAATTTTGAGATTAAGCAAGAAATATTGCCGTTTTCTTTAGTTTCTTTTGTTATATGTATTTGGGTTTTTCCGGCAGCTTTAGTATATTTCTATGCCCATCGTTTAGAGGGTGCCGTTGTTCACGGAGAGTTAGGAACAGAAACAGGGTCAGGAAAAGATACAGAGTCAGGAAAAGATACAGAGTCAGAAAAAGATAAAGAGATGTAAAGAAAAGCTAAAAAGCTTATCCACCGGCTCTAAGTAGCAAGTCGTAGTAAACAGTAGCCTGCATGTAGGGTGTGTACCTTTGACGCGCGCGCGTTGTTTGCCGATCTGAACTAAAACCGCGTGCGTGGCTATGCCACACACCCTACCGGTGCATTGATCAAGTTCTCATAGGTCGGATACTTGTATCCGACTTTTCGCTAATGTATTGATCAAGCCTTGAGAAGCAATAAGGCCGTCTGAAAATAAACCGCCCTTTAAACTTTGGGCAATTCATTTTCAGACGGCCTTATCACATCTCAACGATTTAAAACGCTATGGCCGATATTCGTTATAAACAGGCTTGTTCGTTGGCAAGTTGCTGTTCGATGGTTTCGCGGCGGCGGATGAGTTTGGCTTCTGCGCCGTTTACCAACACTTCGGCGGCGCGGTTGCGGGTGTTGTAGTTGCTGGCCATGCTGCTGCCGTATGCGCTGGTGTTGCGGATGACGAGTAGCAAGCGTAGATAGGATACTTGCATCCGACCTACTGCCGTTTATATCTCCATCAAGCCCAACTCCAAGTGTCATTTCCGTGCCATACGCACACGCCGTTAGCATATCCACTCCCCAAGCCGTCTGAAATATTCTGTTCAGACGGCCTATTGTTGTTCAAGCCGGATTATCCGGTTATGGTGGCGGTTTCATTCTTCAAACCTACATTTACATACATTGTGGGTATAATTCTCCCTATTTTTCCATCGCATTACTTGCCATTCATGAAAGCTTGTTTTTACTGCGCCCTGCTTGCGCCGGGCTTAACCGCCTTTCCCGCCCATGCCGTTACCTATATCTGTAAAGACGGCGGGCGGGCGGTTTATTCGTCTGAAAAAATCAACAGCAGCTGCAATCCTTCCAAAATGGACGGCGGCAATCTTGCTGCTTCGCCCAACGATACCGAAGAGCAAACGGTTCCTTCGGATGCGGGAGCGGCACCGAAAACGGAGCAGAACCAAATCGAAACGATTTGGCCCGTTGAAAAAACCGATGCTTACGATGATATTAAAATCGACCCGAATGCGCCTGTTACTTCGGTAACGAACACGGCCGATGCGGCCAATCCTTCTATGGAAATCAAGCTGCGAAATCAAAAGGCCAAAGCGGCGCGCAGGCCGGTGATTGTTGTGCCGAAAGTGACTACCGCGCCGGCGCAACAGCAGATGTCGCGCCATCAGATTCTGCAAAACGAAATCCGCTCCGAGCAAACGGCGTTAACCCGTGCTCAGGCTCAGTTGGCGGTGGCGCGCAAAAAAGGGGAGCAGGCCAAAATCGCCCGTTTGGAACGCGATATCCGCGACCGTGAGGCGAGCATCCGCGCGATGAAAGCGGAGATGAAACGCTGAATATCCGTAGCGGGCAGGGCGGTTAAGTTGAACGAACAGATGCGCAAACGCTTTTTTCATGTGGCGTTAAAGAAGCATGAGACTTTTGCGGGCGCAGACTATCCAATGCAAGGCTAAGCGGGCGGGCGGCGCACAATACAGAAATATGCCGCAGATAGGCAAAGCCTCGCCTATTTCAGACGGCCTGCTTATATGTAGGGCGGGTATCTTTGCCCGCCCTACATGCCGTTATGTGTCGCCCGATTGCCATTTGTCTGCCGCCGCATATTTCATCGTGTGAATAAAGGTGGGCGGGGATATGCCTGCCCTGCAATGTTTATCGGATTTCTTTTCAGACGGCCTTATTGTGTTTCTTTATAATATCAGCCTTCCAACCTTAATACAGGCCGTCTGAAATGTCTCAAACCATCACGGGGTGGCTGAATCGCTGCCCGCTGCCCAAACTCGAAGCGAGGATGCTGTTGCAACACTGCACCGGCCTGACCCGCGCCCAGTTGGTTACGCGCGGAAGTGATGTGCTGGATGCCTCAACCCTACAAACATTGGATGCGCTTGCCGAACGCCGCTGCAAGGGCGAGCCGATGGCTTATATTTTAGGCAGCCGCGAGTTTTACGGCCGTTTGTTTCACGTTAACCCGCATGTGCTGATTCCCCGCCCCGAAACCGAGCATTTGGTCGAGGCCGTGCTGGAGTATCTGCCGCAGGGCGGAAAGGTGTGGGATTTGGGCACCGGCAGCGGCGCGATTGCCGTTACCGTGGCATTGGAAAGGCCGGATGCCGCCGTGCGTGCTTCCGATATCAGCCCGCAGGCACTGAACACCGCCGAACACAATGCGCGAAGGCTGGGTGCGGACATCGAATGGGCTGTCGGCTCGTGGTTTGAAGCGGGCAGGCCGTCTGAATACCATGCTTACGATATTGTGGTTTCCAATCCACCCTACATCGAAGCGGAAGACCGGCATTTACATCAAGGCGATTTGCGCTTCGAGCCGCAAACCGCGCTCACCGATTTTTCAGACGGCCTCAGCTGTATCCGCATTTTGGCGGCAGGCGCAGGCATGTATCTGAAACCCGGCGGCATGTTAATGATAGAGCACGGCTACGATCAGGGCGCGGCAGTGAGGGCGATATTTGAACAAAACGGCTTTGAGTCGGTTGAAACCCGCCAAGATTTGGCAGGGCTGGACAGGCTCACACTGGGGCGCATCGGATATCTTTCCAAGCATGATGAATAAAATCCATCTGTCATCGCAACTTTTTGATAAATAATTAATAAAAATGATGGTTTGTGAATAGGTTTGTTATAATCGCGGCGATTGTGCTTGAACAATCGGTAGTTTCCGCTCAACAAACCTTAATAACATAGGAAGATAACGATGAATTGGTATTTGGAAGTATTAAAGAAATATGCGGTTTTTAACGGACGTTCGCGCCGCCAAGAATACTGGATGTTCACCTTATTCAACATTATTGCCTCTATTATTTTTTCAACTTTAGACAGCTTGCTGGGCACCAATATCTTTGCATTGCTGTACACGCTGGCAGTGCTTCTGCCCAGCATCGGCGTCAGTATCCGCCGCCTGCACGACATCGGCCGCAGCGGTTGGTGGCTGCTGCTGAGCTTCATTCCCGTTATCGGCGCCATCGTATTGATCTACTGGGCCTGCCAAGACAGCCAACCGGGCACCAACGAATACGGCCCCAACCCCAAAGGCGTGGCTTAATTCTGTTTCGGCAATACAGGCCGTCTGAAAAAAGCACCGCATGCAGCACTGGAAAAAAGTGTTGCATGCGGTGCTTTTTTCAGACGGCCTATACATTTGCCAGTCGCCATTTGCGGCGCATTTCTGTGTTGTATGTTGCCCGCTGGCTTGGCTATACAAAGGTCTCAGGTTTCAAGTTTCGGCCTGAAAGCAGGCCGTTGTTTAGCAGTCTAAATCGTACTCTTATGGGCTACGCGCACATGGGTGCTGTAATTATTGCCTTCTTCGTCGTATTGCGGTTTAAACCCTTTCAAAATCACATCGATGTTGTGTTCTTTAGCGAAGATGTTGGCAAAATCCTCAATCAGCTCCAATACGTCGCTGGCAATGTATGAGGAACGCTCGGCATTAATCGTGATTTTTGAATGCGGGCGCACGTTTTTCAGGGTTTTCTTAATCGCCGCTTTGTTGAGAAACGATACTTCCTCGGCTAAATCAAGCGTTATTTCGTCGGCATTGGCCAGCTCTTCGCGGTTGAGGTAGTAAGCCCGTTTCATATTGGCCTGCAAGATAAAGAATACGCTGATGGCCAAACCGATGCCCACGCCTTTGAGCAGGTCTAGTGATACCACGGCAATCATGGTGGCCATAAAGGGGATAAACTGATACAGCCCTTTGTGCCAGAAATGCATGATGGTGGCAGGCTTGGCCAGCTTGTAGCCTACCAGCAGCAGCACGGCGGCCAGTGTGGCGAGCGGGATTTTATTCAGCAATACCGGAATCAGCAGCACGCATACCAGCAATAAAAGGCCGTGGATGATGGTAGAGAGTTTATGCGTCGCACCTGCGCCTGCATTGGCCGAAGAGCGTACGATCACCGAAGTCATGGGCAGGCCGCCGATGAGCGAGCAGGCGATGTTGCCTATGCCTTGTGCGCGTAATTCTTGGTTGGTATCGGTAATGCGGCGGCGCACGTCCAAGCGGTCGGAAGCTTCAATACATAAGAGCGTTTCGATAGAGGCAACGATGGCGATGGTGATGCCGGTAATCCATACATAGCTGTTGCCGAAGCCCGAAAAATCGGGAAAGGTAATCAGATTGGCAAAGTCTTCGGCGGTTTGGGGAATGGGCAGCTGAACCAACTGACCGGCGGGAATAGCCAAACTGCTGCCTGCGGCAATAAAGGCTTCGTTCATGGCGATGCCGGCGGCAACGGCGATTAAGGCTGCGGGCAGCACTTTGATGTTTTTCAGGGCGGGAACTTTGTCCCAGCCGATGAGAATGAACATTGAAACGGCGGCAACGATGAGTGAGCCGGTGTGGATGTGGTTGAACATATCCAAGCCCAAGCTGCTTGCGCCGCTTCCGAAAGCATAGGGCAGCTGTTTGGCGATAATAATGATGCCGATGCCGGCGAGCATGCCTTCGATGACCGAAGCGGGAATATATTCGGCGATACTGCCTGCGCGTAAAAAACCTAAGGCAAGCTGGAAAATACCGGCCACCAAAGCGGCGCACAGAAACAGTTCAAACGAGCCGAGCTGGGTAACGGCAGCCAAAATAATGGCCGCCAAGCCTGCGGCAGGGCCGGAAACGCTGATATGGGATGTGCTCAAAAAACCGACGACGATGCCGCCGACAATGCCGGAAATAATCCCCGATAAGGGAGGCGCGCCCGAAGCCAAGGCAATGCCGAGACACAAGGGCAGAGCCACAAGAAATACAACCAAACCGGCAGCAAAATTCGATTTGAACAGGCCGCCGATACCTTGTTGTTGAAGATGATTCATTTAATTAATACTCCTGATGTGTGCGGCGGCGGTTAACCGTTGGCTACTTTTTTTGTGACGGCCAATTCTGCATTGACTGCCCATTTGGAATCGGTAAGGTCGTAGATTTTGTGGATGTCGTTCACAATCGAAGTCAAATCGATACTCAAATCTTTCAGACGGCCTGTACGCAGATCAAACACCCAGCCGTGCACGGTAGGCAGCCCGCCTTCGGCATAACGTTCCTGCACGCAAGGCATTTTGATGACGTTGAGACATTGCTCTTGAATATTCAACTCAACCAAGCGGTCGTAGCGTTCGTCTTCGTTTTCAATCTGATCCAACTCTTCCTGATGGATACGGTACACATCGCGGATGCTTCGCAGCCACGGGTTCATCAGGCCGTAGTCTTGCGGCAGCATGGCGGCACGCACGCCGCCGCAGTTATAGTGGCCGCAAACGATAATGTGCTTTACTTTGAGATGGGTAACGGCGTATTGGATGGCGGAAGAAGCATTTAAGTCGATGCCGTTCACCAGGTTGGCTACGTTGCGGTGCACGAAAACCTTGCCCGGGTCCAAACCCATCAGTTCTTCTGCGGCTACGCGGCTGTCGGAACAGCCGATATAGAGATATTCCGGCATTTGGGTTTCGGCCAGTTTTTCAAAATATCGGGGATCTTGCTGTTTCTTTTTATCGGCCCAGCGTTTGTTGTTTTCAAAAATAACTTGATAAGAAGATGTGTCGATCATGTCATACCTCTCTTGTGTGTGGTGTTAAAAAATACAGCTTGAAATCATCCCGACAGCCCTGCCGTTTCGTTTGCAGCATATTGTTGCTGCTTGTGGCATGACGGCTATCAGATAAAAATTATCGATTATTCTAATAAAGCTACTTTATTGGATTGAATAAAATGCTTTATGAAAATAAATTACTTTTATTGTGTGGAGCAGAGTTTGTTGCAGAAGGCGGGTTAAAGCACGTCTGCAGCCCTAATATGACTTTGCGATTTTTAATATTTTTTATTTCGAGATTGAACGGCGTAGCCGAATCATTGATTTATTTGCCATCTAGGCATTTTTTTATATTTTTTTCAGGAGAGATAAGACGGATTGGAAACGGAAGAAAAATACCCGTTACCGATAGGGAGGGGATTCTAGAGGAAAAAATTTAGCCGAAAATTAGCAGTTTGAAAATTAATTTCAATCATTGTTTAACAAATGAAAAAAAGTTACGGAGAGTGTAGGAGGCTAGGATGAGTGGTTGTTCGTATAAACCGGGCGGTTGGCAGGAGAAACGGAAATGCTGTCGAAGAGACGATATATAGTCGGCTAACTTAATTTTTACTGCGGTGTTGATACACCTCGGCTCAAGTTTTACGGCATCCGAATCCAATATCTCAACCGCCGCTTTTGTGAACAAAGAGCATTGCCGGCACAGGGAGAGGTTTTACAAAGGTTGCAGGCCGTCTGAAAAATAAGGCAGCCACATTTCATCGGTTGGTGCGGTAATGTCGAAATCTTCGCCTTGATAGTTGAAGCGCAGATTTAGGGCGTGAAGAAACAGGCGCGGAGCCGGCGTGCCGCCGTACAGGGTGTCGCCCAAAATCGGGCTGCCTATGCTTTTGAGCGCAACGCGGAGTTGGTGTGTGCGGCCGGTTTGCGGGTGCAGTTCAAACAGCCTGATACCGGGCACGGCACTGCGGCTGCAAAAATCGGTAACGGCGGGGTGCTCGTTTGAACGGGTGAGTTTCCATGTGCCGCGTCGGGATTTTTCCATACCGCCTTTAATGCGGCCTTGCTTTTTCACCGGCTTGCGGTCACTTAGGGCGATATAGGTTTTGTGCATTTTGCGTTCGGCAAACTGCCGTGCCAGCACCGATGCGGCAGCTTCGTTTAAAGCCAGCAGCAGCACGCCGCTGGTGGGTTTGTCTAAGCGGTGAACCAGCCAAACGCGTTCTACATTCAGTTGTGCGGCCAGTTGGCGGGTGAGGCCGTCTGAATCTTGATCCTGATGTACAGACATATCGGCCGGTTTGTTGATGGCGATAAAATCGGAATGACGGAATAAAACGGAAAACATGGCTGACTGCGGCTACTGTAAAGCAATGCCGCCGCCAAGCAGGGTTAAGACGCCGAGTATACAGAAAGCGGCAGATGCACCCATGCGCAAGATTTGTGCGGGGATGCGTTTGATTAAGGCTTCTCCGAAATAAACGATCGGCACGTTGGCGAGCAACAGGCCGAGTACGCTGCCGGTAATTACCCAAAACATTTCTTGGTATTTCACCGCCATCACTATGGTGGCAACTTGTGTTTTATCGCCGATTTCGGCAATGAAAAACAAAATGGCGGTGGCTCCGAATGCGCCGTATTTCAGCCAGCGTTCGTTTAAAGCATTTATTTTGCCGGGCAGAAGCAGCCATAAGCCCATTACGATAAAACTCAGGCCGACGATCCATTTGACTGTTTGGGGA
This sequence comes from Neisseria dumasiana, assembly GCF_022870885.1. NCBI lineage: Bacteria > Pseudomonadati > Pseudomonadota > Betaproteobacteria > Neisseriales > Neisseriaceae > Neisseria > Neisseria dumasiana. Next base: position 2,295,716 of record NZ_CP091509.1, on the reverse strand, counting down.
GAAAGGGTTTGAGCAAGCCAAATGCCCAAAACGGTAGATAAAATATGATTCAGCAGCGTGGCCATGAATATGCCCGCCACAACGGCGTTTTTCTGGGAAAAACGCGAAGCAAGCAACAAGGCCAGCAGTTGTGTTTTGTCGCCGATTTCGGTGGCGGCTATGCTGAAAGTAGATGAAACAAACGCTTCCATAAATCCCATATTCAACCCGTGCGGAGCATTCGGCAATGCAGTAACGGCCGCATAGCGCAAATAAATTTAACTTGCCGGGGCGTTGCTGCGCCTTAGCAAGTTAAGTTCATTTGACATAACGCCTGTTTGCCCGCTTTGGGCGGTGTGTGTGTTGATGTGTGAACAGTATTTGCTGTGCTGCAAAATTATAATAATGAGAGTATGCGCTGCGTCCGGCTCGGAGTGCCGTATGCAAAAATCATTTCTTCATGCGCATAAAGATAAAAAAATATGCAAAAAAGAAATGTGTTACGGCTTGGGGAAATACGGTCGGCTGCGCGCAAAACCGATGATTATAGGGCGGTTTGGCAGGGAAAACAATCCGCCCTCATGTTTTTCAGACGGCTCCGTTATCGGGGTGTGCTTTTTTGGCGAACAGTTGTTTTTCTGCCCAATATACCAACAGCAATACCGGCACGCCCATCAAGGCGGTTAGGGTAAAAAAGCCCGGGTAGCCGATGTTGTCGACCATTGCACCGGAATAACCGCCCAGCGTTTTGGGCAGCAGCGTCATCAGCGAGCTGAAAATAGCGTATTGCACGGCGGTGAAACGGATATCGGTAAGTGCCGATAAAAATGCCACAAACACCGCACCGGCCAATCCGGCGGCGAGATTATCGAAGCCGACCGCCAAATACATAAATACCACATCATGCCCGCGGTAGGCCAAAGCCACAAACATCAGATTGGTAAGTGCGGCAAGCACCGCACCGGCCATCATCATTTTCATCAATGGGAATTTTTGTGCCAAAAAACCGCCCAAAAAACCGCCCGCTACCGCCATGAACACACCGAATGTTTTAACTGCGGCGGCAATTTCTTCTTTGCTGAAGCCCATGTCTTGGTAAAACACATTGGAAATCACACCGGCTACGATATCCGAAATACGGTACACCCCGATTAATGCCAGCAGCAGCAAGGCCGATTTTCCGTAGCGTTGGAAAAAATCCGTTACCGGATGTACCCAAGTATCTACCGCCAACTGCTTCGGCACCAAACCGCTTTTCACGGTAACGGTGCCGACGGCTAGAGCCGCCAGTGTTGATGTGAGCAGCCTGAATGCTTCAATCAGCAGGCTCAACAACGGGCTGCCGCCTTTCGGCATTACCGTGCCCAGCTGGGAGAATGCCGCCACAAATGCCGCCACCGACAGCACAAACAGCAACAGCAGGCGCAAATTGTCGGCAGCGGGGCGGGAAGCCGTGTGCCGTGCCGACGATTCAGGCTCGCGTATCAACAGTGTGGTTAACACGCCCACACCCATAACGGCTGCCATAATCAAATAGGTTTGCTGCCATGCCGAATATACATAAGCCTGCTCGTGCGAACCGAGCCGTGCGGCCAAAAACAAAGCTCCCGCGCCGGCCACAATCATGCCCAGCCGATAGCCTGCATTATAAGTTGCTGCGGTTACCGACTGCATGGCTGTGTCGTCTCCCGCTATTTCGATACGGTAGGCGTCGATGACCACGTCTTGTGTGGCCGAAGAAAAGCCGAGCAACACTGCCGCAGCGGCCATTACCGTTAACGCTGCCGAACCTACCGGGTTCACCATGGCCATCCAGCAGATGGCGGCGATGATCATCAACTGTGCCAACAGCAGCCAGCCGCGCCGTTTGCCCAAACCGCGGGTTAACAGCGGCAGAGGAAGCGAATCAATTAAAGGCGCCCACACGAATTTAAACGAATAAGCCAAAGCCGCCCAACTGAACATGGTAACCGTATTGCGTTCCACACCCGCTTCACGCAACCAAAGCGACAGGCTCGAAAAAATCAGCAGCAGCGGCATGCCGGCCGAAAAGCCGAGAAAAAACATTGTGATTGCACGGCGGTCGGTGTATGCACTTGCGGCCGAGAGCCAGCTTTTAGAAGAAATCTGCGTCATATATACATTCAAACCGCATGGCTGCGGCTTTGGAAAAAAGAAAAACGTATTGTAGCAACGAAGTAAAGGTGCCGTCTGAAAAACTGAAACCTTTGCAAAACCCCATTTGCGGCGCATTTGTGCGTTGTGTGTTGCCGCATTTTGAACGGCATCCGCATTCGGGGGTAAAGGTCTCCAAACGGTTCAGACGGCCTCGATTGGACATTGATGGATTGAGAGAAATTCCGAACCGTGCTTACAGGCAGGCTTGCTCGTTGGCGAGCTGTTGTTCGACGGTTTCGCGGCGGCGGACGAGTTTGGCTTCCGAGCCGTTGATCAGCACTTCGGCGGCGCGGTTGCGGGTATTGTAGTTGCCGGCCATGCTGCTGGCGTAAGCACCGGCACTGCGCACGGCCAGCAGGTCGCCGGCCGCACATGCCAGCGTGCGGTTTTTGCCGAGAAAATCGCCGGTTTCGCACACCGGGCCGACGACATCGGCTGTGAACGGTGCTTCGTTGCCGGGTTCGACCGCCTCGATATGGTGGTAGGCTTCGTAAAGGGCAGGCCGCATAAGATCGTTCATGGCGGCATCGACGATGACGAAATTCTTTTCTTCGCCTTGTTTGACAAATTCGACACGGGTCAGCAGCGTGCCTGCGTTGCCGACCAAGCTGCGGCCGGGTTCGAGTATCAGTTTGAGCGGGCGGCCGTTCATGAGTTTGCCGACGGCTTCTGCATAGGCTTTTAAGTCGGGGACGGTTTCGTTGTCGTACACAATGCCTACGCCACCGCCCAAATCAATGTGTTCGAGCGCGATACCTTCTTCGGAGAGCCGGTCAACCAGCAGCAAAATGCGTTCGCAGGCTTCGACAAGCGGGCTTAAATCGGTGAGTTGCGAACCGATGTGGCAGTCGATGCCGACGATTTTCAGACGGCCTAATCCTGCGGCATAACGGTAAGCTGCCAAAGCATCGGCATAGGCAATGCCGAACTTGTTGGATTTGAGGCCGGTGGAAATATAAGGATGCGTTTTGGCATCGACATCGGGGTTGATGCGCAGCGAAACGGGGGCGGTTTTGCCGAGGCGTTCTGCTACGGCTTGGATGCGGTCCAGCTCGGGCAGGCTTTCTACGTTGAAGCACAATACGCCGGCGTTGAGGGCGAATTCGATTTCGGCTTCGCTTTTGCCGACGCCGGAAAAGATGGTTTTGCCGGCATCTCCGCCCGCGGCCAGCACGCGGGCGAGTTCGCCGCCCGAAACAATGTCGAAGCCGCTGCCGAGCGAGGCGAAATGTTTGAGTATGCTCAGGTTGCCGTTGGCTTTGACGGCATAGCAGATCAGCGGGCGCAGCGTTGAAAAGGCTTCAGTGTAGGCTTGGAAGGCTTCGGTGAGTGCCGATTGGCTGTATACATAAAGAGGGGTGCCGAATTCATCGGCCAAGCGGGTAAGCGGAATGTTTTCGCAGTGTAGGGTCATGATTATTGTGTGGGAGCGGTGGATTCTTTGGTTTCAAATTGCAGGCCGGTCTGTATCACGCCGAAGCGGGCTTTGTCGCCTTCTTTGGGCAGGTATAAATCACCTTTGTAGCCGCAGCCGCCGAGAAATAGGGCGGCCGACAACAAAAACAGGGCTGGTTTCATGATAATTCTTTCATCGCACGGGCGAATGTGGCAAGATTCGGTATCTTAAACAAAAACGCGCCAATGCACAAAGCCATCATGACAGAAAGCGAATTTTTACAGCATTCCGATGCTTTATTTACCCATATAGAAGATCAAATCGACGAAGGCGGCTGGGATTTCGACTGCCGTCTGAACGGTAATGTGCTCACCATCGAAGCCGATGACGGCACACAGATTATCGTAAACCGCCACACCCCCAATCAGGAACTGTGGATCGCGGCGAAAAGCGGCGGTTATCATTTTTCCGAACAAGGCGGGCAATGGGTGGCCACGCGCGACGGCAGCGAATTTTTTGCCGTGCTCAATCAGGCGTTAACCGCCGCCGCCGGTGAGGATGTCAGCATCAAGGCTTACCGCTGATTTAAATGCCGATATGCTCTGCCCGGTTTGACTCGGTTTTACAAAGGTTTCAGGCCGTCTGAAAGTATTCAGACGGCCTGCTTATTTGCTGTCGAGACCTTTGCCAACCCCTTCGTTTGCGGTGCGCCCGTTTGCCTATCTGTATGATGTCTGCACGCGCCGCACAGCTACGCCCTGAACCTGAAGGTTTGGCAAAGGTTTCTTGCTGCGTGTTTATGGCTTGCGCTGTTCAAACAGCCAATCGCGGATGCCTTCCACGGTGTAGGCGATGCGCCAAGTATGAACATGGTTGGCATGGGTGTTGTCGGTTTGGCCTGCGGGCACAACCGTACCTTTTTGCAAAACGGTGTAATGAATATTGGCGTTTTGGCTGCGCATGGCTTTGACTTCGGCATCAAGCTCGGCGGCGTTTGCCAAGCCGCTCCACATGTTACGCGCTACTTTGGCACCGTTTTTCTCCAGTGCTGCGGTAACGGCGTTCATGCCCGAATAGGCTTTTTCATCACCTTCGGCCACCATAATCCACATTTTGCTTTTGGCCATCGGTGCTACTTTGGCGGCATCCCATTGCGCCGCTACGATGTAGGAAGCGGCAAAAAAGTCGGGGTATTTGATGTTCATCGCCATTTCCATCATGCCGCCGCTGGATTGGCCCGTGGCATAAAGGCGGGAAGGGTCTATGCTGTATTGGGTTTGAAGGTGTTTGATCAGGTTGACCACCGTATCCAAATCTTTGGTGGCTTGGAATTTGTCGTTGATGATTTTATAGCCGAACTGCGGTGCCAAGACAAAGGCTTCGTGTTTGGCCTGCGATTCGGGGCCGGCCCAAACCACCGCGCCCAAACCCTGTTTCAGGGTGTTTTTCACGTCTTTGCCCGTTACGCGTGCATCGTGGAGAAACAACACGAGCGGATAAGATTTTTTCGGGTCGTAGTTTTTCGGCACGAAAAGATTGTAGTTAAGCGAAATGCCGGTTTGCGGATCGGCAAATTGGGCTTGTTTGAAATCGTCTACCACCAGATTCACGGCTTCTTTAGATTCTCTTTCTTTGCCGTCGGGAATAATCGTTTGGCCTGTCGTGCCGGCCACGTCGCCCGTTTGCGTGACTTTCAGTTCGGGGCGGCGGCGTATGATGTCGCGCCCTTCAACGCCGAAGGCCACGGCGTCTTCGTCGTTTTTAGACAGCTCCACCACCACAAATTTGCCGTCTTTGGCATCGGAAGCCGTTACGGGCGCATCGTTGCCGTATACTTTCGTAACCGTGCGGCCTGCTACGGCAAAATCTTCGGTATCGAGCGATTCATTGCTTATCGCTTGATCGTAGTGCACCACAGCGGCCGTAATTTTCTGGCCGTCTGAAAATACTTCGGTAACCGCAGTAACATCTTTAACCGAATCGGCCGTCGTGATGGTGGCGGCAGGTTTTGTTTGGGCGCTCATCATCTGGCAGCCGGACAATACCGCAGCGCATCCTGCGGCAGCTAAAGCAGTAGTGATTTTTTTCATAAGCAAGACTTTCGGAAAATCAGGCAGCCGGTTTGACAGGCTGTATGTCGGAAACGCACCGTGCGGCGGATATGCCGTCTGAAACAGAACCTTACTGCCTTTCAGTTACGGATATAAACCGTTTAACTATACTCAGCCGCCAAACATTTGTGTTTGTTTGTCGGCGGAGCGGTGGATTTATTGTGCTAAGCGTTGTTTCCGACAACACAACAGGCCGTCTGAAACCCTATTCAGACGGCCTATATGCCAACAAGTTTCTTAATTTCTGCTTTATATCATCAAAAAAGCATATTTCATCTTCGCCTGCGCTTTTGGCGCAAGGAAAAAGCGGCAATCCGATGCCTGTTTTCCGTTACCGCTGTCAAGCAAAAAGCGTCGGCAGCCAATGGTAAAGCCATACCATCAATGCCCACGACCATTTCAGCAGCAACACGATGCCCGCCAACAGCAGCAAAATGCCCACTGCCGCCATCGCCGCTCTGCGGTTTACTTGGCTGATCACGGCTTTGTCGCCCAAGGCGAAACCTTCAATCAGGGCAAAATTGCGCTTGTGCGATTTATTGATAAAGTCCAGTACGTCGCCCAAAAAAGGAATCAGGCCGATCAAGATGTCCATCAGGCTGTTGAACAGCACAACCACAGTCAATCTGGCCGAACGCAGTTTCACCGCCGCCAAATACAGAAACACGGCGTGAAAGCTTTGTGAAACCACATCGCCCGCCACGGGGATTAAACCCAGTATGCCGTCGATATAGTAGTCGTCAAGATAGCGGCTGATTTCTTTCGCCGCGTGATAGCTGCGGCTTCTTTGCAAAGCATTGTGTCTGATGGGGGTAGGATGGTTCATGATTATCTTTAGATTTATTTAAAACAAACAGTTGTGTGCGCCCAATATACGGCTAGGCGCAGCAACGCCTTAGTTATAGATTGCCGATGATTGAAGCCGCAATATTATTCACGCAACATCTGAGGCCGTCTGAATAAGATGACCGGCGGTAAAAATACAGAATATTCATAAAAATCCCCGAGCATGTTATCAAGCATGTTCGGGGATTTTGATAAGACACAGGAGGCCGTCTGAAATGTTCAGCGGGCTTTAATCGTCATTGGATTTGTCGCTGTTGCGGCGGGAGAAATTAATGCCCAGCTGTTTCAGTTTGCGGTAGAGGTGCGTTCTTTCCAAACCCACTTTCTGTGCCACGCGGCTCATGTTGTGGCTTTCTTGAACGATATGGTATTCAAAATAGCGTCGTTCCAACTCTTCGCGCAATTCACGCAAAGGCATATTGAAATTGAAACCGCCGACCATTTCCGAAACAGGCGCGTGGTTCATTTGCCCGCCCAGCACTGCATTAACGGCCTGCTCTTCCACCGCGCTGTTTTCGGCGGTGATGGCCAAATTTTTGACCACGCTGCGCAATTGGTCGAGATTGCCCGGCCAGTCGTATTGGCGCAGGATATTCAATGCACCGGTGCTGAATTTGACCAGCGGTATTTTTTGCGTTTCGGCCAGTTCGCTCAGAATTTGGTCAACCAAAAACACGATATCGTCGGCCTGATTACGCAAGGGCGGAATCTGAATCACACAAGCGGAAAGGGCTTCTTTCAGTTTGGTATCGATTATCGAATGTTCGGCCGATTCGTTTAAAGGGCGGCTGCTGGCGCAGATAATGCGCACATTGCTGCGTTCCGCTTTGGTCAGTAAAAAGGCGATACCTTGCTGGATGCTGCGGCTGTATTGGGCAATGTCGCCCAAATAGAGAATACCGCCGCCCGCTTTTTGCAAAAGCTCCAACGGAATATCGACGATGTGTTCGGTTTTGCCCGGCTCCACCCACGGCGTACCGTTTTTGTGGAAATAGCGCGCCACCAGTTCAAACGGAGAACCCGGTTCGCCCGAGAGCAGCACGGGTTTGTTTTGTTTAACGGCCGATTCCAGCACGCGGTTCAGTTCCTGCACGGAGGGGCTGTTGCCGAGTTTGTCGAGCGACAGGCCCGATGCCGCCTGCATTTCGCCGTATTTCAAGGCACGGTCGACGGTGCTGAGCAGTTTTTGCAGGGCGATGGGTTTTTCGAGAAAATCCAATGCGCCGATTTTGGTGGCTTCAACGGCAGTATCAATGCTGGCATGGCCGCTCATCATCACCACGGGCATATTGAGCTGGCCGTTTTTCGCCCATTCTTTCAACAGCGTGATGCCGTCGCAGTCGGGCATCCAGATATCCAGCAGTACCATGGCCGGGCGTGTTTGGTGGCGGAGCTGGCGGGCTTCTTCGGCATTTTCGGCAAGGGTTACGGTGTACCCTTCGTCTTGCAGAATTTCAGACAGAAGATCACGGATGCCGATTTCGTCATCAACAATTAAGATATCAGTACTGCGCATAATGTTTATACCAATCTGGGTAAGGCTATATTAACAGCCGCGCCGCCTTCCGGTGGGTTGGACAAGGTGATGCGGCCGCCATGTTCTTCGATAATTTTCTTTACCACGGGCAAGCCCAAGCCGGTGCCTGTGGGTTTGTCGGTAACATAAGGCTCGAAAGCGTGTTGCAGCATGTCTTTGCTGAAACTTTTGCCGTTGTTGCTCACGGTGAGCAGCACTTGGTTGTCGTCGGCAGCTTGCGTGGATACTTTTACCAGCGGGTAAGTTTCGCCTTCTGCGGCTTCGGCTGCATTTTTGAAAATGTTGTGCAGAACCTGCCGCATCGCGGTGGTATCGGCGGCGATTGAATAAGATATATTACTCAAATCGGCCTCGAATGTACACTTGCTGCCTTCGTATAGCAGCAAAACTTCTTCGATAATTTGGTTTAAATCAAGCTGTTCGAGTTTGAGTGCGGGCGCACGGGCATAGTTTCGGAAAGCTTCTACCATCTCTTTCAATGCCGCTACCTGTTTGACAATCGTGTCGGTAGAGCGCGTGAGAATTTGTGCGTCTTGACCGCTGAGCTTGTCATGCAATTTCCATGCCAATCTTTCGGCGGAAAGCTGGATGGGGGTAAGCGGATTGCGGATTTCATGAGCCAGCCGTTTGGCTACTTCGCCCCAAGCTGCTTCTTTTTGCGCTCTGACCAAAGCGGTAATGTCGTCAAACACCATCACGATGCCGTTATCGTTGTCGTCGGGCAAAATGGTGGCTTTGGCCAATAAAATGCGCGATTCGTCGGGTGCGGCATAGCTGAGCTGCACGGGTTTGTCGACGGGAGCGGTATCGATAATCGAGGCGAATGTTTCGGCCAATACGGCTTGCTGGGGCGATTGCCCGTGCCATTCATACCAGCTGGTGCCGACCATGCTTTCCAATGAAATACCGAATATTGCTTCGGCACTGTGGTTGTATGTTTTCAGACGGCCTTTGTCGTCTATGGTAACTACGCCGGTGGTCAGCGTTTCCAATACGCATTCCAAATAGTGGCGTGCGGCTTCTTGTTGCAGGCGGTTGCGTTCGTTGGCCGCTTGGGCAATGCTCAACTGCTCGGTCATGTGGTTGAACAGATGGGTGAGCCTGCCGAATTCGTCGTTACGGAAAATCGGCCGTTTTTGAGAGAAATCGCCTTGCGCCACCGCACGCGCGCCTTCTGCCAGCGAAAGCACCGGCTCGACAAAACGGCGGGCAAAATAAAGAGCCATTACCAATGCCAGCATAATGGCCAACAGGGTGGCCGCCAGCAGTGTAACGAGAAAGAACGTTTGCAGACCCTGCTTGGCATAGGTCAGCTCGGCATATTTGGCGCGTGCGGCTTCGATAAGTGTGGCATCTTCCGCCACGCCTGCGGGAACGGCCTGCCTGAAAAACAGCGCACGGGAACGGTTTTCGCCGTTGTCTAAAATCATCCAGCCTTGTGCGTATAAAACGTTATTGAGGTTTTCGATGCTGCTGGACGAGCCGGTGTTGGCGAGCATTTGGCGGGCGGAGTCGTCCAGTCGCGGAGCAGGCAGGTTTTGAACGTTGCGCACAACATCGGCCGTGTTGTTGTCGATATGGTAAACGGCGAGCTGATCAAAGCGTTCGCTTCCGGGCAGGCCTTTAAGCGTATCGGACAGGTTTTTGCCCAGAGAGGCTGCTCCGATTAAATCGATTTGAATGGGTACGGCTTGGCGGACGGCATTGTCGAGCGAAAGGTTCAATGCCGATTTGCTCAGATTCAAGCCGCGCTCCAAGGCTTCGTGCGTGTCGTTGCCGAACCATGAGTTGATGCTGTTGGAGATAAATTGGGCGGATACGCCGAACAAAAACAATCCCGGCAATACGGCAACCAATGTAAACATGCCGGCCAGACGGCGGGCGATTTGGGAACCGAACACGCCTTTGCGCAGATCGCGCAGCAGCAGGCGCACATAGCGCACCAGCAATGCCAACAGCACGGCGACCAAAGCACCGCTGGCGGCGATGATCCACCAGAAATAATGCCCCAAATCGCTGTCGTTTTCGGTTGCCAGCGTTAACACATACAGGGAAATGAAGGAAAGCAGTCCGGCAATCAGCAGAAAGTAACGCACGGCTTTACTCCTTCGTAACGGTTAGGGATTGCCAGCCGGAATCCAGTTGCCAGCTTTTGGAAGTGAGCGCGTTGATTTGAAAAGGTTTGGGGAGTTGCGATGTGCTTAACGACAACCGTATTTCGGCTTTGGTTTCTTTGGCGGTAACGCCGTTGAGTGCGCCGTTGGCCAGCACTTTCCAGTTGGCGACTGCGCCCACGCCGCGCAAAGCCGTATCCAAGCTGTTGTATTCGGTAGAGAAAGTGCCTACGGTTACGCGGTAGCGGTTGGTAAGCGGATGGTAGGAAAGTTTGTATTGAATGGTGTTGTCATGGCCGACCAGCTGCTCGAACTTGAAACGGTAGGCGGCAATTGTGGGGGCGGACAGTTGGTAATTCAGGGTGAAATTCAACGGCACGCCTTGATTGAGGGCCTGTTTGAGCTGGTCGGGCAGAACGGTTTTGAAGCGGCTGCTTACCGACATCTGCCCGGATGGGGTCAGTACGGCCTGCGAGCGGGTTGCACTTATCCCTTCTGCGGCCGTCTGAAAAGAAGCGGCCAGCAGAATGGGCAGTAACAGTAATTTACTGTTTTTCAATAAGTGCGTAATAAAAGCCATCTTGCTGTTTGTTGGGTAAAAGCACACGCGATTCGATGCAGCGGGCATCGGCATGGCGGTTTAAAAATTTATTCAGTTGCTGCTCGTTTTCTTCTACGAATACCGAGCAGGTGGCCAGCAGCATCCTGCCGTTTTTCGTCAGGGTCTGCCAGAGTGCGTCGAGAAGTGTTTCCTGTTGGCGCGCGGTTTTTACGGCATCTCCGGGGCGGCGCAGCCATCTGATGTCGGGGTTGCGTTTCAATACGCCGGAAGCGGTGCAAGGCACGTCGGCCAAGATGGCGTCGAAAGGCCGGCCGTCGTACCATTTGTGCAAATCGCGCGCATCGGCACATTGGAGTGATTCGGCTTGCACGTTTAATCTGTTCAGGTTGTCGGAAACACGTTTCAGACGGCCTGCGTCGATATCTAAGGCGGTCAGGTTGCAGTCGGCGAGTTCCAATATGTGGCCGGTTTTGCCGCCGGGTGCGGCGCAGGCATCGAGGATGCGTTCGCCGTTTTGCGGGTTCAGCAGATAGCCTGCTTGCTGTGCGCCGAAATCTTGTACCGATACGAGGCCGTCTGAAAAACCGGGCAGGCGGTTGACCGATACGGCTTCCGCCAACATGACGGCATAGTTGTCTAAAGCGGTGGCGGCGATGCCTTCTTGTGCCAACAGTTTCAGATAAGTTTGGGCGTCGCTTTTACGGCAGTTGACGCGCAATGTCATCGGCGGGTGCTGTTGCCATGCGGCCACCATGTTGTGCCAATGCTTCGGATAATGGTTTTGCAGATAGCGTATCCACCATTCGGGCAAATTGTATTTGGCAACATCGTTATGCTTGCAGCCGGCATTGAGCTTGTCGCGTTCGCGCAGGAAGCGGCGCAAAATGGCATTGGTAAACGAACGGTATTGCCCTTTGCCTATTTTGGCTGCGGTATCAACGGCTTCGTTTACTACGGCATGGGGTGCGTTAGTAGTGTGGTTCAGTTGGTAGAGTGCTGTAATCAGCAGGCTTTCAAGCTTAGGTTCGGTAATCGGCTTGTTCAACATTTTACCGAGCATATAATGCAAACTGCCGCCGTAACGCTGGCAACCGTAGGCAATATCCTGCAAGGCACCGCTTTCTTGGGCGCTTAAATCGGGATGGTCGGCCTTTATTTGCGCCAATACATCTTGCAGGTTTTGACCGGAAGCCACCGCGGTTACGGTGTCTGCCGCTAATTTTTGCGCCAAAGCCATGCTCACAGGTGTTCTCCCGCTTCTATACGGTTCCCCGCCGCAAACGCGGCGATGTCCATGCGCTTGCTGCCGGCCGGTTGCAGTTCGGTAATATTCAGTGCTTGTTGGCCGCACGCAACAATCAGGCCGTCTGAACGGCACTGCAATACCGTGCCCGGCTCTCCTTGCCGGTCAATCACTTCGGCGCGCCATATTTTTAAAGGTTTGCCCTGATATACAGTCCATGCAGCGGGCACGGGGTTGAATGCCCTGATTTTACGTTCGATAAGCTGCGCAGGTTCGTTCCAATCGATACGCGCTTCTTCTTTGTTTAATTTTTGTGCATACGTTACACCGTTTTCCGGTTGCGGGATGCTTTTCAGACGGCCTTCCTGATCTAAGCGTTGCAAATCAGCGACAATAGCTTGCGCCCCGATTTCAGCCAAAGCGTCATGCACGTTTGCCGCAGTATCGGTGCTTTGAATGGCATAGCGGTGTTCGCTGACGACATTGCCCGTGTCCAATCCCGCATCCATCTGCATAATGCACACGCCTGTTTCGGCGTCTCCCGCCTCAATGGCACGCTGTATAGGCGCGGCTCCCCGCCAGCGCGGTAAGAGAGAGGCGTGAATATTCAGGCAGCCGTGCTTGGGAATATCCAGCACGGCTTGAGGCAGAATCAGGCCGTAAGCCGCCACCACCATCACATCGGCGTGTTGTTTGCGCAACAGTTCCTGAGCGTCTTCATGGCGAAGGCTTGGCGGCTGGGCTACGGTTAAACCCAAGTTAAGCGCCGTTTGCTTTACGGGGCTTGGCTGGAGCTGCATGCCCCGTCCTTTGGGGCGGTCGGGCTGGGTAAGCACCAGAGGGATTTCAAACCCGGCCTCGGCGATGGCCGATAAGGCGGAAGCGGCAAAATCGGGCGTGCCGGCAAAAATAACTTTCATAAGATAAAAGGCCGTCTGAACAAAAGGTTATAGATTGTGCTTGGCGCGTTTTTTCAATTTGGTTTTGATTCGGTTCTGTTTTAATGTAGATAGATATTCTACAAATACTTTTCCGGCCAAGTGATCAAGCTCGTGTTGGATACAGATAGCCAGTAAGCCGTCTGCTTCAAGAGTAAATTTTTCGCCCTTTTCATTTAGGGCTTCAACGGTAACGCGTTCGGCGCGGGTTACGGTGTCGTAGATGCCGGGCACGGACAAACAGCCTTCTTCGTATGTTGTTTCGCCGTCTTTATGGGTAATGATGGGGTTGATAAAAACGCGCGGTTCGTTTTGCTCTTCCGACAAATCCATAACCACCACACGTTCGTGCACGTTTACCTGAGTTGCGGCCAAGCCGATGCCGCGTGCTTCATACATGGTTTCCAGCATGTCGCCTACCAACGTTTGAATGCGCTCATCAATTTCCGCAACGGGTTTCGCAACAATATGCAGGCGTTCGTCGGGATACTGGAGTATGTTAAGTAATGCCATAATTTAATCTCTAATGTAAAAATATGTGTGTTTGATGCTATGATAACGGCAATATTCAGTGATAAAATATTACGCAGATTTTATTACATGTCGTATCCGCAAAGAGCCGTTATGCTCATTGTTAAAGTTAATTAAAGACAATCAATTTCGATTTCAAGGGGAGCAGTTATGCAGAAACGTATTATAACCTTGCTTTGCACCTTAGGTTTGGCATTTTCGGGCCAAGCCGCGGCAGCCGGGCTGAAAGTCCGTCCCGATGCGCCTCAGCGTTATGTGGTCAAGCAGGGCGATACATTATGGGGCATTTCGGGCAAATACCTTTACAGCCCGTGGCAATGGAACCGCTTGTGGGGAGCAAACCGCAGCGAAATCCGCAATCCGCATATGATTTATCCGGGGCAGGTTTTGGTGTTGCGCTATGTAAACGGCCAACCGCGCCTTGGTTTTGACAACGCATCTTCCTATCGCGACGGTATTCCGGTAGTCAAATTGGCACCCCGGGTGCGCGAAGTATCGTCAGGCTACGGTATTCAAACCGTTAACGTGAATTTCTACCGTATGTTTATGCAGCATCCGCAAGTGATTCCGCAAATGCAAACACAAGATGCACCGCGTTTGATCGACGGCCCCGACAACCGCATCCTTTACAGCAAAGGCGACCGTGTATACGCCTACGGCATTACCGAACCGGGTCGTTATCTGGTGTATCGTGCCCGCAAAGATATTATCGATCCTGAAACCAAAAAATATTTGGGGCAAGAAGTGGTGTTCAGCGGTATCGTCAGCACGCTGCCTTACACCAACAGCGCTTTGGATGCCCGTAGTGAGAAAGATGCCCAATATCTGCCGAACAACGAATATTACACACGTCTGCATCCGTTGGTAAAAGTGCCTACCCAAACCGCACAGCCTATGGTGGTAGAAGAAGCCGTGTCTGAAGTACGCAAGGGTGACTTCCTGTTGAAAATGACGGATGAGCGCGACAGTTTCCAAATGATGCCGCATGCACCAAGCCGCCATATTGATGCAAAAGTCGTATCTATTTTTGACGGCGTGAGTGAAGCCGGCCAATTCCAAACCATTACCTTGAATAAAGGCGAAGCCGACGGCTTGGACAAAGGTACGGTTTTGAGCTTATACAAGCGCAGCCGCCAAGTAAAAGTAGATTTGGAAAACGGCGGCAAAGGCCGCAGCGTGGTGAAATACGTTTCTATTCCTTCTGAAGAAGTTGGGTTGGCGATGGTTTACCGCACCAGCGAACATTTGGCTTCAGCCATTATTTTGGAAAGCTTAACCAATATTAACATTGGTGATACTGCTTCAGAGCCGGGTCAAGATTTGGATAATATGTCAGACGATGCGAGACATGTGCCGAATGCACCACAAGAATCGCACGATACCGAGCATAATGAATACAATATCAAAAGCAATATTAATCTCTACTAAAACAAGCCTGTAATAGGCCGTCTGAAAAAGCACACAGCAATGTGTGCTTTTTTTATTGGTATTTTCACGACACATTTTCCCCTTTTTTTAGGCGGTTTCCGTAAATTATTCTTGAAAATGGTTAACAAACCATTACAAAAAATATAAAATACAAAACACAAAAATATCACTCACATTACTAATTTACGAGTGAATGCAAACATTACGGGGTTTGCCATGAATGATTCCGAAAGAGCCGCATGGATACAGCTTGCGCTTACACCCTATATCGGGGCTGAAAGTTTCTTGAACTTAATCAAGCATTACGGTACAGCTGAAGCTGTATTGGCCGCTCCGGCGGAAAGCGTGCGGCAGCTGGTTTGCCACAAACAAGCAGTAGCGGCATGGAAAGGAGACAACAGCCAAGCCGTTGCGGCGGCAGAAGCTGCGTTAGCATGGGAGCAGCAGGAAAATTGCCGTTTGATGTTGCTTTGCGACAACGACTTTCCCTTAATGTTGACAGAAGGCCTTACACCTCCGCCGTTGTTGTTTTTAAGGGGGCGTGTCGAATTGCTGCACCGTTCTTCGGTAGCTATCGTCGGCAGCCGACATGCCACGCCCCAAGCCATGCGAATCGCCTGTGATTTCGGCCATGCGTTGGGTGAAGAGGGTATCGGTGTGGTTTCGGGTATGGCCTCCGGCATTGATACGGCAGCCCACCAAGGGGCGTTAAGCACTAAGGGTGGGACTGTTGCTGTATGGGGAACGGGAATAGACAGGATTTATCCTCAAGCAAATAAAAATTTGGCTTATCAGATTGCCGACAACGGATTGATTGTTAGCGAATTTCCATTGAATACCCGCCCGTTGGCAGGAAATTTCCCCCGGCGAAACCGCCTGATAGCCGCTTTATCAAAAGCAGTATTGGTTGTAGAAGCCGCGCCCGAATCAGGTTCGCTGATTACAGCCAAACTGGCGGCCGATATGGGGCGGGAGGTTATGGCTGTGCCCGGATCGATTGATAACCCGCACAGTAAGGGTTGTCATAAGTTGATAAAAGAAGGTGCTAAATTAGTAGAATGTTTAGACGATATTTTGCTCGAATGTCCGCAATTGTTGAACTCAACAATTAGTCAAGATAAAACCGGGCAAATAAAATTGCAGCAACAAGGGCAGGAACAACAAACACATACCCAAACACACACACGGGGGCCGTCTGAACATCCGCTTTTAGCCGCAATGGGATACAGCCCTGTGCATCCCGACAGTTTGGCAGAGCAGCTAAACCTTTCTGCTGCCGATATATATGCGCAGTTGCTCGAACTGGAGCTGGAGAAAATCGTTTCCCCGATGCCGGGCGGACGCTATCAAAGAATCAAATAACAATAAGGATATATCATGGCTGATGTAATCGCCTTTTTAATCAAACACTTTTACGACTTGGAAGCCTGCCCGCCACCCTCAGACTTAGGGCAGATTCTAGAAGATATCGGTTTTAGTGATATTGAAATCAACCAAGCATTGATGTTGTTGGAAGTGTTGGCTAACAGCCCGGAGGTAGAAGAAACACAATACCGTAGCGGCGTGATGCGTGTTTACAGTTGGGAAGAACTGGAATCGTTACCTCACGACGTTGTGAATTTACTGTATTTCCTAGATCGTGTTCAGGCGATTAATGGAGAACAACGCGAATTTGTGGTGCACGCTTTGTTGCATTTGCCGCCTGACGAGATTACCGTAGACATGGCAAAAGTGCTGACTTTGCTAGTTTTATGGGCGCACAAATCGGAATTGCCTGCATTAATTGGTGAAGAGTTGATGATGGCTTTGCACGGTAAAGCAGTTATGCACTGATTATTTGTCGTCTGCACAAACTACCACGCTTTAAACAAATAAAAAGAAAAACCCGCTTTATGCGGGTTTTATAGCGATATTCGCGAGGATAGATATGTAGCAGCAATTAGTTGCTGTTCATCCAATCATCCAATTCTTTTTCAGCTTGCTCTTTGGTGTAACCATAGCGTTCTTGAAGTTTACCGGCCAATTGGTCGCGTTTTCCTTCTGCAACTTTCAGATCGTCATCGGTTAATTCACCCCATTTTTCTTTCGCTTTGCCAACAAACTGATCCCATTTTCCTTCGATTTGATCCCAATTCATCTGGATTCCTTTCTTTAACATTTATCTTTCTTTAACATTTATCTGTTGAATAATATAAAGTGTGTGATACACCGTTGCCGGTGTAGAAAACATTTAAGTGCAGTTTGTTGTGTTTTCAAGGAAATTGCAGATAATTTAACTAAATTAATTTTAAAAGATAAATAAAATCATAGACTTGGTTGTTTTATTTTTAAAATTGCTTACAAATTTGCAATATTTGTCAAAAATATTTAATGTTGCATTTTAGCTGTTTTATAAAAATTTATTTTTATCAATGAGTTATTTTTTTGCGGTTATGAGCTTATAACAATTTAATTCAAATTATTTACTTTTTATTGCTTTAAATTTTTGCTGTAGTGTGAAACCTTTTAATTTTATGATTTAGGTTAAATTATGCAATTGGAGAATTGTTAGGTGCATGTTACTGTGCATGTATTCCGTAGCTTCTGTATATCTGTTTAAGATGTGGGAAGCGGGAAAGCGGTATCACTCAGATGTCACACATCAGATTGTTTTAATTCAAAAAAGGAAAAAAACCATGTTACGTTATTCAATCATTTTCTTTGTTATTGCTATTATTGCAGGTATCTTCGGCTTCGGTGGTATCGCAGGTAGTGCTGCCGGTATTGCAAAGATTCTTTTTATCGGCTTTTTGATTTTGGCCGTGTTGTCTTTGATTTTCGGTCGTAAAAGATAAATAGACTTTTAAGGCTTAAATGAAATAAAGAATGAGGCCGTCTGAATACAGATGGCTTTTTTATTGTCTAAATATTTCGGCTTCTTATAAAAGTTGAGTGACTATATTTGTTGAAATGATGAGAAAAAAGCACCGCAATATGCGGTGCTTTTAATTATTTTGATTAAAGAAACATGATTAAAAAGCCATACCTTTCAAACTTTCGGTCTTTATTGGCCTGCCTTCAGTCCCTGCCATAGGCGGACACTCAGTTTCACCGCATCGGCTGATTTGGGCAAAACCACAAAGCTCTTGGCTTTTACTTCATCGCTCGGGAAGATGGAGTTATCTTCGGCAAATGATTTTTCCATTAAATCGCGGGCGGGTTTGCTGGCGGGAGCATAGGTAACGAAATTACCGTTTTTCGCAGCCACTTGCGGATCAAGCGTGTAGTTGATGTATTTGTGGGCGTTGGCGGTATTTGGGGCATCTTTCGGAATCATGAAAGAATCAATCCAGATACCTACACCGGTTTTGGGAGTGAGTACCTCGATGTTGACGCCGTTTTTGGCATCTTTGGCACGGTTTTTGGCAATATTCAAATCGCCGCCGTAGCCGATGGCCACGCAAAGGTTGCCTGCTGCCATATCGTCGATATAGCCTGACGAGCTGAAGCGTTTAACATCGTGGCGTACTTTTTTCATCATATCGACAGCCGCTTTCAAATCGTCAGCATTTTCGCTGTTGGCATCTTTGCCGATGTAATTCAAACCGAGCGGAATTTGTTCGGTCGGGCTGTCGAGAAAGCTGATGCCGCACGATTTCAGTTTGGCCGTGTATTCGGGGTTGAATACCAAATCCCATTCGTTTTCGGGCAGTTTGTCGGTGCCTAAGGCTTTGGTTACTTGGTCTTTATTGATGGCAAGCGTATTGATGCCCCAGAAGTAGGGCACGGCATATTTGTTACCCGGATCGACTTTGTCCATCATAGACAATAATTCAGGATCGATATTGTTGTAGTTGGGAATTAAATTTTTGTCGATTTCCTGATAAGCGCCGGCTTTGATTTGGCGGCCTACGTTGGCAATCGAGGGGGCAACCAAATCGTAGCCTGATTTGCCGGTAAGCACTTTGGCTTCGAGTGTTTCGTTGCTGTCGTAAAAGTCGTAGCGTACTTTAACGCCGTTGGCTTTTTCAAATTCGCTAACGGTAGCAGGATCAACATAATCCGACCAATTGTAGATATTGAGTTTGCCTGTTGCGGGTGCGGCAGCTGTTGGCTCCGCGGTGCTTGAGGCCGTGTTCTCTGCGGTTTTTTGTGAATCGGTATTGCCCGAGCCTCCGCATGCGGCTAAAAATAATCCTGCCGCAGCAGAAACCAACCAAGTTTTTTTCATGTTCTTATCCTTTAAAAAACGTACCGTAGGCGGTACAAAAAAATATAAACCATGCAGAGGCAGTGAGGCTGCGTGCAGCAGGGCGAATTAAACGGCAAAATCCTTTGAGATGCAAGACCTTACAACGTAAAAACAAACATTTTTTAACACGGCTTCGGATAGGTTTTTCATCATAAACAATAATTTTTTCAGACGGCCCCGAACGGGAGGCGCCGCTTGTGGATAAATTTGTCAAACCGCTCGCATTTATGGGAAAATCACGCGATTGGATTTTACGCAAAGGGCGACAAAAAATGCTGGATAGAGAAGGATATCGCCCCAATGTCGGTATTATATTGACCAACGACCGCAACGAAGTATTCTGGGGCAAACGGGTGCGCGAGCATTCGTGGCAGTTTCCGCAAGGCGGCATCAAGCCGGGCGAAAGCCCCGAAACGGCGATGTATCGGGAGCTTCTGGAAGAAGTCGGCCTGCTGCCGCACCACGTTAAGATACTCGGCCGCACGCGAGACTGGCTGCGCTACGACGTACCTACCCATTGGGTGCGACGGGAATGGCGCGGCTCGTACCGCGGGCAAAAGCAGATTTGGTATCTGCTGCGCTTGGTGGGCCGCGAAAGCGACGTGCATCTGCGCGCGACCAGCCACCCCGAATTCGACGGCTGGCGTTGGCATCAATATTGGGCACCGATAGACGAAGTGATTGATTTCAAACGCGGAGTATATGAAGGTGCATTGAGCGAACTTTCCCGCTTTCTGCGCGGTTTGGAAACGTTGGAAGAATTCACCCGCCGCCAATTGGAACTCAAATAATCCCTCCGAACGCTTTCAGGCCGTCTGAAAGCGTTTTTTATTTTCAGACGGCCTCATCTGCTTCAATGCCCGTTCTGCTTTTCCGATGCCGTCTGAAACCCCGTTTAAATCATGTTAAAATCCCGCCCGATTGCAAGATTTTCTTATTTTTCAGACGGCCTGCCGCAAGAGACCGTCTGAAACTGCTTAAACATTTGACTGCGTAACCCTCATGACCACACCCCAATACAGCGAATCCAGTATCACCGTCCTCAAAGGCTTGGAGCCGGTAAAAGAACGGCCGGGCATGTACACCCGCACCGACAGCCCCACCCACATCTGCCAAGAGGTGATCGACAACGCCGCCGACGAAGCGCTCGGCGGTTTTGCCGACGAAATCAAAGTGGAAATCCATGAAGACGGCTCGCTTTCCGTGCGCGACAACGGGCGCGGCATTCCGGTGGGGCTGCATCCCGTCGAAGGTTTGCCGGTGGTGGAGCTGGTGTTCACGCAGCTTCATGCGGGCGGTAAGTTCAACAAGAAAGACGGCGGCAGCGCGTATGCCTTTTCAGGCGGCCTGCACGGGGTGGGTGTGTCGGTAACTAACGCGCTTTCCAAACGCCTCGAAGTGACCGTGAAGCGCGAAGGCAAAATCCACCGCATCGTGTTTGCGGGCAGCGCGGTGGTCGAGCCGTTGGCCGAGGTCGGCAAATGCGCGGTGAAAGACAGCGGCACCGAAGTGCGCGTGTGGCCGGACGGCAAATATTTTGAAAGCCCGCAATACAGCATCGCCGAACTCGAACGCCTGTTGCGCGCCAAAGCGGTGCTGCTGCCGGGCGTTACCGTGTCGCTCACCCGCCCCGTCAAAGGCCAGCACGAACCGCATATGCAGACATGGCATTACCCCAACGGCCTGAAAAGCTATCTGCTCGACTTAATCAGCGAGGCGCAGGAAGCCGTGCCGGTATTCGCTTCGGAAAACTATATTTCAGACGGCCACGACAGCGATTTCAGCGCGGGCGAAGGTGCGGCGTTTGCACTCACTTGGCTGGAAGAAGGCTCGTGCAATAGCGAAAGCTATGTGAACCTGATTCCCACCCCGCTCGGCGGCACGCACGAAGCCGGTTTGAAACAAGCCGTGTTCCAAGCGGTGAACAACTTCATCAACCACCATAACCTGCTGCCGCGCGGCGTGAAAGTGCAGAGCGACGACGTGTTCGGCCGCGTGGCATTCGTGCTGTCCGCCCGCGTGCTCGACCCGCAATTCCAAGGCCAAACCAAAGATAAGCTCACCAACCGCGACGCGCTCAAGCTCGTCGCCGCCGTGTCGGGCGACCCGCTGGAATTGTGGCTTAACCAAAACGTCGAAGCCGGTAAAAAAATCGCCGAACTCGCCATCAAGCAGGCGCAGGCGCGGATGCGTTCGGTAAAAAAAATCGAGAAGAAAAAAGGCAGCGGCGTGGCCGTGCTGCCCGGCAAACTTACCGATTGCGAAAGCGAAGACATCCGCGAAAACGAACTCTTCTTAGTAGAGGGCGACTCGGCAGGCGGCTCGGCCAAACTCGCGCGCGACAAAACCACCCAAGCCATTTTGCCCTTGCGCGGCAAAGTGTTGAACAGCTTTGAAGTGCATCAAGACCAACTGTTCGGCAATGCCGAAATCCACGACATCGCCGTTGCCATCGGCGTTGACCCGCACGGCGCGAACGACAACCCCGATTTAAGCGGCCTGCGTTACGGCAAAATCGCCATCCTCTCCGATGCCGACGTGGACGGCTCGCACATCCAAGTGCTGCTGCTTACCCTGTTTTACCGCCACTTCCCCAAACTGGTTTCAGACGGCCATATTTATGTAGCCCAACCGCCGCTGTTCCGCGTGGACGTCAACGCACAAGGCAAAAGCAAACCCGCGCGCAAATTCTACGCACTCGATCAGGGCGAATTGGACGGCATTTTGGAGCGGCTGCAAAAAGAAGGCGTGAAAGAAACCGCCTATTCCATCAGCCGCTTCAAAGGCTTGGGCGAGATGAACCCCGACCAGCTCAAAGACACCACCATGCACCCCGACACCCGCCGCCTGTTGCAGGTGCAGATTCCCGAAGCGGCGCACGAACAAACCCACAGCATCTTTGTCAAACTGATGGGCAAAGGCGAAGCCGCCAGCCGCCGCGCGTGGATGGAAGCCGAGGGCGATACGGCGGAAGTAGACATTTGATTTCAGACGGCCTTCTTGGTACAAGAGGCCGTCTGAAACAGATTACGGCTTTTACCTTAAATCAATACAATCAAAAATAAACAAAATCAGTTTTTATAAGCAGAGCAGGCCGTCTGAAAAGAGGTTTCAGACGGCCAAACACCTTCGTGGAATTTGAATTTTTTGAATTTAAGGTATGTCGGTTTGCACCGGCACGGCTTTGATTGTTTGCTCAGGGCAGGCGCCTCTCTCAAACCACATTTCCGCTCTTCTCATTTGGCCTTCTGAACGCGAAAGAAATTTGTACAAAAGCACACAACAGGGCTTGAATTTACCGTTTACAGCCTTATTTTGCCTTTCGTTCATACTGGAAAATGTTGGGCTTACCCTTCATGCACAACATTTCATTTTTTAACAGCCTGAATATTCAGGTATTTGTTTGACTATTTATGATATTGGAGCATACACATGACCATCCGTCCCTTACACGACCGCGTAGTTGTGAAACGCTTGGAAGCTGAAGAAAAAACCGCATCAGGCATCGTATTGCCGGGCGCAGCCGCCGAAAAACCCGACATGGGCGAAGTGATTGCCGTGGGTGCGGGCAAAGTCGGTAAAGACGGCCAACGCCGTGCGCTGGATGTGAAAGTCGGCGACAAAGTGATCTTCGGCAAATACAGCGGCCAAGCCGTGAAAGCCGACGGCGAAGAGCTGTTGGTAATGCGCGAAGAAGACATCTTCGGTATCGTGGAATAATCGGCAAACAACATTGTTCAGGCCGTCTGAAACGGTTTCAGACGGCCTCGTAAAGCATTCATTATTTGGAGAATCAACATGGCAGCAAAAGACGTACAGTTCGGCGCAGACGTGCGCCAAAAAATGGTAAACGGTGTCAACGTATTGGCCAACGCCGTTAAAGTAACTTTAGGCCCGAAAGGCCGCAACGTCGTGGTAGACCGCGCATTCGGCGGCCCCCACATCACTAAAGACGGTGTAACCGTAGCCAAAGAAATCGAATTGAAAGACAAATTCGAAAACATGGGCGCGCAAATGGTGAAAGAGGTAGCCTCTAAAACCAACGACGTGGCCGGCGACGGTACCACCACCGCAACCGTTTTGGCACAAGCCATCGTAGCCGAAGGCATGAAATACGTTACCGCCGGTATGAACCCGACCGACCTGAAGCGCGGTATCGACAAAGCCGTGAACGCTTTGGTTGACGAGCTGAAAAACATTGCTAAACCTTGCGACACTTCTAAAGAAATCGCCCAAGTAGGTTCGATTTCTGCCAACTCAGACGAGCAAGTGGGTGCCATCATTGCTGAAGCGATGGAAAAAGTGGGCAAAGAAGGTGTGATTACCGTTGAAGACGGCAAATCATTGGAAAACGAATTGGACGTAGTAGAAGGTATGCAGTTCGACCGCGGCTACCTGTCTCCTTACTTCATCAACGACGCTGAAAAACAATTGGCTGCGTTGGACAACCCGTTTGTATTGCTGTTCGACAAAAAAATCAGCAACATCCGCGACCTGTTGCCGGTATTGGAGCAAATCGCCAAAACCAGCCGACCGCTGCTGATTATTGCCGAAGACGTTGAAGGCGAAGCATTGGCCACTTTGGTGGTGAACAACTTGCGCGGCATTCTGAAAACCGTTGCCGTTAAAGCCCCGGGCTTCGGCGACCGTCGCAAAGCCATGTTGCAAGACATCGCCATTTTGACCGGCGGTACTGTGATTTCAGAAGAAGTCGGCTTGTCTTTGGAAAAAGCCACTTTAGAAGATTTAGGCCAAGCCAAACGCATCGAAATCGGTAAAGAAAACACCACCATTATCGACGGCTTCGGCGATGCAGCACAGATTGAGGCGCGCGTAGGCGAAATCCGCCAGCAAATCGAAGTAGCGACAAGCGATTACGACAAAGAAAAACTGCAAGAGCGCGTAGCCAAATTGGCCGGCGGTGTGGCGGTAATTAAAGTCGGTGCGGCTACCGAAGTGGAAATGAAAGAGAAGAAAGACCGCGTAGAAGATGCCTTGCATGCAACCCGCGCCGCCGTTGAAGAAGGCGTGGTGGCAGGCGGAGGCGTTGCCCTGCTGCGTGCCCGTGCCGCTTTGGAAAAAGTGGAAACTTCCAATGCCGATCAAGACGCAGGCGTGCAAATCGTATTGCGTGCCGTGGAATCTCCGCTACGCCAAATCGTGAAAAACGCCGGCGGCGAGCCTTCTGTGGTGGTTAATAAAGTGTTGGAAGGCAAAGGTAATTACGGTTACAACGCCGGTAATGACACCTACGGCGATATGTTGGAAATGGGTGTCTTGGATCCTGCCAAAGTAACCCGTTCAGCCCTGCAACATGCCGCTTCGATTGCCGGTTTGATGCTGACTACCGACTGCATGATTGCCGAAATCCCCGAAGACAAACCTGCTATGCCTGATATGGGCGGCATGGGTGGTATGGGCGGCATGGGCGGTATGATGTAAGAGGCCGTCTGAAAAAGCTTGACCAAACCAAATCCCGCATGCTCGGCATGTGGGATTTTTTTTATGTTGTCTGTTAGGGCATCAAGCCGTCTGAAAGCACGGCATGAACAATAGAGACCTTTACAATCTTTTTGATATGCCTGCACTCGCCACATTGCTACGCTTTGAACTGTATCTATATCGGAGAGTTCCGTAAAGGCATCAGTAATGTGTTGTATTTCTTTCTACTTTTATAGGAAAAAATAAGTGAAAACGAAATAGCCATGGTTTCCGGTAGTGCTGATTTGTGAAAATATGATAAAGCAATGTAGAATGCCGACATTCTATTTATCAGTTTAAAGAAAGATACTATATGAAAGGAATCATCCGTTTGGGTGATGCGACTACTCATGGCGGCAATGTCATCCAAGCCTCATCTCAAATGATTATTGACGGCAAACCGGCTGCTTTGGTCGGCGATATGGTGAGTTGCCCTGTGCCCGGGCATGGCGTAAATCCCATTATCGAAGGAAGCAGTTTTATGTCGTTTCAAGACAAAGCGGTAGCCGTTGAAGGGTGTAAGTGTGCTTGCGGCTGTGCATTGATCAGCAGTATGCCTTCTGTGGGGAGCGACTGATGGATTGGCCGATTCCCGATATTCCCGAAGTGGTGAAGTTGGAAAAATACCGTTTCGATAAGCCTTTATTCTGGTTTTTAGGGCTGTTTGTTTTATTTTTGCTGTGTGTGCCGCTTGTATTGTCTTTATGGCAGGGCAGACCTTATTCATTACTGTTTTGGTGTTTGCTGTT
This sequence comes from Neisseria dumasiana, assembly GCF_022870885.1. Classification (NCBI taxonomy): domain Bacteria; kingdom Pseudomonadati; phylum Pseudomonadota; class Betaproteobacteria; order Neisseriales; family Neisseriaceae; genus Neisseria; species Neisseria dumasiana. The sequence continues at coordinate 2,270,392 of NZ_CP091509.1, read as the reverse complement.
CGGTGTGCCTGTGTTGGTATGGGGAAGTATACGGCTGATGTTTTTTTCTTGGGAATACAGCCGAAAAAGCCAGTTTGATGCTTGGGAAGTAGAAAAAAACAGAATCCGCCAGCATTGGCAAAATTGGGCTCAAAAAAGTATAGCTGTGGTTGGCTCCGGTATCTATTTGCCCGAAAGCTTAAACATATCCGATATTATGGTTCAACAGGGGGAGTTGAGAAAAGGCAGCCCCGCCGTATTTGACCGTGAGGATAAGGAAAACGAGGAAATTAGGGAAGACATTTTCAGAAGTTTTATTGAATTTATTGAGAGCACTTTAGCGGTTCTGCCTTATAAGGAATTAACCGTTTATTTGGATTCTGCATCTGAATATTCAAGAAGTGATGATTTTCAAGCTCTTTCTGATTATTTGAACGGCACCGGTGCTTTAGGAGATGTACAAACCGAAGTCGGTTTGTTGGAAAACGGTGCAGATGCCTTAGGTGATTGGATTCAAAATTCATCTGAAAAATTAATCGTGGTTCTATCTTTAGCATTAAATGATGATGAGGAAAATGCTCTGCCTGAAAGTGCAGCGTGGTTTGCATTGGTATCTAAACAATCTGCCGAAAAGCAACAGGCCGGTATTCAAGGCTATGTATCCAGACAGATCGGATTAAGCTATGACGATGATGAGGCCTTGGGCGAGTTGGTCAGAAAAAAATATGCACCTTACGCATTAAAAGGAAAAGAGCCCGGTGCCATGTGGTTGGGTAATATTGCTTCCGATAAACTGCCGGTTCTGTTTGAAAATCTTTACGGAGCAGGGTTGAGCTTTTGGAAGGGAAAAAACAGCATAGATGTTTTTACGGTTGACCGTTATTTTGACGAAGCGGCCAATACCTATTGGTTGGCGTTGTGGTTTGCTCTCAACAGCGACACATCGGGCAAAGATATTTTATGGTTGGCCGGCCATGAACAAGGAGCATATTTAGGGCTGATTTCTTTTCCAAATAATGCGTAATCAATTATATCCGGAATGTAAAACTAAGTTGTGGTAAAAAGGTTTCAGTAGTGCAATCACGCCAATATCATAAAAATACCGCTCAACATAAACTAATTGATTTTTTCATGCGTGTTGAATAATCTTACGGCTGCGAGGAAAGTTTTTAATCGTTTGTCGTATTGATAAATGGTTGAATAAGCTTGTCTATTAAAGGAATTTTAATAAAGACATTCAAAAAAGGAATCGCAAGATTCCTTTTTTATTTCAGTTTAGTTTTACTCTTGTTGGATTTTTTGGAAATTAAAAATCATGAGACCACTTTTTCTGGGTTTAATCTTGCTTGCTATCAGCATTCTTTCAGGATGCTTGGTTTTCTTTTTCGGAGCCAAAATCGGCCTCGAGGGCTCAATGCAAAAAACAGTTGTTTGGGTATGTTTGGTATTGATAGCCTCATTAATTTTTTTAATGCCGATGGCCATCCGTTATGTGTGGTCCGGCTGGTCGGGAAGATATTCGGGAGCAAGAAAATTAATCACAGAAGAGTTACAAGATGAGTCTTCAGAGTCAATCCGCCTGCTCGGTAATGCGCAACGGTGGGAGCAATTGCAACAGATTTATACTTTGACTACCCAATATAAAAACCACAGAAAACCTTGGATATTCGTTGACGGTTCCGATGAAGTGGTTTTGCAGGCTTTCCCTGAAATTAAACATCACTTATGGGTAGAAAGCCATGCTGCCTTTTGGATTGATATTCATGCACCGGAGCCGCTTGAAGGGTGGGGTGGCCTGCGTGGTAAAGGCGTGCAGCCCGCGGAAGGTATAGTGTATTTATCCAATGACATGAATGAAGCGGAAAATTTTGCCGGAAGCATCAAAACGTTTATGGATAAACTGGGCTGGCTGTTACCGGTAAACATGGTTTATGTGGATAGAAGCAATCAAAATGCCCAACCTTTTTCTATTACTCACAATGTTTTGGAATCGAAACAGGAAAACATTCAGAAAGATTTAGAGAAATTTGCTTTTGAACTATCCGGAATGGGTACTTTTTCGATAGAAGAGCGCCACACATCAGTTGCACCGGCTTTGTTGTCGCAAAAATTGCAGGCTTCAAACGGCATGATTGCGGAAAAACTGTTCTTGAATAAACAAGAAATGGGTAAAACAGACAGTTTGAATACGGTTGCTTTTGTTTATTCAAGGCAACAAGACATGTTGCCCGATTTGATTTATCAGTCTTTTAACAGCATTGTAGGCTTTAACAAAGCCAAAAAGTTGAAATGGACTCAACCGGATAAAATTTATGGCGGATTAAGTGTTTTGGCGGTTTTGGCTGCAACGGGCTTCTCGGTGGCTGCCTACAACAGCCATCAAGACATGGCTGCATTGCAACAGAGCATCGTGCAGTTAAAAGAAAACCCCTCTTCACTCAATAATCTGGCCGGTTTGATTGATCTGCAAAAACAGATTGTTCATCTTGAAGAGAAAAAATCTACCGCATCAGGAAAAGCACTTGCCGCTGTGGGCTATGATCATTCCCAAGAATTGCTGGATACAGCTTATCTTGAATACGGAAAAGCCGTTAAGGGAGTTGTGGTTGCACCTGTACTGCAGAAATGGACCGAGCATCTGTCTTACTTGGATGAATATTCCAAAACTAATACACATAATAGTGAAGAGTTTTACAATATTCTCAAGGCCTATTTAATGGTAACCGACAGAATAGACAAAGTTGATGCACCATTTCTTGCTTCACATATGCTTCTGATTTTTGATGGATATTTATCGAAAAGCGAGCAGGTTAAAGAAGTGGTTGCCTTTTTTACACAACGGCTTCCCCAGCAACAGCATTGGATTTCGCCGAGCGATCGCGGCTTGGTAGATAACAGCCGTCAGATTTTGGCTGAATGGATTGGTGATGTACAAACAGAAGAACATGTTTATCGCAAAATTTTGGAAGAAGGAATCCAAAAATTTCCAAGTGTCTCTTTGGCTGAGATTCTGAAAAGAGATATTCAGAACGAATGGACGGTTTCAAAAAAACTGCCGGGTATTTTCACCCCGGAAGCATGGCGTAAATATATTCAACCGGCTTTTGAAGCGGCAGCTAAGAACAATCATGCTGATGATTGGGTATTGGCCGGTAAACTGCCTTCTTCTGAAGTGAATGAGATTGCAATTAATGGTTTGAAAGAAAAGTATTTTTCTGAATATGCATCGGCTTGGTTTGATGTGCTTAACAGTATTTCATGGGTTGGCCGTAACAAGAGTTTGGAAGCTGTTAATCAATTGCATGTTTATGCCGATCCTCAGCGTTCACCTTTGGTAGCTCTGATGGGGGTTATTAAAGAAAACAGCATGATTGATGCGAAAAGAATCCCAATCAATCAAGCGGTGCTCGCTAAAGCCGAGAAAGTTGCCGCAGCAAGAATATCAACCCGTAACCGCCAGTTGGCTTCTGCGGCATTGGAAAGCCAGTCGGAAAGAGTCAATGCTGTTCAAGATCAAGTGCAGGACTACATACAGGGGCCGCTATACGATAAATTTTCGACCTTGTTGCAATTGGTAGATGCCGGAGTGAACCCCAAAAGTGATTTGAGTTTGCAACGCTATTTGGAAAAAGTAACGGCTACCAAGCAAAGATTGATCCAGATTGTAGGCTCATCCGATAGCGGGGGGGCTGCCCGTATAGCCGTCCAAGGAGTTATGTCGGGTGAAGAAAATGAGTTTACCGATGGTTTGCAATATGCACGTTTGGTTGAAGCAGGTGTCGGCGATAAATTGCTTGCCTTTGCAAACAATGTTTTTGTTAAACCTTTCCATGTTTCATGGGGAAGTTTGTCGGGAGCTGCGCAGGAAAATATCAATTCTATGTGGCATCAGAATATCATGTCTGCCGTTGAAGCAGATATGGCCGGTAAATATCCGTTGAGTGCAAGTGAGATTGAAGTGGCTATCCCGGTGCTTGCTAAGTATTTCGAGCCGAATAAAGGAAATTTCGATCAATTTATTCAATCACAATTAAAAGGTATTCTCACCAAGCAAGGGCATCGCTGGGTTGAAGTTCCCGGTCAGGAATTTAGAGTCAATAAAGATTTCCTGAATCAGATTAATAAGATTGGTCAGGTTTCAAATGATTTGTTTGTAAACGGAGAGGCAGGTTACACCTTTGAGTTAAAACCGGCTCCGACTGCGGGCGTCACTTCATTCACTTTAATGCTCGACGGACAGTCATTGAATTACTTTAACCAAGAAGCGGAGTGGAAAGCTTTCAGATGGCCCGGCGATATGGCTGCCTCAGGAGCGTATATTACTTGGGAGAGCGATGCTTCCGGCATCAGAAAAAATATTGAATTCAATGGCCGTTTCGGATTCATCCGATTATTGGATAAGGCTAGGGTAACGCCGATTGATAATGGAACTTATTTGGTTGAGTCGGAAGTGGATCATAATCTTGCCGTTCGCTTCTATATCCGTACCAATACAGGTAAAGGGCCTTTGGGTTTGCTTGAGATGAGAAACATACGCATTCCGAGCCGGATTTTTGAGGTTTCTTCAAAATGATTGTTCCGGATTGGATTAAATCGGTTTTGGGGGACAATCCAAGTTCACAGGCTGAAGAGAGATTGGGAGCTTGGGCAGGTTGGCTGGCTCCTATTTCCGAAGAAGCGCCGGCCGGTAGTGATGTCAGCTACGATGATAACTTTGAAACAGTTAAATCGGAGTTGGCAAAATTAAGCGGGATAGATGTCGAGCTCATTATCCGTTTAAGCGAACAGTTGCTCAAAGAGCAGGCAAAGGATCTGCGCGTAGGAGCTTACTATGCTTACGCCAAGCTGCGTTATGAAGGCTTGTCGGGGTTTTCAGACGGCCTCGAATTGATATGCGGTTTGATCAAGTCATTCGATTCTGACGTTTGGCCCAAGAAACCCCAGCAAAGATATACGGCTTTATCTTGGCTAATGGGCAACAGAACGCTCGATATTTTAGATACGTTGGAGATTAATGATAAAGAGATTTTCAATCGAACATTATCTTCGCTTATTTACTTGCAAAACTTGTGTATGGGCTGGGAAGAAAATGCCCGGCCGGGTTTCGGAGCTATTTTAGAGAAGCTTGAGCAGGCGTCTTTCCGATTCAATAGAGAAACTCCAAACGTTTCAAATGCACAAAAAGCGGAAGAAGGTGACTCTGCTGAGCAACACGCCCACATAGTACCCGGCACAGGGGAAAAACAGACACAAATAACACTGCCGTCTGAAACAACAGCGATTAGCTCCAGCAAAATGTTGCTGGATCAAACCCGGGTAATAGCTGTGTTTTTAAGGCAGCAGGAATACGGTTATTGGTCGGCATTTAAAATGGTTAGGGCTGTACGTTGGGGTACTTTAACCAGCAGCCCGCCGGCGGTTGATTCAAAAACACGTTTGAAAGCTCCGAGAACCGATGTTGTAGCTGCCTTGCAAAGGTTAGACAAAGAAGAAAATTGGTTAGATCTGTTGGAAAAGGTTGAAGCGGCTTTTTTAGAGGGGGCAAATCATTATTGGCTTGATTTGCAATACTATGCATGGAAAGCCCAAACCGCTTTGGGCGGTGTTTATGTTAGTCAGACAGCCTCTTTTTTAGCGGATTTTGCTGCTTTTTTGGAAAGATGCAGCGGGTTATCAGGATTGCTCTTTGATAACGGTATGGCCTTTGCGTCCGATAATGTATTGGAGTGGTTGGAGAAACAAGTATTCAAACCAAGCTATGTCAATAGTGCGCAACCATTGGCTCAAGTGATGGAAAGTGCCGTTACAACCGAAAACAACCAATATGATGAAGCGGTAGTGATTGCAGAGGCGTCAGGTATTGAGGCTGCTATGGCATGGCTGTCTGACCACCCCCAGCTTCAACACGGCAAATTTTTATGCCGTAAGCTTTTTTGGATGGCAAAATTGGCTGATGCTTATCAGAAAACCGAATGGTCGCTATATCTGTTGGATAGGGCTGCGGAAGAAATGCAAAGCATGGCCGTAGAAGTTTGGGATAAAGAGTTTGCATTCGATTTGTATAACCTGCAATGCAGTTTTTTACAGGCGAAAGTAAAGCGTAAAGACATGCAGCACGAAAAAAATAAAATCATGGAGCAAATTTCCGATCTTCAAAACAGATTGATCAAAATTGATGCCGCAAAAGCTTTAGCTACCTTGTATTAGGTTACGGATATGTCAGACCCTACCTTAAAATATTTTGAAGAAGAGATGCGTTATCTGCGGGAAGCCGGTTTGGAGTTTTCTAAGTCTTATCCCGACCGCGCAGCGCTGTTGAATATAAATCGTTTGGGAACAAGAGACCCTTATGTAGAGCGCTTGTTTGAAGGATTTGCATTTTTAACAGGCCGTATCCAGCAAAAATTGGATGACGATTTGCCTGAGCTGACGGAAAGCTTGGTAAATATGTTGTGGCCGCATTATTTAAGAATGATTCCTTCGTTAACCGTGCTGGAATTCCAACCTGATTTTAAAACATTGCAAGGTAATCAAACTGTTGCCAAAGGAGTTCCCATCCAATCCGAAGCCGTGAGTATGGAGGATAGGCAAACCCGTTGTATATATCGAACCACCAATGATGTTCTTCTGACACCGCTAAGAATTTTATACAGCACGTTGGATCATGATCTTAACGGCCGCAGCATCATCCGCATACAGTTTAAGTTCGGTGAGCAGATGCAGAGACAGCAATTGGATATTTCCAAATTACGGTTATACATATCGGCTGAGGAACCGGTAGCATTTGCATTACGCCATGCTTTGTTGCATAACGTGGATGGCGTAGGTTTGAATTTCAATGGGCATAAATTTTTCCCTGATCACCGTATCACATTCAAATCGGTAGGATTTGGCCCACAAGATAGGTTATGGAATAAAGAGCATAACAGTTTTTCGGGCTATCAAATGCTTTTGGAATACTTTTGTTTCAAGCAGAAATTCTTTTTTATAGATTTGGAAGGCATTAATTTTGAAGATATTCCGGAATCTGCTTCAGAGTTTTCTTTAGATGTCGTGTTGTCTAAAAATTATCCGGTAGAGCTAAAGTTTGATGCGGATGCCTTAAGGCTGCACTGTACGCCTGCTATTAATCTTTTCGAGATGGAAGCAGAGCCGGTAAGGGTTGACCACTTGAATCATGAGTATGTGATCAAGCCTTTGCTTCACGACAGTATGAACGTTGAAATATATTCGGTTGATGCGGTAGACGCTTTTAATCATCATAACGGTGCCCGCTACCAATATGTTCCCTTTTCATCTTTCCAGCATCGGGGCGGTTTAATGAAATACGATGCTCCCGAGCGTTATTTCCATACTAGGGTTAAGCAGGGCGTGGGGGGGAAATACGAAACCTATTTGATGTTGGGCGGACATTCTTGGGAAAAGCAAAATCCTTTGCCGTTTGAAACATTGTCTTTGAAAGTAACCGGCACCAATGGAAAAATTCCCCGCAAAACATTAAGGGAAACACAAATCAGAGACACATCTTCAGGTATTCCCAACATTAGTCAGGTTAGGAATCTGCTGACGCCTACACTATCATGTTATCCGCCTACGGAAGATAGATTTCAATGGCGTATCTTGTCCCATCTTGCTCCTAACTATTTGTCGTTAATGAATAAAGATACTTTAAAAGGTGCGCTGGCTATATACGATTGGACAGAAGACGAGCTCAATAAACGAAAAATAAACGGCATTTTGGATGTTGCCCATCAGCAAGTTAGAAGGCTTGATAAAGGTGCCGTTCAGCGCGGCGTACACATTACGCTTACGCTGGATGAAGATGCTTTTGAGGGAGATGCAGAGATTTATCTGTTTGGAGAATTACTTAACGAATTTTTTGCCATGTATGCAGATTTAAATCTTTTCACCCGTTTTACGATCAAATCGCTGCCCTCGGGAAAACAATATAAATGGAAAGACAGCAAAGCTACTACCGTTCGGTTTTAAACACGGCTAACTTAGCGGCAGAAGACAATAAAGAAAAGAAAGAGCAAGCCAGTTGGGAAATACCGAATCCCGAAAGAGTATTTCAAAGAAATGCCGATAACGTATTTTGCAGCATTCTCGGGCAGAACATAGTTGATGCCGCAGAAAAAATGAATTTTTTCCAATTTTGTTATTTGTTGGAAAAAATGAGCGGAGATGATTCAGACGGCCTCCATCAACATATCAGGTTTCGAAGAGTTAAATCTTTGGCGTTTCCTGCAGGAGAAATTGCAGCAGTAGATACGGAATCATCTTCAATACCTTCGGTTTATACCACTTTTCTCGGTTTATACGGGGTAGATTCGATATTGCCGGAGTATTTTTTAAATGATATTGCTACCGGAAAAGAAGGATCCGCAAGCCTTGCCGAATTTTTAGATATTTTCAACCACCGTATCAGTGAGTTGTTTTATCAGGCTTGGAAAAAATACCGTTACCCTTTTCAGTTTTTAATTGGAGGTAAAGACAAAACCTCATTAACCTTGCTTCATTTGATAGGGCAAAGTTTAAAAGAAAACAGTAAAGATTTACTCCAACCTTTATTGGATAGCAAGATTTTAGGTTTATTGGGTGTGTTCCACCAGCGTACACGCACGGCAGACGGAATCAAAAGCATCGTGAACTATATTTCTCCGTTTTCAATCGTGGAAGTATCTGAATTTCAGCCCCAATGGATCAATATTGGAAATGATAACAAGTTGAGTAAGGGTGCATTAAAGCTTGATGGAGGAAGTGCAGTAGTCGGGAGCAGGTTTAAAGATTGTAATCATATGATTCATATAGATATTGCACCTTCTTCGTATAAAGATATGGAAGATTTGCTGCCTGGGCAGGATTTGCACCGCCAATTATTGGATTTACTGAAAATTTATTTGGGATACCAAACTGATGCGGCCATATATTTGAATATGAAACGCGAATGGATAGGCCAGACACGGTTGGGCGGAACACAAATGCTGAAAATCAACACGGGCTTGGGGGCTGCTAAAGAGGATAAGCGCATCAAAATCGGCCACTATACATGCTGAGACCTTTGCAAAACCCTCAGATGTGGATGCAGTTCAAGGCGTAGCAGCACAGCGAGTGCAGACATATCATATAGATAGGCAAACGAGCGAGCAGCGCATAACGCAGAAATGCGCCGCAGATGGGGGTTTTGCAAAGGTCTCATGCTGATAGAATGTTGATATCCGATTGTATGAAATATTGGTATTGCCGGAAAATGCTCCGCTTGCTTGTGACAAACATGACGTTTTTCTGACGATATATATTGTGATTGTGGTGTAAAAACAACTATATATTGCAAAATAAAATATCAAACGCTTTGGAATAAAGGGCTTAAAGGTTGTGTCGGTTTATGTTAAGCAACAGAAGTGTTAAAAAATTATCATCATACGTTAAGCGGCCGAGTCTTGAGCTAAAATATCCGGCAGTTGTTTGCTGAATTAGCTATTGCATCTCCGAATGATAATATAAGCAAACGTTTTACCACTCATTAATTTAAATAATTCAATAACGGGTTAAACCATGAAAGCAAAGCTTAACTTCAAGAAATATACTCAAATCGTTATGTATGGCCTGCTGTTGGCAGGCCTTACCGGCTGCGGTGCATGGCAAACTGTTAAAGACGGAACAGTGAAAACATCCAGCAGTATATTTTTTAGCAAACTCAAAGTGTTAAAGCTGGATATTATTGCACGCCATGGTGTGAACCAGACGGAGCGGGGGCAATCGTTATCTACGGTAGTCAGAATTTACCAACTCAAAGACAATCAAAGCTTTGATGCTGCTGCTTATCGTGATTTGTTGAATCAAGATACTGTTTTATTGGGTGATAATCTGTTGGCCAGCAAGCAGCTGACATTTCGGCCCGGAGAGGCTATCAGCGTAGATGAAGAAATTCATCCGGATACCAAGTATGTTGGTCTTGTGGCGTTCTTTAACCGTGCGGATGACAGCCAAACTTGGAAGGTTCTTATTCCCAAGAAAAAATTCTCCAACAAAAAAGCCTTGGTAATTGAGCTGAAAGAAGTTGGCCTATACATGCAAGACGGAAAGAAAGCCGATAAATAAATGGAAGCCGGCCTGTATGAAAAGTTGACCGGCTATTATTCAGACGGCCAAAGAATGGAAGATTTGCCTGACAGTTTGCAGCTGGTAAAAAGCGTATTAGACAATATGCAGCGTATTCTCAATACGCGCAGCGGAGCGTTAAAGCATATTCCTGATTACGGTATTCCTGATCTCAGCATGGTGTATAAAAATCTTCCTTCAAGTGCTAAAGACTTGCGCAGCCATATGTATGCCACATTGCTTAAATACGAGCCGCGCTTGACCGGATTGGATATTAAACTGACCGAATCTAAAGATAATTTGATGATTTTGTGTTATCAGTTGGAGTGCAGAATTGAAAAAGTGGGTTCGGTTGTGATTGATACTTATTTTATGCCCGAAGGCGTGGTTAATGTGCGGCAAACCAAGCGTTGAGCAAAATATGTGAATGATTGAAAAGTGATCTGTTATCAATAAATAAGGTTGTGGAAAGTTTTATTACGATGAATAATCGCTGAAGTTGCATAAGGTGCTTCAGCGATTTATTTTTGTCTGTTAATGCAATATTGACTTTATTCTTAGAAAAACCTTTGCAAAATTCCTATGGTTAATCAACTTAAGAAAGAGTACATAAATCATACTCGGGCTTGAGCCGAGAGCAATGCACTTGTTACCGAAATTAAGTTAGTTTGGCTATATGGCTTGCTGTGCTGATTTACAAAGGTTTCAGGCCGTCTGAAAAAGGAAATCAACATGTCGCACGCTTGGTTTTATTGGGCATTGGCTTCAGCTCTTTTTGCAGCGTTAACGGCGATTTTTGCCAAAGCCGGTTTGCAGGGGATTGATTCTGACTTTGCTACATTTATCCGTACATTAGTGATTGTGGCGGCTTTGGCGGTGTTTTTAACGTACACCGGTAAGTGGCAGGGGGTAGGCGGCTTTTCGGCGAGAAATTGGGTTTTCCTGATATTGTCCGGTTTGGCTACCGGCTTTTCTTGGTTGGCGTATTTCAAAGCTTTGCAGCTGGGCAATGCTTCTCAGGTGGCGCCTGTTGATAAATTCAGTTTGGTTTTGGTGGCATTGATGGCAGTGGTGTTTTTGGATGAGCACCCGTCTGCACAAGAATGGATCGGGCTGGGCTTGGTTACAGCCGGTGTACTGGTGTTGGCTTTGAAACATTAACGTGGAAGTTTAAGCCGATAATGTTGTCTTACTGCGCTTTATCTGCTCTTGATGGCTTTGTTTCAATATAGTCAGCCAACTTAATTCCACCACGGTATTGCTCGCCTTAGCTCAAAGAGAACGATCGGCTATATATCAAAATGACGGCCGTCTGAAAATATGTTTTTCAGACGGCCTTGATGATGCGGCCACGGTTTGCGTTTTCTTGTTAATGATGGCCGGGCGACGAACCGAAAGGCGGTTTGGCCAGCCAGATAACGGCAATCATCGCAATGAATAAAAGGCTTGAAACCCAAAAAATTTCATTGGAACCCATGATAAAACCCTGTTGCGTAATGGCGCGGGTAATGCTTTCCAGGCTTTGCTGTGAAGACATGCCTGTTTGGGCAAGGTTTTCTACTGCAAGGTGGGTTTCGGTTGAATAAGGGGTAATGTGTTCCGTGAGCCTGGTGTGGTGCAAGCCTTCTCTTCGCTCCCACATGGTGGTAACGACCGATACGCCGACCCCGCCCATAAATACCCTTAAAAAATTCGATAAACTGCTGGCAGAGGCAATTTGCGGCCCCTGCATCCGCGATAGGGTAATGGTGGTGAGGGGGAGGAAGAACATGGCCACGCCTAATCCTTGCCAAAATTGCGGCCAAATGACGTTCGACATATCCATGCCGGTGTAAAAGTTGGTGCGCCAGTAAAAAGTACAGGCAAAAACCAAAAAGCTTGCGGTAACCAGCCAACGCATATCGATGCGGTGGCCGAATTTTCCGATAATCGGCGACAGCAAAATAGGCAGAAACCCTACCGGTGCGGCAACCAGCCCGGCCCAGGTTGCAGTGTAGCCTAAGTTGGTTTGCAATACCAAAGGCAGCAAGGTAAGCGTGCCCATATAAAGCATGAAGCCCAAAGAAGTGGCGATAACGCCTACGGTGAAGTTGCGGTCTTTAAACAGCGATAAATCGACAATCGGGTGCTTCTCTCCCCATTCCCACACGATGAAATAAGTGAGGCAAACAACCGCGGTAACGGCAAGAATGATGATTTCTGCCGATGCGAACCAATCCAGCTCTTTGCCGCGGTCGAGCATCATCTGTAAAGCACCCACACCGATAACCATCAAGGCCAAGCCTGTGTAATCTATGGGCGTTTTTTTGATTTCCGTTTCTCTCGCGCCCAGCTGCCTCCATGCGATCCATGCCGCTGCAATGCCTACTGGTATATTGATGAAGAAAATCCAGCCCCAATGCCAGTTATCGGAAATCCAACCGCCCAAAATCGGCCCCAGCACCGGCGCAACCACAACCGTCATCGCCCAAAGTGCGAGGGCGAGTGTGCGTTTTTCCGGCGGATAAGAGGCCATCAGCAGGCTTTGGGACAAGGGAATCAGCGGGCCGGACACGAAGCCCTGCAACACTCTGAAAAATACCAACAAGGGCAAGTTGGGAGCGATGCCGCACAGCCATGAGGTAATAACAAAGCCGATAACCGCAGTCAGAAAAATTTTCACTTCGCCGAAGCGTTTGGCGAGAAAGCCGGTGAGCGGCACGGAAATGGCATTTGCTACGGCAAACGAGGTAATCACCCATGTGCCTTGGGTGGTTGCCGCGCCTAAGTCTCCGGCGATAACGGGAACGACAACGTTGGCAATGGTGGTGTCGAGCACTTCCATAAACACCGCCAAACTTAGGGCCAGCGTTACCCATACCAAACTGGCGCCTTTTAAGGGAGGGTGGGTCATCATTTCATAACTTCCATGGCGGATCAGGTTGCGTAAGGTTCAAAACATCTTGAAGCCTGTGCAAACATCTGCGGCGTGCTGCCTAGTGTTAAAAATGCGTTGATTGACTATATTGTAATCGTATGTTTTTTAAGCGAAACCCGAATCCAATGTTGTGCATGATTGTGAAAATATGCTGACAACGAGGCCGTCTGAACAGGCTATTCAGACGGCCTCATGGATATGAACGCCGACCATGCCGGCACTACTTGGCATATTTTTCGAAAATCTGCTCAATCAAGGCATCGGCGGCCGACCAATCCACGGCATCCGCTTCTGCGGCAGAAACCTGTTTGTCGGCTGCCTCTGCCATGGTTTTGCCGTTGCCACTGTTGGCGGTATCCACTTTTACCGACATCGACAAACCCACGCGCAGGGGATTGGCTTTTAATTCTTGCGGATTGAGGCTGATGCGCACGGGAACACGCTGAACGACTTTAATCCAGTTGCCGGTGGCGTTTTGCGGCGGCAACAGTGAAAACGCACTGCCCGTACCCGCCGACAAACCCATGACTTTACCGTGATAAACCACGCGGCTGCCGTATAAATCGGCGGTCATGGTAACCGGTTGGCCGATGCGCATTTTACGCAATTGAACCTCTTTAAAGTTGGCATCAACCCACAAATTGTTTAACGGTACGACCGCCATCAACAAAGCACCCGGTGCGATGCGTTGGCCGACCTGAATATTGCGTTTGGCAATTTGCCCCGCCATCGGCGCACGGATTTGGGTGCGCTGTAAATTCAACCAAGCATCTTTGATGTGGCTGATGGCCGTCTGAACGGCAGGTTGCTGGCGGAGGGGAATGTTTTTGCCCAGCAGGGCTTGTGCGGAATCTGCTTCGGCTTCGACGGCTTTCAAAGCGGCTTGAGCCTGTACGACGGCGGCGCGTGCATGGCTGAGTTCTTCGCCTGATACGGCATCGGTTCCCTCCAAACTTTCGCGGCGGCGCAAGTCGGCCTGTGCTTTAGCCAATTCTGCTTTGCGGATGAGAACTTGGGCTTTTGCTTGGGAAGTTGCGGCGGTTTGCCGTTTGTTTTGGCGGATGGCTTGAATCAGTTCGTTTTGCGCGCGGTCATATTCCAGCTGGAAATCGGTATCGTCCAGCACGACCAGCACATCGCCTTTTTTGACGATGTCGGTGTCGTCAACCGCTACGCGCCGCACCGTGCCGCCGATTTGCGGGGTAATCTGCACCAAATGGCCGGCTACATAAGCATCATCGGTTTTTTCTTCGTGCTGCCACACCAAAAAATAAACCAGTGCAAAGCCCAATGCCAATACGATAAAAAACAGCGTAACCAGAGTGAGATTACGCTTACGGCGGGACAACTGGCGCCGTCTGTTTATATTGTCAGCAATATTTTGCGGAGTATCCATCATCCCGTTCCTGATTTTTGAGCCGATAAGCATTTCAGACGGCCTGTTGCGTCTTGATGCTGCCCCAACAATTTTTCTTTTTAAACAGTTAACTTTTAGAAAGTTATTGATATGGAATCACTATAAAAAGTGTGGGTATTTTATCTCCCAGTCATTTAATCAGGCAAGTGACTGTATTGGTATGGATTAAAGTGTTTAAAGGTATATGAGTTGGATAGAAAAGCCGTAAAAAACCCAAGTATTGGGTCTTTACTCACCGTTATTTGCGGGCGTATTGCTGCGTTGTATGCTGCTTTGAACTGTATCGGCACTAGAGAATTGTGCAAAGGTTTCAGGCCGTCTGAAAAATTTGCCGGAACATGTATTTCAGACGGCCTGATGCTCAAGCGTGCAATTCACGGCTACCATAAGCAGGATGGGGAAAAGTAGTGTAACAACGCTTGCGGTTCAGCCGAAGGAGCATAGGGAACAACACCCAGCAGCGGCGCGGGAATGCGTGCCTTCAATGTGGCAAGGTAGTCTTCAAAGCGGTGGGGAGCGGCATCGACACAGTTGGCTACCCAACCGGCCAAGGGTAAGCCTGCTTGCAAAACGGCGCGTACAGTCAGCATGGCATGGTTGATGCAGCCGAGTTTCATGCCCACAATCACAATAACCGGCAGTTTTTCTGCTGCCACCCAATCTGCGAAATCTACTTGACTGCCCAACGGTGTAAACCAGCCGCCAGCGCCTTCAACCAATATCCAGTCGCCTTGTTGCTTTAAAGCGGCCAAGCCGTTACTTAATACTTGCGGATGAATCCCCACACCTTCGTCGGCGGCGGCCAAGTGCGGCGCGGTGGCTTCGCGAAAGGTGTAACAGTTATGGGCGGTATAAGGCAGGCAGACATTCGAGGCCGTTTGCAGGCTCAATACATCGGCGTTGCAGCCGGTGCTGTCGGCTTCGGAAGCCACGGGTTTGAAGCCGATGGCTTTTTTTCCGTTTAGAGCGGCGGCGCGCAGAAGTAGGGTGGAGCAGAGGGTTTTGCCGATTTCGGTGTCGGTGCCGGTAACAAAGTAAACACGGGGTTGCATTAATTTCAGACGGCCTCTGGGCAATATCGGAAGTTTGGGATTATATAGTAAGAGACCTTCGCAAAGGTTTCTGCCTGTATTTGAAAATGCAGATTTCGTATCAAAGACTTCCCATCCAGACACGGGCACGATAAAAAAACGACCCGGATTGACCGGGCCGTCTGAAAAAAGATTAATGCAGCTCGCCGCTCTTGCGTTTGGCTTTAAAGTCTTGTGTTTCTTTCACAATCACGCCGGAAAGCAGAATCAATGCAATCAAGTTCGGAATCGCCATCAAACCGTTGAAGGTGTCTGCTGCCAGCCATACCAAATCCAAGCTCGCTACCGTACCGATCATGACCGTGGCAACATAAATCACGCGGTAAACATTGGCAAAACTGTCGCCAAACACATACGCCGCACATTTTTCACCATAGTAGCACCAGCCTAAAATAGTGGAGTAGGCGAAGAAAATCAGGCCGATGGTCACTACCCAACCCCCGGGGCCGGGGAGCAGTTGGTCGAACGTGGTGGTGGTCAGCGCAGCACCGGTAATTTCAGGTTTGACAAATACACCGTCTGCCCCGATTAAGCCCATGACCAAAATGATGCCGGTGATCGAACAAACGATGATGGTATCCAAGAACGTGCCGGTCATCGATACCAATGCCTGACGGACAGGATGGTCGGTTTTGGCGGCTGCCGCAGCAATAGGCGCCGAACCCATACCCGCTTCGTTAGAAAACACCCCGCGTGCCACACCGTAGCGGATAACGCTGCCGAGTGCGCCGCCGGCCACGGCTTGGCCGGTGAAAGCATCGGTCAAAATCAGTTTCACGGCGGGAATCACCAGCTCGAAGTTCATCAAAATAACCACAATACCGCCGGTTACATACAATACGGCCATTAAAGGCACAATCAGTGAAGAGGCGGTGGCGATGCTTCGGATACCGCCCAATACCACAATAGCGGTCAGGATAGTTAATGCAATGCCTGTGTAGAGCGGGTCGATGTTAAAACTGGTTTGAACGGCTTGTGCCACAGAATTCGATTGTACCGAGCTGCCGATGCCGAAAGATGCAACAGTACCGAACAAAGCAAAAGCATAAGCCAGCCATTTCCATTTGCTGCCTAAGCCGCGCTCAATGTAATACATCGGCCCGCCGGACATTTCGCCTTTTTTGTTGGTTACACGGTATTTAACGGCCAGCACGCCTTCGCCGTATTTGGTGGCCATGCCGAAAATGGCGGTGATCCACATCCAAAATACCGCGCCCGGCCCGCCTGCAACCACTGCGGTGGCAACACCGGCAATGTTACCTGTTCCGATGGTGGCGGAGAGGGCGGTCATCAAAGCACCGAAATGGGAAATGTCTCCGTCGTGATCGCTGCCGTCTTCTTTTTTGCGGTGCGGCATAAAGGCTTGCTTAAGCGCATAGCCCAACATGCTGAATTGTAAACCTTTTAGCATAACGGTTAGCAATATGCCCGTGCCAACGAGCAATACCAGCATAGCAGGCCCCCAAACCCAGCCGCCTACCGTATCGAAAAAGTTTTTCAAGGCATCCATATTTGCTCCTGATTGTTAACATTTTGTTCTAGTTTGCACATTTCAGCACAAGGCGTAAAGAATTGCAAGCAGGGGTTAAGCCCTTTCAAAGCCTGCTTGAGGCTTGCCGGACGAATAAAAATATTACTTTGGCAAGTAAGAACGAGAGTGCCATGTGGCGTTAGTTTTGAAAACGACAAGCCGAGACCTTTGCAAAACTGCCATCTGTTGCGTATTTTTGCGTTGTGCGGCTTATACAACCGTTTTGTTTGAGCTAAGGTGCATCAACGCTGCAGTAAAAGTGAAGTTGATTGACTATGATTGTTGCACTGCTACTCTTGAAATGTATCTACACTTGGGGTTTCGCAAAGGTATCAGGCCGTCTGAAATATTCAGACGGCCTGTTTGGGCTGTCGAATGATGCAACAGAATAACCGGATTAGATTGATAGCACATATTGAAAATGCTTTAAATGGGTCGGTTTAGTCCTTGCGGAATAGCGGCTTTGTTAAAGTCGTTTCAAACCCGCCGCAGCGTGCCAAACAACATGGCATCACTACACAGCCGTAGAGTTTTTTTAATGCACGACCACGTCGGCTCGCAGATCGAATTTCGGAATCGGCACAGAAAAGCGTTCGCCGTAGCTGTCTTCAAATTCGTAACTGCCTTCCATGCAGCCCCACGGAGTATTGAGATGAGCACCGCTACTGTAATAATAGTGTTCGCCGGGATAGAGTACGGGCTGCTCGCCAACCACGCCTACGCCGGATACTTTTTCCACTTCTCCGTGCGCGTCTGTAATACGCCAATGGCGGTTGCGTAGGGTAATCACTTCATCGCTGTGGTTGTGAATAGTGATGTCGTAGCTGAACACATATTTGTCTTTGGCGATATTGCTTTGTTCTGCCAAAAAGCTGGGTTCTACAATAATTTCAATTTCATCCATATTTTTATTTCCATGTATTCAGACGGCCTTATATCAGCCATGCTCCGATTTTGAGTGCCCATACAGTAAAAACGGCAGCCACTATGTCGTCAAGCATAATACCCAGCCCGCCATGTAAGCGGGCATCAAGCCATTTTATCGGCCAAGGTTTAACTGCATCAAAAAAACGGAACACTAAAAACGCAGCCAACCACCATGTCCACTTGAACGGCACGAACGCCAAAACCGTCATCATGGCAACGATTTCATCCCACACGATGCCGCCGTAGTCGTGTATGCCCAGTTCACGTTCGGTTTGGCTGCAAATCCGTATGCCCCATACGAACAATATCGCACAAAATGCCGCCAACCACCACCCTGAGATACCGATTAAATGCAAGATAAATGCAATCGGTAAAGCAGGTAAAGTACCGAATGTGCCGGGTGCGAACGGAGCGAGACCGCTGCCGAAACCAAACCCCAAAAAACACACGGGCCGTGCTTTCAGCCATGCCAAATCCGGTTTGAAGTTAGCCAAAATGATCAAAACCTAAAGTAGTTAAAGTTATGGTATTGCCGTTTGAATCTAAAATGTTCAGGCGGCCGCTGTCGTTGATTTTACCGATGCGGGTAACCGTTGTTCCACAGGCATTCCCTGCTTCTATCACGGCATGTCTGCACGCTTGCGGGGCAGTAAACAATAATTCGTAGTCGTCGCCGCCGGCAAAGATGTAATCATACAGTAAAGATGGATCCAATAGTTTGCGCAGTTCGGGCAAAGTAGGAACAGAATCTGCATGAATTTCTGCACCGACGCCGGAAGCTTTTAAAATGTGTCCCATATCTTGTGCCAGGCCGTCTGAAATATCTTGGGCTGCATGGGCAAATGAAAGCAAGGCCTTGCCTAATTCAACCCTCGGCGTGGGGCGTAAACGGATTTTTTCGCATAAAGCAAAAGTTTCATCGGGCAGCTGTATTTTCCGCCAATGATGATTTAAAGCAGCTGCGGCCAAACCGATTCTTCCGGAAACCCAAATATCATCACCAATACGCGCGGCATCACGTCTTAATGCTTTTCCCGAAGGCAGCTCTCCGATTATTGTAACATTGAATACCAAATCACCTTTAGTGGTGTCTCCCCCAATCAAAGTTATACCAAATTGTTTCGCTAAGGCAAACATACTGTCACAAAATGCCGTGAGCCAGTTTTTGTCTAATTGAGGCAGTCCTGCGCTTAACAGAACCCATCTAGGGGTCGCTCCCATGGCTGCCATATCAGAGATATTTACAGCCAAAACCTTGTGAGCTAGGTCTTCAGGACAAACATCGCCAAAGAAATGCCGATCCTTAAGCAGCATATCACTGCTGAAACATAAGTCCCATCCCGGGCGAGGGCGGATAATGGCAGCATCGTCGCCAATGCCCAGTAATACATCTGAATCGGTTGGTTGGGTAAATAAATAATTTTTGATGAAGTCGAATTCTTTCATGGCTGATAAAGACCGGCTGGTATAGTCAATCCGCTTAATTTTTAATACAAGGCAGCAAGCTGCAGACAGTGCAGATAGTACGGAACCGATTCTGTTGCCGCTTCAGCGGCTCGCCCAATCGCTCTCTTTGGGATAAGGCGCAGCAATACTGTAGTAAAAGTTAGTGGATTGGCTATAGATATATTGAAAACAATGCATCGAATATATCTTATAGCAAATAAACTTTATTTCTGCTACGGCGTTACTGCACTGTATCAAAAATAAGTTTATTCGCTATATTTCTTAGCATGTTTTCCAAGCAAAAGAAAACCCCGCATAAAGCGGGGTTCAGAGTAAATTTCTGTAGTAAGAAATTACGGACGGGTGTAGCCGTGGTATTTAGAAGCAGGGCCGGGAATCCAACCGCCTTCAGTAGCAGGGCGCTCTCCTTCAACATGGCCGGGAGCTACTTGTTTGGTAACCAAAGTGCGGATCTTAACATCTACACGACGGTCAGGTTCGATACATGCAATCAGAGCAGCACGTTTTTGAGCTTTAGATACTTTTTTGCCCAAGTTGGCTACTTCTGCTTCACAAGAAGCAGTCATGCGCGCTTGAGATTCGCCCAAACCTACAGCAGAAATCTTGCCAGAAGAAACGCCACGGCTAACCAAGTAGTTGGCCACAACATTGGCACGACGTTCAGACAGATTTTGGTTGTATTCGTCTGAACCCATGAAGTCGGTGTGACCTTCAACGCGTACAGCTTCAACATTGGTGTTGCTCAAGCGTTGTGCCAAGCCGTTCAGAGTTTCGGCAGCTTCAGGACGCAGATTGTCTTTGTCGAAACCGAACAATGTTTTAGCAGATAAAGAAACGGTTTCATCGGCATATTGAGGAGCGGTAGATACGGCTACGGCATCGTTACACTCAATACGGCCTTGAGTTTCTTTGTTGAAATAGGTATTTTTCCAGCACTCGCCGTAGTTGTTGCGTACAACAGTTTGTTGGCGGTCTACGGTATAACCGTGTTTGGTATGCGGTTCGCTGGCCATTGCGGTGCCTGAAGCCACCAATGCAACGAACAAGGCGCTTAATTTCAGCTGTTTGGTCATTTTATTCCCTCATCAAAGATTGTTATGCAGCGGTTAAAGTTTGCTTATCCGCTGCAAATCACCAAATATACAGGCCACTGTTGTAAAACGGCGGCAAATCGGATATATCAGTTTGCACTATAAAGAAGCTGGGGGCAAACTGTCAATAGCACGACGCCGGCACACAACGGCAAAGACCCGCTTCCTGTTCATAAATCATGCCGAAAAATCAATCTTGTGTCATTTATTTATCGATAAATCAGGAAGTAGGGTAATTAGTAGTTGTACAAAAGATACACAAACATATCCGAAAGAATATGGCCCGTTGATATAATTAAAAGATTGTTTATTAAAAAACAAAAGCTTTACTGTGCATTTTTATGTGATAGGACAGATTTTGTTAAAGTATGCTACATTCTGGTTGGATTGTCGTACATAGCCCACAAATTTCTATCTCATTATTAATTAATATTTATATGAAGTTACAGCAATTACGTTATGCTCTTGAAGTTTCTCGTCATAATTTGAACGTATCTGAGGCGGCAGAAGCGTTGTTTACTTCGCAGCCGGGTATATCTAAGCAAATCCGCTTATTAGAGGAAGAGCTCGGCATTCAAATTTTTATACGCAGCGGGAAACGGGTGGTTTCCGTTTCTCAGCCGGGTAAAGCAGTTTTGGAGCTGGCCGAGCGTATTTTGCGTGATGTGCAGAATATCAAAAATATCGGTCATGAATTCACCGATCAGGATAGCGGTTCGTTAACTATTGCCACCACGCATACGCAAGCAAGGTATGCCTTGCCTAAGGTGGTATCGGAATTTGTGAAAAAGTACCCTAAGGTTAAACTCAGTATCAAACAAGGTAATCCGTCGGCCATTTCTCAAATGGTTGTCAGCGGCGAGGCTGATTTTGCTATCGCAACAGAATCTTTAGAAGAAGGTGATGAATTGCGGAAATTACCTTGTTCCGAGTGGACTCATGCGGTTTTGGTACCTGACCATCATCCTTTGTTGGAATGTATGAATCCGCTTAGTTTGTCGGATTTGGCCCGCTTTCCTTTGGTAACCTATGAATTTGCAATAAATAATAACAGCAATATTTCCCGTGCATTCTATAAAGCTCGACTGGATATGCCTTCTGTTGCATTGTCTTCTGCGGATACCGATGTTTTGAAAACTTATGTGAGATTGGGTTTGGGCGTGGGTTTGATGGCGAAAATGGCTTACGACAAACAATTGGATCGGGATTTGCATCTTATTGATGCTTCTCATTTATTTGAACCCTCCCAAACTTATATCGCTTTACGCCCTGATACATATTTGCGTGGTTATACTTATGATTTTATTAATTTATTTGCACCGGGCTTGAATAGGGAGAGAATTGATAAAATCTTGTATCAACCGGTAGAAGAAGATTTTTCGATATAGGGATATAGGTATGAATGATGATTTTATTTCCGTATTGTTGTGAATGAAAAGAGAAGTAATGCTTGAAGAAGAGTAATTTTTAACGTTTGGATGGGTAAGTGTATTGCTGGTGTGTGATTGCAAACATTTGCTGCCCAAAAGAAAAATCCCTGTTTGTAAACAGGGATTTTTGATAATGTAAACGTAAATAAGTAATAGGAATTAACGTTTTGAGAATTGTTTTGCGCGACGTGCTTTGCGCAAACCCGGTTTTTTACGTTCAACTTCACGTGCATCGCGGGTAACAAAGCCGGCTTGAGATAATGCAGATTTCAAGGCTGCATCGTAATCAATCAAGGCACGGGTAATGCCGTGGCGGATAGCACCGGATTGGCCGGTTTCGCCGCCGCCGGTTACATTTACTTTAATGTCGAAAGATTCGGCATTTTCAGTCAGAACCAAAGGCTGGCGTACGACCATGCGGCTGGTTTCGCGGGCGAAAAATTCGTCAACAGGGCGGCCGTTTACGATGATTTGGCCGGTACCTTTTTGCAGAAATACACGAGCCACTGAACTTTTGCGGCGGCCGGTGCCGTAGTAATATTTACCGTTCATGTGGTGTCCTTAGATATCTAAAACTTTGGGTTGTTGTGCAGCATGGCCGTGCTCTGAGCCGGCGTATACTTTCAGTTTTTTGATCATGGCATAGCCTAAGGGGCCTTTGGGCAACATGCCTTTAACGGCTTTTTCCAAAACGCGCTCAGGGAATTTTTCTTGCATTTCGGTAAAGTTGCGCTCGTAGATGCCGCCGGGGAAACCTGAGTGACGGTAATATTTTTTGTCTAAAGCTTTATTACCGGTTACGCGCAGTTTGTCTGCGTTGATGACGATAATGTAGTCGCCGGTATCAACGTGCGGGGTGTATTCGGGCTTATGTTTGCCGCGCAGGCGACGGGCGATTTCTGCGGCAACGCGACCCAATACTTTATCTTGGGCGTCAACCACAAACCACTCGCGCTTTACTTCATGCGGCTTGGCTGAAAAGGTTTTCATAAGGGGTAATCCAGATAGATATAGAAAGCTGCCGATTTTATAGATGATTCGGAAGTCTGTCAATCTGATTTGAGTTGCTTGGGAAAATACGTTGGAGACTTTAGGATGAAAGCTGAATGGTGTTGTATTGGTTGCTGTTTCTGCGTGCTTGAGTGTGGCTTGAGCTGAATGGTTTGTGAGAATTGGTGTGTTTGGTTGTTGATTTTTTATCAGGAGGAAAAATGCCGCCTACCGGCGGCATTTTGTTTTGGGGAATCCCCGCTGGTGTCGTTTAGGCTGAATCCGCTTGAACCTTGCTGACAAGGCGGTCACCACGGGCAGTTTCGGGTGCATCTGTAAAGACGCTCGCGCCCACTGCATCTCCCGGCAACCTAAAGCGAACGTATTGGTTCAAAGGAATGTATGCCTTCGCGAACACCGCAGGGAAAAAGCTTTCGGCTTGCTATGCCGTTTTGGATAAAACTTTATCGCAAGCATTAATCATGTCTGTTATTTTACGCTCAAAATCGCCGATTGCCAAATCATCTTTCATCGACATTTTTAGGAGGTCGTGAACGACGTTGAGTGCGGCCATGATGACGATTTTGTCGGTTTCGACGATGCGGCCGTTTTGTTTGATGGTGTCAAACTTTTGGTTGAGCATGTTAACGGCTTGGAGAAGGGTGTTTTTTTCTTCTGAAGGGGTGCCGATGGTAAATGAGCGACCCATGATTTCTAGGCTGACTTGTTCGATACTCATTGTTTAGCATCCTTCTTGTTGGGTGGCTTCGGGTTGCTGAGGCAGGCGCGACAACAGTTTGCGCAGATGTTCTGCGTTGGCGTTTAGTGCATCTCGGTATTTTTGGTTTTCGGCGGTCAATTCGTCGATTTTGTTTTGCATTTCATCGGTAACGGTTTGAATGCGGTTCTGCATTTCGTTTTTGAGGTTGCTCATTTGTACCATGAGAGCTTCGCTCAATTCGTCGACAGCTGCCTGATGTTCGTTTTTTTGCTGTTCTTGTGCCATTTGGTGCTGGGTAATTTCGCTTTTCAGGCGGGCGATTTCTTCTTGATGGCGTTTGTTTTCGCCCAGCTGGGTTTCGAATTTCTGTACCAGCTGGTAAACATTGATTTCGAGTTTTTCCAGAGATTGATTCATGTTGTGTACCGCTCGGTTGATATGGGGGCAAGCATAGTAGGGATGGATGGGGCTGTCAAATAAGGCCGTCTGAACGTGATGTTTTTCAGACGGCCTGATATGTGACGGGTAAGTAAAGGGTTATTCGAAGCGGGTTTCGCGTTCCATTAACCGTTCGACAACTTGGCGGGCATTGAGTTCTTTTCGGAGCAGCTGGAGCAGGGTGTGGGTAATCGGCATGTCGATTTGGTATTTGCAGGCGGTGTTGAATACTTCTTCAATGGTGCTGACGCCCTCGGATACATGGCCGATTTCTTTTAATACTTGGTGGAGTTCTTTGCCTTCTGCCAAGCCTAAGCCGACTCGGCGGTTGCGTGAAAGTGCTCCGGTGCAGGTAAGAATCAGGTCGCCGATGCCGGCCAGCCCCATCATGGTTTTGGGTTGTGCGCCCATGGCGACGGCAAGGCGGGTGATTTCGGCGAGACCGCGTGTGACGAGGGCGGCGCGGGCGTTGAGTCCGTATTCGAGGCCGTCTGAAATGCCGGTGGCGATGGCCATGATGTTTTTAACGGCACCGCCTACGGCTACGCCGATGATGTCTTCACTGCCGTAAAGGCGCAATACGTTGCTGTTCAGACGGCCTATCAGTTCCTCTGTCCATTCTTTGTTTTCCGAAGCCAACACAACGGCACAAGGCAGTTGTTTGGCCAATTCTTGGGCAAAGCTTGGGCCGGATAAGACGCCGATTTTGGTGTTGTCGGGTACGACTTCTTTAACGACTTGGAAGGTGAGCAGGCCGGTGTCTTGTTCGAAGCCTTTGCAGGCTGTAAGGATGGGCAGGTGTCCGGCGTTGTGTTCGACTAAAAGTTTGACGCTGTCGCGCAACCCTGCAACGGAGGTAACGATTAATACCAGTTCGGTGTTTTTCAGGGCTTCTTGTAAGTCGGTATGGACGCTGAGGGTGTCGGGAAAGGAAAAGCCCGGAAGGTAGCGTTTGTTTTCTTGGTCTTGCCGAAGGGTTTGCATGTGTTCGGCATTGCGCGACCATAACGAAATACGGTGGCCGTGTTGTGCGAAATGTAGGGCAAGCGCGGTTCCCCAAGAGCCTGCGCCTATAACGGTGATATTCATATTGGTATTCTCATTGTTGGAATGGGCTAACTTTAAAACAATCACCGTAGGGGTGCAAGTTTGGTAAAACAGCAATGGCGGGCGGACGGGTAAATGGAAGACGGTATGAATCGACGGCAGCCGTTTTAATAATGGCTATTGGCATGATTTGTAATTTTTATAGATTGCAAAACATTGATTTTAAGCAAATCAAGAAAAAAGATGATGTTTATACTGAAAATGTTTGTAAGGATTTTGTTGTTTAACCGTCTTGGTCAATACCGATATCAAATAACCATAAATATTAAGGAACCACCATGAAAAATGTTTTGAATAAGGGCAGTGTTGCCCTTACTGTATTGTTGGCTCTTTCTGCTTGCGGTGAAAAAGAAAAACCTGCGCAAACCGAAGCGGCTTCCGCGCCTGCTGTTGCTGCCTCTGCGGCCTCTCAAGCGGCTGTGGACAACAGTAATGCTTCGCCCGAAGACAAAGAGTTGTTGAAACAGGCTCAAACATTGTTCCAGCCGCTGCCCGATGAGGTTGAAATGCAGAAAGCCCATCCTATTACGCCTGCACAGGTTAAGCTGGGTCATCAGTTGTGGTATGAGCCGCGTTTGTCGAAGGGTAATACGGTAAGCTGTAATTCTTGCCACAGCCTTGCCACCGCCGGTGTGGACAATCTGCCGACCAGCCCGGGGCACAAGGGTACTTTCGGCGAGCGTAACTCTCCGACCGCGTTGAATGCGGCCTTGCTGGGCAGCCAGTTCTGGGACGGGCGCGCGGCAACGGTGGAAGAGCAGGCCGGTGGCCCGCTGTTGAATCCGGTGGAAATGGCCAATACCGACCAAGCATCGGTTGAGAAAAAAATCGCAGGCATTCCCGAATATCAGGCTTTGTTTAAAGAGGCGTTTCCTGAAAAAGGCGGTGCGGTTTCTTTTGAAAACATTACCCATGCGATTGCGGCATTCGAGCGCACTTTGCTCACGCCGACGAAGTGGGACGATTATTTGAAAGGCAATATCAATGCCTTGAATGAAACCGAACGCCAAGGTGTACGTTCGTTTATCAACAACGGCTGTATCGCCTGCCACAAAGGGGTAACGCTGGGCGGAGATTCTTTCCAGAAATTCGGTTTGGTCAAAGGCCCTTATTGGCAGTTTACCGGCAGCAAAAAACATGACGAAGGCCGCTTTGAGGTGACTAAAGCGGAAAGCGATAAGTTTGTGTTCCGCGTGCCGGGTTTGCGTAACGTGAGCCGCACTTATCCTTATTTCCATGACGGCAGCGTGTGGGAGTTGGATAAAGCGGTGAGCATTATGGGCGAAGCCCAATTGGGTAGAGAACTGCCGAAAGAAGAGGTAGAAAAAATCGTAGCGTTTTTGAATACCTTGTCGGGTTCCGTGCCTGAATCTGCGCGTACTGTTCCGGAGTTGCCGGTGTATTCGGAGAAGGAAAGCCGTCCGAACAATAATTAAGAATGTAGTGTCTGAATAAACTTGAGGCCGTCTGAAAACGAATGTTCAGACGGCCTCAAGTTATTCGGCTCGGCAGGATTACAAACCTGCGGCCGCTTTTAATGCCGGCACTTTGTCGGTGCGCTCCCAAGTAAACTCGGGTTCTTCGCGGCCGAAGTGGCCGTAGGCGGCGGTTTTGCTGTAAATCGGGCGTTGCAGGTCGAGCATCTGCACAATGCCTTTCGGGCGCAGGTCGAAATGTTCGCGTACCAATTTAATCAGTTCTTCTTCGTTCAATTTGCCCGTGCCGAAGGTGTCGATGGAAATCGAGGTCGGTTCTGCAATGCCGATGGCGTAGGAAACCTGCACTTGGCATTGGGTGGCCAAGCCTGCGGCAACGATGTTTTTGGCCACATAGCGGCAGGCATAAGCGGCGGAGCGGTCGACTTTGGTGGGGTCTTTGCCGGAGAATGCACCGCCGCCGTGGGGGGCTGCGCCGCCGTAGGTATCGACGATGATTTTACGGCCGGTTAAGCCGCAGTCACCTTGCGGGCCGCCGATCACGAAACGGCCGGTGGGGTTGATCAGATATTTGGTGTCTTCCGTGAGCATGTTTTTCGGCAGCACGGGTTTGATGATGTGTTCGATCACGGCTTGGCGCAGCTCTTCATGCTCGATTTCCGGGTCGTGTTGTGTGGACAATACCACGGTGTCGATGCGTTTGACTTTGCCGGTTTCGGCATCGTAAACGGCGGTAATTTGGGCTTTGGCATCGGGGCGCAGCCACGGCAGGCGGCCGTCGCGGCGCACTTCGCTTTGGCGTTGCATCAGGCGGTGGCTGTAATAAATGGCAAACGGCATCAGCGTGGGGGTTTCGTCGCAAGCGTAGCCGAACATCAGGCCTTGGTCGCCCGCGCCTTGGTTTAAGTCCAAGCCTTCGCCTTCGTTCACGCCTTGGGCGATGTCGGGAGACTGTTGGTCGTAGCACATCATGACCGCGCAGCCGTTGGCGTCAAAGCCCAGCTCGGAAGAATTGTAGCCGATGCGTTTAATGGTTTCGCGCGCCACTTTGATGTAATCGACATGGGCGGTGGTGGTTACTTCGCCGGCAAGCACGCACAAGCCGGTGTTGACCAGAGTTTCGGCAGCCACGCGGGCTGTCGGGTCTTGCGCCAAGATGGCATCGAGAATGGCATCGGAAATCTGGTCGGCCACTTTATCGGGATGGCCTTCCGATACCGATTCGGAAGTGAATAAATATTCGCTCATGGGGGAATGCTTTCTTAAATAACGAAGCCGCAGGCCAAAAGGATGCGGCGGATAGAAAATAAACGCTGGGATTATAGCAGAGAACGCCGTTTTGGGGCGGGGCATGCCGTCTGAAAAAAGCGGAATCAAAGCGGTGCAGGGGCGGAAGCTTTTTGTTTGAAGAGTGGTTTGGCCGTGCCTTTTTTCTATTACAATAGCAGCATTTTTCTACCACCTTTTTTATGTTCATGCAGAAACTGATTGCTTTGATTTTCCGCCTGTTTGCTGCGTTGCCTTTGCCGTTGCTGCATGTTGTCGGCCGCGTGGCGGGCGGATTGGCGTTCCGTGTTTCGGCTTCGAACCGGGAACGCATCCGCAAGCATTTGGAGATTGCCGGCATCCGTTCAGACGACCGAATGGTAAAAGCGGTGTTGCAGGAAACCGCCAAGGGCGGTTTGGAGCTGCCGGTGGCTTTTTTCAGACGGCCTGAAGAAGTGGCGGCGTTGTTTAAAGAAGTACACGGCTGGGAACATATTCAGACGGCCTTAGACAACGGCGAAGGGTTGTTGTTGATTACACCGCATATCGGCAGCTACGATATTGCCGGCCGCTACATCAGCCACCGCTTGCCGTTCCCGCTTACGGCCATGTACAAACCGCCGAAAATCAAAGCGTTCGACGAAGTGATGCAGGCAGGCAGGGTGCGTGACAAAGGCCGCACCGCGCCGGCGAATATTCAAGGTGTCAAGCAGATTATCAAAGCTCTGCGGGCCGGCGAAGCAACGATTGTGCTGCCCGATCATGTACCCGACCCGCAGGAAGGCGGAGAGGGCGTGTGGGCCGGTTTTTTCGGCAAGCCTGCTTATACCATGACCTTGGCCGCCAAATTGGCGCAGATCAAGGGCGTGAAGGCATTGTTTTTCTGCGGCGAGCGTTTGCCCGAAGGACAAGGATTCGTGCTGCACATCGAACCGCTGCAAGGCGGCTTGACCGGCGATAAACAGCACGATGCGGCGGTCATCAATCAAAATGTCGAAAATTGGATCCGCCGGTTTCCCGAACAATATCTTTTCGCCTACAACCGTTACAAACATCCGGCAGGCGCACCGCCGCCGCCTGATGCCGTCTGAAAAAGGCTTGTCAACATGAGTTCTCACTACGAGCATGCGCCTAAAAGCGTTTTGGTTATTAAATTGCGACATCACGGCGATGTGCTGCTGACCACGCCTGTTGTCGATAAAATCAAACAGGCTTATCCCGATTGCGCCGTCGATATGCTGGTGTATCGCGAAACGGCGGATATTTTGCGCGACAACAGCCAGATACGCCGTATTTTTACGATTGACCGCCAATGGAAAAAGCAGGGGGTGCGGCAGCAGCTTGCCCATGAAACGGCACTCTTTTCCGATTTGAAAGCACAAGGTTACGACTGGGTGTTCAACCTTTCCGACCAATGGCGCGCGGCAGCGGTGGCCAAGTTGTGCGGCAAACGCAGCGCGAGCCTGCGGTACGGCAAGCGCGATAATGCGCTGTGGCGGTTTTGCCATAACGAATTGAGCGAAGATCTCGGCCATGAGCACCATATTGTCGAAAACCATTTGGCGGTGCTGCGCCCGTTGTGGCGGCTCGATAACGCTTACCGGCCTAAAGTGCGCATGGAGATTGATGCCCTTACCCGCGAATCGCTGCATGCCAAGTTAACGGAACGCGGCTGGCAGGGAGAGGCTTATGTGTTGATGCACCCCGGTTCGCGCTGGCAGTTTAAATGTTGGGATAACGGTAAATATGCCGAACTGCTGCAACGCCTGCTCGACAGCGGCCGCAATATCGTATTAACTGCAGCTCCCGATTCTCAAGAGCAAGCCATGTTGGCAGACATTACAGGCCGTCTGAATATTCCCGAAGGGGTAAAAGTATGGCAGCTGTCGGGATGCCTGAACTTGCGCGAGCTGGCCGCCGCCATTCACGGCGCGCAACTGTTTATTGGAGTGGATTCCGTTCCCATGCACATGGCTGCTGCGCTCGACAAACCGCAAGTAGCCTTGTTCGGGCCGAGCTGGGTCAGCCGCTGGCGGCCCTATTCCGACAAAGCAACGGTCGTGTGGGCGGGAGATTTCGGCGAGCTGCCCCATCCGGACAGTATCAATACAGACGATCCGACCCTCATGTTGGAAGCGATACCTGTAGATGCGGTATGGCGGGCGGTGCAGGAAAAGCTGGCAGAAGCAGGTGAGGCCGTCTGAAAACAGCGTGCGGCGGCAGCCTCCTTTCACGCACCATTTTATTCCGTCCGACGGGCTGATGCTTTAGATTGATACCGCACTACGGTATAATCGTCGCCACAAAGAAGAGAATTATCCGGTATTGCGCCATTTTGTTTTATTCCGCGCCGAACAACAATATAGTTAAAGCGAGCCGCCCATGTTAGTTTGCAATCCCTATGAAATCATCATTCACGGCACCACCAGCAACGGAAAAGTGTTCCGTCCGAGCGATTGGGCTGAGCGGCTGTGCGGTATCTTATCTTCTTTTGATAAGGGCAACCGGCTGTCTTATCACGAGTGGGTACATCCGATATTGGTCGATAAAATCCGCTGCGTGGCGGTAGATAAAAAGCTCGAAGAAATCAACCCCTCGATGTTCCGCTTTTTGATGGATTTTGCCGCCGACAACGATTTGCGTGTAATGGATTGCCAATCGTTAATAGATGAGCAGGCGGCGGCTAAAGAAACGGCGGCGCAAACACCGCCGGTAGCGGCGGTGGCGGGCGGAGCGGCCGTGCAAGAGGCCGTTGCGGAGCAGCAAAAGGCAGAAACCGTACAGAGCGTGTTGCGTGAAATCGGCGAAGAAGAAACTGCCGTGGCTTTTGCCGCATTAAGCATTTTGCGCACCACGCTGAACGATGTATCCCGCTTTGTCGAGCAGGTTAACACCCACCAACGTCCGCAAGGCTACCGGTTGTTGGGTATTTTTGAAGAAGGCAAAACCAATGCCGTGGCCGTATGCGGTTTCCGCGAGCAAACCAATCTCGCCAGCGGCCGCCATATCCATATCGACGATGTGGTAACGATTCCGCAAGGACGCAGCAAAGGCTATGCCGCGCGCTTGCTGGCCGAAGTTCAAAAAATTGCCGAAGAATCCGGCATCCGTAAAATTCATGTCCAATCCGATGTAGGCAGCGAGCGCACACCCGCCCACCGTTTGTATTTTGAAAGCGGGTTTGAAATCGACGCGTTCCATTTTGTCTGTAAAGTAGATTGACGGTTTGAGGAGGTAATCATGAAAGTATGGTATGGGGCAATATTGGCGGTGTTGTTGGCTTCGTGCGCACAATCCGGCTCCGGTTCACGGCAGATATACGGAGAAGTGAAAGGCGGCGTGGAAACGTCGCACACCCGTATCGGCCGTTAATGCGTATGTCCAACATATATTGAACATATATTGATTAGAGGCCGTCTGAAAAGGTTTTCAGACGGCTTTTATTATTAAATTTGAGTTAATAGACTGTATCCGGTGCCTGTAAAGGTTTTGTTTGTTGGCAGGAAAACTTTGCAGGCAATAAAAATCCCCCGAAAACCGCCTTAACCGGGCAGTTTTCGGGGGATGTTTTCAGCGGTTTACAAATTGCGGCGGCCGTCCGCAATATGTGTGCCGTTTATTTAGATAATGCCTTCGTTGTTATTCGGCAGAGCTACCGAATCGTAGCTTGCGGTAGCGTAGCCGGTGTCAACGCCTTGAGCACTCAAGGCTTTGTCGATGGCTGCGGTATCCCATACGCTGCCGTCGTCGAAGTTGAATTCTTCGATGCGGTAGGCAGAGCTTTCAAACCATTTCACAACGGTCAGAATATCTTTATCGTTGGCTGAGATGGTCAAGTCGTTACCGTTGCGGCTGAATTCCAGATCGGAAGAGTGCAAACCGTGCCAGAATTCGATCACGTCGTGGTTGCCGGCAGTGGTGTCGTAATCGCAAACAACATCTTTGCCGTAACCTTTGTTAAACACATAAGTGTCGTTGCCTGCGCCGCCTTCGAGGTAGTCGTTACCTGTTCCGCCGTCTAACCAGTCGGAACCGCCTTTACCGATCAGGCGGTCGTCTCCGCCCATGCCCCGCAACTCGTTGTTGGCACCGTTGCCGATGATTTCGTTGTTGAGGCTGTTGCCGGTACCGTTCAGGTTGGCATTGCCCATCAAAATCAGGTTTTCAACATTGTCGGGCAGCTCGTAGTTGATATAGGTGCGAACGGTATCCAAGCCTTCGCCGGGCAGTTCGATCACTTTATCGCCTGCTTGTTCAACCAGATAAACATCGTTACCTTGGTTGCCGCGCATGATGTCGTCACCTACGCCGCCGTTGAGATAGTCGTTGCCGTTACCGCCATACAAGGTGTCGTTACCTTCTTGGCCGTAGAGCGTATCACCGTTGTTGTCGCCGTAAATGATGTCGTCGCCGCCTTTTCCGTAGATCACATCGGCGCCGCCGCGACCGTCGATGATGTCGCCGTGTTGGGTGCCGTAAATGGTGTCTTTATGGTCGGTGCCGATAATTTTGCCGTCAATGATATTGCCGGGATTTTTATCGATGCCGCCAAAGCTGTTGTCGGGATTTGGGTTGTTGTCTTTGCAATCTACGCAATCATCAGGCTTCGGCTCAGGCTTCGGCTCAGGCTTCGGCTCAGGCTTCGGCTCAGGCTTCGGCTCAGGCTTCGGCTCAGGCTTCGGCTCAGGCTTCGGCTCAGGCTTCGGCTCAGGCTTCGGCTCAGGCTTCGGCTCAGGCTTCGGCTCAGGCTTCGGCTCAGGCTTCGGCTCAGGTTTCGGCTCAGGTTTCGGCTCAGGTTTCGGCTCAGGTTTCGGCTCAGGTTTCGGCATTGGCTCAGGCTTGGGCAAAGGCTGCCAGCCGTCAGGATTTTTAGAATCGGGATTGTCCGGTTTGGGTTTCCAATCGCCTTTGCCTTTGTCGTCGTCATCCCAATCGGGTTTGGGATGAGGTTTGGGTTGTGGCTTGGGCTTCCAGCTGCCTTTGCCTTTATCATCGTCGTCCCAGTCGGGTTTGGGGTGGGGTTTGGGGTGTGGCTTGGGCTTCCAGCTTCCTTTGCCTTTATCATCGTCGTCCCAATCGGGTTTAGGCTGTGGTTTGGGTTTGGGAATCGGTTTCCAGCCGCCTTTTCCGTCTTCACCCCAGTCCGGTTTAGGTTTGGGTTTGGGCTGGGGATATAAGGGTGGGTAGTAATGATCGGGATAGCAATCGATCCATCCTCCTTTTTTGCCTTTTCCTCCCTTGCCTTTACTTCCGCCTTTTCCACCCCAGCCGTAGCCGTAATAGCCGCCGTATCCGGGTTGGAAGCCATAAGAAGAATAACCGTAACTCATTTTGAATCTCCCAATAAGGTTTCGTTGTTAAATCATTTACTTCAATAAAATTGCCTTTAAAGTAAATGACGGAATTTGTATTTTTATTCTAACTTTAAAGTGATTTTTCCCAGTTTCATTTTATTCAAATGGCAGATTTGAAGGCCAAATGGTTATGTGTTAACGGTTATGAATATTTTTATATTAATAATATGAATTTCGGGTAATTTTTCAATATAAAATACCTACAGGCAGCATTACAAAAATAAACATTAAATTAATGTAATCTAATGTTATTTTTATTGTTTTTAAACTTTGAAGGCGGAAAGTAAGTGAAGAGAGAGAATTTAATTCAATTTGAATAATTATACTGTTATTTTTAATTGAATGGCATATATGGATTCGGTTTTTCAGAAGATGTTTTTAATTGAAGGTTAAAGTTGTCAAAGCTGTTTTTGCGTTGGAAAATTCTGCTTAAAAAATGTACAATCCGTGTCTCGTACAAACTGTATCCTGTTTATGTTTATGCAAATCGGCTCTTATTCGATCGACAACCCCATTGCGCTTGCGCCGATGGCCGGTATAACCGACAAACCTTTCCGGCAGTTGTGCCGCGAATACGGAGCGGGTTGGGCGGTAGGCGAAATGTTGAACAGCGATCCGACTTTGCGGCAAACCCGCAAAACACTCCGCAGAAGCGATTTCAGCGGCGAAGACGGTGTGGTGGCGGTTCAAATTGCAGGGAACGACCCTGTGCAGATGGCGGATGCGGCACGATACAATGTGGAGCAGGGTGCTCAGGTTGTCGATATCAACATGGGTTGCCCGGCCAAAAAAGTGTGTAATGTGTTGGCAGGCAGTGCGCTGTTGCAGAACGAACCGCTGGTGGAGAATATTTTGAATGCCGTTGTCCGCGCGGTGGATGTTCCGGTAACGCTCAAAACCCGTTTGGGCTGGCACGACGAACATAAAAATATTCTTACGATTGCGCGCATGGCGGAGGATGCCGGTATCGCGGCGATTGCCATCCACGGGCGCACACGCACCCAGATGTATAAAGGCGAGGCGGAATATGATTTGATTGCCGAAGCCAAAGGCCGTTTGAATATTCCCGTTTGGGTGAACGGCGACATTACCGCTCCGCAGAAAGCCGCAGAGGTGCTCAAGCAAACAGGAGCCGACGGCATTATGATCGGTCGGGGAGCGCAAGGCCGGCCGTGGCTGTTTCGTGATTTGAAATATTTTGCCGAACACGGTTGCCTGCCCGATGCGCTCACCATACAGGAATGCAGCGAAACCATATTGCGGCACATCGGCGGTATGCACGATTTTTATGGCGAGCGCGACGGAGTGCGCATTGCCCGCAAGCATATCGGCTGGTATATCGCAGATATGCCGGAGGGAGAAACCGCACGCCGCGCCATTAATCAGTTAGACAGTGCCGCCGCACAATACGATATGCTTGCCGGTTTTCTCGAGCAGCTGCCCAATCGTGCCGACAGCTGGGCATGCAGTTACCGTTAAGGCCGTCTGAAATCATCCGAGCCTCAATATCAATAATAAATAAAGACATCGTTATGAAACAGAACATCCCCGATATTGCTCACTGCATCGAGCAAAACTTGAAACAGTATTTTCATGATTTGAATGGAGAAATTCCTTGCGCCGTTTACGATATGGTATTGCATCAGGTTGAAAAACCTTTGCTCGAATGCGTGATGGAAGAGTGCGGCGGCAACCAAAGCAAAGCCGCCGCCGTATTGGGGTTGAACCGAAATACCCTGCGTAAAAAACTGGTGCAGCACGGATTATTGGAGGGTTAAAGGCATCAGGCCGTCTGAAAACAAGCCATTCAGGTTTTCAGACGGCCTCATGTTTTCATGAGCCGTCGATACGGTTTTAACCATGTCTGTAAGGAGAAACAAAATGAAAAAATCATGCGTTGCCGCTGTTTTGTTATGTGCCGCAGTTTCTGCCTCTGCCGCAGGAAAAATCAGCGAGCGGAAAGAAATGGAAATTATAGCTTTGGGTGGTAAGAAAAACGTCCGCTTGGAGCAGCAAATCAAACGCGCACTGGCGCCGCTGGCGAAAAGTCGCGGCTGGGCGTTGCAGCGCGGCTTCCATGTCGATAATGAGGCCGGTGTGTATTATTCGATGAAGCGGGATGCGGCAGAATGTGATGGTACGAATTACTGCACGGTCATGAGGGTGTTTTACAATACCCACCCCGAATGCCGCAAGCTGTATGGTAATAAAACGTATTTTGATAAAAAAGAGGGCGGCAGCAGCCCCGGTACTTATTACACCACCCATAAAAACATTTGCTACTCACTGGTGGGTGGCAGAAAAGGCGGCGAAGCCGTGGTCAAGGCTTTGAAAAGCGGCATGTGAGTATCAACGCATGTTCCGATATAGGCAAATGTAAGGTTTCAGACGGCCTGCACGCGAAAAGACGGGAGCAGGCCGTCTGAAAAAAACTGTTTTAATTTTGAATGTTTTTTCGACTCAATGTATCAACCAAACAAGGAACCGAAATGGCAACCGTGAAACGTGCCCTTATCAGCTTGTCCGACAAAACAGGCGTGATTGAATTTGCCCAAGCACTCAATACGCTCGGTATTGAAATCCTTTCTACCGGCGGCACCGCCAAAATGCTGGCCGACGCAGGCGTGCCGGTGATCGAAGTGGCCGACTACACCGGCTTTCCCGAAATGCTCGACGGCCGTGTGAAAACCCTGCACCCTAAAATCCACGGCGGTATTCTCGGCCGCCGCGATTTGCACGAGCATGTCGAAAAAATGAAAGAGCACGATATCGGCAACATCGATTTGGTATGCGTGAATCTTTATCCGTTTGCGGCAACCATTGCCAAGCCCGGCTGCACGCTGGAAGATGCAATCGAAAACATCGACATCGGCGGCCCGACCATGGTGCGCTCCGCCGCCAAAAACTGGAAACATGTGGCGATTGTGACCGATAACGCCGATTTCAACGACGTTATCACTGAATTGCACCATAACAACGGCGCATTGAGCGACAAAACCCGCTTCAATCTCTCGCGTAAAGCGTTCAGCCATACCGCCCAATACGACGGCATGATTTCCAACTACCTTACCAGTGTGTCGGATGAAAAATTATCGGGCGAACCCGAAATAGGCGAGTTTCCCACCCAGTTCAACCAAAGCTGGGTAAAAGTTCAAGAAATGCGTTACGGCGAAAACCCGCACCAACATGCGGCGTTTTACCGCGACGCCTATCCTGCGGCGGGCAGCCTTTCTGCTTATAACCAACTTCAAGGCAAAGAGTTGTCTTACAACAATATTGCCGATGCCGATGCAGCTTGGGAAGCCGTAAAAGCCTTCGACCAGCCGGCATGCGTGATTGTGAAACATGCCAATCCCTGCGGTGTAGCGGTGGCCGATACAACCTTGAATGCCTACAAGCTCGCGTTTGCTACCGATACCACCAGCGCGTTCGGCGGCATTATCGCATTCAACCGCGAAGTGGATGCCGATACCGTAGAAGCCGTAACCGGCCAGTTTCTTGAAGTGCTGATGGCGCCTAAATTTACCGATAAGGCTAAAGAAATCATTGCAGCCAAGAAAAATGTGCGCGTATTGGAAGTGCCGCTTTTGGCCGGTTCCAACCGTTTCGAACTCAAACGCGTGGGCGGCGGGCTGTTGGTGCAAACCCCCGATATCCACCGTATCAAGCGCGACGATTTGAAAGTGGTTTCCAAACGCCAACCTACCGAGCAAGAGTGGCAGGATTTAATGTTTGTGTGGAATGTAGCCAAGTTCGTGAAATCGAACGCCATCGTATTCGGCAAAGGAGGCCAAACCTACGGTATCGGTGCCGGCCAGATGAGCCGTGTCGATTCCACCCGCATTGCCGCGCGTAAAGCACAAGACGGCGGTTTTGACCTGAACGGTGCCTGTGCTGCATCTGATGCCTTCTTCCCGTTCCGGGATGGTGTCGATGTCATTGCCGAACAAGGTATCAAAGCCATTATCCACCCCGGAGGCTCCATGCGGGACGAAGAAGTGTTTGCCGCCGCAGACGAGCACGGTATTGCTATGGTGTTGACCGGCGTGCGTCATTTCCGCCATTAACCATTAAACAGTCGAAACAGCTCGGGCCGCAGGTGTGGTTCAGACGGCCTGAGTATCATTATTCGGCTCTACACAACAGAAGTAACGAAAATTAAACCGAAAATGCCGATGATTCAAAAAAGCGGCTTGAAACACAAATGCTTTTTATGGTATAAATCGCGTTTTACTATTTTAGAAGTTTGGAGACTAACCATGGCACGAGTTTGCAAAGTGACCGGTAAACGCCCGATGTCTGGCAATAACGTATCACACGCCAACAACAAAACCAAACGTCGTTTTTTGCCTAACTTGCAATCACGTCGTTTTTGGGTAGAAAGTGAAAACCGCTGGGTTCGCCTGCGCGTATCCAATGCTGCATTGCGCACCATCGACAAAGTAGGCATTGATGCTGTATTGGCCGAAATGCGCGCCCGCGGCGAAGCTTAATTTAAAGATATTTGATTAAGGAATACTGGAATGCGCGATAAAATCAAACTGGAATCAAGTGCAGGTACTGGCCACTTCTACACCACTACCAAAAACAAACGCACCATGCCCGGCAAACTGGAAATCAAAAAATTTGACCCGGTAGCCCGCAAGCATGTTATTTACAAAGAAACCAAACTGAAATAAGCAGTTTGTTGATTGTAAACACGATAAAAAGCCTTCGTTGATAAACGAAGGCTTTTTTATGCTCCGGCTGTTTGCAAAGGTCTCAGCCGGAGCGTTCCCATACATTATGCTTCTGTAACAAATTCACGCGAATAAGTTTTTTCGCAATAGTGGCATTTGAGTTTGGTTTGCCCGCCGCTGGTTTTTACATAAAAGCGGCTTTTCACCGGCTCGCCGTGGCTGGCACAGTTGGGATTGGGGCATCGGAATACCTCGCTGATGGTGTCGGGTAGGCTCAAATGCCGCTTTTCAACAACCTGAAAATGCTCAATCACATTCACCGTGGCTTCTGGTGCGAACAGAGCCAAACGGTTTGATTCTTTTTCATCTAAATGAATGCCTGAAATTTTGATGATGTCTTTGCAGCCGTGGTTTTTGCTGGGCAGATTAAAACCTACCGTAACCGCATTACCGGGGTGCAGCAGTTTGAATTGGCGGAGTATGGTTAAACCTTTGCCTGCCGGAATATGGTCGATGACCGTACCGTTTTCAATGGCTTCTACGCTGTATTGTTTTTTTTCCATAGCCTTATTCCTTAAACTTCTTCATTGAGAATCAACGATAAAATAGCCATGCGTGCATAAACGCCGTTGGTTGCCTGTTCAAAATAGTATGCGTAAGGTGTGCTGTCGACATCGGGATGGATCTCGTCTACGCGGGGAAGGGGGTGGAGAATGCGCAAGTTGCTTTTGGCGTTGGTAAGCATGGAAGCATCTAAATTGAATTTCCCCTGTATTTTGGAAAATTCTTGTTCGTCAAACCGCTCTCTTTGGACGCGGGTCATGTATAAAATATCGGCCCATTCGATGGCGGCTTCCAAAGAGGGAAGAATGTGGTAACTGCAACCGGCTTCATCCAATTCTTCGGTGATATAAGCAGGCATGGCTAAGCTGGGCGGAGAAACAAAGGCAAATTCACAACCCCAGCGTTTTAAGGCTTGAGCTAGTGAATGTACTGTCCGGCCGTATTTTAAATCGCCGCACATGGCGATTTTGAGATGATTCAGACGGCCTTGTGTTTCGTAAATCGTAACCAGGTCTAACAGCGTTTGGCTTGGGTGTTGGTTGGTGCCGTCGCCCGCATTAATAACGGGTACGCTTGAAAATTCAGCCAATACGCGGGCTGCGCCGTCTTTGGGATGGCGTTGGATGATTGCATCGGTGTAGCTGGAAATAATTCTGGCCGTGTCGGCCAAAGTTTCCCCTTTTTTTGCGCTGGTGTTGGCGCCGTCTGCAAAACCGATCACTTTTCCTCCCAGCCGTTGTACGGCGGTTTCAAACGATAAACGTGTTCGGGTTGAAGGCTCGAAAAAGCATGAGCCGATCAGTTTGCCTTTAAGTAAATCCGTGCGCGGTTCGTTTTTGAGTTGAAGCGCGGTGTGCAATAAAAGCTCAAGTTGCGGCGTACTTAAATCGGAGATGGAAATCACATTCTGACGATAAAGCAAATTAGGCATTGTATTTCCTTTTTCCATAAAAAAGCCCGCTGGAAATACGGGCACAATGTTTGAGAAACAGCAGAACCGCTGCGGCAGAGGCAGCCGAAAGAAGCGGTGCGGCAGTGAAGATAAACATATATAGCAAATAAACTTATTTTTAACTGCAGGCAGTATGAGTGTAATACGGCAAAGCGCAGCAACGCCGCGGTAAAAGCTAAGTTGTATAAAAGCGGTTCTGCGCTGGTTGATGTGCGTAATTATCGCATAACAAAAGGCCGTCTGAAAAACACTTTCAGACGGCCTTTAGTCAGAATAGCACAATATATTAAGTTTATTATATGTGTTATGCCGCGCTCACGGCGTCTTGGCGGCGCAGTAAAGTAATCAGAGCGGCAATGCTTTGCTTCATTTCCCTACGGTCGACGATTTGGTCGATTGCACCTTTTTCCAAAAGAAACTCGGCACGTTGGAAGCCCTCGGGTAAGGTTTCGCGCACGGTCTGTTCAATTACGCGTGGGCCGGCAAAGCCGATAAGCGCGTTCGGTTCTGCCAGCACTATATCGCCGAGAAAGGCAAAGCTAGCCGATACGCCGCCCATGGTCGGGTCGGTGAGTACCGAGATAAACGGCAGTTTTTTTTCTGCCAGCAAATGCAACGATGCGCTGGTTTTAGTCATCTGCATTAACGAGTTCAAACCTTCCTGCATGCGTGCTCCGCCTGAGGCGGCAACGCAGATGAATGAGCAGTTGTCTGCCACGGCACGGCGAACGCCTTGTACGAAACGCTCACCTACAACCGAACCCATAGAACCGCCGATAAAGCGGAATTCGAAAGCGGCAACCACTACGGGCAAACCGTTGAGCGTGCCCTTCATAACCACCAAAGCATCGTCTTCGCCGGTTATCTTGCGTGCGGCGGTTAGGCGCTCGGGATATTTTTTGCTGTCTTTAAATTTCAGAATATCGGTAGGTTTAACATGAGCGCCGATTTCTTCACGACCGTTTTCATCTAATAATAGGTTTAAGCGTTCGCGTGCGGATAGCGCATTGTGGTGGTTGCATTTGGGGCAAACGTGGAGATTTTGCTGTAAATCGGTGGAATAGAGTGTTGCGGAACAAGACGGGCATTTGTGCCATAAACCTTCCGGCACGCTTGATTCGTTTTTGTCTGCACGTTTGATTTTGGGTGGCAGGATTTTATCTAACCAACTCATGTGTAAGTTCCTTTGTTGTTTTCAGACGGCCTAAATCAACCGCTGTATCGGCATATTCTTTAGTTGCGCGGTGGAATATGCACTTTTCTTGCAATAGAGCGTTTTATAACAAAATAGATTTTGTTGCCGGCGTGTTTCACACACAGCATCAGCCCTTACTGGTCTGAATCGGATGGCAATTGAATAATTTTCGGCATCGGGTAAATGCCCAAGCAGTTTTTACGTATGAAACGATGAATATAGCCAGCCGTGAAAAGCTTGGCAACTGATTTTTTACCTGATTTTAAATATTCAGAGTAAAAAATCTAAATGGCTGCTTTCAAAGTGCGGATCAAGGTTCCGACAGATTCGGCTTCTTTGCCGGGATTGTTTTCGATTTCTTTCACAATGCGGCTGCCTACAATCACAGCGTCGGCAACGGCGGCGATTTTACGGGCACTGTCTGCATCCGAAATGCCGAAACCCACTCCGATAGGTATGTTGATATATTGGCGCAACACGGCGATTTTTGCAGCCACTTCGTCTGTGTCCAATTTTGTCGAACCGGTTACACCTTTCAGCGAAACGTAGTAAACAAATCCGCTGGCCAAACGGCCGATTTCTGCCATGCGCTCTTCACTGGTAGTTGGTGCGGTCAGAAAAATACAATCCAAGCCGTTCTGTTTTAAAGCATGATGCAGCGTACCGATGGTTTCTACGGGAGAATCTACGGTTAACACGCCGTCAACGCCGGATTCGGCAGCCGCACGCGCAAATTCTTCATAGCCCATTTTGTGTATGGGGTTAAGATAACCCATTAAGATTACTGGGGTTGTGGTGTTTTTTTGACGGAACTCGCGTACCAAAGCCAAAACGTCTTTTAAAGATACTTTGTTTGCCAAAGCACGTTCTGCCGCACGTTGGATGGTGGGGCCGTCTGCCATAGGGTCTGAAAATGGAACGCCCAGTTCGATAATGTCGGCACCGTTTGAAACCATACTGTGCATCACATCGAGTGTGGTTTCAATATTGGGATCGCCAACGGTAATATAAGGTATCAGGGCTTTTTGATGGCCAAGTGCATGGAAAGTCTGTTGGATTCTGCTCATAATCAGGATGGGTCTGTTTCAGACGGCCTTCTAAAGAAAAATAATCAAGAAGTATAGCATTGCTTGGCTTGAAGCTGAGCGACTATTTTAGGGCATGTCGTCAGAAGGCATCGTCATCGTGGCGGTATATATAAATGCAGAGGCAAAGTAATAAGATAACTATTTGATAAAGATAAAACAGCATAACAGAGCAATCTGATATATAAAATAAAAAAGCCCGTGTTTTAGGTGAATAACCCAAACAAGGCTTTTCTCTATAAATACAAATACGCAAACAGTTTAATCAGGTTTGTGTTCAATGTAGTTCTGTTTGTCTTCTTCAGACGGCCTGGTAACCGTATATTCACCTTCTATAATATCTCCTTTGGGATGCTGCTTTGGCGGATATTGGAAAGGATTCTGCCCGGTTTGAAAGTGCTCCATGTGGGCAATCGGTTTGCCTTTAATCGGCAACAGCAAAATCAAAGCAATCGCCAGAGAAACAAAACCCGGGCTCATCAACAGCAACGCCGCAACCGTATAGCGGATAGGCCACAACATTTGGTACAGAGAAATCCCTTTACCGCTGCGCATGGTAGCACCGGCCATCAATACGCCGGAAATACCTGTATGGCGGAGCATCATCACACCGCCGGCAAAGCTCAGAATCATCAATAAAAATGTCCATCCGCCGCCGAGCCAATCGGCCACCCATACGATAGACATGATTTCTAAAAATAAAAGCACCAAAAAACCGATACCGAAAAAGTGCATTACATTGGCTCCTTAACCAAATCATCCGCTTGTGTGAACTTTTTAGTGGGGATGCTGTGAGCGATAAAGCGGAACGCTTAATGAGAAAAACGGCAGCAAAGCGGAATCTTAAAACACATTCAAACCACCATATCAAAATCAAATATTCCCTTTCATAGCCGAATACCGCAACCGCCGCCGTGCCCACTAAAACATAACCCCAGTAAAATAAAGATTACTTCAATCTCTTTCAAGCATAATCGGCAAAAACAGCCGATATTGGCAGTAAAAAAAAGTAAAGCCTTTATATAAAGGCCGTCTGAAAATTTTTGTAGCAAGCCAAATTTGTTATGCTTACGCCTATGAAAACGAACACACTATTCTCCAGTTTATTTAAAAAAGTTTCACCGATTGCCGCGGTATTAACGCTCGCAGCCTGCGCAGCCTCTTCTTCCAGCGGCCCGGTTCCCGAAGGGTATTACAGAGTTCAGAGTGGCGATACACTGTACCGTATCGGCCAAAGATTCGGTCAGAGCGTACATACACTCGCCGCTTGGAACAGCCTGAAAGACCCGACCAAGATTGAAGTCGGGCAAGTGCTTAAAGTTCGGCCAACCGGAAACCGTTCGCAAACCGGCTTGAGAGAGGCGCGCACAGTAACAGTAGCCCCCACCAACCGCCTAAGCTTGCAATGGCCCGTTAGTGACGGTAGCGCAAACATCATCGAACGCTATAACGGCAGCACCAATAAGGGCATCGATATCGCAGGCCGGTTAGGCAGTCCAGTTCGTGCAGCGGCGGCAGGAAAAGTGCTGTATGCAGGTGAAGAGGTCAGGGGTTACGGCAAAATGGTATTGATCAGCCACAACAGCAGCACCATTACAGCCTATGCTCACAATGATAGCTTCGCCGTACAGAAAGGCCAGCTTGTTCAAGCAGGGCAAACCATTGCAACAATGGGTAGCACAGATACCGACCGCGTTAAGCTTCATTTTGAAGTGCGGATTAACGGCAAAGCTGTTAATCCCGAACAGTTTCTCAAATAAACATAATATCCGGCGGCTCAAATCGGACGGGAACACAACATCGTTGAGGCCGTCTGAAAACCCAATCCTTAAATCAAGAATCAAGTAAGCTTGAATAAGGG
The DNA here is from genome assembly GCF_022870885.1 of Neisseria dumasiana. NCBI lineage: Bacteria > Pseudomonadati > Pseudomonadota > Betaproteobacteria > Neisseriales > Neisseriaceae > Neisseria > Neisseria dumasiana. Next base: position 2,226,793 of record NZ_CP091509.1, on the reverse strand, counting down.
CGGATTATATATTCCGCCCGCCGTTTGGCTTTCAATAACCGTTATGGAACTCTGCCAACGGCTTCAAATGCAGTTTCCCAGATAACATCTCATCTCATAAAACGATACGCGGTGCCGAAAAACAACATAACCTGACAATTTGTTGCAAATGTGCCAATTTTTGAAAGGTAAGATGTATCCAAATGATTTAAAAAGAAATAAAATAAAGTTGTGGGTTAAAGCACACACAATCTGCAAACCCGAAAGCTTCCGAAAGCCGATAAAGTTTGTTTTTTTGCAACGAAGCAATTATATTAGCAGGCATGAAATCGCTTACCCCGCGATGAATGCATAAGCTTGGATGGCTTCATAACCCATTTGAGTTTGTTTTCTTAAATGATAGAAAAGGAATACAGCAATGAAAAAATCTCTGATTGCCTTGTCTTTGGCTGCTCTGCCTGTTGCAGCAATGGCTGACGTAACTTTGTACGGCCAAATCAAAGCTGGTGTTGAAATTTCTAAAGTAAAAGTAGGTTCTGGTGATGATAAACAACGCAGAAAAACTGCGACAGAGATTGCCGATTTAGGCTCTCGTATCGGTTTCAAAGGTCATGAGCACTTGGGTTCTAACCTGAACGCTATTTGGCAAGTTGAAAACAAAGTAAGCGTTGCCGGTGGCGGTGAATGGGCCGGTCGCGAATCGTTTATCGGTTTGGAAGGCGGCTTCGGTAAATTCCGCGCCGGTAAATTGAATACCCAATTGAAAGACATGGGTACCATTGATCCTTGGGAATACAACAACAACACTTTAGGCTTGGGCGTGTTTACCCGTACCGGTGATCGCGTAGTTTCCGCTCGTTACGATAGCCCTGTATTTGCTGGCTTTAGCGCAAACGTGCAATATACTCCTCGCGATAATGCTAATCCTGATGATAAATATACCCACAAACAAAAATCAAAAGAAGCTTACTATGGTGGTTTGAACTACGAAAATGCCGGCTTCTTTGCTCAGTACGGTACTGCATTCCACAAAAATGCTTATTCTAAAAATGGTAAAGATAAAGCTGGTCAAGTTCACCGTGTAGAAGCTGGTTACGATGCCAATAATCTGTTTGCAGGTTTGGGTTACCAATTTGCCAAAGGTGTTGACAGTGAATATTCTTATTTTGACAGTGAATATTCTTATTTAGGTGCGCTAAGCAATGGTGCAACTAATGTATCAGCTGATGATTTCAATAAATTAACTCCTGATGATAAAAAGGCTGTTGACGATGCTAAAGCTCGTCGTTTGGAAACACAAGAATTGGCTGCGACTGTAGCCTACCGTTTTGGTAATGTAACTCCTCGCTTGTCTTATGCTCATGGTTTTAAAGCTAAAGATGTAAACACTGGTAAAAAAATCGATAACACTCGCTACCACCAAGTAGTAGTAGGTGCGGATTACGACTTCTCTAAACGCACTACCGCTATGGTTTCTGCCGGTTGGTTGAAAGCTGGTAATGGTGACGACAAAATCCAAAACACTGCCGGTCTGGTTGGTGTACGTCACAAATTCTAATCATATTGATTGGATTGAAAAGAGCCTGCAAATGCAGGCTCTTTTTTTATCAATGTCAATTGTATTATTATTAAAATTAGAATCGGTATCGTATCGGGGGGATGCTTGTTTTTTTAACTTAATAAGGTGTAATTGTTGTTTTGATGTATAAAATCTGAGCGCCGAGTAACTTTCAATCGGGTTGGCTTGACTAAGTGTTTGCATTGGAAATATAATTCCGCTCTTATCGACATGGTGTCGTTAAGTATTTCACTCAACAGGACGAGAAAATATGCCAACTATCAATCAATTGGTACGCAAGGGCCGTCAAAAGCCTGTGTACGTAAACAAAGTGCCTGCACTGGAAGCTTGCCCGCAAAAACGCGGCGTATGCACCCGTGTATACACTACTACTCCGAAAAAACCGAACTCTGCATTGCGTAAAGTATGTAAAGTTCGTCTGACCAACGGTTTTGAAGTGATTTCATATATCGGTGGTGAAGGCCATAACCTGCAAGAGCACAGCGTAGTGCTGATTCGAGGCGGTCGTGTAAAAGACTTGCCGGGTGTTCGTTACCATACCGTTCGCGGTTCTTTGGATACCGCCGGCGTTAAAGACCGTAAACAAGCCCGTTCTAAATACGGTGCCAAACGCCCAAAATAACCTGATCCGATGGCACGTCGGTTATTTGCATTAGCCAAACAGCCGAGTAAGTGAATATCCTGCTGGATACTCATGGGATTACCCAACTGAATAGATATTTAAGGAATTAAAATGCCAAGACGTAGAGAAGTTCCCAAGCGCGACGTATTGCCTGATCCGAAATTCGGCAGCGTTGAACTCACTAAATTTATGAATGTATTGATGATTGACGGTAAAAAATCAGTTGCTGAGCGCATTGTTTACGGTGCGTTGGAGCAAGTTGAGAAAAAAACCGGCAAAGCAGCAATCGAAGTATTTAACGAAGCCATTGCCAATGCCAAACCTGTTGTTGAAGTAAAAAGCCGCCGTGTAGGTGGTGCCAACTACCAAGTTCCTGTTGAAGTTCGTCCTTCACGCCGCTTGGCTTTGGCAATGCGCTGGGTGCGTGATGCAGCCCGCAAACGTGGTGAGAAATCAATGGATCTGCGTTTGGCCGGTGAATTGATCGACGCATCTGAAGGTCGTGGCGGCGCGATGAAGAAACGTGAAGAAGTACACCGCATGGCTGAAGCCAATAAAGCATTCTCTCATTTCCGTTTCTAATCCAAATTTAGAAAGGCGACCAAAATGGCTCGTAAAACCCCTATTAGTTTATACCGCAATATCGGTATTTCTGCACACATTGATGCAGGTAAAACGACAACAACCGAACGTATTCTTTTCTATACAGGCTTAACCCACAAATTGGGTGAGGTTCATGATGGTGCGGCTACAACCGACTACATGGAACAAGAACAAGAGCGCGGTATTACGATTACTTCAGCAGCCGTAACTTCTTACTGGAAGGGTATGGCCGGCCAGTTTAAAGAACACCGTTTTAACATCATCGATACCCCGGGACACGTTGACTTTACCGTTGAAGTAGAGCGCTCCATGCGTGTTTTGGATGGTGCGGTAATGGTTTACTGTGCGGTAGGTGGCGTTCAGCCGCAGTCTGAAACTGTATGGCGCCAAGCGAATAAATACAAAGTGCCGCGTTTGGCTTTTGTAAACAAAATGGACCGTCAAGGTGCTAACTTCTTCCGAGTGGTTGAGCAAATGCGCACTCGTTTGCGCGCCAACCCTGTACCTGTTGTTATCCCGGTAGGTGCTGAGGATAACTTTGAAGGTGTTGTGGATTTGCTGAAAATGAAAGCCATTATTTGGAACGAGGCCGATAAAGGTACTACTTTCGAATATGGTGAAATCCCCGCTGATTTGGTAGCAACTGCTGAAGAATGGCGCAACAACATGGTTGAAGCTGCAGCAGAGGCCAGCGAAGAGTTGATGGATAAATATCTTGGTGGCGAAGAATTGACTGAGGAAGAAATCGTTGCTGCTATCCGTCAGCGTACTTTGGCTGGTGAAATCCAACCCATGTTGTGTGGTTCAGCTTTTAAAAATAAAGGCGTTCAACGCATGCTGGATGCGGTAGTGGAATTTTTACCTTCTCCAACCGATATTCCGCCCGTTCAAGGTGAAACACCCAGCGGTGAAAAAGATAGCAGGGAAGCAAGCGATGATGCTAAATTTTCAGCTTTGGCATTTAAAATGCTTAACGATAAGTATGTTGGTCAATTAACTTTTATCCGCGTTTATTCCGGTGTTGTGAAATCAGGTGATACTGTAGTCAACTCGGTAAAAGGTACCCGTGAGCGTATTGGCCGTTTGGTTCAAATGACTGCGGCAGACCGTACTGAAATCGAAGAAGTGCGTGCTGGTGATATTGCGGCAGCTATCGGTTTGAAAGATGTAACAACCGGTGAAACCCTTTGTGCAGAAGATTCTCCGATTATCTTGGAGCGTATGGAGTTTCCGGAACCAGTAATCCACGTTGCTGTTGAACCGAAAACCAAAGCAGACCAAGAAAAAATGGGTATTGCTTTGAACCGTTTGGCTAAAGAAGACCCGTCTTTCCGTGTTCGCACAGATGAAGAGTCTGGTCAAACAATTATTTCGGGTATGGGCGAGTTGCACTTGGAAATTATTGTTGACCGCATGAAACGTGAATTTGGTGTAGAGGCTAATGTCGGTGCACCTCAAGTTGCTTATCGCGAAACTATCCGCAAGGAAGTTGAATCTGAAGCTAAACACGTTAAGCAGTCGGGTGGTAAAGGTCAATATGGTCACGTTGTGATTAAGATGGAACCTTTGGAACCGGGTGGCGTAGGTTACGAATTTATCGATGAAATTAAAGGTGGTGTGATTCCTCGTGAGTTTATCCCGTCTTGCGATAAAGGTATTCGTGATACTTTGCCAAACGGTATTGTAGCCGGCTATCCTGTTGTGGATGTGCGTGTACGTTTGATTTTCGGTTCTTATCATGATGTAGACTCATCTCAAATTGCGTTCGAGTTGGCTGCTTCTATGGCCTTCAAAGAAGGTATGAAGAAAGCTTCTCCTGTTCTTCTGGAACCCATTATGGCTGTTGAAGTCGAGACTCCGGAAGAATATATGGGGGACGTAATGGGTGACTTGAACCGCCGTCGCGGTATTGTGTTGGGTATGGATGATGATGGCATCGGTGGCAAGAAAGTCCGTGCTGAAGTTCCTTTAGCGGAAATGTTCGGCTATTCTACCGATTTGCGTTCTGCCACTCAGGGACGTGCCACATATTCTATGGAGTTTAAGAAGTATGCAGAAGCTCCTGCCCATGTTGCTGCCGAAGTAACTGCGGCTCGCAAAGGTTAATCTGCAAAAAGGCCGTCTGAAATTTTCAGACGGCTATAATCCTGTTCTTTAATTGTTCTTTAATATAAAAGGAATTAGCTCATGGCTAAAGAGAAATTCGAGCGGAGCAAACCGCACGTAAACGTTGGCACCATCGGTCACGTTGACCATGGTAAAACCACTTTGACTGCAGCATTGACCACCATTTTGGCCGAAAAATTCGGCGGTCAGGCTAAAGGCTACGATCAAATCGACAATGCCCCGGAAGAAAAAGCCCGCGGTATTACCATTAATACTTCCCACGTTGAATACGAAACCGAAACCCGCCACTACGCACACGTAGACTGCCCGGGTCACGCCGACTACGTTAAAAACATGATTACCGGTGCCGCTCAAATGGACGGTGCCATCTTGGTATGTTCCGCTGCTGACGGTCCTATGCCCCAAACCCGTGAGCACATCCTGTTGGCACGCCAAGTAGGCGTACCTTACATCATCGTATTCATGAACAAATGCGACATGGTTGATGATGCCGAGCTGTTGGAACTGGTTGAGATGGAAATCCGCGACCTGTTGAGCAGCTACGACTTCCCGGGTGACGATTGCCCGATCGTACAAGGTTCTGCTCTGCGTGCTTTGGAAGGTGATGCCGCTTACAAAGAAAAAATCTTTGAACTGGCCGCTGCTTTGGACAGCTACATTCCGACTCCTGAGCGTGCAGTTGACAAACCTTTCTTGTTGCCGATTGAAGACGTGTTCTCTATTTCAGGCCGCGGTACAGTAGTAACCGGTCGTGTAGAGCGCGGTATCATCAATGTAGGTGACGAGATTGAAATCGTAGGCTTGAAAGAGACTCAAAAAACCACCTGTACCGGTGTTGAGATGTTCCGCAAGTTGTTGGATCAAGGTCAGGCAGGTGACAACGTTGGCGTACTGCTGCGCGGTACCAAGCGTGAAGAAGTTGAGCGTGGTCAAGTATTGGCTAAACCGGGTTCTATCACTCCGCACACCAAATTCAAAGCTGAAGTATACGTATTGAGCAAAGAAGAGGGTGGTCGCCATACTCCGTTCTTCGCCAACTACCGTCCTCAGTTCTACTTCCGTACTACCGACGTTACCGGAGCGGTAACTTTGGAGGAAGGTGTTGAAATGGTAATGCCCGGTGAGAATGTGACCATTACTGTAGAGCTGATTGCTCCGATTGCGATGGAAGAAGGTTTGCGTTTTGCGATTCGTGAAGGCGGCCGTACAGTTGGTGCAGGCGTAGTGTCTTCTATCATTGCTTAATTGGAAGGATATAGATCAATGGCAAATCAAAAAATCCGTATCCGTTTAAAAGCATATGACTACAGTTTAATCGACCGTTCTGCTCAAGAAATTGTGGAAACTGCTAAGCGTACTGGCGCTGTTGTTAAAGGTCCGATTCCTTTGCCGACCAAAATTGAACGTTTTAACATTTTGCGCTCTCCTCATGTGAACAAAACTTCACGTGAACAATTGGAAATCCGTACCCATTTACGCTTAATGGATATTGTTGATTGGACAGATAAAACTACAGATGCTTTGATGAAGCTTGACCTGCCTGCAGGTGTTGATGTAGAGATCAAAGTTCAATAACCTATTCATATTTGGTTAAATTGTATAAAAGCCCGAGAATTATATTCTCGGGCTTTTTGTTTTTCTGATGAAATTTTTTATAAATAGTCAATCCACTTAACTTTCACTACGACGTTGCTGCGCCTGAGCTCCAAGAAAACGATTGCATAAGTCGCTAAAGCGGTCAACAGCCCTAAGGTCAGTCCTAATGATGACGTATGTGGACTTTTGGCTTGATTCACTGCAGTTATCGTGTAGCTTTCAGTACAGGTTGGAATCAAATATCAAATAGCTCCATATTCTGCGGCTTAATGTAAAGAATAGTTATGAATTGTTTTTATTTTGCAACATTTGATGCTTTTGTAAGTTGTTGTAAACAATAAGTATAGGCTCCTTTGAAGCGATTTAGACATTTATATGTTTTAAAAATATGACATTGCTAATGTGATAATTCGATTTATTTGGTATATTTAACTGTGATATTTAACATAAATATAATATTTATAGTTATTTATTTTAAAATTTTCTCAATAAAAATAGAAAATTAAATATGATTTAGTACATAAATAAGGGGACGTTATGAGTACGGAAAGTCATGATGAAAAACACACACACATGCAGGATGCTTTATTAAGAAAGCGTTATCGTAATATTACTGCGTCAATTGCCATTTTTTTAACCTTGGTTTCAGGCTTAATGTATTACGCCTATAGCATATCTGTGGACATTGAAAAAAATCAGGCTCAAATTGATGCAGCGGGTACGTTAAGTGATACTTTCTACGATATGTTGGTAACCGTTGAATCGTTGCGGATTAAAAATTTAGAGCAAGATCTGATTCAAAATAAAAATAATCAAACAAATGGAGTAATCCAGTCTGAGAAAGGCTGGCATGCCAACAATCAGGAATATATTTCAATTCAGCTTCAAAAACAGCAAGCTTTACAAAGCTCTTATGAAACAGCATATGGCTTAATCAAGGTGTTGGAAAAAGGGGGGGCTTACACTATCGTAGAAAGTTTTGACAGCATTCAGGCTTTGGAGTCTGATGTTACTCGGGCATCTTTATCCAAAGTGCAGGATATTTGGCAAAACTATCAAATATTGCTGCGTAAAACAATAAACCATCCTATTGAGTCGGGTCAAAATGTCCAATTTGCCCATGAAGTTACTCAGTTTGCTTTGGCCAATCAAGAAACATTGTATAACAGCATTGATGAAATTATTGTCGGTCTGAATGAAGAAATTGTGGAGAAGGCGGTAAATTTAAAAGCCGTTCAAATAGCCGGTATCGGATTATCGCTGTTGTATTTTCTATTCTTTATAAGCTTCTTTGTTCGCCGTTTGGAAAAATCTGATCGTGAAATTGCTGTGGCCAGACGTGAAAATGAGGAAATTTTACAGACAATCAATAGCGGCCTGTTTCTGCTGGATAAAGATTTGAACATCGGTACTCAATACTCTAAAGAATTAGAGAATTTATGGGGCAAAAAAAATTTTGGCGGACAAAATATGCTCAATATTCTATCAGATATGGTGGAAAGCCCTAAGGATTTGGAAACTGCCAGCAGTTTTATCCGCCAGCTATACAATCCGAGGGTTAAAGAAAAACTGATAGGCAGTTTGAACCCGTTTGTGCGTTGTCCTATGGTTGTGACCAATCGCGCAGGTATGAAAGAAACCCGCTATTTGGATTTCAAATTTAACAGGGTGTATCAGAATAAAGAAATTGCACGCGTATTGGTTAATGTTAGCGATGAAACCAATTCCGTTTTGTTGGCAGAAAAAATTTCAAAAGAGCGCAAACAAAGTGATTTGCAAACCGAAATGCTGTTTTTCATTTTAAATGCCGATCCCAAGTTACTGCTTGATTTTATTGAAACTGCTAAAAAGCGAAATAACAATATCAATGAGATATTGAAACGTTCTGCGAAAACACAGGAAGATTTTCTGCGCAAACTTGAAGCTATCTTTAGGGAAGTTCACGGCATGAAGGGAGATGCCAGCTCTTTAAGTCTTCATGGTTTTGTGGCTATTGCGGAAAGATCGGAAGACAATTTAAAAGAGCTGCAAAACAGAAAAGTATTGAATGGCGAAGACTTTTTAACGCTCACGGTTTTATTGGAAGAGCTGTTCAGCCTGACGCAAATGATTGAAGATTTAAACAGCAGGATTAATAAAACGTCATCCGAGCATGGCCGAAAAACTGCCCACCATGCAGGCCGCCAATCAAAAATTACCGATTCAGTGGCTAAACAATTGGGCAAATATGTGGGAGAGTTGGCGGAACGAAATGGAAAAAAATTGGATTTTCACTGTGAAGGTATGGATGAACCCGGTATCAACATGACCATTAAAAGCCAACTTAGGGAGCTGGCCGTACAATTATTAAGAAATGCTGTTGTTCACGGGATTGAAAAACCGGATGTTCGCTTGAAAAACCACAAACTGGAATCCGGGCATCTCCGTTTGGTTTTGGAAGATAAAAAAGATTCGGTTTGCCTTACAGTACAGGATGACGGTTCAGGTATTAATGTTGAATTGATTCGCAGAAAACTGGTTGAAAAAGGTCAATATTCTCAAGAAGAAGCTGCTCAGTTAGACAAAAGGGCGCTTATTCAAAAAATATTTGCTCCCGGTTTTTCAACAGCGCTAGAAAATAATGAAGATGCAGGCAGAGGTGTGGGTATGGATATTGTTAGTGAGCGGATCAAACAAATGAAAGGCAAAGTATCCATTGCTACCCGAGCCGGTGCTTATACATGCATTACGTTAACCGTACCGAAATAATTTAAAACGTCAACATTTAAAAAGGGAAAATGATGCTTACTATTATGGTCGTTGATGATTCCAATATCATCCGTAACCGCATTACGCGCAGCTCTGAAAACAGGGGTTTCGAGGTAGTGGCTACTGCGGCAAACGGAAAAGATGCGGTTCAGTTATATGATGTATTGAAGCCGGATATGGTAACGATGGATTTAACCATGCCGGAGATGGATGGTTTGGCCTGTATCCGCCACATCATCGATTTAGACGAGAACGCCAATATTCTGGTGATTTCGGCTTTGGCCGATAAGGCGACCGGTATCAAAGCTTTGGAGTATGGTGCGAGAGGCTTTATTTACAAGCCTTTTACCGATGAAGATTTATTTGAGGCACTTGAAGAACTGGCAGAAGGATTGCAAAAATGAAAGAAAAACAACTTCAAGTATTTTTAGAAGGCGTGCAGAAGTATTTCAGCCAAGTCGCGGGAGAAGAAATCTTCGTGGGTACGCCGTATCTTGTTGATAATGTTATGCCTGCAGCAAAACATTATTCCGGAGTGATTGCCATTTCAGGCAATAATAGGGGTGTCGTTTACTTTACCTCACCGGCCAGCATGGCGCAGCGGCTGCTGGAGCTTATGGGTGAGGGTGATGTTTGCGAAGCCAATATTATGGATCTCGTAGGAGAAGTGGCAAATACGATTGCAGGAAACGCGCGCAGTGAATTTGGAGAAAATTTTGAAATTTCTGTGCCGATTGTGATTAGAGGTGCTCCCGATGAAATCATGCTGCCGCGTGAGGGGCGGTCTTTTGTGATTCCTCTTGAGTGGAACAAACTCCAAGCAGCTATCGTGATTGCCATATATAAAGGCTATTTGAGTAAATAAATAGTATGAATAGAGCGAATTGAAATGTATTTTTTCCGATACGCTCTCTAGTGGGTGTGATTTCAAAACGGGTTTTGTTTGATTGTCAAACAAAACCCGTTTCTATTCTGAAGGTTTTGACAAAGGTCTCATACCGTGCCGTCTGAAAAACAACAGCAGTTATTCAGACGGCCTGTTGGATGCTCAATATATAGTATTCAACTCAATTTTACTGCGATAAGGTGCGGCAACGCCGTAGCAGAAAAAGTTTATTCGCTACATACGTTTTGTCGCGTATTGTAGCGGCTGAGTATGATTATGACTGCTTATCTTTACCGCCGCAGCCGTAAGCCTGTGTAATGCGGTCGATGATAATCGCTAGAATCACGATGGCGGCACCGGCTTCCACGCCTTGGCCGATGTTGAGCGTTTGTACGGCTTGCAGCACGTATTCGCCCAGCCCGCGCGCGCCGATCATGGAGGCCAGCACCACCATGCCGAGCGACATCATCACGGCTTGGTTCACACCTGCCATGATGCTGGGCTTGGCTTGCGGCAGCAGCACCCACTTCAGCAGTTGCCAGCGGTTGCTGCCGAATGCGATGGCGGCTTCAATCATCTGCGGACTGACTTGGCGGATGCCGAGGGCGGTGAGGCGGATAAGCGGGGCGAGGGCGTACACCACGGTGGCGAACAGCGCCGGTACTTTGCCGATGCCGAACAGCATCAGCACGGGAATCAGATATACAAAGCTCGGCATGGTCTGCATCACGTCGAGCGCAGGCGAGAGCAGTTTGTAGAGGCGCGGGCGGTAGGCGGTGAAGATGCCGACGGGAATGCCGATGATCACGGTGAGCAATACCGAAGCGGCCAGCAGCGCGAGCGTCTGCATCAGTGCCGCCCACAGGCCGAACGAACCGATTACGTAGAAACCGCCGATGCACAAGGCGGCGAACCACCATTTGCGCGTGGCGTGCCAGCCCACTATGCCGGTGAGCAGCAACACCAACCACGCGGGCAGGGCTTGCAGCAGGCGTTCGAGCGGCAGCAGCAGGGCGAGTGTGGCATCGCTGGCTTGGCGCAAAGTGTCGCCGTGGTTTTGCACGGTTTGCTTGAGCGAACGGTTGAGGCCGTCTGAAACCGACCATACGCGGAAAATGCCGTTACTCTCGGCCGATTGGATATCGAGTTTGGCTTTCAGACGGCCTGCGGCTTCTTCGGAAACCCATTGCTGCCATACTTCGGGATGCTGCTGCAAAAACAGCTTGGCTTGGGCTTCGCCGCTGCGTTTGTTTTCCGACATTTCGAGAATGGTGCGGTTGAGCATATCCGGCTCGAATTGCAGCCGTTCGATCATGGCGGCGAGTTCGGGGTGGGCCGTCTGAAACGGGGTGGACACGGCAACGGCGAGTTTGGACACGGGAAAGCCCGATACGCATTGATTGCTGCTGTCGGCTTGCAGCAGGGTTTCCCAACAGGCGGCATTGTATTCGGGAAAGTCCAGCGGCTCGAAACGGTATTTCGCCATCAGGCCGGTGGGTTGCCAGTAGTAAAACAAAATCGGTTTTTTCTGTTCGTAGGCAGACGAAATGGCGGCATCCAAAGCCGCGCCGGTACCGGGGCGGACGTTATTGAAATTGCGGTTGAGGCCGGTGGTGTCGAGCAGGCGGGTGTTGAAGACTTCACACGTCCATCCGGTAGGGCAGTTGAGAAAGCGTGCCTTTTGCGGCGATTCGGGGTCGGGGAACAAATCTTTGAAGCGGGGTAGGTCGGCCATGCTCTTTAAATCGGGGTGTGCCTGTTTCACATAATCAGGCACATACCAGCCCTGCTGCGCACCGCCTTTGAGCGTGTCGCCGATAACGGCGGCTTTCTTTTCGTCGACGGCTTTCTGCATCACCGGCGAACGGCCGACCCATTGTTCGGCAATAATCTGAATGTCGTTTTGCGCCAGCGCGGTTTCCAAAGCGGTAGTCGTACCGGGCACGCTTTCGGTGGCACAGCCGTAGCCGTCGCGCAAGATGGTGTTTAAGACGGCGGTGGTGAACTGCCCGCTTTCCCAGTCGAGCGCGCCGAGCTTGACGGGATTGTCGGGCGCACAAGCCGCGGCAAACGGGCTGGCGGCAAGTAATAAGGTGAACAAAAGGGGCTTGAAAAAAGACATCAGCTGGGCTTTCGGGTGGCTAAAGGCGGGGTTGGCATCGGGGGCGGTATAGTGTGGCGGTATCGATTCGGCTGCTTTCGGGTTCTAGGCCACATTGCGCGCATAGGGTGGCAGAAGTGGAATAATGTGATGAATCCATGATGGTTTTCAAGATATTAATACAGATAGCAGGCTTTGCAAAACTTATTCAGGCCGTCTGAAAACAGCCGCAGGCCAATCGGTGCTGCGGAGAGGCGTTGTACAGAAGTCTCCGACTGATAAAAAGCCGTCTTTTTCTATGGCGGTTACGCCCGTTGCAAAAACGCCATTCCCTGCAAACGGGTTGATTTTGATAGAAGCAGCTGTGCCGTGTTAGGTTCGGTTAAACAGGCGTTTTATGGTGCCAATGAGTGTACAATCCGCAATGCTATACCAACAACCGAAAGGCTTGATATGAAAACTTGGATTGCTTTATCCGCATCAACTTTGGTTCTGATGACAGGCTGTTTTGCATCGCCTGCTAAACCGCAACCCGAAGCAGTAAAACCGCAGGCGGAGCAACCCGCGCCATCCGGTGTAACCCTTAAAAGGGTGTGGATGCTGTCCGGTTTGGAAGGTTTTACCCGCCAACAGCTGGTTGCCGCCCGCGCTGAAATGGATTTGCGCACACTTCCCCGCGTCAATGCCTATATGGGCTGCAACCGCTTGATGCTGAGTGCCGGTTCCGTTACCAATGAGAAAATTTCATTCGGCAATGTGGCTTCAACCCGTATGTATTGCGATAAAAATATGGCATTGGAACAAGCCTTTGCGGAGCGTATCGCAGGCACTTTCACTTACCGTATCGAAGGGCACAAACTGGTGCTGCGCGATGCTTCGGGCAGGGAGATGCACTTTGTTGCTCAAGATTGGGATTAACCGTTGCCTATGATTGTTCCACACCGTTCAATCTGTGCAGTAAAGGCCGTCTGAAAAACATTTTTTCAGACGGCCTTTAGTTATCTGCCCGTTAAGCGGCTTCTACATCAAACCCGCTGTGGCGCAACAGCGCATCGATTTGCGGTTCGCGGCCGCGGAAGGCTTTGAACGATTCCATCGCGCTGCGCGAACCGCCGACGGCGAGGATTTCCATCCAGAAGCGTTTGCCGGTGGCTTTGATGTCGTCGCTTTCTTCAAAGGCGGCGTAGGCATCGGCCGACAGCACTTCCGCCCATGCGTAGCTGTAATAGCCTGCCGAATAGCCGCCCGCAAAGATATGGCTGAAGCTGTTGGCAAAGCGGTTGTAGGCAGGCGGCTGGATAACGGCTACTTCTTTACGCACGTTTTCCAACACCTGCGCCCAGTTTTTCAGACGGCCTTCGTCGCTTTCGCTGTAAATCAGCATGTCGAACAGGGCAAATTCCATTTGGCGCACGAGGAACATGCCGCGCTGGAAGTTTTTCGCCGCCACCATTTTGTCGAACAATTCGCGCGGCAGGGCGGCACCGTTGTCTTCGTGCGACGACATTTCCGCCAGCACGTCGTATTCCCACGCGAAGTTTTCCATAAACTGGCTCGGCAGCTCCACCGCGTCCCATTCTACGCCGTTGATGCCGGATACGCCCAGTTCGTCAACCTGAGTGAGCAGGTGGTGCAGGCCGTGGCCGGTTTCGTGGTAGAGGGTGATGATTTCGTCGTGGCTTAAGCGTGATTCTTTGCCGTTAACGGGCGGAGTGAAGTTGCACACCAAATAGGCAACGGGTGTTTGCGTTTGGCCGATGCGGTTGCCGGAAATGAAACGGCGGCGGCCGCGGTAGTCGTTCATCCAAGCCCCGCCGCGCTTGCCTTCGCGGGCAAACAAGTCCATATATACGCCGCCGATGATCGAGCCGCCTTTTTCCAGCTCGAAATAACGCACGTCGGCGTGCCATACGGGTACGGTTTTTTCAATGAAGTTCACGCCGTACAAACGGTTGATCTGGGCAAACAAACCGGCCAGCACTTTGCTTACCGGAAAGTATTTTTTCACTTCGGTTTCGCTGAACGAATATTTGGCCTGACGCAGTTTTTCGCCGGCATAGGTCAAATCCCAAGATTGCGGTTCGGCAATGCCCAAGGTTTCGCGGGCGAACGCCTGCACTTCGGCCAAGTCTTTTTCGGCAAAGGGTTTGGCGCGGCGTGCCAAGTCGTTCAGGAAGTCCAGCACCTGCTGCGGGGTGTCGGCCATTTTGGTGGCGAGCGACAATTCGGCAAAATTGGCAAAGCCCAGCAGTTTGGCTTCCTGCAAAGCGATTTCCAAGCGGCGGCCGATGTTGGCGGTGTTGTCGAACTTGCCTTCGTCGCTCAACTCGCTGGCGCGGGTAATGTAGGCGCGGTAGATGTTTTCGCGCAATTCGCGGTTGTCGGCATACTGCATCACGGCGATGTAGTGCGGCATTTGCAGGCCGATTTTGTAGCCTTCTTTGCCTTCGGCTTGGGCTGCGGCGGCAAACATGGCCATTGCGTCTTCGGGCAGGCCGGAGAGTTCGTTGTCGTTATCGAAATAAAGCGCGAAGGCATCGGTGGCATCGAGCACGTTTTGCGAGAACTGCGCGCCGAGTTGTGCGCCTTCGGTTTGCAGCGCGGCAAATTCGGCCTGCTGTTCGGGCGGCAATTCGGCACCGCTCAATACGAAGTCGCGCAGGTCGTGATCGAGTTTGGTTTGCTGGGCGGCATCGAGTTTGGCAAATTCGGGCGAATTTTTGATGGCTTTAAAACGCTCGTAGAGTTCGATGTCTTGGCCGATTTCGGTAAAAAACACGGTTACTTCGGGCATCAATTCGTTATAGACGGCACGCAGTTCGGGCGTGTCGACCACCGAATTCAGGTGCGCCACCACGCCCCAAATGCGGCCGACGCGCTCGGTAATGTCGGTAAGCTGCTCGACGGTGTTGTTCCAAGTGATGTCGCTTTGGGCTTTGACGGCGGCGATTTGGGCGCGTGCTTCGCTCATAGCGGTTTCCATCGCGGGGCGGATATCGGCGGTTTGGATATCGTGATAACGCGGCTCGTCGGCAAGGTTCAGTAATACGTTGCTCATGTTTTTCCTTATTAGGTGTTTTCAGACGGCCTTTTCAAAGCGTGCGGCCGTCTGAATAAAAACGGGTAAGAAAAGAAATCAAACGGGGTTTATATAGTGCCGGATGCGGTAAATTCAAAGCCCGTTTGATGTTAAGACGGTTGACTTAAGCGAATATAACAAAAATCATACCGGCAGGGGCGGCCGGATTCATTGTTATTGTTAAACCGAGTTATTAAAACCGCAAATAAACGCAGGCGGCAGAATAGGTTAAACTGCCGCATAAGGTTTTGAGCAAGAAGTGTTTGCTCTATCATAGCCGAGCGTTTCGCCGACGAATGGTATAAAATAGCGTCTTAATTAACCGCTATTAACTATAACTATGGAAATATCATCCGATACCGTCCACACGGCAGCGCAACTCAAACTGATTGCCCACCCGCAGCGTTTGGCGATTGCCAAGCTGTTGTTGGAGAGCGAGCACAGCGCAGCTGAAATCGCTCAGGCAACGGGTATTCACATTACAACAGTGTCCAATCATTTGAACAAAATGCGCAGCGGCGGCGCGGTTGATTTCACCCGCTACCACCGCGTGATGCAATACAGGCTGATTTCGCCGTTGATTGCCGCCGTGCTCAATGCCGTTCAGGAAAGTGCAGGCCGGCATAACGAGGCCGTCTGAATCTTTTTATACGAAAACACATCATGAAAATTGCCACTTGGAACGTAAATTCCCTCAACGTGCGCCTGCCGCAGGTGCAAGACTGGCTGCAACAGCACAGCCCCGACATTCTGGTTTTGCAGGAACTGAAACTCGATCAAGACAAATATCCCGCCGCCGTTTTTCAAATGAGCGGCTGGCATACCGTATGGAGCGGCCAAAAAACCTATAACGGCGTGGCCATCATCAGCAAAACCGAACCGCAAGACATACACACCGGTCTGCCCGCGCTGCCCGACGACCCGCAGCGGCGCGTGATTGGCGCCACTATTGGCGGCGTGCGCGTGATCAACGTGTATTGCGTGAACGGCGAAGCACCCGACAGCCCGAAATTCCAATATAAAGAACAATGGTTTGCCGCATTGACCGAATTTGTGCGCGATGAAATGAGCCGCCACGAAAAGCTGGTGTTGCTGGGCGATTTCAATATCGCTCCCGCCGATTTGGATTGCTACGACCCCGAAAAATGGCGCGAAAAAATCCATTGCACCGGCATCGAACGTTCGTGGTTTCAAAACCTGCTCGATTTGGGTTTGACCGATAGCCTGCGCCACCGCTATCCGCAAGAAGTGATGTACACATGGTGGGATTACCGCGGCGCGATGTTCCAGCGCAAACAAGGGCTGCGGATCGATCATCTGCTGGTTACGCCCGCCTTGCGCGATGCCCTGCAAGACGTGCAGGTGGATTTGGAAGCGCGCGCTCAGGAACGCCCCAGCGACCATGCGCCGGTGTGGGCAACATTCGATATTTAAACGGCCGGCGTTTTATTTATGATGAGATGAGGCCGTCTGAAAACATTCAGACGGCCTTGAGCTTTGTTTTATTTATCTATCTCAATCCACTTAACTTTACTACGGCGTTGCTGCGCTTTAGCGCAAAGAGAACGATTGCATAAACCGCTAAAGCGGCAACAGAATCGGTTCCGTACTACCTGCGCTGTCTGCGGCTTGCTGCTTGGTATCAAAAATAAGTTTATTTGCTGTATATATTCAAGTTATGTTTTTAAATATTCACGAGGCGGAAAAATGTATTCACGATTTTTAAAACCCAAATTCTTTTTCAAGCTCATGCTGGGCTTGGCTGCCGTTCCTGTTGCCGCACACGCCGCACAATGCACGCATTCCGGCTTAGACGTAGTGGTGCTCGGTTCGGGAGGCCCCGAGTTAAGCGACAAACGGGCCTCCACCGGCTATTTGGTGCGCGAAAACGGCAAAGCCCGCTTCATTATTGATTTCGGCGCAGGTTCGTCGCTCAACTTCGAGCGGGCGGGCGGCGACATTAAAGATTTGGAAGCCTTGCTGTTTACCCATTTTCACGTCGATCATTCCAACGATTTGCCCGCATTAGTCAAAGCCTCGTTTTTCTCAGGCCGCAACCGTGATTTGCCGATTTACGGGCCGACCGGTAATCATACGATTCCCACCACGCCGTTATTTGTCGAGCGTCATTTCGGTGAAAAAGGCGTTTACCCATATTTGTCGGATTTTCTCACGGGAGAAGCGGCTTTTGCCCTGAAACCGATAGCCGTTAACGCCGATAAAAAACAGCCCAAACTGTTTGAAACCAAACTCGGCGGCTTTACCTTGAAAGCAATCCCCGTGGAACACGGCCTGCTGCCTTCTTTAGGCTGGCGTATCGAGAAAAACGGCTGTTCCGTTACCGTATCCGGCGACACCAGTAACGCAGGTAAAACATTGGATACATTGGCTAAGAATACAGATGTGTTCATCGCGCACAATGCCGTGCCCGAGAGCAGCACCGACCGTGTGGCCGTGAAATTACATATGAAGCCGTCTGAAATCGGCAGAATTGCCCAAAAAACCGGCAGCCGCAGCGTGGTGCTTACACATTTCATGCGCCGCACCGAAAATGTACAACCGGCCACATCCGCAGCTATCCGCAAATCCTATCGGGGTAAACTGGCGTTTGCGCAAGACTGCGATATTTATTCCTTAAAAAGCGGTACGAAAATCGGAAGTTGTAAGAAGTAGGGCTTCATTGCACAGCCGGTGGAGATGGAGGCCGTCTGAAAAAAAACGTAGAGACTTTTGAAAAACTTACAGTCAATCAATACTTTATTAATACAAGGCGGCAACAAGGCGGCAAGCCGCAGGCAATACGGGTATAGCCAATCCGCTTCGCTTTTACTACGGTGTTGCTGTGCCTTAGCTCAAAGAGAACGATTGTGTGAGCCGCTGAAGCGGCAACAGAATCGGTTCCGTACTAGCTGTACTGCTTGCGGCTTGCCGCCTTGTATTCAAATTAAATTGGTTGGCTATATAAGTCTAAATTTCTTTTAATAAAAGACTTCTTCCTAATAAAAATACCCGCTTGGAAAGCGGGTATTTGTTGTGTGTTGAAAATTAACCTTTGCGGGCAGGCAATTTTTCTTTAATACGGGCAGCCTTACCGGTCAGACCGCGCAAGTAGTACAGTTTGGCACGGCGTACGTCACCACGGCGTTTCACTTCGATTTTCTCTACGTTGGGAGAATACAGTTGGAAAGTACGCTCAACGCCTTCGCCGCTTGAAATTTTGCGAACGATGAAGTTGCTGTTCAAACCGCGGTTACGACGGGCGATTACTACGCCTTCGTAAGCTTGCAGACGGGTACGGTTGCCCTCGGTTACGCGCACAGATACGACAACGGTGTCGCCCGGAGCGAATTCGGGGATGGTTTTGCCCAAGCGGGCAATTTCTTCTTGCTCTAATTGTTGAATCAGGTTCATGTGTTTATTTCCTAAATTATGATTGGCTGTCCTGTTGCTCTTGTTTGATTGCTTCTTTGATTGCTTCCAAGAGGCGGGACTCCTTTGGGATTAAACTGCGCTTGGCCAGTAAGTCGGGGCGGCGCTCTAAAGTGCGGCGCAGCGATTCTTTCAACCGCCACTCCGCTATCAGGCCGTGGTTTCCCGTGCGTAATACTTCGGGAACTTCCATGCCCTGAAATTCTATCGGTCGGGTGTAGTGCGGGCAGTCTAAGAGGCCGTCTGAAAACGAATCTTGTTCTGCCGATTGGGCATCGCCCAAAACACCGGGTATCAATCTTAATACTGCATCCATCAGCATCATGGCAGGTAATTCGCCGCCGGAAACCACAAAATCTCCGATACTGATTTCTTCATCTACGCTGCTTTGCAGCAGGCGTTCGTCTATGCCTTCGTAACGGCCGCACAATAAGATAATGTTGTCGAGCCCGGCTAATTCTGCTGCTTTGGCATGGGTTAGCGGCATGCCTTGGGGGCTGAGGTAAATTACTCTGCCGCTGCCGGTTTTTTGTTGTTGTTTTGCTTCTTCGATAGCTGCCTGCAAAGGCGGTGCCATCATAATCATGCCGGGGCCGCCGCCGAAAGGGCGGTCGTCGATGTAGCCGAGTTTGTTGTCGGCAAAACGGCGGGGGTTGATGGCTTGAAACTGCCAAAGGTTTTGTTTTAATGCCCGCCCGGTTACGCCGTATCGGGTAATGCTGTCAAACATTTCCGGGAACAGGGTAATGGCTTGAATCAGCATCAGTAATCTGTGCCCCAATCGGCGGTGATGATTCTGTTTTCGGAATCGACGTTGCCGATGAAGTGTGAAACAAACGGGATCAGTTTTTGCCCGTAATCGCCATCTACTACCAAAACGTCGTGTGCGCCGGTTTCCATCAGGTTTTTTACCGTGCCCAGTGTGATGTTTTCTGTGTTGACCACAGTCATGCCCACTAAGTCTGCCCAGTAATATTCGCCTTCTTCGGCGGGTGCGAATGATTCGCGGGGGATTTCGATGGTGTAACCGCGCAGAGCGAAGGCTTCGTCGCGATCGTTTATTCCTTCAAATTTTACCTGAAGCTCGCCGTTAACGATTTTTCCGGCTTCCAGCGTAACATTCAGGCGGCGACCGTCTTTGCTAAGCTGCCACTCGGGGTAGTCCAGCAGGCTGTCGGTGTATTCGGTGTCGGCGGCGATTTTGAGCCAGCCTTTGATTCCGAATACGCCTTTGATGTAGCCCATGGCTACCCTTTGCTGAGTGTCGGTCATGGCAGTATGTGTCTTTGATTAAGCAGCGATTTTTTGCTCTTTAACCAATTTGGCTACGGCCTCGCTCACTTGTGCGCCTTGTGCGATCCAGTGGTTCAGGCGGTCGGCGTTCAGGCGTACGCGCTCTTGTTTTTCGTTGGC
Organism: Neisseria dumasiana; assembly: GCF_022870885.1. NCBI lineage: Bacteria > Pseudomonadati > Pseudomonadota > Betaproteobacteria > Neisseriales > Neisseriaceae > Neisseria > Neisseria dumasiana. The sequence continues at coordinate 2,206,631 of NZ_CP091509.1, read as the reverse complement.
TACGGGGTTGTAGAAACCTACGCGCTCAATGAAACGGCCGTCGCGGCGGCTGCGGGAGTCGGTTACAACTACGTTGTAGAACGGGCGGTGTTTTGAGCCGCTGCGGGCTAAACGGATAACTACCATGAGTGGTTCCTTTGATAAAAATCGGATGTATAGAAAACCGCTAATTTTAGAATAAATTACGATCTCAGTGCAAGTATTTGTTGTTTTAAGTTGCGCTTGATGTTGTTTACCGGCGTGTCGGGTTCGGGATTCAGGTTGAATATGACTTCGGTTAGGGTGTTGTCGAAAGGGGAGGGGTGGGCGCTGAAACCGAGTTTTTCGGCGAGTTTGTGCATGGCGGGATTGGTTTTGAGGATTTCGGCATACATTTCTTGGTAGCCTTGCTGTTTGGCCAGATGGATGATTTGCTGCATCAGGTGGACGGCCAGCCCTTGCCCTTGTGCGGCTTCTGCAATGCTGATCCCGAATTCGCACCGCTCGGGAATGCCGGTGCTGCTGAAGCGGGATACGCCGAGCCATGTGCCGTCTTCTGCTTCGGCTACTACGGCGGCTTCGTAGTGGTAATCGAGGTTGCAGGCTTGTGCGAGCATGGCGGGGGTAAGTTCTTTGAGATGGGCCATGTAGCGGGTGTAGCGGTGGTGGTCGGAGAGATTGCGTACGAATGTTTGCTTGGCTTCTGCATCTTCGGGCAGCATGATCCGGATGTGTGCGCTTCGGCCGTTTTTCAGGGTAAAGGTGTGGGCGGGGCGGGCGGGGTAGGGGGCCAGAATGTTGGGGGTATGGCCGGCGGTTTCCGACGGGATGATTTCTGTGCAGGCTCCGTCGGCGCCGATGGTTACGGTGATGCTGTCGATGTTGGGCAGGCCGTCTGAAACGGTGTTCAGGCTGTGCAGAAGTTGGTGCAGGGTTTTTTGATGGCGTTTGAGATCGGTTTGCTGAATCAGCCTTTCGGTGTCTAATGTGTTGAAGGGGGGCAGATAGGCGGTGGTTTGGCCGTGTGTGTCGACGTAAAGGAGGGCTCCGTAGTGGGGATGCCGTCTGAAACGGAGTGTGGCGAATACGGGGGATTCTGCGCTGCCGGGTTCGGGTAAGAACAGGGCGGCGGCAAGTTCGGTGGGTTGGTTGCCTATACGGGCGGCCTGTTGTGCGTCGGGGGTTTTTACATAGGCGGGCAGGGGTTTGGCGGTTTGCACCAGTTTGGCGGTAAATGCGGCATGCTCGGCTTGGAAGCGGAAGGCGGTTAGTGCTTGGATGGTGCGGTTGAAGCCAAGTAGGCCGTCAGAAAAGGGGCTGACGATATAGAGGGGTTTTTCGGACTGCTTTTGCAGGTGGCTCAGAATACGGGTAGTGTCTCGGGCGTTGGGGTCGGTGCCGGAAACTACGGCCAAAAGGGCTTCGGTTTGGTGATGTTGCAAAATGCCGTCGGCCAATGAGCGGTAGTGCATGGCGGTGGGGTTGGGGCCGATATAGCCGTATGGGTTTTCAGACGGCCTTTGGTTTTCGGGGGGGATTTGTAGGGCAATGCCGAGTGATTCTGCTTTGCTGTGCAGGCGTCCGCAGGGTTTGTCGGCAATCAGGTGCAGTTTGCGGGCGGTATGTTTGCGTGCGGACAGGGTGTGTAAAGCGGCGGCTAATTCTTCGGGGGAAAAGACGACAATGGCGCCTGTGCGCAGCGACAGGGCTTTTAAAACCGCTTGTTCTTCTTTATCGGTATAGGAGGTAACCGACAAAATAACGGGTTTGCGGCGCACGGTGCGGCGAATGATGCTGAACAGGGTGCGCGGGTGTTCGTGGCGGTTGTAGGCGGACACGATGATGTGGGTGTTGGGGTCGTTGCTTAAGAGAGCCATGATGTCGGCCGAAGAGGTGGGGCTGAGCGGGTGGTGCAGCCCGATATGGCATGAGACGCCTAATCCGGCCTGTTTTAATAGAGTGATGGCTTCGGCACTTTCGGAGGGATGGCCGCTGATAAGGCCGATGTTGCCGGCCGGTGCGTCTCCGCCTGTGCCGGCATTTAAGCCCAAGGCGGGAATGTGGATGCCGCCGGGGTGGCAGACGATGGCCTGTACGTTGAGTTTGCGGGCTTTTTGCACGGTGGTTCGCGCTTTGTCGAGGATGTCTTCGGGCAGGTTTTCCCAATCCTGTATCAATACGGCGTAGGGGATATTCTGTTTGCGGCAGGCTTTCAGCACGGCTTCGTAACTGTCGGGCGGGGTAACGGCCACAACGGCATCGGCGCTTTCGGGAACGCGGCCGATATTGGTGTAGGCTTTCAGGCCGCCCACGGTTTTGTGGCGCAGGTTAACAGGGGTAATCTGCCCGTTGAAAGGGGTGCGTAACAGTGAAGTCAGCAGGTGTTCGCCCAAGCTGTGGCGGCGTTCGCTGGCGCCGACAATAATCAGGTGGCGTAAGGAAAACAGGGTGGAGGGCGGCTGGCTGTGCATGATGGCTCCCTAGGCGGAATATTGAAGGCGTTTTTCCAAACAACATTTAGGGCGTGTCGTTAAAAGGGATTATATAGCGAATCGGTTTTATGTTTGCCAAATATTCCGCGCCGGCCGGTTTCAGCCTGATGTGCCAAACAAACTTTATTTCTGCTGCGGCTTGCTGCCTCGTATCAAAAATAAGTTTATTCGCTCTATATTTAGAATGAGGCCGTCTGAAAGTTAATGTTCGGACGGTTGGCCGGATAAGTGCGAACGCAGTTTTTTCAGTTCTTCCCACGCCTGCCTTTTCAGATGGGGCTGGCGGAGCAGGCGGGCGGGATGCGGGATGATGAAATAGGGGAGATCGCCGCATAACTCGCGGATGGTGCCGGTATGATGCGGCCGTTCGAAAATCTGCCCCAAAAACAGCACGGACAGGGCTTGGGAAGCCGCCAATTCGGCTTGAAGCTGCGGCAGCCCTTCGGCAATTTGCCGGGAAGAGGGTTCGGGGGTGAATACGGCGGCGGTTTTAACCCAAACGGTTTTGTATGCATCGGCAGGTTGAAGGCCGATAGACGCCAGCATGTTGTCGAGCAGAATGCCGGCATCGCCGCTGAACAGCCGTCCGGCCGTGCTGTCTTCCAAAGCGGGGCAAATGCTGACCACCATCAGGCGGGCGGGTTGGATATCTGCAACGGGAGCGGTGTTGGGAATGGCGGCGGATAGTGCCTGTGTTTGTTCGGCTGCGGGTGTTTCTACGGTGTTGGCGGGTATGTTTTCAGACGGCCCTTGAGAGCGGGCGGACGTGCCGTCTGAAAGCGGATGGCTTTTGCCGATTGCCGCCATGGCAGCCAAACGTGCATGGGAAGCCGTGCGTGCCGAAACAGGCTGATGTTCGGCGGCAGCTTGGGCGGACGGAACGGAAACCGCAACGGTGGTTGCGGTTGCGCCGGAAGCGGTTGCAGGCAGAACTTTCGCACCCTGCTTCAACCACATCGGCCCCAAGCCCAATGCTTCGTGCAAATGCAGATAACGGCTGCTTAACATGTTTTCTCCATTAATACGGCATCTTCGCGGCTGCCGTCGGGCAGCGGATAATAATGCCGACGGCGGCCGCATTCGCTAAAACCGTAGCGTTCGTATAAAGAACGGGCGGCATGGTTGGCGGCGCGCACTTCTAAAAACCATCTTTCCACCGGTTCGGTTTGAGCCGTCTGAAACCAAGCGTTCATCAGTTGCGAGGCCAAACCGTTGCGCCGTAAAGCGGGATCAACGGCAATCAGGTGCAGTTCGGATTCGCCGCATACGGTTTGCCATACGGCAAAACCGGCGATGGCGGCGGCGTGTTCATAAACTTTAACCGTATCGAAGCGGCTGTTTAAGGCCGTCTGAAATTGTTGCGCCGACCACGGCGAAGGATTGCACAGCGCATCAAGTCGGGCAAGCGCGGCACAATCTGCGGCAACGGCATCACGTATCACGGTTGGCCGCCTTTGCGCTCGGCCTGCTCTTTGGCGGTGAGTGCGATTTTGTTGCGCACATAAAGCAGCTCGGCATGTGCGGCATCGGTAGCTTGGTAACGGCCGCTTGCCGCCAAGTTGAGATAATCCTCGGCAGTCGGCATGGCGGAATGGCCGTTGAAGGGCGGTTTGCCGTCTAAAGCAAACGCATTGCCTATGCCTTGAATGTGGGCGTATGCGGCATGTTCGGGGGCGGTGATGTCTGCCGCTTTGCCGACTTGGTAGTCGCTCAAACGGCGGCCTGCGGCGGTGTCGAACCACGCATAAAACACTTCGCCCATGCGGGCATCGGTGGCGGCCAATACATAAGGTGCGCTGATTTGGAAAGCCACCGCATCCAAGCACGGCACGCCGATGAGCGGGGTATCGAAGGGAGTAGCCAAACCTTGTGCCACGCCCGTGCCGATGCGCAGGCCGGTAAACGCCCCCGGCCCTTGCGCATACACAACGGCGGCCAAATCGGCAGCGTTGATGCCTGCTTCTGCAAACAGCTCGCCGATCAGCGGCAATATCAGCTCCGACTGCTTGTTACCCGCTTCGATGTGGCGCATGAAAAGCTTGCTGTTTGCACGCAGAGCCAGTGATAAAAACGACGTGCTGGTGTCGATAGCCAGCACGGGGCGGTGGAAATCAATATACATGGTATGAAGAAAAAAGTTTTTCAGACGGCATTATATAGCATCAGGCCGTATGAAGCGTTAGCGTGCGGAGACCTTTGCAAAAACCCCATCTGCGGCTCATTTCTGCATGTATTCATAATTTAGGGCTTTGCACAGGTTCGGGCCGTCTGAAAAAATACAGAGAACGATAAAAGCACCATCTGTCGTATATCAGCCGAGCAAAGCCTGCACCGCCTTGCCGACATCTTCGGCGCGGGTAATCGCCGAGATCACGGCAATGCCGTCTGCCCCCGCTTGGCGGATTTCCGCAGCCGTTTCGGCCGTAATACCGCCGATGGCCACCAAAGGCCGCTCGAAACCGCTCCGGCGGATCTCGCGTATGCGTTCTATGCCCACGGTAGGATTGGGTTTTTCTTTCGATTGGGTGGCGAAAATCGGGCCGATGGCACAATAAGCCAAAGCAGCGTTGTGGCGGCTGGCCTCGATTTCTGCCAAGGTGTTGTGCGACAAACCTATCATCAGTTTGCCGCCGCAAAGTTCGGCAGCTTCGGCAACAGGCATATCGGATTGGCCGATATGAACACCGTCTGCCCCGACAGCTAAGGCCATCTGAATATCATCATCGATAAAAAACGGCACATGATATTGCCGGCACAAGTCCCGGCAGGCTTCCGCAAGCCGCAGAATGTGTTGCCGATCGTGCAGCGAGCCTTTGCCTTTTTCGCGCAACTGGTAACAGGTAATACCGTGTTGCAGTGCTTGTTCCAATACGCCCAGCAAATTGCGTTCGGGCGTACCGTTGAGATGATTGCAGTCTTGGGTGCCGGCAACCAGATAAAGATGTAAAGCTTGGCGGATGTTTGCCATGATGACTCCTATATATATATATATATATATATATATATGGTTGAACCACTTGCAGAGGTGTCAGCCTGTTTAAAATATGTGTGTACAGCGGGGTGTCTGTATAACCGCTGAACAAGCTGATTGACGATATGCCTAGATTATCCAACAGCAAAAGGCCGTCTGAAAAAAAATTTTCAGACGGCCTTTTGCTGTGCTCCGTCTTTACGATTTGATTACATAAAAATGAACAGTAGATTTTAATGAAAATAGGCTAAATACATGTTTTTATTCGATTTGTATAATCTTTGAAAATTTAGCTATATGTTTTATATGATTTTTATTTTACCTATCCTTTTCTTTGTTAAAAATAATATCAAAAGAAACTATACCGTTTTAAGTAAAAGTGGCACGGCAATTGCATGGTTACTGTGTGTTTATATTAATTATTGTTAAGTAAAGATTATTTTGTGCAATGATGTTTAGATAAAAGGCTGTTTTTTATAATAAACGTAATTTGTATAATCTTTCTTACTATCAATTTAGGTATAGATGAGATATTCATATTTTGATGGTAAGTGACAATAAACGTCAGTTTGGTTTTGGCACGGGAAGTTTGAGTGCGGCTGCCGGAAGACATAACCGGCGAAAAATAAAGGAAAAATGATGAATAAAAGTTACCGTAGTATTTGGAATGAAGCATTGGGGGCTTGGGTTGCCGTTTCGGAAATCGAGAAGACGAAGGGGAAGTCGGTAAGCGGCTCACAAACAAAAGCAGAAAGGCCGGGATATTTAATCTCTACGTTGCGCACCATACCATTTATGCTGGGTATGGCATTTGGGTTGAGTGGAGTGGCGAATGCTGAATCGGTAACGTGTAATGCGGTAACCAGTACCGGGAATAGGTCAAACAGTAATTTGACCTGTGGTATAAATGCGACTGCCGATAATCATCAGTCGATAGCGATTGGCTCAAATACCAGAGCACCCGGTGCACAGTCTATTGCATTAGGTGCGGATACCAATGCAAAAGGCAAATCTTCGATAGCCATCGGTGGCGATGACTTAACTGTTATGCCGCCGGATTTAAGAGATAAATATTATCAGCTAACAGGCAATCCTTTGGTGGGCAAACTTACATACCCTAAAACCACTACTGAAGACGGTGGTGTGGCAGTAGGGGTATCTACGATTGCGGGTAGATTGGCAACGGCATTCGGTTCGCGTGCCCATGCGCAAGGCGATGTATCGCTTGCTTTGGGTGTGGGTTCCCATGCCGATAAAGAGAATGCCGTGGCCATCGGTGCCGGCTCTACTACGGCAGGAGATGCCGCTGCGCCCCGCAATGTTGTAATTAACGGCATCACATTCAGTTTCAACGGTGGAATCAATCTGAAAGCAGGAGACCAAGTTTCTTTTGGTACTGTCGGTTTTGAACGCCAACTGCGTAATGTGGCGCCGGGCGCGGTATCGGAAAACAGCACAGACGGCATTAACGGCAGCCAACTTTATGCGGTGGCACATAAACTTACAGAAGTAGACCGAAACGTAACCACTTTGCAGGGTAGTCAGGTTCGCTTTTACAGTGTGGGTACCAACAATCTCACTTCGGTAGAAACACAAGGTAATTACAACAATAATGGCGCAACTGCAAGCAAAGCGATTGCCGCCGGCGTAGGTGCATCGGCAACTGCTGCTAAATCCGTTGTGGTGGGGAGCGATTCAACCGTTTCGGGCGAGCAGTCTGTTGCTGTCGGTTCGGAAAACTTGGTATCGGGCAGAGATACGTATGTACTGGGCAGCGGCAACCATAAGCCCGGAGCCAACACAGGGGAGAAGGATGCGATTACTGCCCACAGCAGTACGGTTGTCGGCAAGGGCAATACGGTTGCTGCTAATGCCGATGTGCATATTCAAGGTAACACTAATACGGTTACGCGCACGCACGCTTTGGTGATGGGTAGCGACAATACGGTAAGCGGCAGCGGAGCTGCCAATGAAGAACCTGCTATTGCTATAGGTTCTACTAATACGGTGTCTAATGACAATGCACTTGCCATCGGTAAAAGCAATACTGCATCGGCACAATCTTCTATCGCCGTTGGTGTAAATTCTCAAGCAACTGCCCGAAGCACGGTAGCCCTTGGCAATACCGCCAAGGCGACTGACGAAAACGGCTTGGCCATCGGTTCGTATGCCGAGGCGGGCAATTATGCTACTGCCGTCGGCTCGCAAGCCAGAGCTAAGAAAGCACATGGTGTGGCTGTGGGCACTACTACTTATGCAGGAGAGCGCGCAACAACAGTAGGCCGTTATTCGGCCTCTCATGCCGACAGCAGTATCGCGCTCGGCAGCGATGCCTTGGTTACTGCCGGTGCACACGCCGGTATTGCTTTGGGTTCCGGTTCTGTAGTGAGCGGAGCTTATTCGGGTGCGTTAAGCAGCTCTATTCAAAATAATCAAACAATCAACGGCAATCGAGCCATTGACCGCCGCAGCGTTGTGGGCGGTGCCAACAGCTATGCCATCGGTAATAAAAACATTGTCGGCAGCCGTTCCAACGATACGTTTATTTTAGGTAACAATGTCAAAATCGGTGCTGCGGGCGCAACTTTGACTACTGAAAATATTACAAAAGCAGAACGCACGGATACGGTTACTTTCCAAGGAGAGACGGCAGTTTCCGGCGCCGTTGCTTTGGGTAGCGATACCGGCGTAACCGTTTCAGACGGCGTAGCTTTGGGGCGCGGTAGCAAGGCGGCTACTGATAAAGGCGTTATCGGCACAGATCCTTTGAATGCCGTTGCCGATAAAAACGGTTCGGCTTGGAAAGCTACCAAAGGGGCGGTTGCCGTGGGTAGTGCAGCCGAAAATTACACCCGTCAAATTACCGGCTTGGCAGCGGGTACTGAAGAAACCGACGCGGTTAACGTGGCGCAGCTGAAGGCTGCCGGCTTTAAGTTTAATACTTCTGCTTCAAATGGGGGGGTAGTAGCGGGTAACCAAGAAGAAAAAGTTCAAAACGGCGAGCTGTTTACGGTTGATGCAGGCAAAAACATCGCAATTACCCAAAGCGGTAAGAAAGTGAGTATCGCCACCCAAGATAACGTTGCTTTTGACAGCGTAACCGTTGATGGTGTGGTGATCAATAATACCGGTATCAACGCAGGCAATAAAGTGATAACGGGTGTGGCGACACCTACTGAAAACAACCATGCTGCCAACAAAGCTTATGTTGACGGCGGACGCACACAGGTTAAATCAAGTAATGCGAGCATAGCTATCACTTCAACAGTAGAAAACGGTGCAAACGTTTACGATTTGTCGGTAGATACTTCTTTATTGGCTAAAGCCGACGGTACCAATCTCAATATCCAATATGGCGGCGACAACGGCTCAAGTGGCAGCAGTGCTTTGAACCAACCTGTTCAGTTCAACGGAACGGCTAATGAAATTGTAACGGAGGCCGCTAACGGTAGCGTAACGTTCAAACTGGCCGATACTGTGAAAAACCAAATCGAGGCGAATAAGGCTAAGTCGCAGCAGGCTTTAGATAAGGCTACCGAAAATACGGCCAAGATCGCAGAGAATGCCGCATCTATTCAGGATCATACAACCAAGCTAGCACAAAACCAAGCCAAGGCGGAAGAGGCTTCCAACAAGGCCGTTGAAAATGCCGGCAGACTTGACCGGCATGACACCTCTATCCGCGAGCATGCCGACAAGATTGCGGCAAACCAAACTGCAGTTGAAAAAGCTGCGGCCAAAGCTGTCGAAAATACGGACAAGATTGCTGAAAATGCCGCATCTATTCAAGACCATACAGCCAAGATAGCGCAAAACCAAGCTAAGGCGGAAGAGGCTTCCAATAAAGCGGCTGATAATGCGGGCAAGATTGATAGGAATACCGCATCTATCCAAGATCATGCCGCTAAAATTGCTGCGAATGAAACCAAGCTGCAAGAGGCTGCTGACAAGGCCGGTGAAAATACGGTCAAGATTGCCGAAAATGCCGCTTCTATCCGACAAAATGCAGACAAAATCGCCCAAGGTTTGAATTTTGAAGGCGATAAAGGCACACAATTCAAGCGTGAGCTGGGAGAAACGGTTGCCGTTAAAGGTGCTGATGCCAATATCAGTACCACTGCCGATAACGGTACGATTTCCATCGAATTGTCGAAAACCCTAGATTTGGGTGTCGGCGGCAGCATTACCACCGGTGCAACCAAAGTAGCAAACAACGGAATTACCCTCACCCCTGCCGACGGCGGCAATGCCGTGCGCTTGTCTTCAGACGGCCTCGACAATGGCGGTAAGGCCATCACCAATATTGCAGACGGCCAAAATGCGGGCGATGCCGTAACCAAACGCCAATTGGATCAAGTTGCCTCTGGCGGTTGGAATCTGCGTAACAATGCTCAAGAAAAAGATTTGGTAAAACAAGGTGATGTGGTGGATTTCGTAAACGGCGAAGGCACGACTGCGCTTGTTGAAACCACTGGCGATAATGCTTCTACCGTTAGATTCTCGGTGAACAAAACAGGTTTCAACATGAATGACGGTACGGTGACTGCCCAAGCTGCCGGTGATGTGTTCGCAACGGCAACCGATGTAGCCAAAGCCATTAACGATGGGGAAAAAACATCGTCTGTGGTTGCAGGCAACAACACGCGCGTTGAGGCTGCTGTTCAAGGTAACGATACGGCCTATACGGTTCATGCTGAAAAAGCTACTGTGTCCGGCTCGGATGCGGTGAAAGTTACCGCCGGACAGAAAAACAGCAGCGATGTTACCGACTATGCCGTTGATTTGACCGATGCTGCCAAAGAAGACATCAAAAAAGGCGTAGCAGCCAAAGAAGCGCTTGACGGCAAAGGTTTGGCCTTTAGCGACGGCAACGGCGGCACGTCTTCGGTTAAGAAATTAGGCGAAAGCGTTACCGTATCCGGCGACGGCAATATCTCCACCACAGCCAATTCAGACGGCATCCAAATCCGACTCAATCCCGAATTAACAGCCACAAGCCTGACTACCGGCGACAGCAAGTTGTCTTCAGACGGCCTCACCATTGAAGGCGGCCCGAGCGTAACCAAAGCAGGTATCGACGCCGCAGGTAAGAAAATTGCCAAAGTGGCAGCAGGCCAAGCCGATGACGACGCGGTTAATGTCGGCCAACTGAAAGACAGCGACAATATTGCCAAAGCCAACATGGAGGCCTTGGGCGGCAGCTATGACGCGGCAACCGATACCTACACCCGACCGAACTATGTCGTCAAAACTACCGAGGGTGTGGCGAAACCTGCCGTGCATACGGTTCAGGAAGCCTTGGCCGGTCTGAACGAAGAAATTGAAAAACCGCTGACGTTTGCTGCCGATAAGGGCGCAAACAGCACCCGTAAACTGGGTTCTACCATCGGCATCAAAGCGGGCAATTTTGCAGGTGCGGCTTCTGCCGACAATTTGGTCACCGAAAACAACGGCAACGGCGAAATTACCATCAAGCTGGCCGACAATCCCACCTTTAAAGGCAAGGTAAGCGCGAAAGGCTTGGATGCCGGCGGCCTGCAGATTACCGGCGTGGCCCAAGGCGAAAAAGGAACCGATGCGGTTAACGTAGATCAGCTGCGGCAGGCCATGAAAGACATTACGGTAGAAAATCTGGCTTTGGTGGCTGCCGATTCGCCGTTCTCGTATGTCAATAACGAAGGTGATCAGCTGGTTCGTAAAGTTGATGACCAAGGCAAAGCTTATTTTGTGAAAGCTTCCGACGGCCAAACACGCTATGAAGGTGATGATATTGTCGTGAGTGCGCTGAACGCTCAAGACCCCCAAACCAGCGTAGCCACCCGCGTAACCAATGTAGGCAAGGGTATCAAAGATACCGATGCCGTCAATACCGCACAATTGAAGGAAGTATTAACGGCGTTGGGCACCACTTTGGGTGAAGACGGCGCGTTGGTAAAACCGGTATATACCGTTACCCATGCAGACGGCACACCTGCGGCTACTGTGAATACGGTAGGCGAGGCGTTAGGCCATCTGAATGCTGTGCTGAAAGATCCGATTACCGTGAGCGGCAACACCAATAACGGCACCAGCACCATCGTTGCAGGCGGTTCCGACCAAAAATTGGGTTCCAAACTGCAAATCAAAGGTGCATTGGTTGACGGAGCATCTTCTTCAGCCGCCAATATCCGCACGGTGGTAACCGACGGGGCGGTGGAAATCCAACTGGCCGATGCCCCGACTTTTGCCGGCAAAGTGAGTGCCCAAGGTTTTGATGCGGGCAATGCGCGGATTACCGGCGTGGCCGAAGGCACGCACGCGGCCGATGCCGTGAACAAGGCCCAGCTCGATGCCGTGGCCGACAAAGTGAATGCAGGTTGGGATTTAACCGCCAACGGCAGCGGCCGCAGCAAAGTGGCTCCGGGCGCAAGCGTCGATTTGAAAAACACCGATAACAATATTGTTGTCAGCAAGGCAGACGACAGCAACGATGTAACGTTCAACTTGGCCGAAAACCTGAATATCCGAAGCGTTACCGCCGGCGACAGCGTGTTGTCTTCAGACGGCCTGGCCATCAACAACGGCCCGAGCATCACTAAAGCAGGCATCAACGCTTCCGGCAAAGCGGTAAGCAATATTGCCGCAGGTAAAGATGCCGCCGATGCCGTGAACGTATCGCAGCTGACTCCCTTGGCTCAAGCATTGGGCGTATCGGTTGATACCGGCAGCGGCACGGTAACCGCGCCTGCGTTTACCGTAACCAAAGCCGACGGCAGCCGATACGAAGCGGCCGACACCATTCAAGGTGCGTTGAACAACATCGGCAGCGAAATCCAAAAACCGATTACTTTTGCGGGAGACAACGCAGCAGGCAACTTCGGGCGTAAGCTGGGCACAACCGTTAACCTGAAAGGCGGTGCCGATGAAGCCAAACTGAGCGAGCGCAATATCGGTGTGGTCAGCAACGGCAGCGACACGCTGGACATAAAACTTTCTAAAGAACTCACCGGCTTAACCAGCGCCGAATTTACCGATGCGCAAGGAAACCGCAGCACGGTAAACGGCGGCAGCATCAGCTTTAACCATGCCGACGGCCAAAAAGCCGCCACCTTGGATTCAGACGGCCTGCGTATCCAAAACGGCCCGAGCCTGACCCAAAACGGTTTGGATGCTGCCGATACCGTTATCCGCAACGTAGCGGCAGGCAACGTGGGCGAAAACAGCAAAGATGCCGTTAACGCCGGCCAGCTGTATGCACAAGGCAAAGGTGTCGAAAAACTGTTGGGCGGTTCAACCCGCTACAACCCTGCCGACGGCAGCTATACCAACAACGACATCGGCGGAACGGGTAAAAACAACCTGCATGAAGCCATCGCCGCCGTACACGCAACCGCAGGTGCGGGCTGGAACCTCACCGCAGAAGGCGCGAACAGCAGCAATGTGGCCGCAGGCGAAACGGTTGATTTACGCAGCACCGACAAAAACATCGTGATTACCAAAACGGCCGAGAGCGACCAAGTGAGCTTCGATTTGGCCGATGCGGTTACTGCCGACAGCTTCACCGCCGGCGATACCGTTGTCGGCACCAACGGCGTGGCTGTGGGCGATAAAGCCGCGTTAACCGCCGAAGGCTTGACTTTGGGCAATGCCAAAAACGGCAAAGCGCCCGTTGTGCTCAATTCAGACGGCCTCAATAACGGTGGCAACGCCATCACCAACATTGCCGCCGGTAAAAACAGCAACGATGCCGTTAACGTATCGCAATTGACCCCGCTGGCATCTGCCTTGGGCATGGCTTTCGATGCGGCCAACGGCGGCTGGAGCGCACCGTCCTTTACGGTATCGCGCGCCGACGGCAGCACTTATCCGGCGGTTAATACGGTTCAAGGTGCGTTAGACCACATCGGCGCCGAAATCCGCAAACCGATCCGCTTTGCCGGCAATACAGGTGTTGCCGAGCGCAAGCTCGACGAAACTTTGGTGGTTAAAGGTTCGTTGGCCGACAACGCTCAGGCATCGGATCAGAATATCCGCACCAAAGTAGAAGCTGGTACGCTCACCATCGAATTGGCCGAAAGCCCCAAATTCGGCGGCGTTACCGTAAACGACAACGGTAAGATTACCGGTATCGAATTCGGCAACGTAGAAGAAGGCAGCAAAGAAGCGGTAACCGGCGGCCAACTGCATGCGCACGGCAAAGGCGTAGAAAGCATCATCGGCGGCGCTACCGTGTATAACCCCGATACCGGCACTTATACCCAAGCCGACATCGGCGGCACCGGTGCGGCTACCGTGAGCGATGCCATTGCGGCCGTGAGAAATACTGCCAACACAGGCTGGAGTCTCACCGCTCAAGGCAAAAACAGCAGCAACGTACAGCCCGGCGAAACCGTAGATTTGCGCAATAACGACGGCAATATCGTTGTTGCCAAAACCGATGCAGACGACAACGTTACCTTCGATTTGGCCAAAACACTCACAGTGGAAGCCGTGAAAACCGGCGCAACCAAAGTTGACGGCAGCGGTGTGGGCGTAGGCGACGATGTGGCGCTGACTTCAGACGGCCTCACCGTTAATAACGCAGCCAACGGCAAAACAGTGAGCTTGGGTTCTTCGGGCTTGAACAACGGCGGTAACGTGATCACCGGTTTGGCCAACGGTTTGATGGCCGAGGGCAGCCAAGAAGCCGTAACGGGCGACCAACTCTTTGCCGTAGATAAGAAAGTGGGCGAAAACACCGCAGCGTTAAACCGCGGTTTGGATTTTGCCGGCAACAGCGGCAACTTCAACCGCCGCTTGGGCGAACGCGCCACGATTAAAGGCGGCTTGGATAATACGGTTGCCGCTTCCGATACCAACGTGCGTACCGTGGCCGACAGCACCGGCAACATCCAAATTCTGCTGGCCGACGCCCCAGTATTCAAAGGCAAGCTCAAAGCGCAAGGTTTGGATGCGGGCGGTCAAAAAATCACCGGCGTGAAAGACGGCGAAGAGGCGGGAGATGCCGTGAATGTTTCCCAACTGCAACGCGCGCTCGACAACCAAACCATTACCCATCAATCACTGGTGCAGGCCAACTCGCCGTTCTCTTATGTGAATTCGCGTGGTGAAGTGTTGGCGCGTCAAGTTGACGAGAAAGGCAAGGAACGCTTCATCAAAGTGGTGGACGGCACGGAATATACCGAAAAAGATATTTCGATTTCATCGCTCAATCCGCTTGATCCGCAAACAGCCGTGCCAACCGTGGTAGGCAACATCGCCGACGGTAAGAAAGACAACGATGCCGCCAACATCGGCCAGCTGAAAAATGCCGTCAAAGCATTGGGCGGCGGCGCGGCAGTCAATGCCGACGGCAGCATCAAAGACCCCGTGTACACGATTGCCCGCAATAACGGCGGCCGCGAAACCGTGAACAACGTAGGCGATGCGCTGAATCTGTTGAATGCCGAACTCAACAAGCCGTTGACGTTCGTGGGCGACAACCAAGAGGTTAAAGTGGTACGCAGCCTCGATACCGAGTTGGCCGTAAAAGGCGGAGCCAACGGCAAGCTGACTGAAAACAATATCGGCGTAACCGGCAGCACCGACGACAACAGCTTGGTTATCAAGTTGGCCGAGAACGTGAATCTGGGTGAAAACGGCAGCGTAACCACAGGTAAAACCGTTGTGAACAACAGCGGTGTTGCCGTGGGCGGTAATGTAGCCCTGACTTCAGACGGCCTCAAAGCAGGCGCAGTAACCGTGAGCCACTCGGGCATCCATGCCGGCGGCAAAACAATTACCGGTGTGAAAGCCGGCCAAGAAGCCACCGATGCGGTAAACAAAGCCCAGTTGGATGCGGTTCAGGCCGCGGCCAGCAGCAAAGTGGCCGCACAAGGCAACCTGACCGTGAAAGAAAACACCAATGAAGACGGCAGCACCACTTATACATTGACTACTGCCGACGACGTGAATTTCAGCAGCGTAACTTCGGGCAAAGGCGCCAATCAGGTGGTACTCGACGATAAAGGCGTGAACGTAGGCGGCAAAACTTACCTGACCGCGCAGGGCATCAACGCCAACGGTAATAAAGTCAGCAATGTCGGCAAAGGCAGCATCAACGCCGACAGCACCGATGCCGTAACCGGCAGCCAGCTGCACGGTACCGCCTCTTCGCTGGCCAAACTCTTCGGCGGCGACGCAACGGTAAATGCCGACGGTTCGGTTCAAATGAACAATATCGGCGGCACCGGAGCGGCTACGGTTGAAGAAGCGATTAAAGCCGTTAATCAAGCCGTGGTAGTCAGCAAAGTTGCCGTGGTACAAGGCGACAATATCGTGGTAGACAAAGCCACCAATGCCGACGGCAGCGCAACCTACACAGTATCCGCTGCAAAAGACTTGAAGCTCGACAGCGTATCGGTGGGCGGCAACACAACCATCAACGGCAACGGCATCAGCATCGCCAACGGCCCGAGCCTGAACGCCAACGGCTTGGATGCGGCAGGTAAAAAACTGACCAACGTGGCCGACGGCGAAATTTCCGCCACCAGCAAAGAGGCGGTTAACGGCAGCCAGCTGTATCAGGCTTACCAAGTGTTGGGCGGCAACAATACCTCCATCAATATGCAGGATGCGCCCGGCACCACCGGTTCAGACGGCAACACTACGCCTGCCGGCACGGTAACCACCGTAGTAACCAACCCCGACGGCACGCAAACCACCACCGTTGAAACCAATCAGAAAGTAGCGGTATCCACCGACAAAGGCGGCAACCAATACACATTGGTTACTTATAACGTTGAAGGGCAAAACACCTATGTAACCAACGACGTGATTCAAGCCATCGGCAAGATGAACGAACAAGGTATCAAGTTCTTCCACACCAACGACGGCGAAGTGAAAGCGGTTGCCCAAGGCAGCAATAACGAAGACTCAAGTGCTTCAGGTGCTTACGCCACCGCCATCGGTTTTCAGACGGCCGCCAGCGGTCAGGGTGCGGTAGCATTGGGCAACACCTACACTCTGGTTGATAAAGACGGCAAAGAAATCCAAGGCAGCGACGGTAAAGCCAAGCAGCAGCGCACCCAAGCAACCGGTAAAAACGCCGTAGCCATCGGTACAGGCTCGCAAGCCAACAATGAAAATACCATCGCCATCGGTACGGGTAACATTGTAAACGGCAAGAACGCAGGTGCCATCGGCGACCCGTCGGTTATCAACGGCAACAACACTTATGCCGTGGGTAACAACAACACCGTAAACGGCAGCAATACCTTTGTGTTGGGTAACAGCGTAACCGAAACCATCGATAACTCTGTGGTATTGGGTAACGAAGCGGCAGCCAAAGGCGTGCACAAAGCCGCAACGGGCAGCCACTACACCTATGCAGGTGCGAATGATGCCCATGTTGCCGGCGTGCAGGATGTGGTCGGCGTTGTCAGCGTCGGTAAAGAAGGCCAAACCCGCCAGATCCAAAATGTTGCCGCAGGCGTGGTATCGCCCACCTCAACCGATGCCGTCAACGGCAGCCAGCTCTACCATACCAACGAAGCCATCAATCAGGTCGGCAATCAAGTGGTTAATGTAGGCAACTACTTGAACCAGCGTATCGACGACATCGAATCGAAGTCTAACGCCGGTACGGCGGCGGCAATGGCGGTTGCAGGCTTACCGCAAGCCTACTTGCCGGGCAAGAGCATGATGGCGGTATCCGGCAGCACCTACCGCGGCGAAAGCGGCTATGCCGTAGGCTTCTCCAGCATTTCCGATAACGGAAACTGGGTGGTTAAAGGCACGGCAACCGGCAACTCGCGCGGTCATTACGGTGCAACCGCAGGTGTGGGTTATCAGTGGTAATCAGGCTTTCAGACGGCCTTATTAAAGAGGCCGTCTGAAAACAAAAAGGAAATCCGAAATGAAAGTAAAAACCATGTTTCAAGTAGGCGCAAGCCTGATGATGGCAGCCGCTTTGTCTGCGTGTGCAAGCAAAAGCCATGTAAAACGCGACGGCACAACCGATAACCCCGTTTTCCCGGCAGTGGAGAAAGTATCGCCCTCGTTCAAACACAATAAAGGCACGTTTCCGACTGCCGACGAGCTGGCACAAATCAAGCCCGGCATGACCAAAGACCAGTTCTACAAACTGCTGGGCAGACCGCATTTCAACGAAGGCATGTTCGGCGTGCGCGAATGGGACTATGTATTCCACTTCCACACACCCGGCCAAGGCACCGATAATGTGAGCACTTGCCAGTTCAAGATTCTTTACGATGCCCAAAAATATGCCCGCAGTTTCCATTGGAAAGCGGTTGATCCCGAACATGCCGTTTGCCCGCCGCAAGGCAGCGGCAAGGGTAAGCCCGCGCGCTATACCTTGTCGGCAGATGCTTTATTTGCTTTCGACAAAAGCGGTTTGGAAGATATACAGGCCGAAGGCCGCGGGCAATTGGACAAACTGGTCGGGAAACTGAAAAAAGTGGATCTGCGCACCGTGCGGGTGGTCGGCCACACCGATTATTTGGGTTCCGACTCATATAACTTGGCCTTATCTGCACGGCGTGCCGAAACCGTGCGCCAATACCTGATTAACAGCGGTATAGCCGCAAAGGCCGTGCATGCTTACGGAGCAGGCGAAACCGAACCGGTGAAACAGTGTGCCGACAACGGCGGTCAGGAAGCATTGATCAGCTGTCTGCAACCCAACCGCCGTGTAGAAATCGAAGTAGAAGGCACATTTGCGTCATAAAAATATAAGCAAGCACGCCCTTTATCCGGCGCGGTCGAACTCCGAACACAGGATTTCTGCCGCGGGGTAAAGGGCTTTTTTATGGTGAATGGAAAATTTCCAGAATCAATCAACTTAACTTACTACGTCGTTGCTGCGCCTCAGCTCAAAGAGAAAGATGGTGTAAGCCGCTGAAGCGGCACAGAATCGGCTCCGTATTGCTCATGCCGTCTGCGGCTTGTTGCCTTATATTAAGATGAAGTAGATTGACGATATGTTTTCGTTGAGGCTGATATACCAACCTGCTGCATTATCGCTGCACCGATGCGGTCGGAATGCCGGCAGTTCCCGAAATCAGAGCGGTTTTGTTGTAAACAGGGTTCTGAATACGGGTTTAAGTTCAAAGTTTCTTCTTTTTTTGAAAAGAAATGCAAGGCAGGGCGGTTTGGGCGGCATCGCTGTGTATCATGACCGGCGTGATGATGTGTGCACTCGGAATAGGGTTCGGTATCGGATTCGTGCAGGCATGGTCGAATATCTAAAATGTAGCTTAATGAAAAACGAGAGGAAATATTATGGGTTGGATTGTAACCATTATTGTAGGTTTTATTGTGGGTGTGTTGGCTAAGTTTCTGCATCCCGGTAGAGACAATTTGGGCTTCATCATGACCACATTGCTGGGTATCGGCGGTTCGCTTTTGGCCGGTTTTATCGGTCAGCAGGCCGGATGGTATCAAGTGGGCGAGCCTGCGGGTTGGATTGCCTCCACCATTTTCGCTGTGATTATTCTGGCGATTTACACCCGTGTGATTAAGAAATAATCAAACCATTATTTTTGACGAACATGATAAAGCAGGCTGTGGTGTGCAGCCTGCTTTTTATATTTTCAGCCTGCTTGATGCCGTCTGAAAAGGTTTTTTATAGTTGCGTGTTGTTATGCCGCGGTACAGGCAATCATATAGTTTACGCCGGTGTCGTTGTTCAAGGCGTAAACTTTGGTGAGCGGGTTGTAACCCATGCCTTTGCTGTCGATCACGTTCAAGCCGGCATCGCGGCACATGCGCGCCAGTTCGGCGGGGGTGATGAACTTATCCCAGTTGTGCGTGCCGCGGGGGACGAGATTGAGAATATATTCGGCACCGATAATGGCGTGCAGATACGATTTAGGGTTGCGGTTGATGGTGGAAAAAAACACTTTGCCCTCCGGTTTGACCAGCTTGGCACAGGCTTTGACGATGGCGGCGGGGTCGGGAACATGCTCCATCATTTCCATGCAGGTAACGATATCGAAGCTGTTCGGGCGTTCGGCGGCCAAATCTTCTACGCGCACGCAACGGTAGGCAATATTTTCCACACCTTGTTCGGCGGCATGCAGTTCAGCCACTTTCAATGATTTTTCGGCCATATCGATACCGGTCGCGTGGCTTGCGCCGAGCTTCGCCATGCTCTCGGTAAGGATGCCGCCGCCGCAACCGACGTCGAGTACCGTTTTGCCTGCTATGTTGCCGTGCAGGTCGATGTAGCCCAAACGCAGGGGATTGATGTCGTGCAGGGGTTTGAACTCGCCGGTTTTGTCCCACCATTTGTGGGCAAGCTGGCTGAATTTGTCGATTTCGCCGTGATCGACGTTATGCGGGGTGTCGGCAGTCGTCATCTTTAAGGGTTCCGTAGGAATGTGGGCGGGATTTTATACCAAACTCAGGCCGTCTGAAAATCGGGGAGCAGCTGCCACAGTTGCCGTTTTTGTGCGGCGGTGAGTTGTTTGATGCGGATTTCGGCGCTCAGTGCATGCGGACGGGAAAGGTTTTCATATACCAGCCGCATCGATAAGGGTTTGCGGATGCGGGTGTAACGTGCGCCTTTGCCTGCAAGATGCGCGGCGAAACGGGCTTCGGGCCGGTTGGTGATGCCGCAATAGAGCGATTGGTTGTCGCACCATATCAGATATACGCTCCAAGAGCCTCCGGCTTCGGGGGCGGGCAGGGCGAAAGCGGCAAGTTGTTCTGTGGCAAGCATAAGGGTTTCAGACGGCCTGAGACCTCGGCCAAACCCCATCTGCGGCGCGCTTTCGCGTTGTTCGTCTGCATACTTATTCGGGCGAATATGCCTGCACCCAATATGCTGCTGCGCCGCGAACTGCATCCAATCAGGGGGCAAAGGTGTCGGCCTTTGGCGGTGGTAAAGAAAACGGTTATTGTACCGCAATGCGTCGGCACAAATGTTTATTAATCAGTTTGCGCTTGATTATGAATTATTTTAATATGCGCGGCTCAACCAACCTTTATCGGGCCGTCTGAACACATGGATTCCATTATCGAACTGCGCCATCTGAAAACCCTGCTGGCGCTTGAAGAAACCGGCAGCGTTTCACTGGCCGCCAAGCGCGTATTTCTGACGCAATCGGCTTTGTCGCACCAAATCCGTGCGCTGGAAAATTATTACGACACCCCTTTGTTTGAGCGTAAATCCGCACCGTTGCGTTTTACGCCTGCCGGCGAGCGGCTGTTGCAGCTGGCACATGATTTATTGCCCCAAGTGGCGGCGGCCGAGCGTGACATGGCGCAGATTATCGAAGGCGAAGCGGGTGAATTGAGGCTGGCGGTCGAGTGCCATACCTGTTTCGATTGGCTGATGCCGGCCATGGGCGAGTTCCGCCCGCTGTGGCCGCAGGTGGAACTGGATATTGTGTCGGGCTTTCAGGCCGATCCCGTGGGGCTGCTGCTGCAACACCGCGCCGACTTGGCGATTGTTTCGGAAGCGGCTCCGCAACAGGGCATTGCATACCAACCTTTATTTGCTTACGGTATGGTCGGCATTTGTGCCAAAGACCACCCGCTGGCAGCCAAAGCAGTGTGGGAAGCGGAAGATTTTGCCGACGAAACGCTGATTACCTATCCCGTTCCCGACGATATGCTGGATTTGCTGCGTAAAATCCTGCTGCCCAAAGGCATCAACCCGCCGCGCCGCCACAGCGAGCTGACCATCGCCATTATCCAATTGGTCGCCAGCCGCCGCGGCATTGCCGCGCTGCCGTATTGGACGGTGATGCCGTATTTGGAAAAAGGTTATGTGATTTCGCGCCAGATTACTTCAGACGGCCTGCAAAGCGAACTCTATGCCGCCATGCGGGCGGAAGATACGGGCAAAACGTATTTGGACAATTTCTGCCAAATCGTGCGGGACCGCAGCTTTGCCGATCTGCCGGGATTGAGTGTGCTGGAAATGTAAAGCAGCGTGTATAGTCAATCCACTTAACTTTTAGTGCGGCGTTGCAGCGCCTTGGCTCAAAGAGAACGATTGACTATGGCGGAGTGAAAAGCCTGCAAGCATTTTCAGCGTTCTCCCCGTTTCTCAGGCCGTCTGAATGTTTTCAGACGGCCTTTCTCTATTTACAGCTGTTTATATTTCTTGTGATGCCAAGGCATGGGAAACCGGATCTTCTTTTAAAGCGGTGAGTTTTTTGGTCAATATGTTTAGGAGTACGCCGTAAGCGGGTAAAAAGAATAGGGTGCAGATGGCCAGTTTGAATAAATAATCCACAAAAGCAATTTCAGGCCAGTTGGCTGCCATAAAGGTATCACTGCTTGCATAAAAAGCAATGCTGAAAAATACCAGCGTATCCAGCGCATTGCCTAAAAAGGTCGAAGCGGTTGGCGCAATCCACCAAGATTTCATTTTGCGCAGTTTGTTGAATACGAATATATCCATCAGCTGCCCGAGCACATAAGCGGCAAAACTGGCTAATGCGATGCGGCCGACAAAGCCGTTGAATGCGGTTAAAGCGTTCCAGCCGGTCCACGTTCCGTCTTGAAACAGCACCGACAGCAGATAAGATAAAGCCAGTGCGGGAAGCATCACCCAAAAGATGATTTTTCTGGCGAGATGTCGCCCGAAAATCCTAACGGTCAAGTCGGTGGCTAAAAAGATAAACGGAAATGTGAACGCACCCCAAGTGGTGTGAAATCCGAAGATCTCAAAGGGGAACTGAACCAGATAATTGCTGGCGGCAATAATGGTTATGTGAAACAGCGAAAGCCAAATCAGGGCTTTCTGCAATTGCGCAGAACTAAAGCGGTACATAAATCAATTCTTTCATTAATGCTATACACAACAAGCGTATGGCCTTCAGACGGCCTTAGGCATAATCTCAGGCCTGTTACAGAAGCGTTGCTTGTCGATAGCAAAAACAGGTTGGGGAATCTTACAGAGCGGAATCGTGTGCAAACAAGCGTTGTTTGGCCAGCTGCTCGAATTCGGTATCGGGCTTGCCGTAGTTGGCAAACGGATGAATGGCGATACCGCCTCTAGGTGTGAACTCGCCGAAGACTTCAATATATTTCGGCTGCATCAAAGCGATCAGGTCTTTCATGATGATATTCACACAGTCTTCATGAAAATCACCGTGATTGCGGAAGCTGAACAGGTAAAGTTTGAGCGATTTGCTTTCAACCATTTTGATATCCGGAATATAGCGGATATAGATGGTGGCAAAATCAGGTTGCCCGGTCATGGGGCACAGGCTGGTAAATTCGGGGCAAACGAATTTAACAAAATAGTCGTTGCCGGGGTGTTTGTTGTCGAATGCTTCCAACACTTCGGGAGCGTATTCGGTTTTGTAGGATACGTTTTGATTGCCCAGCAAAGTGATGCCGTGCAATTCGTCTGTATTTCTGGTCATGAATATTCCTTAGTTTTTTTATGTGGGAGGTTTTCGAACCACAGATATCAGGATGTGCGGCTTGCTGCCTTGTATTAAAAATGTGTTGATTGACTATATAAGCATAAGCCCTCTTAACGGCACACCCTACACTCGGGAGGCGAATTTTAATACATTAAATCAGAATTGTATGTTTTATTTTGAAGGGCGTGAAAATAAATAGGGGCGGTTCAGGCAAACGGCTTGGATGACAAGATGTTCAAGAGCGCAGATAGACGGATTGGCCATGGGATGAAGAGCGGGAAGATGGTCTCGCCTTAGATTGCATGGAAAGTAAATAATTGCAAAGGGTAAAGTTTTTTAAATGATTTGTTTTGAATGATTGTTCGGATTTTCGAGATGGGAGCGGTTTTCATTTTGAGAAAATCTTTTACAGAACCGTGCATCCATGCATTATGCGTAAAGATATGTTTTTTTGCGAACTATTGCATAGATGCCTCACTCTAATCGCTCAATTGCCAAAAACAGGGCACTTAATCCATTTTATTTCAAACAGTTTGCTTTTTTTGTTCGATAATGGCCGAATAATTCGGAGTTTCATGGTTTGTGAAAGATGAATCGGCTGTTCGTTCGAATGGTTTTTCTGTTTATTTTTATGCCAAATGCAATCCGTTTGTTGAATGGTTATACCGATTGTCAATTTTTTAAGAAATTATATACAGCTGGATTAAAATAAAAATATCTCAATGCAAGACGTATTGAAAATTTCAGCGAAGAATATAACTTTTGCCGTATTTTGAAAGAAATTGGCTTCATATAACTTCTAAAATATGTTGCTGCTTGAATAACATCACCGAAGAAGAGAATGTAAATGAGTTTTTCACAAGCCGAATTGGTTAATGCCTTACGTTTATTGTCGGGGCGTCTGCCAGAATTTTCCGAACAACAAACCCAGTCCGGCCGTTTGTTGCGCGTAGTAACCGAGCGTTTGAGCAGCCATCTGAACGACAGTCTGAAAGAGTTCGGTATCAATGAAAACCTGTGGTTTGCCATGATGGCGGTTTATGTCAGCCCGAACAGTGAAATTCTGCCTTCGCGCCTGAGCGATCTGATGGATCTGACCCGTACCAGCGCAACCCGGCTTTCAGATGAAATGGTAGAACGCGGTTGGGTGGAGCGCCATATTAATCAACAGGACCGCCGCCAAATCGTGTTAAAATTAACCGCGGAAGGTGAGGCGTTTATTCAAAAGATTTGGCCGCAAATTTCCAGCAGAAGCGGCGAAGCTTGGGAAGACTTTACCAATGAAGACTATGCCCAGCTGCAACATCTCTTAGGTAAGCTGTTGACCAAACTGGGTTAGCAGTTTGGCAGCTTGCCCTGATGGTTGTGCAGTGGCAGCCACAGCGGACATGACATGAATTTGAAAATTATTGCGCGCAGTTTATCCTTGTTGGGATTATCGGTGATAACCGCCTGTGCGCCGTTGGGTAAACAAGCGCCGTTGGAACAACCAACGGCGTATTCATTATCACAGGGAAATTCAACCGCAGAGGTGCGCGATGCATGGTGGTCCCAGCTTCGCGACCCCAAGTTGAATACTTTGATTTCTCTGGCCATCGAACATTCTCCGCGCCTTAAAGCGGTTAAAGCCCGTTTTGCACAGGCTCAGGCAGAGTTGGGTGTGCGGCAGGCCGCCGATCGGTTTCAACTGGGGGTAACCGCGCAAGGTATTGGTGCTTATGTTGCTCCTAAGCCTTCTTCCGGCCATGTGGATACCGATCGTACTTTATTGGTTGCCAATACTGCTTTGCAAGGCAGTTGGGCATTTGATTTTTGGGGTAAAAATCAGGCGCGTATCCGTTCGGCTTTAGGCAGGCGTCAGGCGGTAGGTTACGAAGCGGCTCAAATGCGGTTGGAAATCGCTCATGCCGTAGCCGCCCAATATTTTGTGTGGCAGTCGTTGGAAACTCAGAAAAATCTCATCCAAAGCCGCATGCAGGTTGCTGAGTCTTCCGAAAAATTGATCAACAGCCGCGTGAAGGCAAAAATCCTGCCGCCGTCGGCAGCTTATCAAACCGAATTAAGCAAACACCGGCTGCAATTGGAACTGTTGGGGTTGGAAAAACACATCAGCAGTATCCGGCACAGTTTGGCCGTGTCTGTCGGCAGGTCGCCAAATGCTTTGGACGGATGGACACCTTCTTCTGCGCCGTTGGTTCCGGTGTTGGCGGTGAGTCAGATTAAGGCTGATTTATTAGGCAGGCGTCCCGATATTGCGGCGCAACGTGCGTTGTTGGAAGCACGGGGTGAAGACATTCGCGAAGCCAAGGCGGAGTTCTATCCGAATATTGAATTGAAGCTGCTTGCGGGTTTGGCGCACATTGATGCGTTTAATGTGGTTAAGGGCAAGAGTTCGGGAATGCTCGGTGTGGTGCCGGCACTCAATCTGCCGTTGTTTACTTCGGGTGCGTTGCAATCCAAATTGGCCGGACGCCATGCCCAATTTAACGAGCAGGTTGCCGTATATGATCAAACGGTTTTGAATGCGATGCGCTCTGCTGCGGATGCGGTGGCTGACTATCAAAATCTGAGCAAGCAGGGTGCTGTGCAGCAGCGTATGGTTGAGATTTCGGTGAAAGCGGAATCGGCGGCTGCGCGAAGGGTGCAGGCGGGTTTGGAGAACGGGCTTGCCCATCTGGCCAAGCAGGACGAAACTTTGCGCCTGAAAATGCAGTTGGCGCAGCATCAGGCGGAATGGCTGACGGCTTGGAGCAATGTACATGCTCAGCTTGGCGGCGGATTCGGCCTAAAGTCACAATAAATATCTCTCAAACTTTTTTCAGACGGCCCGGTAGTGAGGCCGTCTGAAAAAGTATAAGCATTTACTTCCAAGTTAATGCCAAATCATATAATGCTTTTTTGCTTTCTCCGGTGATTTTGGCGGCTAAATCCGAAGCCTGTTTGGTGGGGAGTTCGGCGGCCAAAATTTTCATCACATTTTGGGCGTGTTCCGAGAGTTCGGTTTGCTTTTCTTTTATATCCGGGTGCAGCACGATAACCATTTCGCCGCGGCTTTGGTTGGTATCTTCTTGAACGGCCGTCTGAATATCGAGTACGGTTCCACTCAAGAAGGTTTCGAAAGTTTTTGAAATTTCCCGTGCCAGCATCACTTTGCGGTTGGGGAACAGGGTTGCCATGTCTTCCAATGTGGCGGCGATGCGGTGCGGGGTTTCAAACATCACCACGGCGTATTCAACATCAGACCACGAGGCCAGCAGTTTGCGGCGTTCGCCTGTTTTAGAAGGTAAAAAACCGTGAAAATAAAAGTTTGGCTCCACAACGCCTGCCACGCTCAATGCACCCATAACGGCACTTGCACCCAAAACCGGTGCAACTTTAAAGCCTGCTTCGCGTACCCGCTCAACCAGCTTGGCGCCGGGGTCGCAAACTGCGGGAGTTCCCGCATCGGATACCTGCGCAACAATCAGGCCGTCTGAAAGTGCTTCAATCACTTTGCCCGCCATATGTTGTTCGTTGTGCTCGCGCACGCTCAGGAGTTTCGACTGTATGCCGTAGGCGCTGAGTAATTGTGCGGTTACGCGCGTATCTTCCGCACAAACAACATCGGCGCGCTGCAATACAGCAAGCGCGCGCAGCGTGATGTCGGCCAAATTGCCGATGGGCGTAGCCACAACGTATAATGTTCCGGCTGAAATACTGTCGCAGGCTTTTTGATAGTGTTTTTGCATCATCATAATAAACGGCCGTCTGAAAAGACTGGCATTATAACGGGGATACACGATATGCGCTTAACCCATAAACAAGGGGCAAGGGGTGAAGATGCCGCCCTGCGTTTTTTGAAAAAACAGGGTTGCCGGCCGATTGCCCGTAACTGGCATTGCCCGTTCGGCGAAATTGATTTGATAGTCAAAAACGGTAACATGATTCTGTTTGTTGAAGTAAAATACCGCGCAGGAAAAAGTTTTGGCGGTGCGGCATACAGCATCACTCCGGCCAAACTTTTGAAATTGCAAAAAAGTGCGGAACATTATTTGCAGCAACACGGTCTGAGCCATGCGTCATGCCGCTTGGATGCGGTTTTGATTGAAGGCAATGATGAACCGCAGTGGATACATAACATTACAGGTTAAATCGCATGACTGTTTTACAACAACGCGTTGCCGCACATTTTATCCAAAGTATCGAAGCCAAACAGCAGGCGGCAGATGTTTTGAGCGAACCGACTGCCCAAGCAGCCGAGTTGATGCTGCAATGTTTGATGAATGACGGCAAAATTTTAGCTTGCGGCAACGGCGGCTCGGCTGCCGATGCCCAACATTTTGCCGCTGAAATGACCGGCCGCTTCGAGAAAGAACGCATGGAGTTGGCTGCAGTGGCACTGACTACCGACACATCCGCCTTAACCGCCATCGGCAACGATTACGGTTTCGACCATGTGTTCAGCAAACAGGTACGCGCCCTCGGCCGAGCGGGAGACATTCTCATCGGTATTTCCACATCGGGCAATTCTGCCAATGTGATTGAAGCCATCAAAGCCGCGCACGAACGCGATATGCATGTGATTGCCTTTACCGGAAGAGACGGCGGCAAGATAGCGGGCATGTTGAAAGACAGCGATATTCTGCTCAACGTGCCCCACCAGCGCACCGCACGGATTCAGGAAATCCATATTTTGCTGATTCATGCTTTGTGCGACTGTATCGACAGCACATTATTGGACGGCATGTAAGCCTTAAATGCCTGATGTTCAAATTTTCAGACGACAGTTATGTTGGTGATCGGCAGGCCGTCTGAAATCCATAAAGAAAGGATGCTTACCGATGAGTATCAAAAGATACGCAAAAACCCTGATTACCTTTTCGGTTGCCGCAACCCTGTTGAGCGGTTGTGTCGGTGCCGTATTGGGCGGTGCGGCCGTAGGCGGCGCAGCAGCAGTCGACCGCCGTACCGTCGGCACGCAAACCGACGATAATGTGATGGAAGTGCGCATTAAAAACACCGCAATGACGTATCTGCGCGACAGCAACAAAACGCCCGGCTTCCATCCCAAGCTCTCGGTAGTCAGCTACAACCGGCACATTTTGCTCTTAGGCCATGTTGCCACCGAAGAGGAAAAAGGGTTTGTGGAACAGGTTGCGCGTGCCGAACCTTCTGCACAGCAAGTGTATAACCACATCAGCGTATCCTCTCAGCCCAGAACCTTGGGTGCGATTTCAGACGATACATGGAGCACATCAAAAGTGCGTGCCACACTGCTTGGCATTCAAGGTGTGATTCCCAGTCGGGTGAAAATCGTTACTTACGACGGTGTAACCTATGTGATGGGCATTCTCACACCTGCCGAACAGGAAGCCGTTACCCAGCGGGTAAGCACCACAGTAGGCGTAAGAAAAGTGGTAACTCTTTATCAAACTTACAATAAATGATAAGCTAGCGTGCCGTAAAAGCCTTTTTTACGGCACTTAATCTTATTTTGAGGCCGTCTGAACGGTTCAGACGGCCTGTTTATGAAGTACCCAAGAGAATCCAATGAGTAAGCAAAAAACCACCCCCCACAGCAAAAAAGGCGGCTTGAAATCCAAGCATCTGCTCATCGGCCTGTTTGCCGTGGCGGTGGGCGCGGTTTGCGGAGCCGTGATCGGATTGATGCAAACTTCCGTACATACCGATACACATAACCGCGCAGCAGCATCGGCAGCAGGCGGAGCTGTGGAAGTATGGGCACCGCGCGGTGCCTCTGCCCCGGCGGTTTCCGCCCGGCCCGCTCAACCTGTTCAAATGCAGGAGCAAGAACAGAATATTGAAGCAATTGCCCAAGCATCTGACCCTGATGCACCGGTCGAAGCAGCGGCGGCAAGCAGTCCGGTAGCGGCAGAAAAACCCCAAAAAACCACAACGCAGCGCGCACAGCGTAAAAAAGCACCGCAGAAAAAAGCGGTTGAAGCCGAACCCCCCGCTACGGCTCAGGCAGCAGAGCCGTCTCCGCTTCCAACGGTTAAAGCCCCCGATACTTCCGTAACGGCTGCCAAGAGCGCAGAAGATGCACCCGCTGCGCCGCCCAAACAGCCCGTTGCGGAACAGCCCGCAGTAGCGAAAGAGCCGCCTCGTGAGCCACCCAAAGCCGTTGTTACCGACAATTTGTTTTAAGCAAACCGTGTAAAATAACTCATGATATTTTTCAGACGGCCTTTCGAGCGTTTTCCGAAAGGCCGTCTGAATTGAAAAACACAGAAAAAGGAAAGCCGATGGCGATTATCATCAAAACAGCCGAAGAAATCGAAAAAATGCGCGAGCTTGGCCGCTTGGCCGCCGAAGCATTGGATTATATCGGCCAATTTGTCAAACCCGGCGTTACCACCGCCGAGCTCGACAAACTGATTCACGACTACCATATCAATGTGCAAGGCGGTTATCCCGCGCCGCTGAACTACGGCAACCCACCTTATCCGAAATCGTGCTGCACATCCGTCAATCACGTTATCTGCCACGGCATTCCTGATGATAAGCCTTTGAAAAACGGCGATATTGTCAATATCGACGTTACCATCAAAAAAGACGGCTTCCACGGTGATTCCAGCCGTATGTTTGCGGTTGGGCAAATCAGCCCGCAGGCGCAGCGTTTGATTGATGTAACCCATGCCAGCATGATGGCCGGTATCGAAGCCGTGAAGCCCGGAGCCACTTTGGGCGATATCGGCTATGCGTGCCAGCAAGTGGCGGAAAATGCAGGTTATTCGGTTGTGCAGGAATTTTGCGGTCACGGCATCGGACGGGGCTTTCACGAAGAGCCGCAAGTGCTTCACTACGGTAAAAAAGGCCAAGGGCCGGTGCTGAAGCCGGGTATGATTTTTACCATTGAACCGATGATTAATCAGGGTAAACGCCATTTGCGTATTTTGGCCGACGGATGGACGGTGGTAACCAAAGACCGTTCGCTCTCCGCGCAATGGGAACATGAGGTTTTGGTAACCGAAACCGGCTACGAAATCCTCACTATCAGCCCCCAAACAGGTAAACCTTGATTTCGTTACGTTTTTTTTTGTAAATTATTTTAATTTAGAATGATTACTTTAAAAAATAACTTGTTGTTTTTAAAGTATTTAGAAAGTTGGGTATAACGTTTATCGTTTTTTTTGACCGCTTGATGAAAAATTAAATTAAACTTATCCTGAAATCGCTGTCTAAGCGTTTATACTTATCTGAATATAATATTCTCACGCTGGGTATTATGACGGGATAAGTGAGTTGCCAGATTGAGCTTTAAATTAAGAAGGGAATTTCATGAAGTCGTTCGAGAAAATCGAAAATATCCGCGATATCCGCAAAAAACTCGGTTTAAACCAAATGGATTTTTGGAGCCGTATCGGTGTAACCCAATCAGGTGGTTCACGCTACGAATCAGGTCGCAACATGCCTAAGCCTGTACGCGAACTGCTGCGTTTGGTGCATATCGAAAAAATCGATTTGGCAAAAGTAAACCGTGACGATCTCGCCATTGCCTCACTGCTGAAAAGCCGCCAGCCGGATTTGTATGCCTCTTTGAAAAAAGAAGCCAAAGCCGAAGCGAAAAACAAATGAGTCGAGACCGAACGGCTGCCCGTTAAACCATAACGGGCAGCTTTCTTTTGGCCGTCTGAAATGCTGATAAAGCCCTTGCTTGTTCCGTTATGGTCAATCAACTTGAGTTTGGTAACAAAATCGTAGGGGAATGATATATCAGCCCGTGTTTACATGATTGCAGAGAAAAATTTTATTTGTATATCAAACCACTTGATTAGAAACCGTTTCGCGATACTTGAGCAAGCCCGAGTGTAACGGTTTTGTTATTAAACTTAAGTTGATTAACTATATAATGGCGCCGTTACCAACCCGTTACAGGAATCCGTTATGAGCTATAAAACCGATGCCGAAATCGCCCAAGCTGCCGCAATACGACCGATAGGCGAGATTGCCGCCAAACTCGGCCTGAATGCCGACCAATACGACCCTTACGGCAAATACAAAGCCAAAATCAATCCGGCCGACGTATTTGCCTTGCCGAAAAAACAAGGCCGTCTGATTTTGGTAACGGCCATCAACCCCACACCCGCGGGCGAAGGCAAAACCACCGTAACCATCGGTTTGGCCGATGCTTTAAACTACATCGGCAAGCAGGCCGTTATTGCCCTGCGCGAACCTTCGCTCGGCCCTGTGTTCGGTGTGAAAGGCGGTGCGGCAGGCGGCGGATATGCGCAAGTGTTGCCGATGGAAGACATTAACCTGCACTTTACCGGCGATTTCCATGCCATCGGTGCGGCCAACAACCTGCTGGCCGCCATGCTCGATAACCACATTTATCAAGGCAACGAACTCAATATCGACCCCAAACGCGTGCTGTGGCGGCGCGTGGTCGATATGAACGACCGCCAGTTGCGCAACATCATCGACGGCATGGGCAAGCCTACCGACGGCGTGATGCGCCCCGACGGTTTTGACATCACCGTTGCCTCCGAAGTGATGGCTGTGTTCTGCTTGGCCAAAGATTTGGCCGACTTGAAAGAACGCTTGGGCAATATTCTCGTGGCTTACACCAAAGACGGCAGCCCCGTTTACGCACGGGATTTGAAAGCCAACGGTGCAATGGCGGCCTTGTTGAAAGATGCGGTTAAGCCCAATCTGGTGCAAACCATCGACGGCACACCGGCTTTCGTACACGGCGGCCCGTTTGCCAACATCGCCCACGGCTGCAACTCCGTGATTGCCACCCGTTTGGCGCGTCATCTGGGCGATTACGCCGTTACCGAAGCCGGTTTCGGTGCGGATTTGGGCGCGGAAAAATTCTGCGACATCAAATGCCGCCTGGCCGGAATCAAACCCGATGCGGCAGTAGTGGTGGCCACCGTGCGTGCGCTTAAATATAACGGCGGCGTGGAACGTGCCAATTTAGGCGAAGAAAACCTGAACGCGCTCGAGAAAGGCCTGCCGAACCTGCTCAAACACATCAGCAACCTGAAAAACGTGTTCGGTTTGCCGGTGGTGGTTGCGCTGAACCGCTTTGTTTCCGATACCGATGCCGAACTCGATATGATTCAGACGGCCTGTGCCAAAGAAGGCGTTGAAGTATCGTTAACCGAAGTGTGGGGCAAAGGCGGCGCCGGCGGTGCCGACTTGGCTCAAAAGGTGGTGAATGCCATCGAAACCCAGCCTAATAATTTCAGGTTTGCCTACGACACCGATTTGGGCGTGCAAGACAAAATCCGCACCATCGCCCAAAAAATTTACGGTGCGGCCGATGTCGATTTCAGCAGCGAAGCCCTTGCCGAAATCGCCTCGTTGGAAAAATTGGGCTTGGACAAACTGCCCGTGTGTATGGCGAAAACCCAATATTCTTTAAGCGACAACGCCAAACTTTTGGGTAAACCCGAAGGCTTCCGCATCACCGTGCGCGGCATCACCGTGTCGGCCGGCGCAGGCTTTATCGTTGCCCTGTGCGGCAACATGATGAAAATGCCCGGCCTGCCGAAAGTGCCCGCCGCCGAGAAGATTGATGTGGATGAAAACGGCGTGATTCACGGGTTGTTCTGATATTGAGTTTTGGTATCTAAGGCCGTCTGAAAAATAATTTTCAGACGGCCTGTTTGCATGATCAGCCGACGGTTTGATCTTTATTTCAACCCATAAGAAAAACATGTTATGCAAGAGTGTGGCAGACGCGATGCCGTCTGAATCCGACGGCTTTCTAAGGGAAGTGCGTAGGCTTATCCGCTTGCTTCGCTATATAATAGCGCCCTTATTTTTAAGCGATTGATCGAACTTTATGCATATTTCCGATTTTGATTTCGAGCTGCCGGAAGCACTTATCGCCCAGCATCCGCCGGTTGAGCGTGGCGGCAGCCGCCTTTTGGTTGCGCTGCCCGACCGGCCCGTGGCCGACGCGGTTTTTTCCGCTTTGCCCGATTATCTCGAAGCGGGCGATGTGCTGGTGTTTAACAATACCAAAGTGATGAAAGCGCGTCTGTTCGGCACCAAAGCCAGCGGCGGAAAAATCGAAGCCTTGATCGAGCGCGTTTTAGATGAACACACTGCTTTGGCACATGTGCGGTCGTCCAAATCGCCGAAACCCGGCACGGAGTTGGTTTTTGAAGGCGGCATCCGCGCCGTGATGGAAGAGCGGGCGGGGGAATTGTTCCGCTTGCGTTTTGAAGACAGCCGCAACGTGTACGACATTTTAGAACATGTGGGCAAGCTGCCGTTGCCGCCTTACATCGAACGGGCTGCCGATGATGACGACGATGCCCGCTATCAAACGGTTTACGCCAAACATCAGGGAGCGGTAGCCGCGCCGACGGCCGGTTTGCATTTCACCGACGGCCTGCTTGAAGCCATCCGCACCAAAGGCGTGCATACTGCGGAAGTGACGCTGCATGTGGGCGCGGGTACGTTCCAGCCCGTGCGGGTGGAAAACATTGCCGAGCACACCATGCACAGCGAATGGTTTGACGTGCCGTCTGAAACCGTGGCGGCGATTGGAGCGGCACGGCAGCGCGGCAGCAAAATATGGGCGGTGGGAACCACTTCCATGCGCGCGCTCGAATCGGCGGCGCGGGAAACAGGCCGTCTGAAAGCCGGCACGGGCGATACCGATATTTTTATCACGCCGGGCTACCGGTTCCGTGTGGTCGACCGTTTGATTACCAATTTCCATCTGCCCAAATCGACTTTGCTGATGTTGGTCAGCGCATTTTCCGGCACAGAACATATCCGCAGTATTTACCGTCATGCCGTCGGGCAACAATACCGCTTTTTCAGCTACGGCGATGCGATGATACTCGGGCGTGCAGATTCATCGCAGCGTGAAGCTCAAGATTGAATGGTGGCGCAACGCCGCCGGTTTCCCTATCCAAAGCAGGCCGTCTGAACCTTTCAGACGGCCTGCTTTGCCTTATCTGCATGAAAATGATAAACTGCTGATTCCATTTAACTTGAGGCATACACTTGATTATGAAAGACGCGGAGCAGAGCAGTACGACCCCACGCCCTTCGTGTATGCACATTATTCAGGCAGCCTGATTTGGTCAGGGCTGCCTGTTTGTATGTTTGAAACGAGGAAAAAC
Organism: Neisseria dumasiana; assembly: GCF_022870885.1. NCBI lineage: Bacteria > Pseudomonadati > Pseudomonadota > Betaproteobacteria > Neisseriales > Neisseriaceae > Neisseria > Neisseria dumasiana. The sequence continues at coordinate 2,172,730 of NZ_CP091509.1, read as the reverse complement.
ACATTATGGATTTCAGTTGGTTAGCCGAACCGCAAACGTGGTTGGGCTTTGCAACGCTTCTGATTCTCGAAGTCGTGCTCGGCATCGACAATCTGGTTTTTGTGGCTATTTTGGCCAATAAGGTCAAACCTGCCCTGCGCGATAAGGCACGGATTACCGGCTTGGTGCTGGCCGTATTGATGCGTTTGGTGATGTTGGGCTTTATGGCGCACATCATCACGCTGACGAAACCGCTGTTCCATATCAGCGGCATGAGCGTGTCGGGCAAAGACATCATTATGCTCGTCGGCGGTTTGTTCCTGCTGTATAAAGCCACCACCGAATTGCACGAACGCATTGAAGGCCACAATCAGTTTGCCATTGCCGACACCCATAAAAAACACTCGCCGTTTTGGGGTGTGGTGATGCAGATTTTGGTGCTGGATGCCGTGTTTTCGATTGACGCCGTGATTACCGCCGTGGCGATGGTCGACCATATCGTTGTGGCCATGGCGGCGGTTGTGGTGGCGATGACCATCATGATTATGGCCAGTAAGCCGCTTACCGAGTTTGTGGCCAAACATCCGACCGTGGTGATGCTGTGTTTGGGCTTCCTGCTGATGATCGGTTTCAGCCTGATTGCCGAAGCCTTCCACTTCCAAATCCCCAAAGGCTATCTCTATGCAGCCATCGGCTTCTCGATTCTGATCGAAGTGTTCAATCAGATATCGCAGCGCAACGCCCGCAAAAACGACTACATCAGCAGCTCGTGGCGCAAACGCACGGCCGATAATGTGTTGGGCATGATGGGTATCCGTGAAACCGTGTTGGCTCAGTCGCGCAACAAAGGCGAAGACGATTCGCATTTTGAAGAGAACGAAAAGTCGATGATACGCAGCGTGCTCACGCTGGCGGAACGCCCCATTCTCGGCGTGATGATTCCCCGCCGCGACATCGAACGCTTGGATATTTCGCAAAGTAAAGAAGAGCAGCACGCCCAGCTGCAAAGCACCCCGTACAGCCGTTTGCTGGTGGTCGGCAAAGCGGGCGTGGACGAGCCGTTGGGTTATATCAATAAAAAAGACCTGCTCGCCCAGCTGCTCGACGAGGGTGAAATGAATATTCAGACGGCCTTAAAACAGCCGCTGATTCTGCCCGACAGCACATCCGCGCTCACCGCTATCGAGCTGTTCCGCAAGAAAAGTGCCGATTACGCCTTGGTGGTGGACGAGTTCGGCGCCGTATTGGGCATGGTTACCATGAAAGACCTGCTCGAAACCATCGCCGGCGAGTTTCCCGAAGAATTCCAACGCGAAGAAGAACCGGCCTTGCAGGAAAATACCGATAAAAGCCTTACGGTTGACGGCTCGCTCGAATATGTGGAGCTTGCCCCACAGCTCGGCCTACCACCGCAAGAAGAAGATGCCGACTTCCACACCGTTGCCGGCTTAATCATGGAAGAGTTGCAAAGCATTCCCGACGTCGGCGATTATGCCGACTTCCACGGCTGGCGTTTTGAAGTAACGGAAAAAGAAGGGCAACGCATCGAGCGTGTGAAGATTACCCGGTTGCCGGAAGAGGTTTGATTGGCAGGGTTTCAACTTGCCGGTGCAATCCGCCGCTGCGATTGTGTTATGAAGTAAGCTGTATATATCTTTAGGTTGATGAAGAAGATAAAACGAGGCCGTCTGAACATTTCAGACGGCCTCGTTTTAATTTATTCGGCTTTAAATACCGAAGTATCGGTTTGTTGTTCTGCCGCAGTTTCAACCGCTTGGTTTTGTTTCGCCGCTTCTTCGGCTTCGGCTGCCAAGCGTTTTTTCTCGTTCAGGTAGGTGTTGATCTGGTAAACCAAATCCTGCGTGCCTTGGCGGGACAATGCGCTGATTTTAAACAGACGCGGGGTGGTCATGTCGAAGCCAAAGCGGTCGTCGGGGGCGGGGTGGTTCCAGCCGATTTGTTTTAAAAATTCGGCGGCGCGCTCTTCGGCTTCTTCTTCGCTCAACATATCGAGTTTGTTCAGCACCAGCCAGCGCGGTTTGTCGTAGAGTTCTTCGTCGTATTTACGCAGTTCTTCCACAATCGCCAAGGCTTCTTCGGCGGGGTTGACGCTTTCGTCGAACGGTGCCAGGTCCACCACATGCAGCAGCAGGCCGGTGCGGGAAAGGTGTTTCAGGAAGCGGTGTCCCAAGCCCGCACCTTCGGCGGCACCTTCGATCAGGCCGGGAATGTCGGCCATGACGAAGCTGTTGTTTTCGTCCATGCGCACCACGCCCAAGTTCGGGTGCAGGGTGGTAAACGGGTAGTTGGCGATTTTGGGGCGGGCGGCGGAAACGGCGGAAATCAGGGTGGATTTGCCGGCGTTCGGCATGCCGAGCAAGCCCACGTCGGCCAATACTTTCAGCTCGAGTTGCAGGCTGCGGGCTTCGCCTTCTTCGCCCGGGGTGGCTTGTTTGGGGGCGCGGTTGACCGATGATTTGAAATGGATGTTGCCCAATCCGCCTTTGCCGCCGCGGGCGAGGCATACTTTTTGACCGTGGTGGGTGAGGTCGGCGATGATTTCGTCGGTGTCGATGTCGCGGATCAGCGTGCCGACGGGCATGTGCAGTTCGATATCGTCCGCGCCTTTGCCGTAGCGGTCGGAACCGTGGCCTTTTTCGCCGTTTTTGGCTTGGTAGCGTTTGACGAAACGGTATTCGACAAGGGTGTTGACGTTTTCGTCGGCCACGGCAAATACGCTGCCGCCTTTGCCGCCGTCGCCGCCGTCGGGGCCGCCGCGCGGTACGAATTTTTCGCGGCGGAAGCTGACGGCTCCGTTACCGCCTTTGCCGGCAACTACTTCGATTTTTGCTTCATCTATAAATTTCATGGTGTTCTCTGAGTATGGTTTCAGACGGCCTTTGAATATTTGCCCCGTTAAAGAAAGGCTTCGGGCCGTCTGAAAAAATATTTAATGGATTGATATTATAAAGGATGTGTCAATAGCCCGCGCAGATTAAAATCAAAACGTTGCCAATGCGGCGGTTGCGGCCTGTTTGTGTGTGCCGCCGGGCTTTTAAAAACGGCGGATTTCGCGCACAATACGGCTTCTCTGAACATCAAAGGCAAAAAATATTATGTGCCAGCTTCTCGGCATGAATTGCAACACGCCCACCGATATTGTGTTTTCGTTTGAGGGCTTCCGCCGCCGCGGCGGTTTGACCGACCATCATGCCGACGGTTTCGGCATCGGTTTTTTTGAAGGAAAAGGGGTGCGCCTGTTTCACGACGACAAACCGAGCGCGCATTCGCCGGTGGCCGATTTGATTCGTGCTTATCAGATTAAGTCGGAAAATGTGATTGCACACATCCGTAAAGCCACGCAGGGGCAGACTTCGCTGGCGAACACGCATCCGTTTATGCGCGAGATGTGGGGCGAATATTGGCTGTTTGCACACAACGGCCATCTGAAAAATTATTTTCCGCCTGCCGGAGCGTTTTATCAGGCGGTAGGCAACACCGATTCGGAACGTGCGTTTTGTTATATTCTCGAGCAGTTGCGCAGCCGTTTCGACCGCAAGCCGGATGCGGATACTCTGTTTGCCGCGGTGGCCGAGTTAACGGCTGAAATCCGCCGTTACGGCTTGTTTAATTTTATGATGTCCAATGGCGATTGCCTGTTTGTTCATGCCAGCACGCTCTTGCATTATATTGTGCGCAAAGCACCGTTTGGCGAAGCGCATCTGCTTGATGATGATGTTAAAGTGGATTTTGCCGCAGTTACCACGCCTAACGACAAAGTGGCCGTTATCGCCACGCTGCCGTTAACCGGCAACGAAACGTGGTCGCAGTTGGCGGTGGATGAGTTGGTGATGTTTTGCGAAGGCGACATTGTGCGCCGCAGCCGCCCCGAACATCCGGTATATATGAGTGTGGACGAGGGTTTGGCGATTGCGCGTGCAGCCGGAGTGAGTGTTTAGCCGGAGTTAAGTGTTTAGTTTGAGCAGACTTTTAGAGAGATGAGATCAAAACCATGAGGCCGTCTGAAAGGCATTTTTCAGACGGCCTCATGGTTTTGATGGCGATAACAAACGCTTTGGGAACGGCAGGTTTTATTTCACCAGCTTCAAGCCTTTTTTCGGTTTGTTGCCGTCGTCGTTGGGCGTGTGATCGTCGGAAGATTCCGCACGGCTGCGTTCGATCTCTTTTTCCAACAGGTGCAGCGGGTCTTGCCCCTTTTTCTCGCTTTCGGTTTGGTAGGGTTCGACCTCAAACCCCATGCCTTCTCCGCTTTCGCGCGAGAAAATGCTGATGATGTGGCCGACGGGAATCCAAATTTCGTGGGAAACACCGGCAAAGCGCGCGGAAAAATGCACCCAATCGTTGTCTATCGTCAGATTATGGCTGGCGGTAGTGCCGATGTTCAACACGATTTCGTTTTCACGCACATACTGCATGGGCACGCGCGTGTGTTCGTTTACCCATGCCACAATGTGCGGCGTTTGGTTGTTGTCGAGGCACCATTCGTACAGTGCGCGGAGCAGATAGGGTTTGGTGCTGGTGGTCATCGGGTTTCCTTTGCGAAAGCGGATATGTTCAGACGGCCTTTATCAGCGGCGCATGGCTTTTTCTGCGGGGGTAAGGGCTTCGATAAAGGCTTCGCGTTGGAAAATGCGTTCGGCGTATTTCAAAATCGGGGCGGCGGATTTGCCCAGTTTGATGTCGTAGTGGTCCAAACGCCATAACAGCGGAGACAAAGCCACGTCAATCATCGAGAAGTCGTCGCCCATGATGTATTTGGTTTTGGTAAATGCAGGTGCCAACATGGTCAGGCCTTGGGCAATCGCTTCACGCGCTTTCGCTTGCTCTTTGCTGCTGGCTTCGGGGTTTTCCAATACCTGCACATGGCTGAACAGCTCTTTTTCCATGCGGAACAGCACCAAACGGCCGCGGCCACGCATAACGGGGTCGCCTGGCATTAATTGGGGGTGGGGAAAACGCTCGTCGATATATTCGTTGATGATGTTGGATTCGTGCAGAATCAAATCGCGTTCAACCAATACCGGCACTTGGTTGTAGGGGTTCATAATGGCCAAGTCTTCAGGTTTGTTGAATACATCGACATCTTTGATTTCAAAATCCATGCCTTTTTCAAACAAAACAAAGCGGCAACGCTGGCTGAACGGGCAGGTAATGCCCGAGTAAAGTGTCATCATGACGGAAGCTCCTGCTGAAAGCCGTCTTTTCAGACGGCCTGCTTGATTGTAGAGGTAGAAATGGCGTTATTATAATAGATTCGTTTTTTTTAAGCCAGAAATCTGTTTTAACATCATGTTTTAAAATAGTTTTCTTTGTTTCTGGGCGCGGGGGAGCAATAAAAGGGAATTTTTCATTCTGCTGTGGGCGGAACAAAACAAACGGGTATTTAACCCAGATTCTCGCAATGATGGGAAAAATTCACTGAAATTAAGTTACAATGTAAAAATAAGCAGTAAATCAATATACATATCAAATATTTATGATTAGAGAAATCCGCTTTTTACCTAAATTTGTTTCCAAGCGCACTTTGCATTTGCTGGTTGCCGTTTTTTCGTTAACCGTACCGTTGTTTGCACACGCAGGTTCTCATACTTCTGAGGCCGCCGGCGCGCATACCCATAGCCGGCACAAGCAGGGCGGTTTAATGTTGGATACGGCCAGACGGTTTTACCCTGTTCATACCATTAAAGATTTTATCGATGATTTGGCTAAATCGGGCGGCACGTTCCTGCATCTGCATTTTTCCGACCATGAGAATTATGCTTTGGAAAGCAACCTGCTCGGCCAAAATGCACAATATGCCAAACGCGGTCAAAACGGAGTGTACGTTAACCCTAAAACAGGCAAACCGTTTTTGAGTTTCGAGCAGGTAAATGAAATTGCCCGATATGCGGCCGCACGCAAAATCGAACTGGTGCCGGAAGTCGGCAGCCCGAACCATATGAACGGTATTTTTACGCTGCTCGAACACAAACACGGTAAAGCCTATACCGATGCGTTGAAATCGCCGCGTGCGGAAGACGAAATCAACATCAACAACCCGAAAAGCGTTGCCTTGGTTAAGGCCTTGATCGACGAAGTTGCCGGCGCTTTCGGCAAAAACAGCAGGCATTTCCATATTGGCGGCGACGAGTTCGGTTACAGCGCAGAGAGTAACCATGAATTTATCCGCTATGCCAATATGTTGAACGATCATTTGGCACAAAAAAAATTAATCACCCGAATGTGGAACGACGGGCTGATTAAAAATACGGTAGATCAACTGAACCGCAACATCCAAATCACTTATTGGAGTTACGACGGAGACACTCAAAATCAAGATACGGCACAAAAACGGCGTAAATTGCGCGCAAGCATGCCCTATTTGATGGATAAAGGGTTTTCGGTGCTGAATTACAATTCTTATTATCTTTATCTCGTACCCCAAGACCGCAACTTCAGCCACGATATAGATTTTGCCCGTAAAGATATTGAAAAGCGTTGGAGCTTGGGCGTATGGGACGGAGAGAACCGTGATAATGCGGTAAGGAATACCGATAAGATTTTGGGAGCGGCATTGGCCATTTGGGGTGAAAACAGCGGCAAGCTCGATACCGATACGATTCGCAAATATGCGGCAAAGCCTTTGGCCTCGGTAATCCGTAAAACGCAACAAGCTGATCGTTAAGGTAAAAACTTCATTCTTTCACATTTGCAGGCAGCCAAAAAACGGAAAAACAGATCATGTGTTTTTCCGTTTTTTGTTAAATCGAACATTCGTTTTTCGAAGTCGAATCGAAAAGAAATGTAAATAAATATTTGCAATTAAAAATAATTATTTCATAAGAAATTATTAATGTTGCAATTAAAGTACACGGATAAAAATATTGGGATAAAAATATCGAAAAATATTTTATTTTATATAAATTAAATAAAAACATTAAATTATAAAATTATTTATTTATATTAAATATTACAAAAGCATTTAAATTGCTCGATTTTTCATATTTGCAGATATTGAAATGTAAAATTCATAACTATTTTGCATTTTTACATGTTTCTGTCTTGTAAAGATATGTTGCGAATTGATAATATGCACCCGTGACAGTGAATCACATTAACTTTTACATAAAACAAACACGAGGATTACGGAAATGTCTATTCACAAAAAAATCGCATTGGCTACTTTGATCACTTTGGGTATGGCTGCTTGCGGCGGTGGCGGTAGCGGCAGCCCTTCAACGGCAGCAACTTCCCATGCAGACATTCAAGGTGTTAAAGCGGCATTGGCTGCGGAGAATACTAATAAAGAGGAAGCTAAAAAAACCAGCCAAAACTTGAGCGACTATACCGTTACATTGGCGGGAGTGCAGCACAATGTGGGTAAGATGGCCAAAAATGAATTGGTTGAGGGAGTAAACGGAAAAGAAGCTTTCCGTGCCTACCGCCAAGCTTATTCTGTGGTTGCGGGTTCGTTCGCGTTGCAGCCGACTACCGGCGGCGATCCCGACGATAACAGCCCGGATATGAAAATGCCGATGCAAGTTAAGCTGATTAACGGCGAAGCCACCCAAACCCTGCCTACTGCCGGTAAATATACTTACAACGGCGCGGCATTCAGCAACAGTGAAACCGGCCGTTTAACTTACAACGTTGATTTCGATAAAAAAGTGGGCAGCGGTAAGATTACCGGTATTAATGAAACCGGTACGATTGATTTGCACGAAACAGCATTTAGCAATGGTGCGATCAGTAATGCAGCAGACAGCTCTAAGGTGGTAGTTACCCACGCTATTGAAGGCAAAACCCATTCTGAAAAATTGGGAGAAGGCGATTACAATTTGAGCTTCTTCGGCCCGAAAGCAGAAGAAATTGCCGGTCAAGTGTTCCATAAAAAAGGCGAAATCGGTGTGATCGGCAAACGTGATTAATATCTGATTTCATCATATATTCCTTTCTTATTCCTTTCTATCCGAATCACATCGGGCCGTCTGAAAAGTTTTCAGACGGCCCGATGTGATTTCAAAACGGGTCTTCGGGTGTGAGCCGAGTCGTGTATCATAGCGGTTTGCCGAGCCGAGACTTTTACAAAACCCCCATTTATACCCGCCCGCTTAGCCTGAGACCTTTGCAAAACCCCCATCTGCGGCGCATTTCTGCGTTGTGCGCTGCTCGCTCGTTTGCCTATCTGTATGATATGTCTGCACTCGCTGTGCTGCTACGCCTTGAACTGCATCCACATCTGAGGGTTTTGCAAAGGTCTCAGCCTTATATTGATAGGTCTGCACTCGCTGTGCTGTTGCGCCTTGAACTGCATCCATATCTGAGGGTTTTGCCAAGATTTCGAGCCATACGTTTCCGGCCTTTTCCCTATTTCTACTTTATGTTTGATTACAGAGAACAATATGAATAAAACCGTGCATTACTTAAAAGATTATGTTGCGCCCGCCTATTTGGTGCCGGCAACCGAACTGCATTTTGATATCCGAAACACCCATACCGTTGTAACGGCGCATTTGAACATAGAGCCGCAGCAAGCCGGTTCGCCGTTGGTGCTCGACGGTTCGGCCGAATTGCTGTCGGTTAAAATCAACGGAGAAGAAACGCAGGCTTATACGCTTGAAGACGACAAGCTGGTGTTGGCTCAAGTGCCTGCCGAAGCATTTACCGTATCGGTCGAAACCCTGATCAGGCCGTCTGAAAACAAATCGCTGATGGGGCTGTATGCTTCCGGCGGCAACCTGTTTACCCAATGCGAGCCGGAAGGTTTCCGTAAAATCACGTTTTACCCCGACCGCCCCGACGTGATGTCGGTGTTTACCGTAACCATCACTGCCGATGCCGCGCGTTATCCCGTGATGTTGTCCAACGGCAATAAAGTGGACGGCGGCACGCTTTCAGACGGCCGCCATTGGGTGAAATGGGCCGACCCGTTTGCCAAGCCAAGCTATCTGTTTGCCTTGGTGGCGGGCGATTTGAGCCTTACGCGCGACACGTTTACCACCGCAAGCGGGCGCGAAGTGGCGATTGAGTTTTACACCCGCGCCGAAGATGCGGGCAAAGTCGATTTTGCCGTGCAGTCGCTCAAACATGCGATGAAGTGGGACGAAACCCGCTTCGGCCTCGAATACGACCTCGATATCTACATGGTTGTGGCCGTCGGCGACTTCAACATGGGTGCGATGGAAAACAAGGGGCTGAACATTTTCAACACCAAATATGTGCTGGCCGACAGCCGCACCGCCACCGATGCCGATTTTGCCGGTATCGAAAGCGTGATTGCCCACGAATATTTCCACAACTGGACGGGCAACCGCGTAACCTGCCGTGACTGGTTCCAACTGTCGCTCAAAGAAGGGCTGACGGTATTCCGCGACCAAGAGTTTTCCGCCGACCGTATCGACCACGGCACCTGCCGCATCGACAACGTGGCCATGCTGCGCCAGCACCAGTTTCCCGAAGATGCAGGGCCGACCGCCCATCCCGTACGCCCCGCCTTTTATGAAGAGATGAACAATTTCTACACCATGACCGTGTATGAAAAAGGTGCCGAAGTGGTGCGCATGTACCATACGTTCTTGGGCGAAGCGGGCTTCCAAAAAGGCATGAAACTTTATTTTGAACGCCATGACGGGCAAGCCGTAACCTGCGACGATTTCCGCGCCGCCATGGCCGATGCCAACGGTTTCGATTTCAGCCGGTTCGCCTTGTGGTACAGCCAAGCCGGCACGCCCGTGCTGGACGTAACAGGCCGTCTGAAAGACAACGGCGATTATGTGTTGAACGTTAAGCAAACCGTGCCGCCCACGCCCGATATGGCCGAAAAACAACCGATGATGATGCCGCTGAAAATCGCTTTGTTTGATGCCCAAACAGGCCGCCCCGTTGCATTCAGACGGCCTGAAAGCGATACCGCTCAAACAGAAGCGGTGTTGGCGGTAACGCAAGCCGAGCAAGAGTTTGTGTTGCACGGCGTCGGCGTGCCCGTCGTGCCTTCGCTGTTGCGCGGCTTTTCCGCCCCCGTGCATTTGAACTACGATTACAGCGACGAAGAATTGAGCGTATTGCTTTCTGCCGATACCGATCCCTTCGCCCGCTGGGAAGCAGGGCAAACCCTGTACCGCCGCGCCATTGCCGCCAATGAAGCCGCATTGCGCGAAGGTCGGCCGCTGCCGCAACACGCCACGCTGCTGAAAGCGTTTGAATATGTGTTGGATGCCGACATCAGTGCAAGCTTCAAAGCCATGCTGTTGCAAGTGCCGCCCGAAACCGAACTGTGGGCCGACGGCGAGAATATCGACCCGCTGCTCGTCCACCGCGCCCGCGAAGCCTTGCTCGACAAGCTGGCCGTTCAGTTCAAGCAGCATTTTATGGCCTTAAACGAACAGTCTGCCGCCAAAGAGCAGGCGGCAGACGAAGCCGTGCGCTACGAATACAGCCCCGAGCTGGCCGGATGGCGCAGCCTGCGCAACATTTGCCGCGCCTTTGTGCTGCGTGCCGACCCCGACCATATCCGCGTGGTGGCCGAACGCTACGATGCCATGGCCAAAAACATGACCCACGAATGGGGGATTTTGTCTGCCGTCAACCACAACCCGCACGACACACGCAACCAACTGCTGGCCGCCTTCGCCGAAAAATTCAGCGAAGACGCGTTGGTGATGGACAAATACTTTGCGCTGATCGCATCGAGCCACCGCAACGACACGCCGGAGCAGATTCAGACGGCCTTAGCCCACCCGAAATTCAGCTTGGAAAACCCCAATAAAGCCCGCGCGCTGTTGGGCGCGTTCAGCCGCAACGTGCCGCATTTCCACGCCCAAGACGGCTCGGGCTATGCCTTTATCGCGGCTAAAGTGATGGAAATCGACCGCTTCAACCCGCAAGTGGCATCGCGTTTGGTGCAGGCATTCAATATCTGCAACAAGCTGGAGCCGACACGCAGAGAGCTGATGAAAGCGCAGTTGCAGCAGATTCAACAGCAGAGCGGCTTGTCGAAAGACGTATCGGAAATCGTCGGCAAGATTCTGGCTTGACGATAGAGAGCAAGAGGCCGTCTGAAAAACTGTTTTTCAGACGGCCTCTTGCTGTTGATATTTTGGTCATTTCATTTTATTCGAAGGAGTGAAAATATGATGGAATTTGAAAGACTTAGAGCTTGTTGTTGGTGGAAGAATGGGAGCTGCTCGCTATGATGAGGTTAGCAAAGCAGCATCTGTTGCAGGACAAGGGCGGGCTGGTTGGGGAGGTTTGGCAGGAAATCTTGCTTCTCCCTATAATAGGAGACCTATTTTTGAAATCGAGCACGGCTTAACCGGGCCGAATTCAAACAATAAAGCCGGAACCGATTATTAAATCGTAATTTAAAGCGCAAAGACATTGCTTGTTGTAAAAAGTATTGTCTTTGCACCTTAAAATAAGAAAGGCTATGAGAGGAAAAGTTATGAATAACTGGCGGCAATTTTTTTTATTTGTTTTCCTTATGTTTATTTTGATGCGCTTGCAGTATTACATTGCCGACCGTTTTTTATCGGATTGGCTCGCGGCGCGTTCAATTGGTAACAATTGGGTGAATGGCTGTGTTTTTACATGGTCGATGCTGATTGCTTATCATGCGGTAAAGCGCACGGCGAAATGGAAATGGCTGGCGTAGTGGGTCATTATTTCAGCAATGAGGCCGTCTGAAAACAGTTTTTCAGACGGCCTCATTGCTGTTTATATTTAAAGAGAACGGTTTATATATGCACCGATAAACAAACTTTAATGTTTGCCCGACCGCCAAATCGACCAAATAATCCACACGCTGTTGGCAAAGGCCAGCAGGTAGCCGATAAAGCCGATAAATTTCGGGCCGGTTTCGATGCTCATCACGATAGACGAGCCGATGATCAGCGCGGCAGTAACAATGCCCATGGTCAGGCGGTTGGTGGCGCGGTCGATTTGGTGGCTGAGTTGGTCGAAATGCTTGAAGTCGATATTCAGCCCCACTTGGCCTTTTTGCAGGCGGCGGCTGAGGCGGAAGAGGTTTTGCGGCAATTCGTCGAGCGCCTGCACGATGGTTTGGGCGTGCATTTTGCTTTTACGCAGTATGTGTTCGGGCGACGCGCGTTCGCCGAACACTTCCGCCACAATCGGCTTGGCCTGTTCCAGCAGTTCGGTGCTGCCGTCGAGCCGTTTGACTACTCCTTCGAGGGTAATCAGGGTTTTGAACAGCATCACCAAGTCGCCGGGCAGGGTCAGCCCGTGGCGGCGCATGATTTGGGTGATGTCGTTGATCACTTGGCTGATGCGTAAATCGCGTATGGGCGTGTGCTCGTAGTTGAGCAGCATTTCCAAAACGTCGGCGCCGAGCAGGTTTTCATCGGGCAGCTCGCCTTGCGCCCAGTTGCTCAACACATACTGCATGGTGAATTGGTCGCGATGGGTGAGGGCGTTGATGAGGTCGATGATTTCGCGGCGGCGGGTGCTGCTGAGATGGCCGACCAAGCCGAAATCAATCAGGGTGATGCGGCCGTCGCCGTTGAGGAAAATATTGCCCGGGTGCGGGTCGGCATGAAAGAAACCCTGCTTGAGTATCATGATGAAGAGGGTGTCGGTAATGCGGCCGGCGAGTGTGCGGCGGGTGGCGGCATCAAGCGTTTCAGACGGCATGTCTTTCAGCAAGGTGTCGGAAACGTATTCCTGCACGAGAATGTGGCGGTTGGAATATTCTTGATAAACTTTGGGAATATGGATAAACGGGTGGTTTTGAAACGTGGTTTCAAACCGCTGCATATAGCGCAGTTCGATGGATAAATCGGTTTCTTTATCGAGGCTGCGGGCGAAATACTGCACCATCTGCACGGGCTGGTAGCGGCGGGTTTCGGGGATTTCGGATTCGATTAGATTGGCCAGATGGGTTAGAATGCGCAAATCGGCCTGTATGGTCGGCTCGATGTCGGGGCGTTTGATTTTAACGGCTACGGTTTCGCCGTTGGTCAGCTCGGCACGGTGGACTTGCGCAATCGATGCGCTGCCGATGGGTTGGGGGTCGATGTGCCGGAATACCTGTTCGGCAGGCTGCCCCAAGTGCGATTCGATCAGCGTGCGGATATCGGCGGTGGGAATCGGTGCGACATTGCTTTGCAGCCGCTCGAATTCTTCAATCCATTCGGCGCTGAAAATATCGACGCGGGTCGACAGCACTTGGCCGAGTTTGACGAAAGTCGGCCCCAACTCTTCAAACGCCATGCGAAACCGGCGCGGCGTGCTCATGTAGCGGCTTTCGGGCGCGGATTCGCCTTCGTGGCTGCTTTGTGAAGAGAGTTTGATGCGCTGAACAAATTCGCCCAAACCGTATTTGGTCAGAATGGCGATAATCTCGCGCATACGGGAGAAATCGCGCATGGCAAGTAAAGTTGGAATCATCATGGCTTTTGCTGTATCTTAGCGGCTGATTTCAGAATCTATAGTTATTTTCACGAAAAATTGATGTACATTCCGTTATGCTTCGACAGCGAGTATGACGATGCAGAAGTTGATCGTCAAACTGCTATACACAGAATAACATATAAAGATGCCTCAGGCCGTCTGAAAAGAAATTTACGGAATAATGAATAAATGAACCAATGGAAACAATGGTGTAGCGCAGTTTTTGCCACCGTTTGCCTGATGCTGTCGGGCATGGGTGCGGCGCAAGCCGATGAAATTGAGAGCCTGCTGCGCCTGCAAGGCCAGCAAAATTCGCAGTATAAAGCGGTTGAAGTGGTGAACGATGAAAAAAGCGTGCCCATTACCCGCCGCGATGCCGACGATTTAATCGGCAGTGCCATGGGTTTGCTGGGGGTGGCTTACCGCTACGGCGGCACTTCGGCCAGCACCGGTTTTGATTGCAGCGGTTTTATGCAGCATATTTTCAAACGCAGTATGCAGATCAGCCTGCCGCGCACTTCGGCAGAGCAGGCGAGAATGGGCGAACATGTGAGCCGCTCCAATCTCCAGCCGGGCGATATGGTGTTTTTCCGAACCATGGGCGGCGGGCGTATTTCGCATGTGGGGCTGTATATCGGCAACAACCGCTTTATCCATGCGCCGCGCTCGGGTAAGCGCATTGAAATCACCAGCTTGAGCAATAAATATTGGAACTCGAAATATGCCTTCGGCCGCAGGGTAAAGAAAAACGATCCTTCACGCTTTTTGAATTGAGGTGAGCCGCCATGAGTATGCCCGAAATGCCGAAATGGTATAGCGACGACGGCGAAATCGTTTCGTGCACCGAAAAAATCAAGGTGATGACGGAAAACATGACCGAGCTTTTTCAAACGGCACAAGATGCGTTTGAAGATGCGCTGCTGATGGGGTGCGGCGAAGCGCAGTTGCGTGAATATCTGCACCGTTTGATAGACGGGGTGGAAAACCCCTACAAATAAAAGCGCATGTTAAACCGCAAGCGCGCAATGATTGTTTCGATGAATACGGAATCTTAGTCAGATTCCGTTTTTCTTTTGCATTTTCGGCCGTTTTGCCTTTTCAGACGGCCTGCGTAGGGTTATGATTTACACAGATTAACAACTTAACAAACGGGCGGGGCTTTTCGTTTGCGTTTGTGCAATCGGTTTCAGACGGCCTCATCTTCAAGTCGCGTTACACGGAACCATACAGGGGATTTTCAGGAGAACACACATATCATGATCAGAGCGTTGAGCATTATTTTCGGCTTTTTGGCTTTAGGCGAAGCCATTATTTATTTCAGCGGTATCAAGCTGCCCGGCAGCATTATCGGTATGGGTTTGCTGTTTGGCGCGCTGCATATCGGCTGGGTGAAAACATCTTGGTTGCAGCAGATGGTTGATGTGCTGATGGGCAATCTTTCGCTGTTTCTCGTGCCGCCTTGCGTGGCGGTGATGAGTTATCTTGATCTCGTCGGCCGCGATTTGCTCTCCATCGTTACCGCCACCGTGGTCAGCACATTTTTGGTGATGTTCGTTACCGGCAAAGTGCACGAACTGATGCGGAGGTTTTGGTAATGGAAATGTTGTCGCATCCCGTTTTAATGCTCTTTATCACGGTAACGGTGTATTGGATTGCCAACGTGCTGCGTGCGCGAACCGGCAGTTTTTTGTGCAATCCGGTGGTGTTGAGCACGATTGTGGTGATTACTTATCTGAAAACGTTCGATATCGATTACGCCACCTATCACGATGCAGCCGAGTTTATTGATTTTTGGCTGAAACCGGCGGTGGTGTCGCTGGCGGTGCCGCTGTATATCAACTGGAAGAAAATCAGCAGCCAATGGTTGCCGATTGTGGTGTCGCAAGCCGCGGGCAGCGTAACGGGCATTGTGACCGGCGTGTATATTGCCAAGTGGATGGGGGCAGGGCACGAAGTGGTGCTGTCGCTGGCGGCAAAATCCGTTACCAACCCGATTGCGATTGAGATTACCCGCACCATCGGCGGTATTCCCGCCATTACCGCCGCCACGGTGATTTTGGCAGGCATGATGGGGCAGATGATCGGTTTCCGGCTGATGAGCGTCAGCACCATACGCATGCCGACTTCGCAAGGGATGTCGATGGGTGCGGCTTCACACGCGATGGGCATTGCCGCTTCGCTCGAACGCAGCCGCAAACTGGCGGCTTATGCCAGTTTGGGTTTGATTTTCAACGGCGTGCTGACTGCTGCACTGGTGCCGGTTTTGATTCCGATATTGCTTTGATGTGTGTAGGGCGGTCGGATAGGGCCGTCTGAAAGGGTTTGAGCGAAACTCGCATAGCTCGTTTTGGCGAAACTCGCATAGCTCGTTTTGGCGAAACTCGCATAGCTCGTTTTGGCGAAACTCGCATAGCTCGTTTTGGCGAAACTCGCATAGCTCGTTTTGGCGAAACTCGCATAGCTCGTTTTGGCGAAACTCGCATAGCTCGTTTTCAGACGGCCTTATATAAGGCATCTTAATAAATAATGTTCTTGCCGTAGCCTTCGAGAATTTCTTTGATATGCAGCACGGTTTCTTTGGGCGGCGGCTTTACTCCCTTAAGTTTGTATTCGTCGCCGCACAATTCCCATTTGTGCGCGCCCAGTTCGTGATAGGGCAGCAGCTCCACGGTTTCGATATTTTCCATGTTGCCGATAAACTCGCCGAGCAGGTGGGCGGAACGGTCGTCGTCGGTATAACCCGGCACGAGCACATAACGCACCCGCGTAGGCTGGTTGCGCTCGGCCAGATAGCGGGCGAATTTCAGCGTTTTGGTGTTGGGAATGCCCACCAGCACCTGATGGATTTCGGGGTCGATTTGTTTTAAATCGAGCATTACGAGATTAGTGTGGTCGAGCAGATCGTCGAGAATATCGTCGTAATGCAGCGCATATCCGTTGGTGTCGAGGCAGGTGTGGATGTTGTGCTCCCAACAGGCTTTGAACCAGTCGCGGATAAATTCGTATTGCAGCAACGGTTCGCCGCCGCTAGCCGTTACGCCGCCGCCGGTGGCCTTCAGGTAATGGCGGTAAGACAATACCTGCTTCATCACCTGTTCCACCGTCATCTCTTGCGCCTTATCGGTATGCATGTCCCAAGTGTCGCGGTTATGGCAATAGAGGCAGCGCATCAGGCAGCCTTGCATAAACAGCACGAAACGCAGGCCGGGGCCGTCGACGGTGCCGCAGGATTCGATGGAATGGATAATGCCTGTGCCGTGGTAGCCGCGGTGTCCTTCGTGGTGCGGATTTTCTTCGGCCTTGATGGTGTAGTATTGCATAGGGTTGCCTTGTTGGTTTTTTAGCAAATACAAGTTTATTTACTATATGGTGGCGGTTGTTTTTTCAGACGGCCTTGATGCTGCTTGAAGCCGTCTGAAAAAATGCCGGGCTGCGAACCCGGCATTGTTGCGGTAAACCCAGAACCGGATTACATGTTTGCCGTAAAGGTGCGGGTAATCACGTCTTGCTGTTGCTCGCGGGTCAGCGAGTTGAAGCGGACGGCGTAGCCGGATACGCGGATGGTCAGCTGCGGATATTTCTCGGGATGTTCCATCGCGTCCATCAGAGTTTCGCGGTTGAGCACGTTCACGTTCAGGTGTTGGCCGCCTTCGATTTCGCCGGCTTCGTGATGGAAATAGCCGTCCATCAAACCTGCCAGATTGCGTTCGCGCGATTGTTCGTCTTTGCCCAATGCGCCCGGCACAATCGAGAAGGTGTAGGAAATACCGTCTTTGGCAAATTCAAACGGCAGTTTCGCTACCGAACTCAACGAAGCGACTGCGCCGTTCACATCACGGCCGTGCATCGGGTTGGCACCCGGGCCGAACGGAGCACCTGCGCGGCGGCCGTCGGGCGTGTTGCCGGTTTTTTTGCCGTACACCACGTTGGAAGTGATGGTCAGCACGGATTGGGTCGGAATCGCATTGCGGTACATCGGATGGGTGGCCACTTTTTTCATAAAGCGTTCCACCAAGTCGCAGGCAATGTCGTCCACACGGTCGTCGTTGTTACCGAATTGCGGGTATTCGCCTTCGATTTCAAAGTCGATGGCGATATTGTCTTCATCGCGGATCGGTTTCACTTTGGCGTATTTGATGGCTGATAACGAGTCGGCCGCTACCGACAAACCGGCGATGCCGCACGCCATGGTGCGCTTGATGTCGCGGTCGTGCAATGCCATCAATGCGGCCTCGTATGAATATTTATCGTGCATGTAGTGGATAATATTCAACGCAGTAACATATTGGGTTGCCAGCCAATCCATGAAGCTGTCCATTTTGGCCATCACGGTGTCGAAATCCAACACTTCGTCCAAAATCGGCTCCGATTTCGGGCCTACTTGGTCTTTCGATTTCTCGTCCACACCGCCGTTGATTGCGTACAACAAGGTTTTGGCCAAGTTGGCGCGCGCACCGAAGAACTGCATGTGTTTGCCTACCACCATCGGGCTGACGCAGCAGGCAATGGCGTAGTCGTCGCTGTTGAAGTCGGGGCGCATCAAATCGTCGTTTTCGTATTGGATAGACGAAGTGTCGATAGATACTTTGGCACAGAAATGTTTGAAGCCTTCCGGCAATTGCTCAGACCACAACACGGTAATATTCGGCTCCGGAGACGGGCCCATGTTGTACAGCGTATGCAGGAAGCGGAAGCTGTTTTTAGTAACCAGCGTGCGGCCGTCCAAACCCATACCGCCGATGGATTCGGTTGCCCAAATCGGGTCGCCTGAGAACAATTGGTCGTATTCGGGCGTACGCAGGAAGCGTACCATACGCAGTTTCATCACCAGATGGTCGATCAACTCTTGGGCTTCGCTTTCGGTCAGCGTACCGTTTTGCAGGTCGCGCTCAATGAAAATATCCAAGAAAGTGGCTACACGGCCGAACGACATGGCCGCACCGTTTTGCGATTTCACGGCTGCCAGATAAGCAAAGTAAGTCCATTGAACGGCTTCGCGGGCATTTTTGGCCGGGCCGGAAATATCGAAGCCGTAGCTTGCGGCCATTTCTTTCATTTGAGCCAATGCTTTGTATTGGTCGTTGATTTCTTCGCGGCGGCGGATTACATCTTCTAAGTTTTTACCGGCTTCCAAATCAGGTTGCAGCGAATTGAATTGGTCAACTTTATCGGCCATCAAACGGTCGATACCGTATAAGGCAACGCGGCGGTAGTCGCCGATGATACGGCCGCGGCCATAGGCATCGGGCAGGCCGGTCAGCACACCTGATTTTCGACAACGGCGGATATCGGGCGTATAAACGTCAAACACGCCTTGGTTGTGGGTTTTGCGGTATTTGCTGAAAATTTCGGTAACGGTAGGGTTCAGTTCCACTTCGTAGATTTTGCAGGAATCTTGAACCATTTTCAGGCCGCCGAAAGGCATGATGGAGCGTTTTAAAGGCTCGTCGGTTTGCAGGCCGACCACGGTTTCCAACTCTTTGTCGATGTAGCCCGGGCCGTGGCTGGTAATGCCGGAAACCACTTGCGCATCGATTTTATACGGTGCATGGGTGCGGTTTTCTACTTTGATGCCTTCCATCACTTCTGCCCACAGTTTGGTGGTGGCTTCGGTGGCAGGGGCTAAGAAATCGCCTTTGCCTTCATAAGGGGTGTAGTTTTTCTGAATGAAATCGCGCACATTAATGCTGTTTTCCCAGTCGCCCGATTGAAAACCGGCCCAAGCGGCAGGGCGCTCTTGTGTGGTGGCTGTCATATTCAAACTCCTTAATTTTCAAATAGAAAAGAAATAGGCATATTTGTTGGTTATGGGCAGAATAGCACTTATTCAAGAAGTTTGGATGTTGATTTGTATGGAATAAAATTACTTATTGATATAGGTCAGGAAACAGAATGTAGTTTTTAAAATAATGTGTTTCCCAACTACAAAAAGAAAGTCGGCAGGCGTAAAATAAGAAAACTATGCTGTGCGTTTGATTCAGGTTGGAAGTCTGCAGGTGTGGATTGACTACATGTTGCACAATGCCCATATATTAACCAATAAGGCCGGATAGCTTGTGTATCAAAGCTATCCGGCCTTGATTTGAAATAAAATTACGGCAAAAGTTTGCCGGGATTCATGATGTTGTGAGGATCGAGCTGGGCTTTGATGGCACGCATCAGGGCGATTTCGGTTTCTGTACGCACGCTTGGCAGCCAGTGGTTTTTTACCTGTCCGATGCCGTGTTCGGCGGCAATCGTTCCGTTGCACGCCAAAACATGTTCATACACGATGGTGTTCACTTTGTCCTCATACTCATACACTTGATTGTCCAAAACATGCGGCAGAAATGTATTGTAATGGAGGCTGCCGTCGCCCAAATGCCCGAACACTACAATCCGAATATCGTTAAAGGCCGTCTGAAGGGCTTGGGCACAACGTTCCACAAAATCGGCTACCTGTGCAATCGGCACGGCGATGTCGTGTTTGATACTCGTGCCCAGATTGCGCTGTGATGCGGAAATATTCTCGCGCAGCGTCCAAAGCTCATTGCGTTCGCTTTCCGAGTGGGCGATGACTGCATTTTCATACCCCTCGGCCATCAAAAATTCCGCCAGCAAATCGGTAAGGCTTTCGTGCTGAATGGAATCCGTTAATTCCAACAGCACATGCCACGCAGATTCTACCGGCTTGCCGATGCGGCTGAATGTTGAAGACAACTCTAAAGCATAACCGCTCACCAATTCAAAACTGGTTAAGCGTTCGGCAAATTTGCCTTGAACAGCGGTAAGCAGTGCAACGGCTTGTTTAATGGAATCGACCCCCACCCAAGCGGTTTCAACGGTTTGGGGGCGGGCAAACAGTTTGAGTGTTGCACCCGTTATCACGCCTAAAGTCCCTTCGCTGCCGATAAACAAATGGCGCAAATCATATCCGGTGGTATTTTTGTGCAAAGGGTGCAGATGTGAGATAAGTTCTCCGTTAGGCAATACCACTTCCAAGCCCAGCACCAAATCACGCATGGCACCGTAGCGCAACACATTCAGCCCTCCCGCATTGCAGGCAATATTGCCGCCGATTTGGCACGACCCTTCGCTGGCAAGGCTCAAAGGAAACAGCCTGCCGGCAGAGGCCGCAGCTTCTTGAACGCATTGCAAAACCGCACCGGCATCTACCGTTATGGCATTATCTGCCGGTTCAATATGGCGTATGCGGTTGAGCTTGGAGAGATTGAGCAATATGCCGCCGGAGGGAACAGCCGCACCGCACAAGCCGGTGTTGCCTCCTTGGGGCGTAACCGGAATGCGGTGTTCAAAGCAAAAACGCATCACTGCCTGAACAGCGGCAACGTCGGCGGGTTGAACGATAAGGTCGGCAGAGCCGGTATAACGGCGGCGTTGGTCTGTCAGCAAAGCCGAACCGTCTTCGAGAATTTCAGCGGGAGAAAGTATGCCTTGAAAGGCTTGTTTAATGGCTTGGGGATTCATAATACGCAAAGAGGCCGTCTGAAAAAATGTATCGAATAATAAACGAAAGATTATGAAGTTAACGCCCGGATTAAGTTTTATCGCAAATCAACTTAACTCGCTAAGGCGTTGCTGCGCCTTAGCTCAAAGAGTAATGATTGTGGGAGCCGTTTCGTACTACGCATACTGCCTGCGGCTTGCCGGTTTGTATCAAAATAGGGTTGTTTGCGGTAAACACGGAAATTGTACGACGATTGCCGATTGTTTTCAGGTTTAAGATTGTGAAAAAGCAAAAAGCAGGATACTTGTGTATCCTGCTTTTTGCTCTGATTCTGAAAAACAGAAATTAGTTGGCGGCAGAAGCAGCGGCAGAAGCGGCAGCAGAAGCATTTTCGGCAGCTTGAGCAGCAGAAGCGGCTTCGGCAACAGCGGCAGAAGCGTCTTTAGCACCTTCGGCAACAGCTTGTTTGGCATCAGAAGCAGCTTCAACGGCAGCTTCTTTAGCTTCAGAAGCAGCTTCGGTAGCAGCAGATGCAGCTTCAACTACGGCTTCAGAAGCTTTAGCGGCAGCGTCTTGGGCTTTGCTGGCATTGTCGCCACAAGCAGCCAAGAACAAAGACATCAAAGCAGCGGCAAACAGAGATTTTTTCATTTTAAATACCTTTTAAATCGACTTAAAAATTAATTGTTAAACGTCGGGAATCGACCCCGGTTTGTTGTAGAAATTCATTGCTGAATTTTGCTAATTATGCCCGACCCTAAAAGCCAATGCAATGTAACCAGCCATGATGTTCGGCAAGAATATGGATGCTTAGTCATATTAACGCGCCGATTAGTTCAATAAACGGTGCAAATTTTTGCTTTTTTTATGTAATAAAATTCAAATTTGCATTGAAATTTCAAAAAATTAATATGTTTTATAACAATAAAAACTATTTTTGCGGGTATTACGCATTTTTTTGCTATTTTTTGTGGTTGGTAGTAAAAAAACAACATGTTTATGGAATAAAAGGCTGTGTTTGATTGATTTTTTATTCAAAATAACATACCCGTTGCCCCTCGGAATATGTATTAATGTGTTAAAATCGATTCACATTTTAAAACTGATAGGACTTCACGGCATGGCCATCCAAAAAAATTCTGTTGTTTCGCTCCATTATGAAATGTTTGATGCGAACGACCAACTTCTCGATAAAACCGAACAGCCTATTGTTTATCTCCACGGCGGTTACGACGGTATTTTCCCTTTAGTTGAAGAAGCGCTGCACGGTAAGGAAGTGGGCGATGTTGTAGATGTAGTGCTTGCTCCCGACGATGCTTTCGGCGAACAAGACCCCGAGCTGGTGCGTATTGAAGATGTTAATGTTTTTCCGGTTGAGGTTGAAGTAGGCATGATGTTTGAAGCCGACGATCCTGAAACCGGCGACGTATGGGTGTACCGTGTAACCGATGTGGCCGACGGTAAAGCCGTGGTGGACGGCAACCACCCGCTGGCGGGCATGAAAATCCGTTTCAAAGCCACGGTTGAAAGCGTGCGTGATGCGGAGCCTGAAGAAATCGAGCACGGCCATGTTCACGGCGAGCACGGCCATCACCACTAAATGATTCCGCCGGCCTTGAAAACTGTGGTGTGCACGGCAAGGCTTCGGATATCAATAAAATACCCGATTCTTTATTGAATCGGGTATTTTTTGTGCAGAGACTTTCTATGGCCTATGGCAAATAAACTTCATTTCTGCTGCGGCGTTGCTGCCTTGTATCAAAAATAAGTTTATTTGCTATATACGGAAGAGAGTACAAAAGTTTTAAGCCGTCTGAACGTTTTCAGACGGCCTCATGTTTGATGGTGGGTGTCGGGTTACGATTTGAGTGCTTTGGCTTCTTGTTCGGCTTTGTATTTGCGCAAGTAGGCCAACGCGGCGGCTTTTTCTTCTTCGTTGCCGTATTGCAAATCTCTTTGGGCGCGGCGGTAGGTGGCGCGTTCTTGGGCGTCGGCAAGCTGTTGGGCTTGGTAGGCTTCGCGGTTGGCGGGGACGACGCGCTGGGCTTGTTGCGCTTGGGCGCGGGCCATGGCTTGGGCGATTAAGTCGGCAGGGTTGAATGCGGGCTTGGGAGCGGTTGCGTTTGGGGCGGTTTGTGCTTGTTTTGCAGCGGCTTCCCGTTCGGCGAGATAGGCGCGTTTTTCTTCTTGGTCGCGTGATTTGCGGGCTTCGTGCCAATGGTAACGCTTGCGGGCGTGTTCGGCGGCGGCAAAGCGGGCTTCGTTGCTGCTGCTCAGAAAACGGGCTTGGGGCAGATGGTCGGCTTCAACCGGCTGCATGTAGATGCAGTCGACGGGGCAGGGGGCGACGCAGAGGCCGCAGCCGGTGCATTCGCTGCTGATGACGGTGTGCATTTGTTTGGATGCGCCCATGATGGCATCGACGGGGCAGGCGCGGATGCAGGCGGTGCAGCCTATGCACACGGATTCGTCTATCCAAGCGAGTGCTTTTTCTTGGATTTTGGCCGGTGCGACGGGCGGTTTGCCGAGCAGGGCGGAAATGTCGAGCATCACGGTTTCGCCGCCGGGTGCGCACAGGTTGATATTGGCGGAACCGTCGGCCAATGCTTCTGCGTAGGGCAGGCAGCCTTGGTAGCCGCATTCTCTGCATTGGGTTTGCGGCAGGATTTGGTCGAGGCGTTGGACGAGGTTCATGGCAGTCGGCTTCGGATGGTTTGTGTTATGTGTTTGATATTCATTAGTTTATCGGTTTTTGGCGGGCTTTGCTTGCCGAATGTTTCAGGCCGTCTGAACCATATTTTCAGACGGCCTGATGTTCGGGGCTGCCTTACTTCACATGAGGTGCAATGATTTGCAGCATTTGGCCCAATACTTTCGGGTTGCCGGCCACGATGTCGCCGCTTTCCAGCCAGCTTTCGTTACCCTGCATGTCGGTTACGATGCCGCCTGCTTCCTGCACCAGCAACGCTCCGGCAGCGATGTCCCACGGTTTGAGGTTGAACTCGAAAAAGCCGTCCAAACGTCCGCAGGCTACGGCGCACAGGTCGAGCGCGGCGGAACCTTCGCGGCGGCCGCCGGCGGTTTTGGCTAAGAAGTCTTTCAGAATGGCGAGATAGGTGTCCATCATGCTTTGGTCGACAACCGGAAAGCCGGTGCCGATTAAGCAGCGGTTAAGTTCGATGCGGGAAGAAACGCGGATGCGGCGGTCGTTCAGTAATGCGCCTTTGCCGCGTGAAGCCATGTATAAATCGTTGCGTTCGGGCGCGTACACCAATGCTTCCTGTAACACGCCTTTGTGCAGCAGCGCCATAGAGATGGCGTATTGGGGATGGCCGTGCAGATAGTTGGTGGTGCCGTCGAGCGGGTCGATAATCCACTCGTATTCGGCGGTGGATTTGCCTTGCGAGCCGCCTTCTTCGGCGGTGATTTTGTGATGGGGATAGGCTTCTTTGAGCGCGTCGACCAAAATGGCTTCGGCGGTGCGGTCAACATCGGAAACAAAATCGTTAAACGCTTTGCTGTCGGTTTTCACGGCATCGAGATTGCGCGATGCGCGGATCATCATATCGCCTGCTTTGCGCGCGGCTTTGAGGGCGGTGTTTAAAATCGGGTTCATGGCATTCTTTCTAATCGGGTACAATAAGGCAAAACGTAAAACGCTGCGTTTACGCTGTTTCCAATGTTGTTAAAGAGCATTCAGACGGCCTTGAGGCCGTCTGAAAAAATATTCAGGCGCACATTATACCCCTGTTCCGAAAATAAAACATGATGAATCCCAAGCCCGCCGTTCCCGCTTATCTCGACAATATCCATATCGTGCTCGCCCGCACCAGCCATCCCGCCAATATCGGTTCCGCCGCCCGTGCCATGAAAACCATGGGGCTGCACCGTTTGACTTTGGTTGCGCCGCAACTGATTGCCACGCCGATGACCGAAAACCCGCCGCTGTTCGATGCCGCCGAGCCGCAGGATTTCAAACTGCCCGAAGAGAGCTTCGTGCTGGCATCCGGCGCGGCGGACGTGTTGGAAAACGCCCGCATTGTGGCTACGCTCGACGAAGCGTTGGCGCACACCACCCTGAGTTGCGCCTTAACCAGCCGCAAACGCGAACTGACCGCGCCGCTGCAAACCCCGCGCCAACTTGTGCCCGAATTGCTGCAAGCCGCTTCAGACGGCCAACAGGTTGCGCTGGTGTTCGGCAACGAAACCTTCGGCCTGAGCATCGAAGAAGTGCAAAACTGCAACCGCCTGATGACCATCAACGGTAACCCCGACTATTTCTCGCTCAACCTCGCGCAAGCCGTGCAGGTGGTGTGTTACGAGCTGTTCAGCCAAACCGATATGCCGATGACGCATTTGCAGCAGGACACCCGACCGGCCACCCACGAACAGATTGCCGGTATGGTCGGCCATATGGAAAGCGTGATGAACGACATCGGCTTTTTCAACCGCCGCAACAGCGAACGCCTGATGCGCCGCATGCAGAATCTGTTTATGCGGGCGGATACGCAAACCGAAGACATCGATATCCTGCGCGGCTTTTTGAATACCGTGAAACGCAATTTGAAAGATTAATCGTTGAGGCCGTCTGAAATGCTTTCAGACGGCCTCAAATCTGTTCGGGTGTCGGGCACGGCCAATCAACTTATTTTGCTGCGGCGTTGTTGCGCTTTAGCTTAGAGAGACGGTTTCGTACCGCTCCGATATTTTTGCAAAAACCGCTGCCGTGCCCGTTGACGCCATGCCTGAAGTCCGCACCGAGGTTTGCGGGCGTTCGGATTGAATGGTTATTGCAGGCCGCAGATGAAAATGATAAAACGGGGGCATGATAAAAAAGAAAACGCCGTACAGGTGTGTTTGAGAGGAGAGAATCATGGAAAAACAGTTACCTGAACACAAAAAATTTTTCGGCCATCCGTGGCAGCTTTCCACGCTGTTCCACATCGAATTATGGGAACGCTTTTCGTTCTACGGAATGCAGGGCATATTGCTGATTTATCTGTATTACCAAACCACACAGGGCGGTTTGGGTATGGATAAGGCAGTAGCGGGCGGCATTGTCGGCGCGTATGGCGGCAGCGTGTATCTTTCGACGATTTTGGGCGGTTGGTTGGCCGACCGCCTGTGGGGCGCGGAAAGAACGCTGTTTTATTCGGGCATTTTGGTGATGGGCGGCCATATCGCTTTGGCGGTGATTCCGGGTTTTGCCGGTTTGCTGTGCGGCTTGGTGATGATTGCATTGGGCAGCGGCGGTGTGAAAGCGTCGGCCAGCTCGATGGTCGGTTCTCTATATGAAAGCGACGAATTGCGCCCGCTGCGTGATGCCGGATTCTCGATTTTTTATATTTCGATCAATATCGGCGGTTTTTTAGGCCCGCTGATTACCGGTCTGCTGCAAAACAACATCGGCTTCCACTACGGCTTCGGTGCGGCGGCGGTGGGCATGGCTTTCGGTTTGTGGCAATACGCGCGCGGCAGAAAGTTTTTGCCGCATACGCCCGCACCTTTTCCTTTACAGCAGGGGCAGGGCAAGATTGCCGCGCTGGCTGCCGTTGCGGTTGCAGGGTTGATTTTCGCGGTGGTGGCTTTGGGCTGGTTGAATCTGGATAATTTTTCGAAAGTGCTCTTGGGCACGGTGATTGCGGCCACGGTGGTGTATTTTGCGCGCTTGTTGGCCAGCCCTTCGGTTGAAGAGCAAAACAAACGTTATATTATGGCTTATGTGCCTTTGTTTCTGGCCATCTGTATTTTTTGGGCTTTGTGGTTTCAGGTATTCACTTCGGTAACCGTGTATTTCGACGAAACCATCGACCGTGCGGTCGGCAGTTTTACGATTCCGGTATCGTGGAAAGATTCGCTGCAAAGCTTCTGGGTAGTGGTGTTTTCGGGCTTGATGGCCGCCATGTGGACGAAAATGGGTGAAAAACAGCCTAAAACGCCGTTGAAATTTGCTTTGGCACTGATGGTGTTGGGGGTGTCGTATTGGTGTTTCGTTCCTTTTATTGCCGGCGGCACGGTTATGCCGTTGGCCGTGTTTGCGTTGGTCATTTTGGGTATTACGATTGCCGAACTGCTGCTTTCGCCGATTTCGCTGTCGCTTGCTACCAAAATCGCCCCCTCTCACTTTAAAACGCAAATGGTTGCGTTGAACTTTCTCGCTTTGTCGCTCGGCTTTACTTTGGGCGGCCTCGTGTTTAAAAAATATTATGCTGCTGAAACCGCCGCAGCGTTCTACCGCTTAATCGGCATGGCCGGTTTGATTGCGGGTGGGGTGCTGTTGTTGCTTGTGCCGGTGTTGAACCGTTTGCTCAAAGGCGTGGATTAAGCACTATCGGATAAGGAACCCCCTGATGAATACCCCTTCACAACGCTTGGCTGCACTGCGCAAAAAAATGCAGGAGCAGAAGTTTGATGCTTGGATTATCCCTTCGGCCGATCCGCACCTTTCGGAATACTTGCCCGAACATTGGCAGGGCAGGGTGTATGTTTCGGGTTTTACCGGCTCGGTAGGCACGTTGGTGGTTAAAGCCGACAGTGCCGATTTGTGGGCCGACAGCCGTTATTGGGAGCAGGCGGAAAAGCAGCTTGCGGGCAGCGGCATCGAATTGAAAAAACTCGGTTTCGGATTAACCCATGTGGAAGATTTGGCGCAAAGCCTGCCGGAAAACGCCCGGGTAGGCGTTGCGCCGGATATGTTGTCGTTAACGGCGCAACGTCAGCTTCAGACGGCCTTTGCGGCAAAAAATATCGGCCTCAACCATCAAGGCGATTTGCTCGACGGTTTGTGGGCAGACCGCCCCGCGTTGCCGTCGAGCGAGATTTATCCGCACAAGGCCGAATGCGTGAGCGAAACCGCCGCCGAAAAACTGGCGCGCGTGCGGGCGGCCGTAAAAGAAAAAGGCGCGGACTACCACCTGATTTCTTCGCTCGACGATATTGCATGGCTGACCAATCTGCGCGGCAGCGATGTGTCTTAT
The DNA here is from genome assembly GCF_022870885.1 of Neisseria dumasiana. Taxonomy (NCBI): domain Bacteria; kingdom Pseudomonadati; phylum Pseudomonadota; class Betaproteobacteria; order Neisseriales; family Neisseriaceae; genus Neisseria; species Neisseria dumasiana. Next base: position 2,144,920 of record NZ_CP091509.1, on the reverse strand, counting down.
AACCCCGTGTTTTTGTCTTATCTGCTGATCGGCGCGGATACTGCCACGCTGTTTGTGAACCAAAGCGGCTTGAGCGAAGCCTCTGCCCAAGGCTTGGAAGCCGCAGGCATCAGCACCGCCGATTATCACACCGCCGCCGATGCCTTGGCCGCCGTTTCCGGCGCGCTGTTGATTGATCCGGCCAAAACCGCCGTCAGCACCGTGCAGAAGCTGCCCGACAGCGTGAAACTGGTAGAAAGCATCAACCCGAGCACTTTGTTTAAATCCATCAAGTCAGATGCCGACATTGCCCACATCCGCGAAGCCATGCGGCAGGACGGCGCGGCGTTGTGCGGCTTCTTTGCCGAGTTGGAGCAAAAACTGGCCGACGGTGAAACCGTGTCCGAGCTGGATATCGACACCATGCTGCTGGCGCACCGCAGCCGCCGTTCGCACTTCATTTCGCACAGCTTCGGCACCATTGCCGGTTACAACGCCAACGGTGCGTTGCCGCATTACAGCGCCACGCCCGAAGCGTACAGCCTGATTGAAGGCAACGGCCTGCTGCTGATTGATTCGGGCGGCCAGTATGAAAACGGCACCACCGACATTACCCGCGTGATTCCCATCGGCACGCCGAGTGCCGAGCAAAAACGCGACTTTACGCTGGTGTTGAAAGCCCATATCGCGCTGGCCGAAGCCGTGTTTCCCGAAAACATTGCCGCGCCGATGATAGACGCCATCTGCCGCGCGCCCATGTGGAAAGCCCAATGCGACTACGGCCACGGCACCGGCCACGGCGTCGGATACTTCCTCAACGTGCATGAAGGGCCGCAAGTTATTTCCTATCACGCTGCCACCCACCCCAACCACGCCATGAAAGCAGGTATGTTTACTTCCAACGAACCGGGTTTGTACCGCCCCGGCAAGTGGGGTATCCGCATTGAAAATCTGGTGATCAACCGCCCCGTTGCACAGCCTGAAGAAACCGCGTTCGGCAAATTCTTATGCTTCGAAACCGTTACTCTCTGCCCGATAGACACCCGCCTGATGGACATTGCCATGATGTCGGCAAGCGAAATCGAATGGGTCAACAGCTATCATGCCCGAGTGCGCGAAAAACTGTTGCCGTTGGTGGAAGGTGCGGCCAAATCATGGCTGGAAGAACGCACACAACCTGTTTAATCACCGTGCGTTCAAACGATAACCTGCGGTTGCCTGCTTGGCAGGCGCCGCACATTGCAATATAACTTTTTCAGACGGCCTGCATAATCTTTTGCAGACTCACACATCAAAACACTATGAATTATGCACTCGATGCCCTTTGGTGGCGGCTCACCGACCCGCATGTGCGCGATTTGGCCGCCGTTCTTACCGCACCCCCTTTGTGGTTGAGCGGTTGCGAGCTGCCCGTAAGCGAGCTGCTTGGCGAAACGGGATTCCGCTATCTGCTTGATCTGAACGATTATCCCACGCAGCTCCACGAAGCTTTGCACCATAAAAAACCATTCGCCGGCCGCCTCGGATTTTATGCCGAACACCTGCTGGCATTCTGGCTTGAAACCGCACCCCATGCCTCTTTGCTCGGGCAAAACCTAACCGTTAAAAATGCCGCAGGGCAAACAAGCGGAGCCGCCGATTTTATCGCCACACTCAACGGCAAACCCTACCACATCGAATTGACCTGCAAATTTTACGGCTGCCGTTCGGGAAGGCCGTCTGAAATGGTCGGATTGGACACTCAAGACACGCTGATGCACAAAGCCGCCAAACTGCCGCAGCAGCTGCGCCTGCTGGAGAGTGAAGAAGGGCGGAAAGTATTGAACGGCCTGAAGCTCAATCCCCAAGAACTACGCAGCGTTTCGATTGTGCGCGGCAACGGCTTCTCGTCCCAACCGCAGGCGGCAGACGAAGCCCCGTTAAACCCTTACGGCTGGCACGGCCTTTATCTTGAAGATTGGGCGGAATACGATTTTTCAGACGGCCTTACGCGCCGCCATTTTCTGCTTCCGCGTTTAGGTCTGCTCGCCCCCGCCAGAGTGTGCGCCGAAGGAACATTCAACGAAACAGAAACCCGCAAAATCCGCAGCGGCATACTGGCCGTGCTTGAGCAGCGGCCCGACGGATTTTGGCACGAAGTCCGACGCATCATGAAAGTGCAGCGCGAAGATTAAGCAGGTATGTGCAGGTATGTATAGTTAATCTGCTTAAATTTAAACAAAAACCGTCATGCTCTGGCTTGCTCAAGCATAACGGCACGGCGTCTAATGAAGTGGCTTGATATAACCAGTAAAATTGTTCTCTGCAATGTTGTAGGGGCGGATATGCCATCCGCCCCTACGATTTTGTTACTCAACATAAGTTAATTGACTAAAAACTTTGAGGCCGTCTGAAAATCGTTTCAGACGGCCTCGAGGTTTTTAAACCGCTCTTTCAGCCTTGGTTACACCTGAGCAGGCGCTTCCGCACCTTCGGGCAGGCCGAAGATTTCGCGCAGAATCACTTTATAAAAAGCAAACGCTTCTTTCGCGCCCTGAATCGCCTCGTCTTGGGCGGATTTGTCCAAGCCCAGATTGTTGAGATACACCACAAACTCACGCCAGTGTTGGCCGCGGCCGTCGGGATGCGGAGCCAAGTGGCGCGCACCGTTTTCCGCATTGAAGCTCAGCTTCTGTGCATCTTTAAACAAAAATGCCGCTCCCAAGTTAGAACCTTCGGCGCAATAAAGCCAACCGATGGCCTTGTTGCCTTCAGGCTTAGGCAGATCGCCGGAGAATTGGTAAGGCTCGCTGTTCAAATCTTCCAAATCCTGCAACACGGCGTCATAACGGGCCATGTCGGCCAGTTGCGGAATAGACTGGTTGAGTTTTTCGTCTTTGTAAATGCCGTCGACGATTTTGTGGAACACCGATTGCAGCTTCAAAAATTTCGAGTAATTTTCGTTGTTGGCAAAAGGCTGTACCGACATCACCAAATTATCGACGCTGTCGTGGGTGGTGCGGTTTTCTTCTTTCAGACGTTGGGCAAAAGTTTGAGCTTCGTTTGTCATGTTGTTTTCCTTTTTCATTATTCGAATCCAATTTCAGACGGCTTTACAGAGCCGTCTGAAAAAAGATTATCCAATCAGAATTTAGCTTCTAAAACTACACTGAAATTGCGGCCGGGTGCACTAAAGCGTTGAATGCCGTCGTGGGCGCAAGAGGCATGTTGGGCAATACCTTTGTCGTTGACACAGTTATTTACCCGGTTGACCGCGCCAAATTCCCTGATGCTGCGCAAAGAGTCCCAAGTATAATATTTTTTGTTAAACAAGTTAAAGATACCGCCGCGTAATGATACGTTTTTATTAAATTGGTAATGACCGAGCAGGTCAACCAAGAATACGTTGCGGCTGTGTTTGGCATACGGCCACAGTTCTTTGGGGCGATCGTACGCTCTGGTGGTATCTTCCGGTTTTTTTCTGGCGAAGTAGCTGAAATTGGTAACCGCACTCCAACGGTTTTCAGGGTGGCGGTAGCCCAATCCCCAAACGGCGTTGAACGGTTGAAGCGCATTCAGCGGTATATCGCCTTCGGCCGAACCTTTAATATAGCTGGCGGCTAAAGTAGTGAACGCGCCTTTGGGCAGGCCGATGCTGTCCAGATTCCAGATGCTTTGCAGTTCCAAACCTTTGACTGTGGCTTTATTGCGGTTTCTGTTTTGATAGGTGGGCGATATCCAGCTTTCTTGAGTTATTTTGCCGTCTTCACCCAGCTTTTCGTGGCGTTTGCCGCCGATATAGATGAAGTCGATGAAGTTTTTATAGCGGGTGTAAAAGCCGGATAATTTCAAATTGCCCCAGTTGCCGTGCCAGTCTGCGCCCAATTCGATGTTTTTGGAACGTTCGTCTTTTAAATCGGGGTTGGGCTGAACGTAGAAATCACGGTTGGGGAAGAAGAACCACATTTCATCGGTAGTCGGTGCGCGGAACGCCGTGCTGTATTTGCTTTGGAGGGTAAGCGACGGAACCACGTTCCAATCCAAGCCCACCGAGTAGCTCGGGGCTTTGAACTTGGCCTGTTTGTTCCAGATGCCTTTCCACACCAATTGGCGTTTTACGTTGGGTGAGAGACTGTCGCTCTCTAAGGTGTTCATGCTCACTTGGTCGTAGCGTGCACCCAAGCCCAGTTTGAGCTTGCTGCCGAAGCGGATGGCGTTGTCCCAATAAATATGTTGGTTTTTACTCTTGGTGCTGACTAAGAATTCGTCGGTATTCTTGCTGCTGCTCAAAATCTTGGGGTAGTAGATCAGCGACAAATATTCCAAGTTGCTGCTGCGGTATTTGCCCTTGTTCAAGCCTATGCCGTAAGCAGTATCCCAAGTAACGGATTCGCCGTCGATATGTTTTTCAGCCGATAATTTGAATTGGTTCAAATCTTGGTAAAGGCCGCGCCGTCTGAAAAACGCTTCGGCATTGCGTCCTTGTTTTGCATAATTCAGAGGCAGATCCCAAGTCATCGTGCTCATTTCGATTTTTTGCTTGTCTGCATTGAACTTTAGGCTGTCCCAAGGGCCGCTTTCCAAACGGTTTTCGTATTCGATACCCGTGCGTTTGCGGTAACTCACATCGTTACGCAAGCGTTTTTCGCCGCCAAGTCTGCCGAAAAGGTTGGATAACTCGTCGGTTTTTCGGTCTTGGCGGTAATCTTCGTACACGCCGCTTAAATAGTTGTAAGGATTGAAATGATAGCCTAATTTAACCAAAGTGCTTTTGCTGGCGGTATTTTGCGGATCCGGTGTGGCACGGGCTACCCCTTTGTGGGAAAAACTGTTTTCATCTGTGTAATCCAACGAAGTATCCGCACCGCCGCTGTGGTTTTTGGTTTCATGGCCGTGACGGCGTGTGAATACGAATAAACCGTCCACATCGCCTGCGCGGCCGGCTAAGGTTGTGCTGCCCATCCATTGTTTGGATTTGCTGATATAGCCGCCTTTAAGGCCGATATAGTAGTCTTTTTCGCCTTTGAGATAGTCTTTGGGTGATTTGGTTTTATACAGTACCGCACCGCCCAAGGCACCGCTGCCGGCAGAAAGGGAATCTGCACCTTTCAGAATGGCAACTTCGGAAATGTTTTCCAGCTCGGCGGCATTGCGGTTGGTGTTGAAGTTGCCGTAAGCGCCGAAGAGTTCTTGGAATGCTTCCGAAGAGCGGCTTTCGGCCTGTTGGAGGCCGTCTACGTTTACGGCAACGCGGTCTTTATCCACGCCGCGTATGGCAAAGCCGTTGGAGCCTGCGCGCCCGCCTTCTACCACGGAAATACCGGGGTCGTAACGCACCATGTCGTGAATGTCTTGAACCAGATTTTCATCCAAGTTTTTGCGGCGTACTTTTTCGCTGCCTAATTTTTTAACGGCGCGGTTTCCCTTAACTTCAACGGCTTCCAACTGAACGTTGCTGTCTACATCAGGCTTGCCGGTTTCTGCGGCCAATGCTTGGGCAGAGAAGGCGCTGCTTAGGAGTATGAATAATATGGTTGGTTTGAAAGTTGTATGCTTATTCATGTTTTCGGCCTTAGTTTAAAGGAGTTAAATCTTGGGATTTGTCGTTGGCATTTCGATTGGATCTGGCGTTAATTGAGCCGCCGAATACGCTGTCGAGGTTGCGGTCGGCATCAAATGTGATTTTGCCGCCGATTTTATCGCCTGCCGGCGAATAATAGCCGGCCTTGCCAAAGAAGCCGCCGTCTACTTGGCCGACTTTGCCGTCTGACTCGGCACTGCCGCTAAAGCGGTTACCTTTCACGTTGACATCTTTAAAGTCGATATCTGCACCGAAGTCGCTGTTGCCGATAATCTTGCCGCCCAGCTTGCCGGTATTGAAGTTGACGGTAACGCGTGATCTGATGGGGTTTTCTTTGGAGTTGAGGTCATATGAAGACGAAACCACTTGGCCGTTTTTCACGCGCAAAGCCCATATCTCGTAAGTTGCCTTACCTGTGGCCTGGCCGTTATTGGCGGACGCGCCTTGCATTTGTGCAGGGTCGGCAAGTATGCCGCCCACAAACAGATCGGCTTTGCCGTCTTTGCTTATCCATGCTCCATAGCGCAGATCGTCGCCCACCTTGCTGGCAGCAAATCCGGTGCCGAATTTAACGCAGCAGGCAAACAGTTTGCCGCCGTTATCGGTTTGCTGTGTATCTTGTTTGTTTTTCAAAGCTTGGTTGGGGTGGAAGCTGTCGGGCAGAATGGGGTCGGTGTAAGTGTTGAACTTATAAAGCTTGCCGTCGGGAGCTTGATATACGATGTTGTCTTTATCAACAAGGTCGTTGAAAAAGTTTCGTTCTTTGAGCCTCCAGCTTTCCAATTTGCCCGCTTTGCCGGTGCCCGCATTAAATGTTTGAATTTTTACATCCGGTGTTTTTCCAACAACCTCCGAACTATTGATGTCTAACGCCGAAAGCGTGGGAATAGGCACAATAGTTTCAGGAATAGCGACATGACCGCCCCCCGCACACGCGGCTAAAATAAATGGCAGAACCAAACTGATATAAGGCCGTCTGAAAGACCGGTTATGCATGGATTACCTCCGTTGGTTGGATATTTGTCGATTCGGCTGGTATGCCGTTTATTTAATTGAAGAGTTTCATTAATTAAAATAAACTGGATTATTTTTACTAAAATTATGAAAGTAAATAATATTTGTTTTTATTTCCATATGAAGTATACTCTGAAAACGATGGTTGTTACAAACATTTTTTTATAATCTTTTTACACAATTCCGATGAACAGTTTCAGAAAATTATCTTTTGCTCCCTTTCTATTTATCTCCGTATCCGCCGCTTTTTCCCCGTATTCTCGAGCAAATGCTTTACCGGATAGGGCTTCAGACGGCCTCAAGCAGGAGCAGCCGGCGGTGCGTATGCAGGAAAACGTATGGCTGGAGCAAATTGCCGCGCCTTCTGACCATGCTTTACCAAAACAAACAGAAAAAGAAGCAATCAAGCCTGTTACCAATGAAGATTTGATGACGCAGCCCGAATTGCTGCACAACTTAATGCTCAGAGCCATCAACAGCGGTGATCGGCATTTGTTGGAATCACTTACTGCGGCATACAGAAAACACCCTCAAGCCGATGCCGTTTTGCTGGCGCGGGCGGAGGGGATGATTGCGCGGTACAAAGGCGATTATCCGAAGGCAACGGCGGTTTACACCAAGCTGCATGAAGCTCACCCCGAAGATACGCGCATTACCCTGGATACGGCGGCGATTTTATGGGAAGACAGGCAATGGAAAGAGGCCGACAGGCTGTTTGCCGAAGCCGCCACCACGCCGCAGCTGCCGGAGGGCGTGCTGGAAAATATCGCGGTGTACCGCAAGCAAAGCAAAGAGGCGAACAAATGGCATTTCAACGGCGGTGTTAGCGTTACGCGCGATAACAATGTGAACGATGCCGCTCCGCCTTACTGCTCGCCGCTGGGTTGCGTCAAACAACAGGCCGAAAGTGCAACGGGCTTGAATTACCGGCTTTCGGTAGAAAAAAACACGCCGGTTAAAGGCCATCATAATGTGCTGTTTCGCAGCAATTTGAGCGGCGTCAGCTATTATTTCGACAAAAAATCCCAATACGACAATGCGTTTGGGCGTGCTTATCTGGGCTGGCAATATCAAAGCGCGCGCACCACATTCAATATTCTGCCGTTTTACCAATGGCAGCTTGCGGGCAGCGACGAATGGCAGCGCAAAACGCAGAAAGAGCAAACGTTCAATATGGATATGCTCGCTCATGCTGCGGGTTTTCAGACGGCCTTAAGCCGGCAGATTACCCCCCGCTTGCAGGCGCATGTGTCGGGCGAGGCTTACCGCCAGCACTACCGCGAGCCGGAACGTGCGGAGCGCAACGACGGCAAACATTACAGCCTTTTCGGTTCGGCGGCTTATCGCTTAACGCCGACGCAAACGGTTTATGCAGGCTTAAGCGGCGGCACTTTCCGCCCCGACAATACGGCTCTCGGCGGGCGAACTAACAATGCGGGCAACAACCGCCGCGGTGTGAGCGGCGGCTGGTTGGCAATTTGGCCGAAATGGGGCGGGCTGAACACGCAATTGAGGGCTGCTTACACCGACCGCCGTTATCGCGGCAGTGCGCTGAATGCCGACTTCCAATGGCAGCAGCAACGCAACAAGGAAACTTTATACAGTATTTCGGCAGCGCACCCCAAGCTGTCGATAGCCAAATTCATGCCCCGCCTGACTTGGGAGCAAAGCCGTGTCCGCAGCACGCATAAATGGGCGGAGCGCAAAAACAACCGTTTGTTTGTGGAGATAGAAAAAGCGTTTTAAGAAGGTTTGATGCCAATCTAATGAGATAAAAAGGTTTTACTATAAAATAAACAAGATGGTTCGGGCTTGGGCAAAACCGTTTAAGTTGAATCGCAAGGTATAAACACGCGCATGATTTCAGAACGGTTTGCCGATGTGCTGCCCATCGGGTCGAATAGATTAAGGCAGGGCGAGTTGCTTTGCGAATCGGGAGCATCTTGATGGATATCCGCAAACACCACTTACAACAGGCAGTTGAACAGCGCATTATCAACCCGCAGCAGGCCGATGCTTTGTGGGCGTTGTGGCAGCAGCAAAACAGCCATGTGCCGCAATTCGGTTTTACCCATGTTTTGTATTATCTCGGCGGGCTGTTGGCCATCGGCGCGATGTCGCTGTTTATGAATTTGGGTTGGGAAGCCTTCGGCGGCATGGCGATTGTGGTGCTGTGTCTGCTTTACGGCATAGCAGGCATAACCCTCACCGAATATTTCCGCAAACGCAGCCTGCACATTCCGGCGGGCATTTGCGCTACTTTTGTGGTGGTGCTGGTGCCGCTGGCGGTGTACGGCTTGCAGCAGGCTTTGGGTTTTTGGCCCGACGATACAATGGTTTACCGCGATTACCATCATTGGATCGACTGGCGCTGGTTGATGATGGAGCTGGCCACGCTGGCTGCCGCTGCCGTGATGCTGTGGCGTTACCGTTATCCGTTTTTGGTGATGCCGGTGGCCGTTACGCTGTGGTATATGTCGATGGACATTGCCGATTGGATTTTCTACGGCCATAACGGGGTGTACGATTGGACGCTCAAGCAGCAGGTTTCGGCTTTGTTTGGTGCGGCAATGATTCTGTTGGCGTTTTGGGTGGATTTCCGCAACCAAAGCGAGCGTGATTATCCGTTTTGGCTGTATCTCTTCGGCGTGATCACGTTTTGGGGCGGCCTCAGCTTTATGGAGTCCGACAGCGAGTGGAACAAGTTTATTTATTTCTTGTTAAACATGGGTATGGTGTTTACCGGCGCGCTGATCAGCCGCCGCGTGTTTGCCGTGTTCGGTGCGTTGGGGATGTTCGGTTATTGCTGGCATTTGGCCGATAAGATTTTTAAAGACAGTTGGCTGTTTCCGATTTCGCTCACGCTGATCGGTTTGCTGATTGTGTGTAGCGGCGTGTGGTGGCAGAAGAACGAAGCGGTTTATACGCAGAAGCTGCAAAACAAAATGCCGCAGGCGGTGCGCCGTTTTTTACAGCGTAAATTTCAATAGCAGGGATAACGTGAGGCCGTCTGAATTTTTTCAGACGGCCTTTTGGGTTTTGGTAGCAAGGCATTTTTTTTTCATGGCGGTTTGTAGGGGCGGATTACATATCCGCCCGCGTGTGCATTGAGGTTATATGCGGGAAAGTCGTCGGCATTTGGCGTTTGTGTTTTTTATCATGGGGATGTCGGCGGAGTTGGTTGGTGTTGCGATGGCGGGTGTGGCGGCAACGGGCGGATATGTAATCCGCCCCTACGGATGGGGTCGGTAAGGTTTGCGGTCGGGGAGGTTATGTAGGCCGTCTGAAAACCTAAACCATTTCAGACGGCCTTCCCCCACAACGGCTGCTGCCGCACGATGGCGCGGATAACGGTACGGTTGGGGGCGAGGGCGCAGCGGATTCTTGGCGACAGCGGGTTGGGCAGGCAGAGGATGTCGGCGGCGACGGCGGCGGCGCAAATCGGGGCGGTGGCCAGCCCGCGGCTGCCGTGGGCGGTGTTGATGTAGGCGTTCGGCAGGTAGGGGCAGGGGGCGTTGAGACGGTAGTTTTTATCGAGGGCGAGTTTGGCGTACACGTTTTGCATGGCGGCGATGTTGCCGAGTGCGCCGACGATGGGCAGGTGGTCGGGGCTGTCGCAGCGCAGGGCGGCGTGGCCTTGCGGGGTGAGGCCGTCTGAACGGGTTTCAGACGGCCTTTGCTGTTGGTGAGAACCGTCAAGGCCGTCTGAAGGCGAATCCTGTGAGCTTCGCCAAAGCAGTTGAGCGGCCAGTTGTTCGTTTAATTCGTGCAGGTTGGCGCGGTTGGTTTGGCGGTCGGTTTCGCGCCAGTCGGTGCCGGTGTCGTGCTGGACGAAGGTCGCGCCGTAGCAATGCAAGCCTTGCCATGCGGGGCTGATGTAGCTGGCGCCGGAAAGGGCGCAGCGCAGTTGTTCGGAATACGGCACGGCGGCGGCAAGGTCGGTTTGCCCGCGCACCAAGCGGTAGGGTAGGGCGGATACGTTGGGGTCGGCGGCTTGCGGGCTGTGTGCGCCGGTGCAGTAAATCAAATGGCTGCCGCTGAAGGTGTGCGCGGGCGTGCGGACTTGCCATTCGTTGCCGTCGTGTTCGGCGGTAAGCACGGGTGTGCGGGTGTGCAGTTCGATCAGCGGATGGTCGAGCAGGGCGCGGACGAGTGCAGGCGGGTTCAGCCACACGCCCTGCGGCCAATACAGGCCGCTTTGTGCGGTTTCGATGCCGGCAATCTGTGCGGCTTCGTCGGCATCGACGGGGCGGTAAAGGTGGGCGTGGTGGCTGTGTGCGCCCAAAGCCTGATTGCGGCGGGTTTCTTCGGCATCGTGGTTGAGGTGGAGCACGCCGTTTCCGCCCCAGCTTTCGCGGTTGGGCAGCAGGGTTTCGAGCAGGCGGCGGGTGTAGCCGTAGCCGCACAGCAGCAGTTCGGTCTGCTCGGTGTTGTGCGGCGAAATCTTGGCATACAGCAGCCCTTGGCGGTTGCCGGATGCGGCGTTGGCCGGTTCGGCGGCTTCCAGCACGGTAACGGGCAGACCGTGTTCCGCCAGTGCGCGGGCGGTGGCTGCACCGGCAATGCCTGAGCCGACGATAACGGCACGGACAGGCTCGGCGCGGTGTTCAGACGGTCTGAACCACGGTTTGACCGGTTGCGGCGGCAGTTGCGGCACGGCTTCGGTTTGCCATTGCACGGGCTGCGGAAAATGTTCGCCCAGCCGTGCGGCGTTTTCAGACGGCATCAGCCATAAATGCACGCAGGGCAGGATGTTTTCCAGCACGTTGGCTCCGTTGAACTGAATGCAGCCGAGCTTGCCCGCTATGGCTTGCCGCAGCGCGCTTTCTTCCGCGCATGGTTGTTCAGACGGCCTGAATTCGGGGATGCGGCGGTCGGGCAGGCATACGATCAAATACAGCGGTTTAGCATGGCGGCGGACAGTGTCCGCAAGTGCGGCAAGCGGTGGCGGGGCGTTCCAAGCAAGGCAGTTCATAAATGAGGCCGTCTGAAAATAGTGCGGGCAGCCAGTTTATCACGAGCAAACGGCGGACAAACAGGTTGGAAAGCTGCTAAAATTTGTGCGATTTTATGATTTCAGACGGCCTGCGGCGGCAAGCCATGCAAAGCTGTTACATCACGAGCTGCAGGCCGTCTGAAAATATGCCACGGAACCCGTTATGAACCCATTAATCGCCGACTTCCAAACCGAATCCGCCCGCACGCCCGTGATTGTGGCTTTGGACTTTGCCAACGAACACGACACGCTTGCCTTTGTGCGCCGTCTCGATCCTTCCCTATGCCGTCTGAAAATCGGCAAAGAACTGTTTACCGCCACCGGCCGCAGTTTGGCCGAAAAGCTGATCAACCAAGGCTTCAAGCTGTTTCTCGATTTGAAATACCACGACATTCCCAACACCGTAGCCCACGCCTGCAAAGTAGCGGCCGATATGGGCGTGTGGATGGTGGACATGCACGCTTCGAGCGGCCGCCGCATGATGGAAGCCGCCGCCGAAGCCGTGGCCAACCATGCGCAAAAACCGCTGCTGATCGGCGTTACCGTGCTGACCAGCATGGAGCAGAGCGACCTTGCCGAAATCGGCCTAAATCAACCGGTAGAAGAATTGGTGTTGCGTTGGGCGAAACTGGCGCAAAGTTCCGGTTTGGACGGCGTAGTCTGTTCCGCCCGCGAAGCCGCACCGCTGCGCCGCGAGTTGGGCGGAGAATTTGTGCTGGTTACGCCCGGCATCCGCTTGGATACCGCCGGCAACAGCGACGACCAACGCCGCATCATGACCCCCGCGCAAGCGTTGGCGGCGGGTTCCACCTACTTGGTGATGGGGAGGCCGATTACGCAGGCCGCCGACCCCGTGGCCGTGTTGCGCGAAGTGAATGCGGCAGCCAATCAGATTTCGATTTAAATATGTTCAGACGGTCTCTTGTGATAAAGAGGCCGTCTGAAACACAGATAAACGGATATTCCTATGGTACTCAACACCGATATACAGCAATTACAGTCGCGTTTGGCACAAGCCCGCGTTTTGGTGGTGGGCGACGTGATGCTCGACCGTTACTGGTTCGGCGACGTTGCCCGTATTTCCCCCGAAGCCCCCGTGCCGATTGCCAAAATTTCTAAAACCGACCAACGCGCGGGCGGTGCCGCCAACGTTGCCCGCAACATCGCCTCGCTGGGCGGCAAAGCGGCGTTGCTGTCTGTAACCGGCGATGACGAAGCCGCCAATGCGCTGGAAAAATTGATGCAGCAAGACGGTGTGGCTTCGTATCTGATGCGCGACAAAGAAATTTCTACCACCGTCAAACTGCGCGTGGTTGCCCGCAACCAGCAGCTTATCCGCCTTGATTTTGAAGAAATGCCGCATCGTGAGATTCTCGATTCGGTTAAAGAGCAATACCGCCAATTGTTGCCGGAATACGATGTGGTGGTGTTGTCCGATTACGGCAAAGGCGGGTTGACGCATGTGGCCGGCATGATCGAATGGGCACGTTTGGCAGGCAAGCCCGTGTTGATCGATCCGAAAGGCGACGATTACGAAAAATACGCCGGAGCCACCCTGCTCACCCCCAACCGTGCCGAACTGAAAGAAGTAGTGGGCAGTTGGCGCGATGAAGCGGAATTGACCGAAAAAGCCCAAAACCTGCGCCGTAATTTGGAATTGCAAGCCCTGCTGCTTACCCGCAGCGAAGAAGGCATGACGCTGTTTCGCAGCAGCCAAATCGACCACCAGCCCACCCGCGCCCAAGAAGTGTACGACGTATCCGGCGCAGGCGACACCGTGATTGCCAGCATGGGCTTGGGCATAGCCGCCGGTTTCAGCCTGCCCGAGGCCATGCATATTGCCAATACCGCCGCCGGTGTGGTGGTGGCGAAATTGGGTACGGCGGTGTGTTCGTTTGACGAACTCAGCGCGGCTTTGAAGGAACAACAGGCCGTCTGAATATAGCCTGAAAAACCTTTCAGACGGCCGGCTCCTTGTTTTCAAAACCAAAAGGAAAAGATTATGACCATCATCGTAACCGGTGCCGCCGGCTTTATCGGCAGCAACATCGTTAAAGCCCTGAACGAACGCGGTATTACCGACATTGTTGCCGTTGATAACCTGACCCGCGGCGAGAAATTCAAAAATCTGGCCGAGTGCGAAATCGCCCATTATCTCGACAAACACGAATTCATCCGCCAAGTGCGCGAGCATCTGCTGCCGTTTGACGATATCGAAGCCGTGTTCCACGACGGTGCGTGTTCCGACACTATGGAGCACAACGGCCTGTATATGATGGACAACAACTATCAATACAGCCTCGATCTGCTCGATTGGTGTCAGGACGAGCGTATTCCGTTTTTGTATGCCTCCAGCGCGGCGGTGTACGGCAAAGGCGAGATTTTCCGCGAAGAGCGCGAATTGGAAAAACCGCTCAATGTGTACGGCTATTCCAAATTCCTGTTCGACCAAGTGGTGCGCCGCCGCATGGAAGAAGGCTTGACCGCGCAAGTGGCCGGTTTCCGCTATTTCAATGTGTACGGCCCGCACGAACAGCACAAAGGCCGCATGGCTTCGGTGGCGTTCCACCATTTCAACCAATACCGCGAGCAGGGCTATGTGAATTTGTTCGGCGAGAACGAAGGTTACGGCAACGGCGAGCAAACCCGCGATTTCGTGAGTGTGGAAGATGTGGTGAAAGTGAACCTGTTCTTCTTCGACAACCCTGAAAAATCAGGTATTTTCAACTTGGGCACCGGCCGCAGCCAGCCGTTTAACGATTTGGCCGCCGCCACCGTCAACGCTTGCCGCGTGGCCGAGGGCAAGCCCGCGATGAGCCTTCAGGAATTGGTTAAAGAAGAGCTGATCCGCTACATTCCGTTCCCCGATTCGCTCAAGGGCAAATACCAGAGCTTTACCGAGGCCGATATTTCGCGTTTGCGCGAAGCCGGTTACGAAGAAGCGTTTTTAGATGTGGACGAAGGTGTAAGCCGCTATGTGCATTGGATGATGGAAAACCTTTAAGCCACGCAAGCCCACGGCAGGCCGTCTGAAAGGCAAAAATACTTTATAATGCTTTTCAGACGGCCTGCGGTGTTTTCGGGCTGCCACAAGCGGAAAAGAAAACCGCACACAATACAAGCAAAGGAGAAAACCATGAGCGGAAAAAATGATTTTGCAACTGCCGATCTAATCGACATCGCCCCCGATACGCCTTCGTGCGAAGTACAGTTCCGACATTTCGGCCGCCGGCACCGTTTCTGCGGCAGAATCCGCACGGTAAAATGCAGCCGCGACAACGGCTTGGTTAAAAAGCTGATGAACACGCACTCCGACGGAGAAGTGCTGGTGGTGGACGGCGGCGGCGATTTATACAGCGCATTGATGGGCGATATGATTGCCGGTGCGGGCGCGGCCAACGGCTGGGCGGGCGCGGTGATTTTCGGCCCCATCCGCGACAACGAAGCCATCAACGCCATGCAGTTCGGCGTGAAAGCCTTGGGCACCAACCCGCGCAAGAGTGCGAAAGACGGCGCGGGCGAAGTGGATGTGCCGGTTACGTTCGGCGGCGTAACATTTACCCCGGGACATTATTTATACAGCGATTCAGACGGCATCTTGGTGTCTGAACAACCGCTTCACGAGGAATAAACGATATGAAAGTAACGTCAAAATGGATAGACGGCATGTGTTTTGTCGGCACAACCGAAGCCGGCCACAGCGTGGTGATGGAAGGTTCGGCGCAAGAAGGGCAGGCCAAGCGCGGCCCCAGCCCGATGGAAATGCTGCTGCTGGGCGTGGCGGGCTGTTCCAGCATTGATGTGGTGATGATTGCCGAAAAGCAGCGTCAGGACATAGTGGATTGCCGGGCAACCGTTACCGCCAAGCGTGCCGACGACACACCGCGCGTGTTTACCGAAATCCACATCCATTTTGAAGTGCTGGGCCGCAACCTGAAAGAAAGTGCGATTGAAAAAGCCGTGCAGATGTCTGCCGAAAAATATTGTTCCGCTTCGATTATGTTGGGCAAGGCGGCCAAAGTAACGCACAGCTTCGAGATTGTCGAAACGGCTTAAATCAAAACATGCCGTCTGAAAACAAGGTTTTCAGACGGCCTTGACTTGCCTACGATTCAGAATGGTTCACACGGCCGGCAATATAGTCAATCCACTTAATTTTGATACAAGGCAGCAACACCGTAGCCAGTTAAGTATATTTGCGATAACTACTCGAATACTTCCAACTGCCTGATCAGGCAGGAGAACCGGTATGACAGATAACGAAAACAATTTTCCGCAAGCACCCGCAACCTCGTCTTTGCTGGAAGAGCGGCACGATGCCGAGCTTTTCCGCGTATATTCCAGAATTTTAGACGGCATTACCGACCACAACCTGCGTCCGGGCAATAAGCTGACCGAATCCGACCTGTGCCGCCAGATGACTTGCTCGCGCAGCACCGTGCGTAGCGCGCTTTCTTTGCTGGCACACGATAAAATCGTTGATTTGCTGCCCAATCGCGGCGCATTCGTGCATGTGCCCGATGCCAAAGAAACGCAAGATGTGTTCAAAATGCGTATCGCCTTGGAAGAAACCATCATCAACATGCTGCTTGAAGAAGAAAACTTGGCGGAAAAAGCCAAGCCTCTTTATGCGTTGATCGATCAGGAAGAGGCAGCCTTCAACCGTGGCGACCGGGTAAGCTGGAACCGCTTGTCCAATGCTTTCCATGTCGAG
This sequence comes from Neisseria dumasiana, assembly GCF_022870885.1. Lineage (NCBI taxonomy): Bacteria > Pseudomonadati > Pseudomonadota > Betaproteobacteria > Neisseriales > Neisseriaceae > Neisseria > Neisseria dumasiana. The sequence continues at coordinate 2,128,657 of NZ_CP091509.1, read as the reverse complement.
CTGGCGCGTTTGCTGAACAACGATGTGCTGCTGGAAATCGTTAATACATTGTGCGCGCGTTCTTCGCTGATTATTGCCGTGTTCGATGCCCCGAAAGACCGTTTGCGCCATACCTATTGCGAGCACCGCGAGATTCTCGATTTGCTGGTGGAAGGCAAAAAAGCCCGTGCCTGCAAGATGATGAGACGCCATCTAGGCCAATGCCAAGCGCGTTTGTTGAGAAAGTTTGAGGCCGAAGCCTGAAAATCTTTCGGGTGGGAATCAATGAAAGATGCTTTACTGTTTTGAATTGGCAATGAAGTGGTCTAACCGTAAAGTATCATGCACACAAAAACGAGGCCGTCTGAACTTGGCTGTTCAGACGGCCTTACCGTTCGGGCAATGCCTGGCGGCAGGCTTAAGGCTGCTTCAGTTTGGTCATGCCTTCTTTTTGCAGCAGTTCGTCAATCTGTTGCTGCATTTTTTCCTGCTTGGCCTTGCGGATCAGAATATCTTTAATTTGCTCGAAAGGCGGCGCGTCGGGGTTGCGTTCGGAAGCCGTGAGCTTAAACAGATAAAATCTGCCGTTCATCTCTACCGGCTCGCGGGTAATTTGGCCGCGCGACATCCGGTTGATCACATCCGCCAAAACCGGCGGCAGTTGATTGGGCGAAATAAAGCCGCCGATTTGCTCGGGGCTGGGGTAGCGCTGCATCAACCCGTCGAAAGACAAACCTTTCAATAACAGTTGTTGTGCCTGACGGGCTTCTTCTGCGGTGGCAAAATTAACCTGCTGGATTTTCACTGCACGGGTTTGGCTGTCGTAAGCGGCGCGTATGTCTGCTTCGTTTACCTGTGCTTCGCGCTCAAGGTGTAATGCGTATTGTGTGGCATAAAACTGCGCTTCTGCATTTTTAAAATGAGCCTGAACTTCAGGTTTTTTATCCAAGCCTATTTTCAACGCTTCGTTTTTGAGAATTTCAACGGTTTGCAGTTGCAGCGTAATGTTTTTACGCAGGCTTTCCACGTCGGGCTTTTGGCCGTCGGGCATCAGGGAAGCGTTTTCAAGCTCTTCCGCCACCAAAGCATCAACACGGCTGCGTTCGATTTCGGGAACTTTGCCGATGGCGATGCCCGCAGCCAATGCGGCTGCGGCAAAAAATATAATCTTTTTTTGTTTTTTCATATTGCTTTATGTGTTTTTGAAGTTATTTGGCCGTCTGAATATTGGCTTTGCGGTAAAGGGCTTCGATGGCGCTGTCTATGCGGGCGGCTTGAAGCTCTTGCGCAATGCCGTTTTTCGCGGTTTCGTATGAAGGTATGTTGGCGGCACGTTTGTCGTTGATATAGAAAACGCCGAACATGCCGTTGCCGTCTTGCAGGGGCGTGGCTGTGAATCCGCCTTTGGTGAGGTTTTTAACGGCTGCGTAAACTTCGGGTGCGCCTTGTTCCAAGTCTTTAAGATTAACGTATCCGGCGTTCAGACCGTTATTGGCTTTGCCGCGCGGGTCAACCGTATATTGGGCGGCAACGGTTTTAAAATCTTTTTTGGCTTTAAGGTCGGCAATGGCTTTTTGGGCGTCGGCGGCATTGGATGTCAGGATTTCGCCGAGTTGGACTTCGTGGCTGCCTTGATAGAATTTGCTGAATTCGCCGTAGGCGGTTTTCAAATCGTTTTCACCGATGGGATTGTTCCGCAAAAGATATACAAAATAAGCTTGGTTGAGCAAGTCGTTTTCAAAAGCCGTCCATTGTTCTTTAAAACCGGGCTGTTTATCTACTCCTTGGGTTTTTGCATCGGAACGTGCGCGCTCAAGGGCTTTTTTGTATTCGGCCGATTGGTCGAGTTTCAGGCGTTTGGCTTCTTGGCTGATCAAAATGGCCGTAACCTGGCGTTCGGTCAAGTCGCGGCGCAGAGCCGGTGTGTCGGGGATTTGCGGGTTTTGGCTTTGCAGCATTTTTACTTGTGCATCAATATCTTTGCTGTCGATTTTGCTGCCGTTAACGGTAACAATCGTTTGCGCCCACAAGCTGCCGGACACCAAAGCCAACAACAGGGCTGAAGCGAAATAAGATTTTTTCATGTCGATTCTCTGCTTTTGCAAATAAAACGGGAATGGGTCGAACCGGCTTGCAACCGGCTCGGCCTAATGGAAATATTCTTCAGGTGTAACGGCTTTGACACTCAAAGCGTGTATCAGGCCGTCTGAAAAAAAGTCTTGAAGCAAATCCTTTACCATGCGCTGGCGGTTCAAACGGCTTACTCCGGCAAATGCTTCGCTGACCAACAATATGGCGTAGTGCCCACCGCCGCGGTTGCCCGCGTGGCCTTCATGCAGATGGCTGTCATCGCGGAACTCGAATATTTCAGGCCGCAAGCTTTTCAGACGGCCTTCTATCATTTCTTGCATGGTAGGCATTATTTAAACACCGCTTTAAAAGGCTTGATTAAAATTTCTTCATATACGCCGGCATCAACGTAAGGGTCTTGTTCGGCCCATGCCTGCGCTTCGTCCAACGAAGCAAACTGCGCAACAATCAGGCTGCCGGAAACCCGCTCGGGGTTGTCGGGAAGAGGGTTTGGGCCGGCGGTCAGCAAACGTCCTTCCGATCTGAGCTTTTCCAAACGCTCCAAATGAGCGGGGCGGGCGTTCAAACGCGCTTCGTGCGCTTCTTCGGCATCGGTGGCCAATAACATAAAATATTCCATATAATCAACTTTCTTTAGGTAAATGCTTGCTCAAATATACGCCTTGCCCTAAAGCAAAAGCCATCATTAAACCCAGTGTTCCGAAAAGCTTGTAGTTCACCCACTGTTGTTCGGAAAAATTATGGGCCACTACCAGATTGGCTGCACCCATAAAGATTAAAAAGACCACCCAAGCAATCGTCAGGTTGCCCCAAATACGGTCATCCAACTTCAATTCTTTGCCCATCATGGCCTTCAAACCGTTTTTTTTCATGATATGGCTAACAGCTAAGGCCGCGGCGCCAAACCAAAACAGCAGTGTGGGTTTCCACATAATGAAACGGGGATCGCGCAATAAGATGGTTGCCCCGCCGAACACCACAATCAACCCCAAATTAACTTTCTGCATCGTATCGAGTTTTTTGTGCTTCAACCACGTTACGGCTGCCTGAATAATGCCAACCATCAGTGCAACGGCTGTTGCCCAAATAATATTTTTAGTAGTCGTATAAATAACGAAAAACAGAATAATGGCAATGAAATCGTTTAAAATCTTCATCTTTGTGCAGGATAAAATGAATCAAACCGTGAGAATTTCACAATCATACAGGTAGATGAACTCTTTTGCATTACTTATGTCAATGCTAACAAGGCACGTCAGGCCGTCTGAAAAAAAGGCCGATTGTCGGATTTACTTTAAAGTAAATCAAAGAGTGGTTATAAAGTTGCAATTGCCAGCTTATCGTTTACATAAATTAGCAAATTTACTTGGCAGAGTAGGCAGTCAGCATATATCATGCTGATTATATACAGTCAGGCAGTCAGGCTGCCAACTCGAACAGGGGATAATAATTTGAAAAACAATCATAGAATCAAACTGATTGCTGCTTCTTTGGCCTTAACGACATCATTATCTGCAGTTGGCGGCTTGGGCGGCTTGAATGTTCAATCGAATTTGGGCGAGCCGTTCTCCGGCACGGTAACGGTTACAGGGGAAGAACTAAAGTTCTGCTTAACGGCGGGAATGCATCGCTTTCAGACAGTAATTTGCGCACCAGCGTCAGAAAGTCCGGCGATAAAGCCGTCATCAACATCCGTTCCAATACCCCGATAAACGATCCTGTTTTGGTTTTCCAAGTAGGTGTCGGTTCGCAATCGCGTCAATACACCGCTATTATCGATCCTGCCGACTATGCAGCAGGAAGTGCGGCAGCATCTCAGGGTGAAAACAGATCCGCCGCTGTCGACCAATCGGCAAGCGAACGTACCGTATCTCCGCGTTCGGCACAACAAAAACCGAGTATCAAGCAAGCTCAAGACCAGGCTAAGAGAAAAGAAAATAAAAAATCCAATGCTTACGCCAAAGTCGAGAGAAATCGCGATGCAGCTTCCGCCGAACAAAAATCATTTGTTCCTCTTGAAGGCAATTATAAAGTCCGCCATGGTGAAACATTAACATTCATCGCTGAAAAAGTGCGTCCTCAAGGTCTGACTTTATCTGAAACCATTAACGCTTTGGTTTTGGCCAACCCGAAAGTTTTTCCCGATAACAATCCTGATATCGTTATTGCCGGAAGCACGTTAAGTATTCCTTCTGCGGCGGAGCTTAGAAACCTTTCAAAACAAGGTGTTGCTGCAGTTAAGAAAACAGAAGAAACAGTTGTTGAAACCCCTGCTCAAACAGCGCAGGCTTCACAACCGGCTGTGTCGGTTGGGGCGCCTGGCGAGGCCGAAAAAACATCTGAATCCCAAACAACTGCCAGTGTTACTCCTGCTGCATCTGAGCCTGTTGTAACCAAGGCAGAAGAAGAAAAAGCGTCCGCTCCTGCAGCTGTTGCCACAGAAAATACGCCTAAATCTGAAGCAGTGCCCTCAACTAAACCTGCTGTTGCAGAAACTGAAAATAGTGGCTGGTGGCGTTGGCTTCTTCTTGCCGGTTTGGGTGCAATTGCGTTGTGGCTGCTTCTCAGATTGGCTGCCAAAAAGAAAGATCATGTTGAACAGGCAGATGAAAATGATCAGATTCTTTTGAAGGAAGCAGCAGAAGAAACCCATCTTCACGCTCAAAATCTGAATTCGTCTGCATCTTCTACAGTTGTTAAACCTTCAGAATCTTCCTTGCCGCATCCCGGGGCTGTTTCGGGCGCTGCGGCTGCTACTGTTGCCGCAGCAACACAAGCTAAAACTGCTGAAGAAGGTTTGGATGTAGAAGATGACTTTGACGATGAGATTTTCTTTACCGAAACCGAAACTATTCCTGCGGATAAATCTGAAAACAATTTCAGCTTGGATTTAGGTTCGATTGACCGTGCCCAAGACGGTATCGTATCCGGCGCATTAACTCAAGATGAAGAAACCCAGAAGCGTGAAAATGCTAATTGGGATGCTATTGAATCAACCGAAAGTGTTTACGAGCCTGAGCCCGAAAACGAGTACCAACATGTAGCAGTTGAATTTACGCCTGTTGAGGATACAGCTCAATCTGTTGAAGTGGTTGAGATTGCAGAGATTTCTTCAAATGAAGGCAAGCTTGAGCAGAGTGATGAGCCTGATGCGGTAAATATCGAGTTTGAAACCGAGAATCAGGATCAAGTTTCAACAGTTCAAGAAGCTGATGTTTCGGAAATTTCTTCTCAGCAAGACGAGAGCGTTGCGGTTAACACCGTAGAATTTGAACCACTTGAATTTGAAGCGTCTGACTCTTCAGAAGCAGATAAATTGGCTTTATCAGAGAGTGAGTCTTCTACATTTAATCAAGTTCCGGCTGCTTCGGCAGAGGTAACGGAAACAAATTCTGCAGAGTCGATAGTCGAGTTTGATACTCAGGCTGTCGAAAGCGGATCAGTTGAGCAAATTACTGAAACTTACGAAGCTACATCATTCGCGAATCAAGCCTCAGACAGCCAAGTTGGTGAAGCGTGGATAACTGCAGATGCTGATAACAGCGCTATCGCCTTCCAAGATGAAGAACTGGCTAAGCCTGTTGAGGTCAATGTTTCTGATGATGATGGTGAAACCATCGAATGGGAAAGCATAGAGCTGGAGGGTGATAGTGAGCGTAGTGAAACCGGTTTTATTTCTGAATCGGTAGGTATGACCGCTCCGCTTGAAGCTAAATATGAGTTGGCACAAATGTATGTGGAAATCGGCGATCCTGATGCCGCAAGAGAGACACTCCAAGAGTTGCTTGAAGAAGCAAATGGAAGTATCTTGGAAAAAACAGAAGCTATGCTTGCCGAGTTGAATAAATAATTAATCTCTGGTTTGAGATTTATCCGCAGTATGCCGGAGCTAGATATAATTTAATAAAAATTGTTTCAAAACTGAACCTGATAGGATTATCAGGTTCAGTTTTTTTGGAATAAATTTATTTTCTCTCTATAGTCATCAATCAATATATTTTTAATGCAGGGCAGCAAACCGCAGGCAGTACAGGTAGTACGGCAAGTAGCAGTAGCACTCGGTAGTAAAAGTTAAGTTGATTGATTTATCGTGTGATATGTTTGCTTTCGCTGTGCTGCCTGCTTTGAATTGTATCAATAGCCGCGTTTTTTTTAAGATCTCATAAGGTAATAAGCCCTGATCGAGCATTCCGGTTATGCTAGAGCAGGGCTTTATTTTTAGAGTGATTGGCTTTATTTCATAGATTGAGCAAGGAAATAACCTAATCCTATTAAAATTAAGCAGATAAAGACAATAGAAACAACTAACATTAAAACTTTACGGCCTTTTAATGAAAATATAAGGCTTGATCGGCCTAGTTCACGCTCAAGTTTTTCTTCAAGCTCGGCGCGAATTTGTTTGCGTAGGCGCTTTTCTTCGGCCTGCTGTTCCTGCTGTAGCTTTAAAGCGATTTCCTGTTGTTTTTTATGCTCAAAAGCGACTTTTTCTTCCCACTCTATTCGTTTACGTTGGATAACGGCTTCGGTGGCAGATGAGAAGTGTAAACGGCATGTGGGGCATTCTGTAGTGTCTTCCGGGTTTTCTACTATTGTTCGGCAGACAGGACATTGGTCTACAATTTTTTTAACTTCTTCTTCGTTTTGACTCTCATCCGGTAATAATTCGAGAGAATGGCGGATAATAACGTCAAGCCCTAAATAGCTGAAATAATGTTGCGCATTTTCACGCTCTTCTCTTGTGCAATTTTCGGCAATGATCGCTTGAGGACGTTCAGCCAATGCTTGAATCAAGTCATTGGCTTCGTTTTCCGGCAAGTTGTCTACCAAGCAGGCATTTATTCTTTCTCTGTCGACATTTGGCGGATAAGATACGTAAACATCATATAATTTTTGGTTTTGCATTATTCTTCCGTAAAATCATGCTGTTGGATTTCGGGTTTTTGTGTTTCCAACAATAGTATAGCTATAAATTATCAGAGATAATTTTCAGTTAAAATCCGATTTTTGTCTCGGAGAATAAGGTTATGTGATTAACTGAGTTTTGTCAGTTGAATGTATCTAAGCGGTATAAATTTACGATGGCTTACATATCAAATCGATTTAGTGTTTAATATTTAGGCTAGTAAATCTATTACCAATGGGTTTTTGTAAATTCAGCAAAAGTTCTTGTAATTATAAATTAGGTATTTAAAAGATGTAAATTTTTTTATCAGGCGGTTGGTATGGTGAAAAACATTCTGATATCGCTACAATATCAAGTATGGTTTTTCTTTGGAGTACTTAAAATGTAAGGCAGCCTGCTAGACAGACTGCCTTATTTGATTGGCATGTTGTGCTGAAAGCATTACACCGAGAAAGAAGAGCCGCATCCGCATGTGGTGGTTGCGTTAGGGTTTCGTATAACGAATTGGGAGCCGTGAAGACTTTCTGTGTAGTCGATTTCTGCACCTACCAAATACTGATAACTCATTGGATCAACCAAAAAAGTTAAGCCGTTTTTTTCGATTTCGAAGTCGTCGTCATTTTTGATTTCATCAAAGGTAAAACCGTATTGGAATCCTGAGCATCCTCCGCCGTTGACGAAAACGCGAAGCTTCAAATCGGGGTTGTTTTCTTCAGCAATCAAATCTGCAACTTTGGTGCAGCAGCTTTCGGTAAAAATAATAGGGGTTTCTTCTGACATGATTTATTCCTTTAATATGGTGTGATTGGCAGCAACCAATATTGCTTTCTAAATTTAGGCTGTTCAGTATAAATTCAATAGGTGTCTTTGAAAACAATTAAGAAGGGGTTGGGTGCCGTCTGAAAAATTAATCCCATCCTTGAATATTTTGTTTAACTATATTCGACAAAGCATAAATCCATGCGGGGTGGGTGTTCAGACAGGGGATGTATTGATATTGTTTTCCGCCGGCTTCATGAAACTGCTCTCTGCCTGCTATGGCAATCTCTTCCATCGTTTCTAAGCAGTCGCTGACAAACCCGGGGCAGAATACGTCCAGTTTGGTTATGCCTTGTTTGGGTAACTCGTCAAATAAATCTTGTGTGCTCGGGCCTATCCATTTTGCTTTGCCGAATTGGCTTTGGAACGAGACGATGTAGTCGTCTTTTTCGAGAGACAGTGCATCTGCTAAAAGTTCGGCAGTTTTCTGGCATTCGTAGGCATAGGGATCTCCTTCGTCGCTGTTTTTTTGCGGGATACCGTGAAAACTCAACATGAGTTTTTCGCCTCGTCCGTGATGAGTCCAAAATGCTTCTATTTGTTGTTTCATGGCATCTATGTAGCCGGAGTCGCTATAAAAACGGGAAACGGTACGGATGCTGATTTGGTTGCGCTGTTTCAATAGTGTTTCAAATATTTTATCCAATGCGGCTCCTGTGCTGGAGGCTGCATATTGGGGGTAAAGCGGAATGGCCAGCACGCGGGTTATGCCTTGGGCTTTGAGTTCTGCCAATACTGAAGCGGCATTGGGAGAGCCGTAAGTCATGGCGTGGCGTACGGTAATGTTGGGTATTTGTTTTGCAACTAATTCCGCTTGTTTTTCTGTGTAGACAGCTAAAGGCGAGCCTTCGGGAAGCCATACTTTTTCATAAGCGTGGGCACTTTTTTTAGGGCGTAGAGTCAGTACCAGCCCGCGCAATATGGGCTGCCACAGTAGTTTGGGAAGTTCGACGACACGTTGATCAGAGAGGAAGTCGCGTAGATACGGCCGGACGGCCGCTGCAGTCGGCGCTTCCGGCGTACCTAGGTTTAGTAGGAGTACGGCGGTTTTTTCTTGAAGGTGATGGGGCGTGGGCGGTTCGGGAAGAAAGCGCGGCATGAGAATATCCTAATGTTTGTTTTCAAGCGGCATCTTACGGTATTTTTAAGGTGTAGGAAACTTCTAAACAGGCTATGGAGGGGATTGCAAAGATACATTGGGATTTGTATAAAAATAATGATTTACATCCAAATATTTAAGCCGGTGAGTAGGATGGTGTAGCGTATAAATTTTCCTGCAATGAGCATCATACTGCTTTTCCAAGCGTTTAATCTCAGCCAGCCTGCGGCGATCGGTAGTGCATCTCCGACAATCGGCAGCCAGGCAAATAAAAGCGTCCACACGCCGTAACGGTTAAGCAGGCGGAAGGTTTTTTCAGACGGCCTTTTATTAAGTGGGATATACCGCCCCATATAATAAGAAACTATGCTGCCTAATCCGTTGCACAAGCCGGCAATGAGTAGTGCTCCTGTTTGTGCGGTGGGATAGCTGTTGATAAATAAAAGGAAGGCGGCTTCTGATGTGCCCGGCAGTATGGTTGCGGAAGTGAATGAAGAAGCCGCGAGGGTAAGATAAGGCCAAAATAGTTCCATTAAAACGCGTAGTCGGTAAGTAAGTTCGCTATTTTAACCGAGTAGCCATTCACATGGGCAACATGGGCGCGGAGGGGATACCGTTAAGCGGTTTCACAGCCCATCTGTATGACAAAGGTTGACCGGCGTGATGGTTTTGTAAAAATGGTCAAAAATTTTAGAATGCTTCATTAATAAAATCCAATTTAGTATTTTTACGTTAATTTTAGATAAATTATTTTTTAGGTTTATCGTGTTAAATTGCCATTATGAATGGCTTTTTAACGGTTTGTTGCGGATGTGTTACAGCTGTAACGAATCCGAATTTTGGCGGCATACCGGTTGTTTCGAAGCATTTTGTTCGAAAATATGATTTGATAAAAAAGTTTGAATTGATTTTAATATTCTGTTTTTAATGTATAAAATTAATTTATTTTTGATTTGTGTGCAAAATTTCCAAGCCGTCTGAAAAATATTTTTTGCAAAACGAATCATGAATTTCAAGCCGTTTATTTAACCGTTTATCATAAAAATGATTACGTATGTAATTTGTTTGGCATAATTACATTTGTTAAATTATGTTTATGTTGGATAAGTTGAATTATGAAGCGGCCGATGTTTGTAACGGTTTTTGCATCGTTTTTAATTGTTATGTCTTTGCTTTCGGTTGGGGTTATGACGTTAAGCCATAATTATTCCGATATGCAGGAGGTAATCCGTCAAATGCCTCTGCTGTTGGGCATTCATATCGCAGGCGGCTGGGGAACGGTAATCAACATTGTCGCGGGTATTGCCATGCTTCGGGCTAAAAACTGGGGGCGTTGGCTTTATGTGTTGTGCGGTTCGGTCGGCATGGTTTTTAATATAACGGCATCGCCCGATAAGCCGATGCTGCTTTACGGTATGGTATTGTTTATCTGTATCGTGTATTTTTTGTTCCGTTCGCGGACACATTTTTATTTTCAAACTTCCGGTGGGATAGGTAATGCGTAGTTTTTTAAGTGTCATATTTTATTCCGGTGCGCTGTTTTGTTTTTATATGTTTGGTTTGACTTCGTTTATTTCGACACAAACTGTGGTGGATAAATGGTCGGCATTGTTGGCTTTTTCTGCCGTCGGTGCGGTTTTGTTTGTGGTGGCTTTGGCTTTGGGCCGGTTTAAGAATTGGCGTTTCCGTTCGGGGCTGTTGTTGCTGATTGCGTGTTTGGTGGTGTGCGGTGTTATTTTTGCTATTTTGATTGCGCCCGGTATCTCGATTATTGCCGGGGCGGGTAATGTGGTGTCGTTGAAAGATTTCGGCGATTACCGAACCGGCGGAGTGGTTCTTGCTCTGTATTTGGTTGTTGCTGCCGGGTTGGTGCTGTGGCACGCAAAAGTAACGAATTTGAAAATGAAAATTGATGCGTTGAAACAGAGGGTTCAGCGTTTGTAATCAGGTTGGAGTCAATAGGTGTTGCCTGTATCGGTGCGTGCCGTGGCAACACTGATTTTGATGTGAGGCTGTGAAGAGGCCGTCTGAAAAGTGTGTTTTCAGACGGCCTTTTTGATTATTGATTGCCAACCTTGTGCTTTATTCCGCAAACTTCGGTTGCCGTTTTCATTTTTCGATATTGGGATATACTGCCACTGTTTTATTTGCTATACGGCATGATTTTTTACAGGAGAAAACCGATGAAAACGATTTTAATAACCGGCTGTTCCAGCGGTATCGGCTACGATACCGCCAAACAGCTTCATCAGGCGGGGTGGCGGGTGTTTGCTTCTTGCCGGAACATGGATGATGTGGAACGCTTGCGCGCGGAAGGATTGATAGACGCCCTGCAATTGGATGTTGCCGACAGCAGCAGTATCCGCTCGGCTTTTGATGCGGTCATGCAGCAAACAGGCGGTGCGTTGGATGCCTTGTTTTGTAATGCGGGCTACGGGCAAGTGGGTGCGGTGGAAGATGTGCCGAGGCAAGCCTTGAGAGAACAGTTTGAAACCAATGTGTTTGGTGCGTGGGAATGTATTACGTTGGCGATGAAAGTGTTTCGTCGCCAAGGGCACGGAAGGATTTTGGTTAACAGCAGTATTTTGGGCTTTGCCGCTATGCCTTGGAGAGGGGCTTATAACAGCACTAAGTTTGCTTTGGAAGGCATGTGCGACACATTGCGTCATGAAACTCATGGCAGCGGGATTTTTGTGAGCTTGGTCGAACCGGGGCCGATTGCTACGCGTTTCCGTCAAAATGCTTTGAAAAAACTGCATGAACACATTGATATTGCATCCAGCGTGCATGCCGCTAACTATCGTTTTCAACTCAACCGCCTTGAGCAAGAAGGAGACGCGGCACCGTTTACAATGTCTTCTCCCGACTGTGCCAAAATATGTGTGCGGGCATTAACGGCAGAAAAGCCTAAAGCGCGTTATCTGGTTACGTTTCCTACGGTGTTGTTTTGGTATTTGAAGCGCTTGTTGCCGACCGTGCTGCTCGACCGTTTGCAGCGGAGTGCAGTAGAGGGGCAGGGTAAATGAATACGCTTTATTTGGCTTCCGGCAGCCCGCGCCGTCGGGAAATATTAGAAAATTTGGGATACCGCGTTGCCCGTTTACATGCAGACATCGACGAAACACCTTATCCGCACGAATCGGCAGCGGTTTATGTGGCGCGAATGGCTTTTGAGAAAAATGCGGCGGCGGTAGCCCATTGGCAAGGGCAATATCCTTTTGTGCCTGAGTATCCGTTGTTGAGTGCGGATACCACTGTGGCTCTGCACAATCATATTTTGGGAAAGCCTGAATCGGCTGACGATGCGTTTGCCATGCTGAAACGCCTTTCGGGAACAACGCATCAGGTGTTAACGGCAGTATGCGTGTATTGGCAAGGGCAAACCCATGCGTTGATGCAGCAGAGCGATGTTGTGTTCAAGCCTTTGGCTGATGAAGAAATCAGCGCTTATATCGCCAGCGGAGAGCCTATGGATAAAGCGGGTGCTTACGGTATTCAGGGATTGGGCGGAATATTTGTAGAGCGGTTGTCGGGCAGTTTCACGGGAGTGATGGGGTTGCCGGTTTTTGAAACGATAGCGCTGCTTCAATCATTGGGGCTGGCGGTGCCGCCTTTTCAGACGGCCTGATACCTTTGCAAAGCCTCTATCTACGGCGCATTTTTGCGTTGTGCGCGGCCCCGCTCGTGTGCCTATCTATATGATATGTCTGCACTCGCTGTGCTGCTACGCCTTGAACTGAATCCACATCCGGGGATTTTGCAAAGGTCTCGGCCTGATATGGCAAACATACGCTTTTTGATAATGCGCCTTAAGGGTAGTAACCTGCTCCTAAAATGCAGGGTTTATGCGCACCGGTAGCATGATAAGGATTGCTCGGAATGCGGTTAATCCAGCAGGCAGCCAACCAACCGAAGGCGGCAGCCTCCATCCATTGCGGATCTAAGTTGAGGGCGAGGCTGCTGTGCAAACGGATGTTTTGGGCAGAAAAGTGTTGTTTCAGGCTTTCCATTAACGATGAATTTTGTATGCCGCCGCCGCAAACGAAAATGTTGCGCACTTCGGGGGCGGCATACAGAACTGCGTCGGCAATGGTTTGCGCCGTGTATTCGAGTAGGGTTTTTAATACGTCGTGAGGGTTGAGGCCGTCTGAAAGTTGGGGCAGCAGCCATGATAAGGAAAACAGCTCGCGACCGGTGCTTTTAGGATAAGGCTGTGAAAAATAAGGATGGCTGAGCAAGGTGGCCAGCAGTTCGGGCAGCACCTTGCCCTGCGATGCTTTGATACCGTTTTCGTCATAAGGTTGATGCCAGATGTGCTGCACCCAAGCATCCATCAGCATATTGCCGGGGCCGGTGTCGAATCCGAAAGCAGGTTGGTGGGGCGGGAGCACGCTGATATTGGCGATACCGCCGATATTCAGCACTACGCGGGTTTCTGTATCGCTTCGGAATAAAGCTTGGTGGAAGGCAGGGACCAACGGCGCACCTTGCCCGCCTGCCGCCAAGTCGCGGCTGCGGAAGTCGCCTACGGTTGTGATGCCGGTAAGCTCGGCCAGCAGGGGCAGATTGCCCAATTGGATGCTGTAACCCGACTCGGGAGCATGGCGCACGGTTTGGCCGTGGCAGCCGATGGCGGTAATCCGGTCGGCGTGCAGTTGGGTTTTGTCGAGCAGCTGATGCACGGTTTCGGCATATAGCCGGCTTAACTCTTGTGCCAGCATCATGCTGTTATGCAGCTCGTTAAAGCCGGCATTTTGCAGCGCCAGCAAATCTTGTTTCAGACGGCCGGGATAAGGCGTGAACGCATGGGCTTCGGCTGCCAGCCAGCGGTTGCCGTTCATGCGTACCAGCACGGCATCGACACCGTCCATGCTGGTGCCGGACATCAAACCGATATAGAGTTGGCTATCCATCGTAAATAAGGCCGTCTGAAAAAGCATTATTGTAACGTGATTTTGTTTGGCACGGACAATAGCTGCAGTTAGAAATACCCGATAGAGTATTTGCATGACGACGTGCGGCAATATCTTTATAATAGATGGAGTAAAAAGTATTCCGCTCGGCAGTTACCGTTTGAATGGGCGGGAATATTTACAACGGTTATTGTTCCGTTTTATTGTTAATGTAAACAGCGAGGTTCACAATCTATATGAACTCACCATCTATACAGAAAATCAATTTTGCATTTGCCGCCTTGCTGTTGGGCATGGTCGGCTATTTTATCTTTTGGGGGTTGGGTTATACCAACCAAAGCCATACCTCGCTGTTTCTGCTGGCTACTTTTTTCGGTGTGTTTATGGCGTTCAACATCGGCGGTAACGATGTTGCCAACTCTTTCGGCACCAGTGTGGGCGCCGGAACGCTGACTATTCCCCAAGCTTTGATTATTGCCGCGATTTTTGAAGTGAGCGGCGCCGTGATTGCCGGCGGGCAGGTAACTGACACCATCCGCAAAGGCATCATCGATCTGAACCAGATGCATTTGGAGCCGATGCAGTTTGTATACATCATGATGTCGGCTCTGTTGGCTGCTGCTTTGTGGCTGCTGTTTGCCACCAAGAAAGGTTTGCCGGTATCGACAACCCACGCGATTATCGGCGGCATCGTCGGCAGTGCGCTGTGTTTGGGTGTGATGAGCGGCGGCAGCAATGCGTTTGCATTGGTTCAATGGGACAACATTGCTGAAATCGCCATCTCTTGGGTGCTTTCTCCCGTTTTAGGCGGCTTGGTGTCTTTCATCCTGTTTTCACAAATAAAAAAACATGTGCTGGATTACAACTATGCTGCCGAAGAAAACTTAAAATCCATCAAGCAGGAAAAGAAAGCTTATAAAGCCCAGCACCGCCTGTATTTTGAAAGTTTGGATGAAGCCGCCAAAATCGAATGTGCCACGGCTATGGCGCGCGATGCGCAGATTTACGGCGAATCCGATTTAGATCCTAATGAGCTTGAGTCTTTATACTACAAAGGCTTATATGAAATAGATAACCGCAAAAACAGCATCGATGCTTATAAAGCCCTGCATTCGTGGGTGCCGATTATCGCTTCTTTGGGCGGCATGATGATTGCGGCGATGCTGATTTTCAAAGGTTTGAAGAATCTCGAATTGGGTATGAGCAATGTGGGTAGCTTTCTCACCATCTTTATGATTGGTGCGGCTATCTGGATGGCTACGTTTATCTATGCCAAAACGTTGAAGCGTAAAGATTTGGGCAAGTCAACTTTTCTGATATTCAGCTGGATGCAGGTGTTTACCGCCGCAGGTTTTGCATTTAGCCATGGTGCCAACGATATCGCCAACGCCATCGGCCCGTTTGCGGCTATTATGGATGTATTGCGTACCGGAGACATCGGAGCCCAAGCTCCCGTTCCCCCTGTGGCCATGTTGACTTTCGGTATCGCTCTGATTGTAGGTTTGTGGTTTATCGGTAAAGAAGTGATTCAAACCGTGGGAACCAGTTTGGCGGAAATGCACCCATCTTCCGGTTTTGCTGCCGAGTTGGCCGCCGCATCGGTTGTTATGCTTGCTTCGTTGATGGGCTTGCCGGTGTCGAGTACCCACATTTTGGTGGGTGCGGTGTTGGGCATCGGTTTGGTTAACCGCAATGCCAACTGGGCGTTGATGAAGCCGATCGGTTTGGCATGGATAATCACCCTTCCGGCGGCGGCGGTGTTATCGGTTGTCTGCTTCTTGGTGCTGCGCAGCGTATTCGGATAAGCAAACGATATTTCAGACGGCCTCAGAGTATCGGCTCTTAAGGCCGTCTGAAAAAACTGTTTTAGAGCAATTTTATTAAGTTTGAATCAGATAAATATATGATTGCTGTAATGATTGAAAAACGGAGTCCGGTTTCAGACTCCGTTTTTTATTTGCTTGCAGGCTTACATAGAACCTGCGGCGGCTTCGTTCAAGCGGGTTTCAAAAGCGGTCAGATCAATACCGGCCTGTTTGGCCGCCGACACGGCGTCAGCTACCGGCATGCCTTCGGTCACTTGATGATAAGCCCAAAGCAAAGAGCAGCGCGTGCCGGTGCGGCAATAAGCCAATACGGGCTGTTGTGCTTCTGCCAATAAGTCTTGGAAACGGTCAACATCTTGCCGGTTAATAGACGGAGCAACCACCGGCTGATGAACAACATGCCGGATGCCTGCTGCTTCGCACCATTGTTTGATTTGTTGGAAAGCGGGTTGACCGTCTTCTTCACCGTCGGGGCGGTTGCAGATAATGCTTTTAATGCCGAGGTCGGCGGCGTTCTGAATATCTGTTTGGGTTAACTGCGGAGAAACATACAGCCGGTTTGCGAGTTGTCGGATTGCCATGTCGTGCCTTTCTGAGGTTGGTTTCAGGTTGTGGGGTGAGGCCGTCTGAAAATATATGGATGGACTCCGGGCGTTGCTGAATATCGGGCGCAAGGCTTCATGATTTCAGCCATTGGTCGAACAGTACGGGGTCTGCTATATGCAGAAATGCGGTATCCGCCTCAATGTTTTCTACGGTGAGCAGCGTTTCGCGCAATACGCCCTGCCTAAAGTAATGTATCTGTATTTGTTCGCCGGCCTGAAATTGAGACCATTGTTTTTCAAAAGCGGTGCAGGCGAAACCGTTTAATGCAATGATTTTGTCTTGAGGGCAAAGTGCTGCCTGTTCCGCACTGCCGCCGTTGAATACATGGGTAAGGGTAATGCCGTCTGAAACTTGTTTGAAGCGTGCGCCGAAATCGGTAGCCGGCTCGTCTGCACGGGGCGCATCTTTAAGTAAGCCGCCGCCGTGGCTGCGTGGTGCTGTACGCCAATTTAATGATATGCCGGCATATTTCAGGCAGGCTTCCAAGGGCAAGTCTTGAGTTGAATATAAGGCCGTCTGAAAAAAAGCTTGCAGATCAATGCCGGTAATCTCTTGGCAATACACTTGCCATTGTTGTTCGGGAATACCTTTGCCGTGTTCGAGCCAGTTGCGGTACAAGTGCTGCATAACGGTGTCCAGACTTTGGGTGCCGCCGCTCTTTTGGCGGATCAGCAAATCCAAACACAGTGCGGCCAAAGCTCCTTTCTGATAATAGCTAACGATGGCGTTAGGGCTGTTTTCATCCTGCTTGTAAAATTTGTTCCATGCGGTAAAGCTGGATTGGGCCAAAGTTTGTTTCAGACGGCCTTTGTGCAGTTGAACACGCGTTATGCCTGCCGCCAGCAATTTCAGATAAGTTTCCGAATCGATCACGCCGCTGCGCAGCAGAAACCAATCATCGTAATAAGAAGTAATGCCTTCGAACGCCCAAAGCTGCTCGGTGTAGTTTTCGTGATCCAAACGGTAAGGTGCAAATACTTCGGGCTTGATGGATTTGACATTCCAAGCATGGAAATATTCATGGCTGAACAACCCCAGCAGTTGGACATAACTTTCGCAAGGTTTCTCCATGTTTAAAGAAGGAAGGCTGTATCTGTCGGCAAGCAAAGCCGTGCTGCTGGTATGCTCCAGCCCGCCGTAAAGATCGTCGCCCACATGAAGCAGGAACAGATATTCTTCAAACGGAGCAGGGGAGGGGAACATGTTAAGTTGGGCGGTACAGATCTTACGAACGTCATCGACCAGTCTTTCACGGTCGAAATCACGGTAAACCCCGCTCAAAACAATACGGTGCGCAATGCCGCAGGCGTCAAACGAAAGCGTTTCAAAACAACCCAATTCAACAGGATGGTCGATCAGCCGGGCATAAGAGGCCGTCTGAAAAGTGTGATGACCAATTTTCGGAAGCGAGGTTGCGATATCCCACGAATCAGGAAGATCTTTAAAAATAATTTGATGGGGCAGGTGTTCAAACCCTGAAACATTCAGCAGCAAGCACGCACCGTCGAAAAAACCGCGGTCTTGGTTAAGGAACGAACTGCGAACCGATAAATCATAACCATATACGGTGTAGTAGATTTCCCACTTGCCGCTCACAGATTCTGTTTGCCAACAGTTTTTAGACAATTGGCGCAGAGATTGGGGCGTTCCGTTGCAAACAGCTTTGATGCTGACGATGTGGCGGGAGAAATCACGGATAAGATAGCTGCCCGGAACCCAGTTTGGGAGTTTGATTTGTAAAGGATTGTTATTTTTTTGCTCGAAGCTGAGGCAAATCTGCCATTCGTGCGACAAAGTTTGCGGGCGTATAGTATATAGGAGCATGAGACTGCCTTAGATTGTTAAGTTTTGTTTTTCTTAATTGAAAGTGTTTGACCTGAATCAAGAAAGATGATGTAGGTAATCTATAATCTAACAAAATATGATGGAACGCAACCGGCATTTACAGGCACAAAACCGGTATTCTGCCGATTAAACTTGGTGTCGTACAGGTTTTGATTTAGAATGTGAAGGTTAAACCGCATTTGAGTATGAATGATAAATACGGGCGGTGTTAAATTAAGAAAAATCGGGTGTATCTTGCGTGTGTATGAGCAAGCCGGAGCAAACCGATAAGTGTTAAATGCCATGTTTAATGGAGACCCTTATGGAAACGCAAACTTATAACTACAAGGTGGTGCGCCAATTTGCCATCATGACTGTAGTTTGGGGCATTGTGGGTATGTTGGTCGGCGTTATCGCAGCCGCCCAGCTGTTTGCTCCTGTGCTGAATCTCTCTGATATCGGATCGTGGTTCCACTTCGGCCGTATCCGTCCGCTGCATACCAATGCCGTTATTTTCGCTTTCGGCGGCTGCGGTTTGTTTGCCACATCTTATTACGTTGTCCAACGTACTTGTAACGTGCGCTTGTTCGGCGGCAAATTCCTGCCTGCCTTTACCTTTTGGGGTTGGCAGCTGGTTATCGTGCTGGCGGCAATCACGTTGCCTTTAGGCTATACCCAAGGCAAAGAATATGCCGAGTTGGAATGGCCTATCGATATCCTGATCGCCTTGGTGTGGGTTGCCTATGGCATTGTGTTCTTCGGAACCATCGCCACCCGAAAAATCAAGCACATCTATGTTGCAAACTGGTTCTACGGTGCATTCATTCTTGCTGTGGCGTTGCTGCACATCGTAAACAACCTCAGCATTCCTTCGGGCATGATGAAGTCTTACCCGATTTATTCAGGTGCGATTGATGCCATGGTTCAATGGTGGTACGGTCACAACGCGGTAGGCTTTTTCTTAACGGCAGCCTTCTTGGGTATGATGTATTACTTCGTTCCCAAACAAGCAGGCCGCCCGGTTTATTCTTACCGTTTGTCTGTGGTTCACTTCTGGGCCCTGATTTTTACCTATATGTGGGCAGGCCCTCACCATCTGCACTACACTGCATTGCCCGATTGGACCCAATCTTTGGGTATGGTTCTGTCGTTGATTCTTTTTGCACCTTCTTGGGGCGGTATGATCAACGGTATCATGACCCTTTCAGGTGCATGGCATAAACTGCGCACCGATCCTATCTTGAAGTTTTTGGTTGTTTCTCTGTCTTTCTACGGTATGTCTACCTTTGAAGGGCCGATGATGTCTATCAAAACAGTGAACGCCTTGAGCCACTATACCGATTGGACCGTAGGTCACGTACATTCGGGTGCTTTAGGTTGGGTGGGCTTTGTTACTATTGGTGCAATTTACTACCTGATCCCCCGTTTGTTCGGCCGCAAAGAAATGCACAGCATTAAACTGATTGAGGCGCATTTCTGGATTGCTACCGTCGGCGTGGTTCTGTATATCTCTTCAATGTGGATTTCAGGCGTGATGCAAGGCCTGATGTGGGGGGCATTGAACGATGATGGTACCTTAACTTACTCTTTTGTTGAGTCTGTAAAACGCAGTATGCCTTTCTATATGATCCGTTTTGCCGGTGGTGTGCTGTATCTTAGCGGCATGCTGATCATGGCATACAACGTTTACCGTACCGTTATCGGCGGCAAAGCGGTTGATGCTGAAATTCCTGCCGTTTCACAAGCGCAACACCACTAAAATAATACAAGAAAGACAGGCTACCAAAATGAAATTGCAACAATTAGTCGAAGAAAAAGTCGGAGTATTGATTGTATTCACTTTCTTGGTTATCAGCTTCGGACTTTTAATCGAAATTGTACCGTTGTTTTTTACCAAGTCGGTTACCGAACCGATTAAGGGTGTAAAACCATACTCTGCGCTACAAGTGGCAGGACGTGATATCTATGTACGTGAAGGGTGTTATAACTGCCACTCTCAAATGATTCGTCCGTTCCGTGCTGAAACCGAACGTTATGGCCATTATTCCGTGGGTGGAGAGTCGGTTTATGACCGTCCGTTCCAATGGGGTTCAAAACGTACCGGCCCTGATTTGGCCCGTGTAGGCGGTCGTTATTCAGATGAATGGCACCGTATCCACTTGCTGAATCCCCGTGATGTTGTGCCGGAATCTAACATGCCTGCATTCCCTTGGTTGGCTCGTAATAAAGTTAATGTGGAAGCAACTGTTAGCAATATGAAAGCACTGCGTGCAGTCGGAACACCTTACAGTGATGAAGAAATTGAAAAAGCCCCTCAAGAATTAGAAAACAAATCAGAGCTTGATGCGGTGATTGCCTATCTGCAAGGATTAGGCTTGGCACTGAAAAATGTAAGGTAACATCATGGATATAAACTGGGTTCGCTCGCTTTTTACGGTGTGGGTATTTATTAGTTTCGTATTGGTTCTTTATATTGTATTGAGCAAGCGTAACAAACGTAATTACGATGATGCTGCCAACAGCATTATGGAAGATAACGATACCCCTGATAACGATAAAAGCGGGCATTAACCCGGTTACCCCGTGACAACGGAGCAAATAATGAACACAACTTCCCAATTTACCAGTAATTTCTGGAATATTTATATTGCCGTTATCGTTTTACTCAGCTTTATCGGTTTGGCTTGGCTTTTACTTTCGCAGAATAAAGTTAAAGCTCCTCCAAAAGGCGAAGATGTTAAAACCATGGGTCATTCGTGGGACGGCATTGAAGAATATAACAACCCTCTTCCGCGCTGGTGGTTTTGGCTTTATGTAGGCACTTGGGTTTTCGGAGCTGTATACTTATTTCTGTATCCCGGCTTGGGTGATTACAAAGGCTATTTGAATTGGACAAGCCAAAACCAGTATGAAAAAGAAGTTAAAAAAGCCGATGAGCAATATGGCAAGCTGTATGCTAAGTTCGCCAATATGCCTGTTGAAGACGTGGCCAAAGATCCTCAAGCCCAACGCATCGGCAAAAATCTTTTTGATACTTACTGTATTCAGTGTCACGGTTCAGATGCAAAAGGTTCCAAAGGTTTTCCCAACTTGACGGATCACGATTGGTTGTGGGGTGGAGAACCTGAGCAAATCAAAGAAACCCTTAAGAAAGGCCGCGTAGGTATTATGGCTGCTTGGGGTCCTGCTTTGGGTGAGGAGCGGGTTAAAGATGTTGCAAACTATGTAATGTCTTTATCTAAGGGCAAAGATCAATATGATGAAGCCCGTGCCGAACGAGGTAAAGCATTGTTTAACGGTGCGCCCGCCAACTGTTTTACTTGTCATGGCGATAAAGGTCAAGGTGTGCAAGGTTTGGGCCCAAATCTAACTGACAATGTATGGTTGTGGGGCGGAACCCAAAAGGCAATTATCGAAACCATTACCAACGGTCGCCATAACCAAATGCCGGCATGGGATAACTTTTTGGATAAAGATAAGCTGCATATTATGACTGCTTATGTTTGGGGGTTATCTAACAAAGGCGGAAAACCGGTTTCAGATAAAAAAGCAGAAGCCAAAGCTGTGCAACCGGTAGAAGCATCTGCCCCTAATATTTCTGCTCAAGCAGTTCCGGCAGAGGATAAGGCCGAGGTTATTTATGATACTCAGGCGGGACAAGCCGTTGCTACTTTCTATTTTGCTACCGGAAAAAGCGATATTGCAGCCAATGCAGATAAAGTGCTGCCGGACTTAATTAAAGCAGGTAAAGAAGGCAAAAAACTGGTTGTGAGTGGCTATACCGATAGTACCGGCAATGCGGCAGCTAATGCCGAGTTATCTAAAAAGCGTGCTCAGGCAGTAGAAGCGTTTTTGAAAGCTCAAGGCGTAGATGTAAAAAATATCGAGTTGAGAAAACCTGAAAATATTACAGCCGCCAAAGGTAATGATGCTTCGGGTCGTCGAGTAGATGTCAAAGTCGAATAAGAATAGGTAATGCTTATCAATAAAAATGCCCCCGCTCTTAAGGTCGGGGGCAATTTTGCATCAGCGATTTATTTAAACAGCTTTTTCTGTATATAGAGAGATGCCTGTTAAATTGCTCATATTCTTTATATAGTTCTCGACTTTTTCAGGAAATACGATATCTTTCACAATAGTGAGATTTCTCAATATGGGAAATACATGAATATCTTCCATGCTTATTTCCTTATTCAAAGCTTGTTCAGACTGAATTAAATCTGCCAATGTAGCTAAATCTTGATGAATCTGCTGCAAATATTCATTTGTTTTTTCTAAGTTGTTTTGAAAACTGCCTATATTTTGTTCTTTTTTATTCACAAAATAATCTATGGCTTTTTGAGTGGAAAATTCAGGCAAGTCGATCAAAACAGTACGTGGCTGGATTAATTTGGATGAGTATGAGTTAACTTTATCTAACCAAGTTTGTATTTCTGTTCTGATTTCCTCTTTCAGACGGCCTTCATTTGATAGCCCGTCGATATATCGGACAATATCTAAACTTTCACCCATATATGAGCCATCTTGTTTTTGCAAAATAGGCACCTGTTTTGCACCAATCATTCCAATTGGCGTGTCCTCGTCATCGTTCTGTAAAATGATTTGTTCGGCATCTATTCCCTTAATGCCTAAAATCATACGCGCACGAACGCAAAAAGGGCAGTGATCATAAATATAGAGTTTCATAACCTTGATTCCTTTGTTGATAAATGTGTCAACATTATAGCTAATGCGGATACAAGCTCCAGCATTTGTGTGTTGAATGAGTTTGGGGTTAGTTGCAATGGTGGTTACGATTAATATGCATTTATAGTGTTTTCTCGCTCGATTTTCCCTATCAACGGTTATTGAAAATTTTAGAGAAATTTATGTTGAGATGATTTCTCCCAACATTCCTTCGTACACTGTCTAAACTTGTAAAAGCGTGCAAACACCAATATAATTCACATCTTTACAGGCATGTAGCTCAGTTGGTTAGAGCATCACCTTGACATGGTGGGGGTCGTTGGTTCGAATCCAATCATGCCTACCATTTTGCATAACAACAAGCTTATGTTTGTTGTTTATTATTTTATCAGGCCGTCTGAAAAGGCCTTTTGTCGGTTTTGGAGTATCTTGATGATCAATATTACTTTGCCGGACGGTTCTGTCCGTCAGTTCGAACAACCCGTCAGTGTGGCCGAAGTGGCTGCGTCAATAGGAGCGGGTTTGGCAAAAGCTACCGTGGCAGGCAAAGTAAACGGGATACTGGTGGATGCGTCCGATAAAATAACTTCAGATGCACATGTGCAAATTATCACCCCTAAAGATGAAGAGGGATTGGAAATCATCCGCCATTCTTGCGCACATCTGGTTGGTCACGCAGTTAAACAACTGTATCCTGATGCTAAGATGGTAATCGGTCCGGTAATTGAAGACGGTTTCTATTATGACATAGCAACAGACAAGCCGTTTACGCCGGAAGATATGGCCAAAATCGAAACGCGCATGAAGGAGCTGATTGCTCAAGATTATGATGTGATAAAGGTAATGACGCCTCGGGCAGAAACCATTAAAACTTTTGAAGCGCGCGGAGAAGATTATAAGTTGCGGCTGATTGACGACATGCCTGAAGTCGATGCTATGGGTTTGTATCATCATCAAGAATATGTAGATATGTGCCGTGGCCCGCATGTGCCGAATACCCGCTTTTTAAAGAATGTCAAATTAACCAAATTGGCGGGAGCCTACTGGCGCGGCGACAGCAACAATGAAATGTTGCAACGTATTTATGGTACTGCGTGGGCCACTAAAGAAGACTTAAAAGCCTACATTATCCGAATGGAAGAGGCCGAAAAGCGCGATCACCGTAAATTAGGCAAGCAACTTGATTTGTTCCATCTTCAAGATGAAGCGCCGGGCATGGTGTTTTGGCATCCTCGTGGCTGGACTTTATGGCAAATCATCGAACAGCATATGCGTCGCGAGTTAGATGAAGCAGGCTATCGCGAAGTAAAAACCCCGCAAATTATGGACAAATCATTTTGGGAAAAGTCCGGACATTGGGAAAACTATAAAGACAACATGTTTTTGACCGCATCGGAAAAACGCGAGTATGCAGTCAAACCAATGAACTGTCCCGGCCATGTGCAGATTTTTAATCACGGCTTACGGTCGTATCGTGACCTGCCGATGAGATTGGCTGAATTCGGGTCTTGTCATCGAAATGAACCTTCGGGGGCGTTACATGGTCTGATGCGGGTGCGTGGATTTGTTCAAGATGATGCTCACATTTTCTGTACTGAAGAGCAAATTACCCAAGAAGCCAAAGCATTTAACGAATTGGTTATGAAAGTTTATAAACAATTCGGTTTCGATAACGTTAGCGTTAAATTATCCCTTCGACCGGAAAAGCGGGCAGGTTCTGACGATATTTGGGACAAGGCAGAGCAAGGTTTGCGGGATGCTTTGATGGCTTGCGGTATAGAGTGGGAAGAGTTGCCGGGAGAGGGTGCATTCTACGGCCCTAAAGTGGAATATCACATTAAAGATGCTATCGGTCGTTCTTGGCAGTGCGGCACCATTCAATTGGATTTTGTATTGCCGGAACGTTTGGGCGCAGAATATGTAACCGAAGACAATGGTCGTGCCAGACCGGTAATGCTGCATCGCGCCATTTTAGGATCGATGGAGCGTTTTATCGGCATTTTGATCGAGAACCATGCAGGATCCTTCCCTTTATGGTTGGCGCCGGTTCAAATGGTGGTAATGAACATCACAGAAAAACAAGCCGATTACTGTCGTGAAGTGGTAGAAAAATTGCGTGAAGCTGGATTCC
Organism: Neisseria dumasiana; assembly: GCF_022870885.1. Classification (NCBI taxonomy): domain Bacteria; kingdom Pseudomonadati; phylum Pseudomonadota; class Betaproteobacteria; order Neisseriales; family Neisseriaceae; genus Neisseria; species Neisseria dumasiana. Next base: position 2,103,780 of record NZ_CP091509.1, on the reverse strand, counting down.
GTGCAGAGCTTGATTTGCGTAATGAAAAAATCGGTTACAAAATCCGCGACAATAGTCAATACCGCTATCCTTATCAAATCGTAGTCGGAGAGAATGAAAAAGAAAACGGTAAAGTCGCAGTACGCCGTAAGGCCGAAGATCTCGGTAGTATGCAGATTGAAGAGTTTGTAGCACGTTTACAGGAAGAGCTGAAAGCAGAATTTTAAATCGCTGTTTTGGGATAACATTGAACATACAGTGGTTTTCAACATTAAATTATGAACAGAGTAATATTCAGTAGTGCCGTCTGAAAACCACGAAATTTTAAAATCATCATGTGTTATTTTAGTTAAAACAACACATTTCTGAATCAACCTTTTAATAGGAGAAGTATCATCGCACAAGAACGCGAAGCACGAATTAATGGCGAAATTACCGCTAAAGAAGTGCGCTTAATCAGTGGCTCAGGCGAGCAGCTTGGTGTGGTTTCTTTGAAAGAAGCCTTATCTATGGCGGAGGAACAGGACGTGGATTTGGTAGAAATTTCACCAACCGCAAAGCCTCCTGTATGTAAGCTTATGGATTTTGGTAAATATAAATACCAACAAGCCAAAAAGCGCGATGAAGCCAAGAAAAACCAAAAGCAGGTACAAATTAAAGAAATCAAATTCCGACCGGGTACCGATGAAGGAGACTACCAAATCAAGATGCGCAATATCAACCGCTTCTTGGCAGATGGTGATAAGGTAAAAGTTACCTTGCGTTTCCGTGGTCGCGAAATGGCTCACCAACAATTGGGGGCACAACTGCTGGAGCGGGTAAAAGAAGAATTGGCGGAAGTCGGAACCGTTGAGCAGTTTCCAAAAATGGAAGGGCGTCAAATGGTTATGATGATTGCGCCTAAAAAGAAATAAAGCTATAATTCAAAGCTTACTCCCGTTGCCGCACGGGGGTAAGATTATTGATTTTTGCGGCAAAAACCGTGGTATCTGGGTCTCAAGTTTTTAAAATACAGTTTTAAAACCCCTTATGCCTTATCTAATAAATAATATGGAGTAGTTTTCCCATGCCTAAAATGAAAACCAAGTCGGGCGCTAAAAAACGCTTTAAAGTACTGGGTAACGGCGGAGTGAAGCGCGCTCATGCGTTTAAGCGTCACATTCTGACCAAAAAAACCACTAAAAACAAACGTCAATTGCGTGGTACCTCTATGGTAAATGAGCGCGATTTGGCTTCTGTTGCTAAAATGTTACCCTACGCTTAAGGAGTTTGAAATATGCCACGCGTAAAACGCGGTGTTACCGCACGTGCCCGTCACAAAAAAGTAATAGCATTAGCCAAAGGCTATCGTGGTCGTCGTAAAAACGTCTATCGTGTTGCCAAACAGGCAGTAATGAAAGCCGGTCAATACGCTTATCGTGACCGTCGTCAACGCAAACGTCAATTCCGCCAACTGTGGATTGTTCGCATTAATGCCGGTGCCCGCGAAAACGGTTTGTCTTACAGCAAATTCATGAACGGCTTGAAACGTGCTGCTATTGAGATTGACCGTAAAGTATTAGCAGATTTGGCTGTATTCGATAAAGCAGCTTTTGCAGGTTTGGTAGAAAAAGCCAAAGCAGCTTTAGCTTAATATTTGCTTGCTAAAATTTAAAAAAGGAAACTTCGGTTTCCTTTTTTTATTTTGTTTTTCTGCCTTTATGTTGAACAAAAATCGATCAGGGAACTTTTCTTATCGCAGAGTCATCATCAGTATATCTATATAGCAAATAAATTTACTCCGCTAAATAGGTTGATACATCTTGGCTTGGGTGGAATGTATTTATCGAACCATAAAATTGATTTTGAGCTGCGCGTATTCATGCTGTAACAATAAATTTATATGCAATATGGCATCAACTTAATTTTTATTGCGGCACTCCTGCGCCTTGGCCCAAGTAGAACGATTGTATAAGCCATTAAAGCGGTAATGGAATCAGTTCCGTGCGACTTATACTGTGAGCGGCTTATTGCTTTGTATTAAAAATAAGTTGATTGCCTATAATAGCTGGTGTTGGATAGAAAGGGTTTAAGTTGAATAATCGCTATCAGCATATGTGTGTAACATATGATGAAAAATATAAAGCAGACTGGGTTGAAATGGCAGCCAAGCCTTTGCCGTGTTTTACGTCAACATTATTAAAAAGTTTGCTGGCATATTTTGACGATGTGCGCGCAGAAATGAAACGGAACGGAGATAAATACCGATATATTGTAGGAACTTCTGCTATAACAGGAGTGTATAACCTTGGCGGAGATTTACAGCTGTTTTCTCAGGCAATTAGAAATAGAGATCGTGATACATTAATGGCTTATGCAACAGATTGTATTGACGTTCTTTATGCAGTTATGACTCATTTGGGGTGTGAAGAGTTAACTACGATTAATTGTGTTGCGGGCGACGCCTTGGGCGGCGGTTTTGAGGGTGCTTTGGCGGGTAATGTTTTGGTGGCAGAAAAAGGTTCCCGTATGGGTCTGCCGGAAGTGATGTTTAACCTTTTCCCGGGTATGGGGGCGTATTCGATGTTGTTGCGCAAAGTCGGAGCGGGGATGGCTGAAGAAATTATTATGAGCGGTAAAATCTATACTGCCGAGCAGCTTTTTGAAATGGGAGTGGTAGATATTTTGACCGAAAAAGGTTGCGGACGTGATGCAGTGTTGCAGTATATGGAAAAAGTTGAGAAGACACCCAACAGTTATCGGGCTATGCGAAAAGTGAAAGATTATTGTAATCCTGTTTCGTATAAAGAGCTGATAGATATTACAACGATTTGGGTAGATGCTGCGTTGAAATTGACTGAGCGTGATTTGCACGTGATGTCACATTTGTTGCATCGACAAGCCAATAAGTTTGTTAAGGTTAAAAATTAATGATGTTGCAAGATGTATTGAAGAAAAAGGAATATTGCCGCTTGTATTTACCTGCCTTGTATTGCAAGTGTTGATGAGCTATAGCTTTGATGGATTAAAAAACGGCCGTCTGAAAGAAATTTTCAGACGGCTTTTGCATGTGTCGGTACTTGCAGAGCAAAGATAATTCGCTGATCAATGGTTAGCATCATAATAAAGATTTGGACATAATGTATAATTATAAATTATAAAATTTATTTTATTAGTTTTTAAAAATATTTTATTGCCACTTTGTCTTATTTGTGTATAATCCGCACCATGCTGTTAACAAAAAAATTCTATTAGACAAGGTTTGCTATGCAATTAGACATTGACCGTTTAATCGCTTACTTCGGCGGCGTGAATGCGCTCGCCGAAGCATTGAGAGAACGCGACCCCGAAAATGCAGCGAGCACTGCAGCTATTTATAAATGGCGCATCCGTGGTTCGCTTCCTTTGGCTCAGCTGCAAAAGCTGACAGCATTGGCCGAATCGCAAGGTCGGCCTTTGGATTTAAATGCCTTTTTAAAACAACAAACTTCATTGGAGAAGCAAACCATGCCACAAAATAACAACCGCGTTATTATTTTTGACACGACATTGCGTGATGGTGAGCAATCACCGGGCGCAGCCATGACTAAAGAGGAGAAAATCCGTATTGCCCGCCAACTGGAAAGATTGGGTGTCGACGTGATTGAGGCAGGTTTTGCGGCCGCGAGCCCGGGGGATTTCGAAGCAGTCAATGAAATTGCCAAATCTCTCAGCCGTGCAACAGTTTGCTCGCTTGCCCGTGCTGTGGAACGTGATATCCGTGCAGCCGGAGAAGCAATTCAACCTGCGCAAAAACGCCGTATCCATACATTTATCGCTACCAGCCCCATTCATATGGAGCATAAGTTGAAGATGAAGCCGAAGCAGGTGATTGAAGCGGCTGTCAAAGCGGTAAAAATTGCCAAAGAATATACCGATGATGTGGAATTTTCATGTGAAGATGCTTTGCGCTCCGAAGTTGATTTTCTGGCGGAAATTTGCGGGGCGGTTATTGAGGCGGGCGCAACTACCATCAATATTCCTGATACCGTAGGATATTCGATCCCTCACCGCACAGAAGCGTTTTTCCGTGAACTAATTGCCAAAACCCCTAATAGCGACAAAGTAATTTGGTCGGCTCACTGCCATAACGATTTGGGTTTGGCTGTGGCAAACTCTTTGGCTGCTTTGCGCGGCGGAGCACGCCAAGTGGAATGTACTGTGAACGGATTGGGCGAGCGTGCCGGTAATGCGGCGATTGAAGAAATCGTTATGGCTTTGAAAGTGCGCCATGATGTGTTCGGTTTAGAAACAGGTATAGACACGACTCAAATTGTTTCCGCGTCAAAATTAGTATCTACGGTTACGGGTTATCCGGTACAGCCAAACAAGGCGGTTGTAGGTGCCAACGCGTTTGCCCATGAATCGGGCATTCATCAAGACGGTGTGCTGAAACACCGCGAAACTTACGAAATTATGTCGGCAGAGTCGGTAGGGTGGGCAACCAACCGGTTAACTTTGGGCAAGCTTTCCGGCCGTAATGCTTTTAAGACGAAATTGTCTGAATTGGGAATCGAGTTGGGTAGCGAAGAAGCCTTGAATGCTGCATTTGCCCGTTTTAAAGAATTGGCTGATAAGAAACGTGAAATTTTCGACGAAGATTTGCATGCTTTGGTATCTGACGAAATGGTAAATTTGTCGCATGACAATTACAAATTGGTTTCGCAAAAAATTACTACCGAAACCGGAGAGCAGCCTGTAGCCGAAGTGGTATTTACGGCAAACGGTGTGGAACACAAGGCTTCGGCCACCGGATCAGGGCCCGTTGATGCTATTTTCAAAGCCATTGAAAGTGTGGTTCAAAGCGGGGCGACATTATTATTGTATTCAGTAAATGCCGTAACTGAAGGAACGGAAAGTCAGGGCGAAACGGCAGTGCGCCTGACCCGTGGAAACCGTATTGTAAACGGTCAGGGCGCGGATACCGATGTGTTGGTGGCTACTGCCAAAGCCTATCTTTCTGCCTTAAGCAGATTGGAGTTCGGTGCCGAAAAAATGAAGGCTCAAGGCGATATTTAACAGCAGGCTTGTTGCGCTGAATAAATGTTGCTTTTCAAGCCGGTGTTCTAAAAATAGTTCACTTCTCAACTCGGGGAAACCGGAGTATCGGAAGTGAACTATTTTTATTTTAAGCGAATCATTATTATATTGAAGCTGTTGCCGACAGACAGGCCAATGAATTGAAGAACAATTACATACGTCATACTCAGGCTAGAGTTCAGTATCTTCAGTTTCAAACTGTTTTGGGCTAATCGGGTTAAGCCCGAGCATGAAGAAGCATTTATTGAGTAAGTGGTTTAACTATGCCCTCCTGTCGTTTCTGAGCAAGTTATTTGTTGCTCAAAAACCCTTTTCAGACGGCATAAAGTTTTAAAACGAAGCCAAATGCTCTTGGCGCACGGTAGTGGTCTTGTCGGTATTTCGCGGATAATAGGATTGCTCTTTTCTAGCCAAGGTATGACCATACTGAGATCTTCGCAAAATCACCATCTAAGGCGCATTTCTGCGTTGTGTGCTGCCCGCTCGTTTGCCTGTCTATATGATATGTCTGCACCCGCTGTACTGCTACGCCTTGAACTGCATCCACATACGAGGGCAAAGGTCTCATACTACATCAATGTCTGCTTGTTGAAGCATTGGAAACGAGTGATGGCATTGATTAAAAAATAGTTTGCTGTTTGCGCCGCAGCATGTTTTATAAAATTTGCTTTTAAACGCCATCTTGCCTATGATGGTTGCCGCCTGAAAGCCTTACATCACGGCGATTTTTAAACTAAGGTGTGGCAACACTAGCCGGCGATATATCTGGCAAAAATTATACTTACACAGAAATGTCCGTAATAGGCTGCTTTAACGCCTTTTCGTGTTAACCGCTTATCTAAGTGCTGTTTAAGAAATAAACATGAATTTTGAGCAAAGCCTCCGGCGGCACAACAAAGCTGCATCATAAGGAGTTACCATGAACATAGTTACACACCTGCCTGAGCAAAATACTTTTATTTTATCGAAAGATTCAGAAGAAGCAGGCCATCTGAAATACGATGTTTCAGACGGCCTGTGGAATATTACCCATACGGTAATCTCTCCTGCTTACCGCGGTCAGGGGCTGGCCCGCATTTTAGTAGAAGAAGCTATGGCGGAAGCGGCAAAACACAATATCCGCCTTACGGCTTCCTGCGATTATGCCGCTTCGGTTCTCGCCACGCAGCATAGATAACTGTATTCCCTAATTAATCTGCCTACGGCAAATAAATAAACTTACTTACAAATACGCAACGGAAGTTTGCAGGCTGCAATCATATTCGTGCAGAAAATCAATTTTCGGTGCCGCTTGAATGCTTTGGTCATGACTCCTGTGGAAACGGAGTGGCAACGATGCATCGGATTAAGTTTATTTTCGATATTTGCCATATCATGTAAAACCATAAAGGAAATACCATGCAAACACCCAAAATTACTGTTATCGGCAGCATCAATATCGATTTGGTTACCGGCTCGCCCCGTTTCCCCAATCCCGGAGAAACCCTGCTGGGCACATCGTTTAACCGCTTTATGGGCGGTAAAGGTGCGAACCAGGCTGTTGCAGCTGCAAGGTTGGGGGCAGAGGTGTGCATGATCGGTGCCGTAGGTGATGATGGTTTCGGCCGCGAAGCACTTATCCATCTTGCGAAAGAGGGTATTTGTACCGACCACATTCAAACATTGTCCGACCAGCCTACCGGTATGGCCAATATCACTGTGGCAGAGGGCGATAACCATATCATAGTGGTTTCAGGTGCGAATTTCGGCATAACTCCGGCCGACATCGAAGCCTGTGAAGCCAGTATTGCCGATGCGGACATCATTCTCGGCCAGCTGGAAATACCCATGGATTGCGTGATTACCGCGGCCAAGCTTGCCCGTAAGCATAACAAACCATTTGTTCTCAACCCCGCACCTGCACAAAAGCTACCGGCCGAATTGCTTGAGTTGGTTACGCTGCTTACTCCCAATGCTTACGAATTGGCCATCAGTCTCGGCCTTCCGGAAAACACACCTGTCGAAGACCTGATTAAGCAGGCAGGCGTGCCTGTGCTGATGACCCGTGGCAGTGAAGGTGTACTTTATAATGATGAAAACGGTACGCTGCATACACAGCCCAGTTTTAAAGTTTCCCCCGTCGATACAACCGGAGCGGGAGACACCTTTAACGGTGCCTTTGCCGTCTTTTATCATTTGGGCATGGCGGAAGCCACACGCAAAGCCAATGCTGCCGCAGCTTTATCTGTAACCAAAGCCGGAGCGCAAAGCGGGATGCCCACTGCCGAGCAATTAGATGCTTTTCTCGCCGCGCAACAGTAAGTAAGTGTCACATGGCTACGCATAAAGCATTGGAATGTTAATAAAATCGATAGAGGCCGTCTGAAAAACATTCAGACGGCCTCTATCGGCCTTTAGAGTATTTTGCATATACAGCCCAATCGTTGAACCATTGTTTTTAACAGGAAAGCTAAGATTCGTTTCACCCTCGTTAAATTGTTATCTGCATAATCCCACAAAAGCACAGCCTAAATTGCTTTTGGGGTATGGGTGAATTTATTTGTATGCGGTATGTGGTGATGGGCGGAGGGGCGGTATAGGCAGTAAGAAGGGAGAAGTTTTACAGATTTGGCATGCTTGAATTCGAATAACTGTAAATTTGATTACTATTTCGTATAGTGTGTACTTTTAGTGTACTTTACCTACCTTTTATCTTACAGTTGCTGAGAAATGTTAAATATGGTGTTATGCTAACAAAGTTAGTATTAATTCCGAAATTGGAATAATTTTATTTACTTGGACAGATAAAGTAAATGCTCAGATATTACGATGATTTGAAAAATGAAAAATAATAAGTCTTCGCTACCCTTGCCCCGCAAACTGAAAATATTATCGGTTATTCCAATGTTAATATTTTTAGGCTTGCAGCCTGCTTCGGCTCAAGGGCTCAAAAATATTTTGCAGAAATCATTAGTGGCCGACCCTGCTTTATTAGAGGCGAAGGCTAATGAGCGCGCAGCCCAAAGCATAACCAAAGCTACCCGTGCAGGCCATTATCCCGTTTTGGCGCTTACGGGAACCCAAATGATCAAACAAAAACATAAATACAGCAGCAATGACAGAGACAGCGGGCTGGGTGTCAGAGGTTCGCTCAATATTTATTCTTGGGGCGGCATACAAGCAGCAGTAAGGCGCGATAAAAATAAAGAAATTTATTATGGCCACAAATTTTTTGAAACACAGGAACAGCTTGGCAGCGAGATAGGCAAGTTATATCTAACTGCCTTGCGTGCCAAAGAATCTTTGGATGTCAGCCGTCAAAGTTTAAACCGGCATAATCATCTTCTAAAAGATCTAAGTATCATCGTTCAATATGATGGGGGGCGCAGATCCGAATTGGTTGAGGCGCGTTCCCGACAGTTGCAGGTTCAGACGGCCATGTCCCACCTGCAAAGAACAATGGAGATAGCATTGAGCCGGTTGGCAAAGTATACCTCCAAGCCAATATCTCCCAAAGACTTAAAAGACCCGTTTGCCGGCGATTCTGCAGTAACATTGGTCGGAAAATACAGTAATCAAGAAAAAACGCTTAATCCCTCCTATCTGGCCCAGCAAGCTGAACGGGAAAGTGTGAAAGCCGAATTAGACGTATCTAAAGCGGCCCGTTTGCCCGCCATTAATCTTGAAGGGATGGCAACGCAAGACACTAAAGAACTTTATCTGAACCTTTCTTGGAATGTTTTGGATATGGCTTCCAGACATAATGTCGAAAAAAATGCGCAAGCGTTAATTGCGGCAGATTCCAAATCCGAACAGATTTTAAGGGAAGTAACAGAAAAAGCCCGAACGGCAGAGATTGATATGGCACAAAGCCAGCAAAGAGCCGATATCACGGCCCAGCATATCATTGCCCAAAAAGAAGTGGTGAAATCGTACGAATTGCAATTCAAAATAGCGCGCCGCACGTTGACGGACGTTTTAGGTGCGTATAACGAGTTGGCAAATATCGAACAGGAAAATGTGAATGCCCGTAACGATTTCAGAGATGCAGCTTTGGAATATTTGGTTTCTCAATCGCAAGTTGCCAATTGGGCGGGTGTAAATCGTTAAATTATAAAATTCAATAAATCATTTATGTGAAAACATTACCATGAAATCTATTATCGAACACATTGCTTTGGCTACCCGCCTGTTGGGCGTGCCTGTTTCTGAAGCGGCGCTTTCTGCAGAAGTTGTGCGGGATAAAAAACTGAATGTGAATTTTCATTCCCTTTCTGAAGTTTTGAGAAGTCATGGATTTGAAAATACACTTTCCAAGCGCGGTTTGGAAGAAATACCTTCTTTGGCCGTTCCCGTGGTGCTGATTCTTCACAATGAAGAGGCTGCCGTAATTACCCAAATTGAAGGTGCCGGGAAAAACAGAAAATACCATGTCCGCCAATCAGACGGGCTCGCTCAAGTGTTGGATCATGATCAGCTTGCCATTCTTTATTTAGGCTATTGTTGGTTCATCAAGCCTAAAATGGTTTCAGACGTGCGCTCAGACCTGCCGGAATATCACTTGCCGAAATCGTGGTTTTGGAAAGTGATTTGGCGTTTTAGAAGTTATTACTATCAGGTTATTTTGGCGACATTCATCATTAACTTCTTAGCCTTGGTCAGCTCGCTGTACGTTATGAACGTATATGACCGGGTTATTCCGAACCAAGCTTATGAAACATTGTGGGTGCTGAGTATAGGCGTGATACTGGCCATTACATTTGAGTTTGCAGCCAAAATGATTCGCGGGCATTTGACTGATATTGCAGGTAAAAAAGCAGATTTAATTATCAGTTCTGCTTTATTCAGACGTGTTATGGCATTGCGTTTGGCCGACCGCCCCGCTTCAGCAGGCTCTTATGCCAATAACTTGCGTGAGTTTGAATCCGTGCGTGAGTTTATGACGAGTGCAAGTTTGCTGACGCTGGTGGATTTGCCGTTTTTATTGCTGTTTATTACCGTTATCGGGATTGTAGGCGGAAAACTGGCATTGGTTCCGTTAACCATTATTCCGATTGTGGTTATTGTCGGGTTGCTGGTTCAGCGTCCTCTTTCGCGACACATCAACGAGTCGATGAAAGAATCTTCACAACGTTCCGGTTTGGCCGTAGAGGCAATAGAAGGTATTGAAACCCTGAAAACCAACAATGCCACATCTTGGGCGCAACAGCGTTGGGACGAATATACGGCAAAAACATCTGCTTCATCCATTAAGGTAAAAGATACCAGCAACTTTATGATTAACTTTGCTACCGGTATGCAGCAGCTCAATACGGTATTTTTGGTTTTGTTGGGTACTTATCTGATACATGCCGATAATCCGGCGGAGCGGATCACAATGGGTGCTTTGATCGCATCGGTTATTTTATCCGGCCGTGCATTGGCTCCTTTGGCGCAGATTGCGGGTTTGGCTACACGCTTCCAGCAGGCGAAGCTTGCTTTGGAGGGTGTAAATAATATTGTCGAGCGTCCGATTGAGCGCAGCCCTGAGCGTCAGTACATTACTTTGGATCATGTGCAGGGCAACATTACCTTTGAAAATGTTTCGTTCAAATATCAGCAGGAAGGTAATGCTGCGGTAACTGATTTGCGCGTTAATATCCGACCGGGTGAGAAAGTAGGTATTCTCGGCCGTATCGGCAGCGGCAAGAGCACGATGCTGAAATTGGCCAGCGGTTTGTATGACACTGAAAAAGGCAGTGTTATGCTGGACGGTGTCGATATGCGCCAACTTGACCCGAATTTTCTGCGTAATCAGGTTGTTTTGTTAAGCCAATCTCCGCGCCTGTTTTTAGGTACGCTGCGCGAAAATATGGATTTAGCCAGAACAGACGGTTATTCGACCGACCAAGATTTATTGATTGCTTTGAAACGCTTTGGTTTGGACCGCATTATCCGCAGCCATCCCCGAGGTTTGGATATGCCTTTGGGCGAAGACGGCTTGGGTTTGTCGGGAGGTCAAAAGCAGATTATCGCATTGGCCCGAATGACGTTGAGAAATCCCAAAGTGGTATTGTTGGATGAGCCTACCACGGGTTTGGATCAGGCTACTGAACGCATGGCCTTGAATGCGGTTGCGCAGTGGGCGAAAGACCGTACCATGATCGTAGTAACCCATCGTCCTCAAGTGCTGCAGATTGTTAACCGGATTATTGTGATGGATAACGGCAAAATCGTTATGGACGGCCCGCGTGATCTGGTATTGCAAAAATTGATGCAAAGCGAAAACAAACCTGAAAAACAGATTGAGTCTGCCGCATAAGCAATGCATCTGATGCGATAAAAACATGATAAATAATGCCGGCTCTGTGTTTTTCAGACGGCCTATAACAAACCGTAAAAGGTAATTGTCATTATGAGTAGTGAAAACAATATTAAATCCAAAGATTTGGCATTGGTGAATGATCTCAATGCCGCATTGCAGAAAGAAAAACATAGTGGGCAGTTTTGGATCATTATCCTGTTTTTCGTTTTTTTGGTGGTGTTTGTTATTTGGGCTTATAACAGCCCGATTGAAGAAGTAACCCGAGGACAGGGTAATGTTATTCCCAGCAGCCGCGAGCAGGTAGTGCAGAGTTTGGATCCGGGCATTATCACGGAAATGCTGGTAAAAGAAGGGGATATTGTTGAAAAAGATCAGGTTTTGCTCAAACTCGACGATACCCGCAGTTCGGCCATTTTGCGCGAAAGCGAGGCCAAAGTTCAAAACTTGGAAGCCATGATCGCCAGATTGAAGGCAGAGGCTTACGGTACGAATTTGAGCTTTCCGCAGGGCATCAGCGACGAACTGAAGCAACGCGAGCAAGCTGCTTTTATGGCGCGCCGTCGTTCCGTTACCGAAGCCATTCATAATTTGAGCATCAGCAAAGCGACCCTGGACAAAGAAATCAGCATCACTGCTCCGATGGTGGCTCAAGGCGTGGTGTCGGAAGTTGAACTGTTGAGAATGCGCAGAGAATCAAGTGATTTGGCTTTGCAGATTGCCGAGCGTAAAAACCGCTATATGGCCGATGCCAACAACGAACTGGTGCAGGCCGAATCCGAATTGGCGCAAGCCAAAGAAAATATGGTAATGCGTGCAGACCCGGTAGAGCGTTCGCAGATTCGTTCGCCGATGCGCGGGATTGTGAAAAATATCCAAATCAACACCGTGGGCGGCGTGGTGAATGTGGGGCAGGATATTTTGCAGATTGTGCCTTTAGACGACAAACTGCTGGTAGAAGCGTATATCCGCCCACAAGATGTTGCATTTATGCGCCCGGGCTTGCCGGCGGTTGTGAAAGTGAGTGCTTATGACTATGCAATTTACGGTGGTTTGGACGGCAAAGTAACCTTAATCAGCCCCGATACCGTAAGCAGCAGCAATCAGGCTCGTGCCAACGATTTGAAACTTGACCCGAATCAGGTGTATTACCGTATTTTGGTGCAAACAGACAGTAACAGCTTGAAAGACCGCAACGGCAAAGATATGCCGATTATTCCGGGTATGGTTGCGACGGTGGATGTGAAAACCGGAGAGAAAACCGTTTTCCAATACCTGATCAAACCGATTACCCGCATGAAGCAGGCTTTGCGTGAGCGTTAATGCAAAACAGGTTGAGATGCCGTCTGAAAATGTTCAGACGGCATTTTAGTTTGAAACCTTTGCACAATCTCCAGATGTGGATGCAGTTCAAAGCGCAGGATAGTCAGCCAACCTGTTTTTAATATAAGGCAGCAACGCCGCAGTAAAAGTTAAGTTGATCGACTTATACAAGCGGCTTATCGGTTGCTTGAGATTGCCGCAAAATAAATGCGCCGTATTTAGGTAAAGAGATTGGATAATCTGCTTTAGGGTGAAACAAATTGATGAATAGATTGGAAATGAAACAAAATCAAAATGATCATGTGCCTGCCGATCATGAAAAAGAAGAGGAAAGGCTTTGCTGTTGTCAATCGGGAGCCGCTTATAAAGATTGCTGCAAGCCGTTCCATGCCGGCCGGCATAATCCGGCTACGGCGGAGGCTTTGATGCGTTCGCGTTATAGTGCATATGTGCTTCATTTGGTTGATTACATTGTTTCCACAACCGTGCCCGCCCAGCAATGTTTGCTCAATAAAGCTGAAATCGGGCAATGGAGCAGGGATACGCATTGGCTGGGATTGAAGGTTCATCATCACCGCTCAGTAGGAAAAAGGCATGCGCAGGTGGCGTTTACGGCTTACTTTAGAGATTCGGCGGGGCATGAGCAGCAGCACCAAGAGTTATCGGCTTTCGTTAATATCGATGAAAAGTGGTATTTTATTGATCCAAGCGTCCGCTTGCCGACAATGAAGCAGCCTTGTTTGTGCGGGTCGGGAAAAAAGTTCAAATTATGTTGCGGGCAGTTTTTACGTTTTAAATGAAAAACGGTTTTTCAGACGGCCTCGATCTCTTATATGGTTAAACTATAGCCAATCCACTTAATTTTTAATACAAGGCAGCAACGCCGCAGTAAAAGTTAAGTGGATTGACTATATTGATCATGAAGCGGTTTTGCACAGCGTTTCAGCCGTTTAAAGTTTCCGTTGCCGCATTGTTCTGCACCGAAAAAGCTCCATCCGGCACGCTGTTTCCGAAATCTGCGGTTTCCGCCCTGCAAAAACGCTTTGAACAGCGTTTGAAACGGCAGTTTTAAACTATATATTCCGCCAGCCACAAACCTATAATGGTCAGCAGAGATGCCCAGTTAACCAGAATAATGGCTTCCAACAATAAAACAGACATAATAACCTCCGTATTGATGTGAACATTGCTGCGGCCGCAGCCGCGCATTTTTTGTTTTTGTAGGGGAGGGCGTTAAACGGCATGGTTTCAGACGGCCTGTGATTCCGTTTAGGCATGAATGCCGTTTCACGCCCGGCACTTACGGGGCATCATAGCTAACAATTTCTATACAATCATTTACCTTTACTTAATTTTCCAGTGTGAAAATTGCAATGGTTATCATCTGTAAATAATAAAAACAATCATAATTTGTTAAGTTATGAAAATAAGATAACCGTTTATCGTTAAAGTCGGGTGGGGAAAGCGCGCTAACCCTTACCCGGTCTGTTATAAACCGTGACACTTCTATAAAATGACATTTTATTTTTTATCCGGTGTGGATGATCTATGCTGCCTTTACGCGCTTATATTCCCAGTATTCCCCTAATTGCATTGTTGTCTTTCTGTATCATTTTTCCGTTGATCATCGCCGGTTTTATCGCCGAAGATATTTGGGATAAAGACCGCTTCCATTTTGAAGAGCCGTTGATGTTGTGGGTGCACCAACATTGGGGCGCGGCACTTCAGCTGCCGGCCGTGATGCTCCACCATATCGGCAAGGCAGCGGTTGCTACGCCGATTACCTTATTGTTTGCATCATGGTTTTATCTGCGCAAGCAGCGCGGGTATGCGGTTTTTGTGGTGTTGGCCGCTTTGCTGCCGACAATGGTGATGTCGGTGGCCAAACAGTTTTTCGGGCGGACGCGCCCCGAACTGTGGCCGAGGATTGTTCAGGAAACCAGTGCATCTTTTCCCAGCGGGCACAGCACGTTTGCCGCCGCGCTGGCAACGATGGTGGTGTTGATTTATTGGCAGTCGCCGCACAGAAAATGGATTGTGGCGGCCGCAGCGGCATTTGCCGTGATGATGGGCTTTTCGCGCATCGTGTTGGGGGTTCATTACCCAACCGATGTGTTGGTTGGCTGGATTACCGGCATGAGCATTTCGGTAGGCTTGTATCTGGTGCTGTTCCGCAGGCTGCCGGGAACAGCGGTATGACGTTTCCGCCTTTGGATACGCCGTTTTGGTTGCGCAACGGCAATCTCGAAACCATTTACGCCAAAACATTGCAGCCGCCGGCTCCCGTTTACCGCAGAGAGCTTGTGCCCGACAGCACGGGGCGCACGGTGGTGGCGTATGATTTTATCGACAGCCCGCACCCCGATGCTCCGCTGGTGGTGCTGTTTCACGGTTTGGAAGGCAGCAGCCGCAGCCATTATGCCGTGGCTTTGATGCGGGCGGTGCAGGCGCGAGGGTGGAACGGTGTGGTGGCGCATTTCCGCAGTTGCGGAGGCGTGGCGAATACCGCGCCCGTGTTTTACCATTCCGGCGACAGCGGTGAGATAGCCTATATGCTGGAACAATTGTCGCAGCGTTTTGCGGTTATTTATGTGGCGGGCGTGTCGTTGGGGGGAAATGCGTTGGCGAAATATCTCGGCGAAGCCGGTGGAGCGGCAGTTCCTCAAGCGGCAGCCGTAGTGTCGGCTCCTGTGGACTTGGCCGCTGCCGGAACGCGCTTCGACCGCGGCCTTACCCGTTTGCTCTACACCCGCTATTTTCTGCAATCGCTTATTCCCAAAGCAAAGGCCGCAGGTTACGGCAAAGATTTATACGCCGCCTGCAAAACTTTGGGCGACTTTGACGACCGCTTTACCGCACCTTTGCACGGCTTTGCCGACCGCCATGATTATTACCGCCGCTCGTCGTGCAAGCCGCTGCTGGATAAGATTGCGGTGCCGACCTTGCTGCTTAACGCGTTAAACGATCCGTTTCTGCCGCAGCAGGCTCTGCCTACCCGTAAGGAAGTCTCGTCTGCGGTTACTTTGCTCCAGCCTGATTACGGCGGACATGTCGGCTTTGTGAGCGGAGCGGGCAGAGGCCATCTGAACTGGTTGCCGCAAACGCTTTTGGCATATTTTGAACAGGTTTAGGATGAATCGGCTGAATGGGTTTGGGTTGTATTCGGTTAAGCCTGAGTATGGCGAACATACTTTTTTAAGTTGATTATGATATTTGCCCGTTGGCGGCCGGAGATGTTTTTCAGACGGCCTGTTACCAACGGGCAAATATTATCGGCTGTTGCTGCCGTTTGTGAACCCTTAAGTTCTTATCCCTGAAAGACAGCGCGCACTCTTTCCAAGTCTTCCGGCGTATCCACGCCTGCGGCGGGGGCGGTGTCGGTGATTTCGACGGCAATCGGGTAGCCGTGCCACAGCACACGCAGCTGCTCCAGCGATTCGGCGGTTTCATGCACGAAAGCGCTCATTTGGGCGTATTGCTGCAAGAAGCCGGCGCGGTAGGCGTAAATACCGATGTGGCGCAGCGGGTTTAAGCCTTCGGGCAGTTTGTCGGTGCCGGCAGCCATCGCATCGCGCGGGTAGGGAATCGGCGCACGGCTGAAATACAGGGCGTTGCCGTGGGTGTTGAGCACCACTTTTACGCAGTTCGGATTAAGAAATTCGGCCAAATTGTCGATAGTGTGCGCGGCGGTGGCCATCGGCACTTGGTTGGCAACCAGCAGGGCGGCGGTGCGGTTGATCAGTTCGGGGTCGATTAGAGGTTCGTCGCCCTGAACGTTCACAATCACGGTGTCATCGGCCAAACCCAGCGTGGCAGCGGCTTCGGCCAGGCGGGTGGTGCCGCTCTCGTGCGTGTCGGCCGTCATCACGGTTTCGATGCCGTGCGCTTGGCAGGCCGTCTGAATGTCGGCGTGGTCGGTGGCAACGATGACGCGCGCCGCCTTGCTTTTGGCGGCCTGTTCGGCCACGCGTACCACCATCGGTTTTCCGTGGATGTCGGCCAATGCCTTCCCCGGCAGCCGTGAAGACGAAAGGCGGGCGGGAATCAAAACAACAAATGCGCTCATGCGTGCAACTCTTCTTCGGTGAGTTCGCGCGCTTCGGTTTCAAGCATATAGGGAATGCCGTCGCGGATGGGGTAGGCCAGTTTGCTTTGGCGGCACCAAAGCTCCTGCTTGTCGGCATGGTATTCCAGTTTGCCTTTGCTGACGGGGCAGACGAGGATGTCTAAAAATTTCTTTTCCATGGTTGTGCTTTCTTATTTACAGGTGTTTTTGCCGCAGATGACGCGGTTGATTTCGCGCTGCATTTTCAATCCGTTTTGCTGTTGAAATTTTTGCGTTTCTGCTTGGATTACCGTCATTAACGGGGTCATGGTGGCTTCGAGATATTGCGGCATTTTGGCGTTAATCGAGCGGCCGACGGGAGAGCTGGAAAAATCAATCAGTGCATCCACCTCTTCCTGAGTATAAACTTTTTGCGCGCCTGCTATGGCTACACGGCGGATTTCGCTGCGTATTTCTTGGTTGGAAAGGTGTTTGGAGAAATCGGTAAGGTAGCGGTTGATGATTTCATTAACTTGTTTGCGTTTGGCAGCCGGCACTTCGGGAAGAAATTGCTGAATGGATGCGGTTGCGGCGGCGGGCATGGCTTTGGCCGTATCGTCCATCATTTTGTCGAAGTTTTGTACCTCAAACAGTTTTTCTACCGATGCTTTGCTGGCCGGTGCGGCTTGAGCCAAACCTGCCGTCAGGCACAATACGGCTGCCCATAGATACTTTTTAGTGCTGATCATCTTGTTTCTTCTCCGGTATTCGATTCAATGTTCAGACGGCCTGCGACAAACGCTGCCAAGTCAGGCTCGATTATCGCACAAACGGGCAGCACCCACACAGAATGCGGCAGGCCGTCTGAAAGTTTGACGGCGTCTTTTTCGGTAATGATCACGATGTCGGCTTGCGGGAAGTCCGCCGCAGTCAGCGCGGCGTGATCGGGCAGGGCGCGGGTTTCTGCGGGTGCAATGCCCATATTGCGCAAGGTGTGGAAAAACCGTTCGGGCTTGGCAATGCCGGCCACGGCGGCCACGCGCAAGCCGTTCAGACGGCCTGTGTCGAGAAGCTCGTCGGGGCGGTGCAGGCGGTAGATGTTGCCGGTGGCGAGGCGGCTGTGAAATTCGTTGTGGTGCAGGCCGAACGGGGTGTTGCGGTGCGTGTCGGTAACGCCGCTTACCACAACGGCATCAACTTCCTGCAAGCGCGACAGCGGTTCGCGCAAGCCGCCGTTGGGCAGTAAATCCAAATTCAGACGGCCTGTATCGGCGGCGGGGAAGACCACGATTTCGAGATCGCGTTGCAAGGCGTAATGTTGGAGGCCGTCGTCGGCAATGATCACTTGAATGTCGGGGTGGGCGGCAAGCAGTGCGCGGCCGGCATCGATGCGGTTGCTGCCCACCGCCGTCGGTGCTTGGGTTTGGCGGTAAAGCAATAAAGGCTCGTCTCCGGCATCGGCGGCGGTGCTGTTTGGGTGCAATACATGCGTGCCGCTTGAACTGCGTCCGTAGCCGCGGCTGATAATCCCCGCACGAATGCCCCGCGCCTGCAAGCCCGCAACCAAGGCGGCCACCACCGGCGTTTTACCCGCGCCCCCCGCATGGATATTGCCCACCACCACTACCGGCACGAGCAATTTTCTGCTTTTCAGACGGCCTGTGCGGTAAAGCAGGCGGCGTAGGGCAGAGGCCGTCTGAAACAGGCGGGCCGGCAGCCACAGCAATGTAGCCAACACAGGGTTGGGGCGTTGCCAATGGTGTTCGATGATTTCATGGAGCTTGGGCATTCAGACGGCCTTCGGGGGAATGGTGACGCTATTGTGGCGGGGGGCGGGCGTTTTGGCAAAATTAATTTTCATATAATCCGAAACATATTCCGATATATTCAGACGGCCTGCATCGGTAGATGGCAGGCCGTCTGAAAACCGGTGTTGCCGGTAAGCGGAATGTGTGATGAAGGTATCCGCTTGACAACGGTTACGGAGCGGTTGCCGATACGGCGGCGTTATCGGGCGGCAGGGCGTTGTCGTCAAACTCGGGCTCAGGTGCGGCTTGGAAAGGTTTGCCGTTGAGCTTGAGTTGGTTGTCGGCCAGCTCGATAAGGGTTTTGATGTTGCTGCCGTCAACGGTGAGATACTGTTCCGCAGCCATGGCGTTGACGGTGCTGTCCACCATCAGGCGCAGGGTTTCGTTGATGTCGTCGATGCCGGCGCGCCCTTCGGCCAAGTCTTCAGCGTTAACGCTGAAAATGTTGCGGGCTTGGTTGATGGCAAGCTGCTCAAGCAGTTTCTGCGGCACTTGCATGTCTAAACGTGCGGTGGTTTTTTTGAGCATTGCGCTCAGGTCGTTCAAATCGTTTTGATGCAGGCCGTTAAAGCTCATTTCGCCTTTCACGTCTACAATGCCTTCGGGCATGGTGAAATGGAAGGTTTTGACTTTCAACACGGGGTTTTGGGTAAACAGCCCCGAAGCATCGGTTTTAACGGTTTTGATGATTTCGGCCTGAATCTGTTCTTCGCTCATTTCTTTAGAGGAAAGTTCGGCCAGTTTGTTTTTAACCGCCAGCAGGCTCTTGGCATCGAGATGCTCGCCGGCAATGTTGATGTCGAGCGGGCCGTAGCGGTCGTCGCCGTAGGTTAGGGTTTCAAAGCGGAAACGCCCTTCGCTGTTGATCCATTCTCCGCTTTCGCCGGTTTGGGTGTCGAACCGGAGATTGTCGACCACGATTTTAGACGGCGCAATGGTGCCGGTGGGGTTGATAAACGCGCCGATCTGCAAGTCGGTAACGATATTTACCAATTCGTTGATTTTGATGTTGTAGTCGAAGCCTTCTTGCCATTGGGTGGAGAATTTGCCGAGCTTGAAGCTGCTGTTGCCTAAGGCCAGTTTGTTGCTGCCTTCGGAAGTTTCCGTGCGGATATGCAGGTTTTCCATGGCAATACTGCCCTTGTCGGCCAGCTTGAGTTGCAGGGAAGGTGCGGCATAATCGTGGGTGTAGGCGGCAAAATCGGATTCGTAGGCGGTAGAACCGCTCAAGCCTTTCCAGTTGAGTTTAATGCCGGAAAGTTCTTCGTAGTCGAAAGCAGGCACGTTTAAGGCCAGCTTGCCGCTGCCGCCGAGATACACGGTGTTGGTCATGCTGACGGGGGCGTTTTCACCGAAAAAGCGTGCCAACACTTTGGCGGTTTCGGGGTGGTATTTGAATTCGGTTTCCACATGCGCGCGCACGGGAGTAATGCCGCCGGCAAAGGGGCCGTGTTTAACATGGTTGATAACCGTAATGGGTTCTTTTAAAACGGTTTTCAGGTTGTCGGGCAGGTATTTTTGGGTGTTGTGCAGCAAGGTGGGTTTGAGCCGGATAACGGTGGTTTCGGTTGCGCTGAACCAGCCGCGTTCGTATTGGTGCGATTCGACGGTCAGAAAGCTGGACTCGGCAAGCAGCTTCTGCTGGAAGGCCAGGCTTTCTTCGGCTTTGATGCCCAAATAGTAAGGCAGGGCGGCGAGAGCCGATACGCCGATAAACAATACGGATATCAGAAATTTTTTCATTGCGTCAAATATCAAACAGAAAGCGTGCAGGATAGCATTATTTGGCGGGTTTGTCTGTGTAGGCGCGGGGTGCGGTGCAGAAATGTGCCGCCGAAAAGGGCAAAAAAACCGGCCTTTCAAATAAAGAGATTCGGCAGTATCATGGGCGTTATTTTCGATATCCGAAGGGAGGGGTTCATGAAAAAACTGGCGGCAGTATTGGCCGGCGTGTGGCTAGGTTTGCAACTGGGTATGGGCTATGTGGCGGCACCGCTGCTTTTCCAAAATTTGGAAAGAATGCAGGCGGGCGGGTTGGCCGGTGTTTTGTTCAATGTGGTGGCGTATTTCGGTTTGGCGGTGTGGCTGTTGGTGTATGTGGTGTATAAAACCCACACGGGTCGCGGTTATACCCGTTCTTACACGCCGAAATGGATTGTGTTGCTGCTGGTGTTGCTGGCGGTGAACCAGTTTTTGATTACGCCGGTTATCGAAGCGCATAAAGCGGGCGAAACCAATTGGCTGCTCGGTTTGATCGGCGGCTCGTTCGGCCAGTGGCACGGTGTGTCGAGCATTGTGTATATGGTGTGCAGTGTGATAGGTTTGGGATTGGTGTTCCGCTTGTTGAAGCTGGATACGGATTAATCCGATGGCAGATTGAGTTGAGGCCGTCTGAAAACGCGCGTGGCTGGTTTTCAGACGGCCTTGCTGTATGTGATTTAAAAGTAGCCGGCTTTTTTGCGCTCTTCCATAGCTGCTTCGGAAACGCGGTCGTCCATGCGGGTGGCGCTGCGTTCGGAAAGGGTGGCGGCGGCGGTTTCGGCGATGATGTCTTCCGGTGTGGCGGCGGTGCTGGCAACGGGGCAGGTGCAGGAAATGTCGCCGACGGTGCGGAAGCGCACGCTGCGCACTTGCGCGGTTTCGCCGTCGCGTTTGGGTGTGAGCGGGGTAACGGGCACGAGCAGACCGCCGCGTTCGACCACTTCGCGTTCGTGGGCATAGTAAATCGGCGGCAGGGCAAGGTTTTCGCGGGCGATGTATTGCCAGATGTCGAGTTCCGTCCAGTTGGAAATGGGGAACACGCGCATGTTTTCGCCGGGGAAGAGGCGGGTATTGTAGAGATTCCAAAGTTCGGGGCGTTGGTTTTTCGGGTCCCATTGGCCGAATTCGTCGCGGAAAGAGAAGATGCGTTCTTTGGCGCGGGCTTTTTCTTCGTCGCGCCGTGCGCCGCCCATCAGTGCGTCGAAGCTGTGCTCTTCAATGGTTTCGACAAGGGTAACGGCTTGGGCGGCATTGCGCGAGTCGTTTTCGCGGCGCAAAACCACCGTGCCGCGTTTGATGGAATCTTCCACGCTGCCCACCACCAGCTCCACGCCGGTGCGGGCGACGGTTTGGTCGCGGAAGGCAATCACTTCGGGATAATTGTGGCCGGTATCCACATGCAGCAGTTTGAACGGCAGCTTGAGCGGCCGGCCTTCGATTTGAAAAGCTTTCACGGCCAGCGCGAGCAGCACCACCGAATCTTTGCCGCCCGAAAACAGCAGCGCGGGGTTTTTCGCTTCGGCAATCACTTCGCGGATGATGTAGATGGATTCGGCTTCAAGCCAGTTGAGGTGGTGGTTTTGGATAGACATGATGTATTCTTTTCAGATGGCCTCGATGCGCTTTACTTTAATCAGGCCGTCTGAAAAAAGGAAAGAATGGTTGGTTTTAATTTAAGATGATTTTGTTATAAAACCTGCGGCTTTTCGCTTTTGGGGCAAGGGCGGGCGTTGGCAAAGCGGGCTTTGCGGCGTGCAGGCCGCTCTTTCAATACGTTTCTGAAAAGCCGTATAATAGCCGCCGTACTATAACGACACAGCAGAAAGCGCCACCATGAACATTACCGTTATCGACCACCCGCTGGTCAAACACAAACTCACCTTGATGCGCGAAGCCGAATGCAGCACGTTTAAATTCCGCACGCTGACCACCGAGTTGGCGCGCTTGATGGCTTATGAAGCCACCCGCGATTTTGCGACGGAAAATTATATTATCGACGGCTGGTGCGGCCAGATCGAAGGCGAGCGCATTAAAGGTAAAACGCTCACGGTTGTGCCGATTCTGCGCGCCGGCTTGGGTATGCTCGACGGCGTGCTGGATTTGATTCCCACCGCCAAAATCAGCGTGGTCGGCCTGCAACGCGACGAAGAAACGCTCAAGCCGGTTTCTTATTTTGAGAAATTCGTCGACAGCATGGATTCGCGTCCGGCGTTGATTATCGACCCCATGTTGGCAACCGGCGGCTCGATGGTGGCCACCATTGATTTGCTGAAGCAGAAAGGCTGCCGCAATATCAAAGCCTTGGTGCTGGTGGCCGCGCCCGAAGGTGTGAAACTGGTGAACGAAGCCCACCCCGATGTAACCATTTACACCGCCGCGCTCGACAGCCATCTCAACGAACACGGCTACATCATCCCCGGCTTGGGTGATGCGGGCGATAAGATTTTCGGCACGCGCTGATTGCGTTGAGATCGTTTGATGCCGTCTGAAAGTGAGCTTTGCGGATTTCGCTAAAAGTGTTTCAGACGGCATCGGTTTATCGGCAGGCTAGCACGGCCTGTTTCCTATGCGGCAAGTCTGTTTTTGCCGTTTTGTATTTTGAAGAAAGAACAGCCATGAGTTTTCAAGATAATTTAGCCGTACTGGCGGCCATCGACCATTTGAGCGGCTTAGACGTGCTGCACAACGGCGAAACCATCCACCATATTCCTGCCGCGCCGGGCAAGCTCGGTTCGCTTAAGCTCTATCACGCCTTGGCTCAAGAATTTGACGGCGTATTGAACCGCGAAGCGGCCGAGCGCGGCTTGGCTTTGTTTGCCGAACATGTTGCCGATGCCGAAGCCCATCCCGGCAAACATCCGAACATTGATTTGCTGTTTAAAGTGAAGGCGGAAGACCTCACTTTGAAGTTGAAACCGTTGGAACGCTGACGCGGTTCGTATATCGAGGCCGTCTGAAAAAAGCCCCGCCCGTTAGTGTAATCGGGAGGGGCTTTTTTCAGACGGCCTTAACGTCGGGTATCGGTTTAAAGCGGCTTATTGTTTGGGGCTGAAGTAGATTAGCCCTAAACACCACACCAAAGCCGCAAAGTTTTTAACTGCTGCTTTGGTGTCCCGAAGTTAAAACGAAACTCACATTCTTTCAAGAACAGAGGAAAAGATTTTCGGTCAATTCCGTTGTATTTGCGCAAGACACGTTTCGCCTGATTCCAAAAATTCTCAATGCCGTTGATATGGTTGTGTCGGTCGGCAAACTTTTTGCTGTGATTAATCCTGTGATGGTGAAAACCGCTGACATCCAACACGTCGTAACTGCTCAGGCAGTCCGTATAAACTACGCTATCAGGTGTAATTTTCCTTGTAATAACAGGAAATAAACTTTCCTTTCGGGCATTATTCACTACAACCGTATAAACCTTACCTCCACGTTTAAGGATACCGAAAACCACCACTTTACCTGCTGCTCCCCTACCGCGCTTTCCTTTACGCTTACCGCCGAAATAGCTCTCATCCAATTCTATAGTGCCCTCAAAAACCTGATCTGCTTCCAAAGCCAAATGATGGCTGATAACAAGACGGATTTTACGGTAGAAGAGAATAGCCGTATTGGGCTGAATACCCAAGATATCGGCAGCAGAACGTGCGGTTACTTCCAATACAAAATATTCAAGCAGTTTTCTTTGCAGACTCTTCTTTAACTTACAGTGGGTTATCTTCATTTTGGCAGCCTATCATGACTGCTAATCTACGTCAGCCCCTATTGTTTTCTTTAACTGTGGGGTTGAAGAAAAACAGCAAGCGTTCCGCGCCCTGTTTCAAGGCTTCCAGAAAAATCGCCACTTCATGCTTTTGATGTTCGGGATAGCTGGCGGTAAACAACCAGCCGTCTTGAGTTAGGGTGTAGTTGATGCCCAAGCCGCCGGCAGATGTGGGTGCAAAAGCAAAATTAACGATTATGCTGTCGTCTCCCAAGGTAGAGGTTGAGAGAAAATCCGTAGTGAACACTTCGTAACCCTTGTCTTTAAACACCGCAGGAACACGGCTGCTGCCGTTTTGTTTGGCAGTCAGCTTCAACCCTAGCAGATGGCGGTTCGCACCTTGTGCGAGTTTGGCGGCTTTAACGCGGGCCTTGTGTTCGGCTAGTGCGGCATCAAGCAGGCTGTGATCGGGTTGTTCTTGCAGCAAACTGCCGACGAATGCCAGCGATTCTTCCGAAATCGGGCGCACGCATTCGGTGCGGCCGTTGCGGAAGTGGCTCACATCCACCGCTTCGTAGATGTTGCGCACTTCGCCGTAGGTAGTCAGCAAGGCATATTGGAACATAAACTGCATCAAGGCATCGTGGCTGATGCCCTTGGGAATGGTGTTGCCGTTAAATGTTACGGGAAGGCTGCTCACGCGCATTTTGACGGCTTGTTCGGCATATTGCTGCTGCCATTGCGGCCAATTTTTCTTTTGGGCGGGTGTCAGGTTCCATTGATGGCGGCTGATGGCCGGCGCGGTTTTTTTGCCTTGCGGCGTGCGGAGTTTTTCGCCGGCAAGTGCAACGATGTTTTTAAGTGTGCCGCCGTCTTCCCAAGTGTGTTCGCAATGCAGGAACAGGTTTTGGGTGGAGCTGTTGTAGCAGAAGGTCATGGGTTTGTAGCACCACACATTCTGATGGGGCTGGAACGTGGCGCGGGCAAGGTCTTCATCGGGGCATAATGAAATATCGTCCAAGCTGATGTGGAACAAATCGGTTTCGATATGTTCGGCCAATTCGGTGTTGTCGTCTTTACGTTTCAAATCACGGTAAAGCCGTGCCGCAGCATTGCCGCCGATATAGGAAGCGATGGCGATGGGATACGGGTTGCAGGTGTAGTCAGACAAAATCTGCTCGAACGCCTGCTTGAATGTATCGGGGTGGTAGGCCTCAAAATTGTCGTCGAGCGCAGTAATACGGTAATAAAACCCGTTGTGCAGCACACCGATATGGCGGTTTGCGGTTGCGGCAATGCGGTAGCCGTCGCTGCCGGTTTGGGGAATGCGTGCCGCACCGCGCAGAATCTGCCATTGATGCATGCACACCGGCGTGCCTTGCGGCGTTTGGGGCACGGGAATACGCCCGTGGTGGAAATCGGCACACACGGCGGCGATGGCGGACGCCCATTCGCTCAAACTTTTACCGTGCGTGCGGATGGTAAAGCCTACATTGCTCGCCAGCGGCAGAGGTGTGCGGATATCGAGATAGCTTTTCAGCCAAGCATCCAGCAGCCAACTGGTGTCGGCTTGTTCGGCGGATGTTTGCAGTTGCGTTTGTAATGTTTTCCCTATCCGGCTTTGGAAATGGCGCACGGAAGCCGTGGTTTTTTTATATTCTTCATCACTCAGCAGCGGACGCACCTGTTTGAGGTAGCGGGCACAGGTTTCGGTAAGATCGGGCACCGGCAAGCGTGGTTGCTGGGTCATGCTTCTCTCCTTTTGTTAAGTTTATGATATTTAGTAGATTGTAGCGGAAAAACCCGTTTGAAGTAACCTGTGGTAAGAATATTATGCCGTTTGTTTATTGAGTGACGGTTGTTCAGATGGTTGTTAGTATAATGTCATTTTTTAACGTGCACTCACTCTGAAAGGAAGAATAATGAAAGTCTTACGGTGGTTCGCCGCACCCGCCTGTGCAGCAGTTTTGGCTTTGTCAGCCTGCGCAAACGTACAGCAGGGAACGTATCAAGAGGCAAGAGAGGCATACAGCAAAGGCCGCTACGACCAAGCCTATACCATCATGAAAGGCCTTGCCGAAAAAGGTGAAGTAAACGCCCAAAACCAATTGGGTTTGATGTTTTCAGACGGCATCGGCCGTCAGGCGGATTATGAACAAGCCAAGCATTGGTGGGAAAAAGCTGCCGGGCAAAATCATGTTAACGCCCAGTATCATTTAGGATTGTTATACGAAAACGGTTGGGGCGTAGTGCCGGATGCCCGTTTGGCAGCCGAATGGTACGAAAAAGCCGCCGCACAGGGGCAGGTGCAGGCCATGGCCAATCTCGGCTCATTTTATGAGTCCGGTAAAGGTGTGAAACGCAATTTGCGTAAAGCGGCCGAATGGTACGGTCAAGCTGCGGAAAAAGGTGATGCCGACAGCCAATATAAGGTGGGCATGATGTATTTGAACGGCAGCGGTGTGAAGCGTAATCGGGTAAAAGCCAAATATTGGCTTGAGAAAGCTGCGGAGCAGGGTAATGCCAGAGCCGCCCAAGTATTGAAAAAGAGAATCTAACTGAAAAAACCGTCTGATGAATCAGACGGTTTTTTTGATGGTGTTGCTGCGGCTTACTGTTTGTTTTCTTCGCTGTCCAAGAAGCTTCTCAAGCGGTCGCTGCGGGTCGGGTGGCGCAGTTTGCGCAAGGCTTTGGCTTCGATTTGGCGGATACGCTCGCGGGTTACGTCAAACTGCTTGCCCACTTCTTCCAACGTGTGGTCGGTATTCATGTCGATACCGAAGCGCATACGCAATACTTTGGCTTCGCGCGGAGTCAGGCTTTCCAGCACTTCTTTGGTAACTTCGTGCAGGCTCGAATACATGGCCGCATCTGCCGGAGCGACGTTGTTTACGTCTTCGATAAAATCGCCCAAATGTGAATCGTCGTCGTCACCGATCGGCGTTTCCATAGAAATCGGCTCTTTGGCGATTTTCATGATCTTGCGGATTTTGTCTTCAGGCATTTCCATCAGTTCGGCCAGTTTGGCAGAATCAGGCTCTTCGCCGGTTTCTTGCAGATATTGGCGCGAAATGCGGTTCATTTTGTTGATGGTTTCAATCATATGAACCGGAATACGGATGGTGCGCGCTTGGTCGGCAATCGAGCGGGTGATGGCCTGACGAATCCACCATGTGGCGTAAGTAGAGAATTTATAACCGCGGCGGTATTCAAATTTATCTACCGCTTTCATCAAACCGATATTGCCTTCTTGAATCAAATCGAGAAACTGCAAGCCGCGGTTGGTGTATTTTTTCGCAATCGAAATCACCAACCGCAAGTTGGCCTGAATCATTTCCTGTTTGGCCGCCGCGGTTTCTTTTTCGCTGATGACCATGTTTTTATTGATTTCTTTCAATTCTTCGATGGAAATGCGGGTTTCGGTTTCCATTTCTGCCAGCTTGGCTTGTTTTTCGATGATGGCATGGCGGAAGCGGTCGAGAGCGTTGCTCCATACGTTGTTTTTTGCAACTTCTTCTTCCACCCAATCAAGGCGCGTGATTTCGGGCAGGAAGTAATTGATGAAGTAGTCTCTGTCCATGTGCACGCGGTCGAGGCAGATATCGCGGATTTCGCGCTCGAGGCGGCGGATGTTTTCCACCCGTTCGCGAAGGTTGCTGCTCAGGCTTTCGATTTGGCGGGTGGCAAAACGCACTTCGAGCAGTTTGGAAGCGATGGCATCGCGGTGCTGCAAATAGGTTTCATGGCGGCTGTCGTGCTTGCTCAGGGCGGCGATCATTTTGTCGTAATCTTCTTGGATACGTTCAAAATGTTCGAGCACTTTTTGTTTCAGCTCTTCGAGATTGGTGGCGGCGATGGCTTCGGGGCTGCTGTCGTCTTCATCGTCGTCGCTGTCGCCGTCGTTGTCGTCGGCGTCGTCGTTTTCGCTGTTGTCTGCGGAAGAGCTCGCGCTTTCCAAATGCCCCAATCCTAACTCGTTGAGCAGCACTTCGTTGGGGTCGATAATGGCCTCGACCACTTCGTCGACTTTGATTTCGTCGGTGCGGATGCGCTCGATCAGCTCCAAAATTTCGGTAATCGAACCGGGGCAGGCGGAGATGGCCTGTACCATGTTTTTCAACGCGTTTTCGATTTTTTTGGCGATGATGATTTCGTCTTCGCGGGTCAGCAGGTCAACCTGACCCATTTCGCGCATATACATGCGCACGGGGTCGGTGGTGCGGCCGAATTCGCTGTCTACGCTGGATAGGGCGGCTTCGGCTTCGGCTACGGCATCATCGTCGGTGATGGCGGCGGTGTTGTCGCTCATCAGCATTTCTTCGGCATCGGGTGCCTGCTCGGTCACTTGGATGCCCAAACCTGAAATCATGCTGACGATGTTGTCGATTTGCTCTGCGTCGGACATATCGTCGGGCAGCGCATCGTTGATTTCGGAATAGGTGATATAGCCGCGCTCTTTGCCCATGATGATGAGCTGGCGCAACCGTGCGCGCTGCTCTTCGAGCGTTAGCGGACGGTTGTCGTCTTGTTCTTCATATTCGCTGTCGTGTGTATTGTTGCTGTGTTGGTTTGACATAGAATGTTCTCGGTGTTTGGTTTAACGGGAGGCCGTCTGAAACAAATCGGTAGGGTGTTCTGCGGTAGGTACAAGACGACTCGGTTGCAGCAGGGTGTATGTTTTTCAGACGGCCTTGGGCTTTTATCGTGTTGCCGGCATCAATAATGCCAGCAGTAGTTTTTTTTCGTTGTCATTCAAACCGGTATGCCGGTTTTTTTCTTTCAATGCTTCGATTTGTGTGTTTTTCAACTCGTTCAGGAGCTTGGTCATGCCGAGTTGGAAGTTTTCGCAATCCTCTTCGCTGCTGCCTTCCAAGGCTTGCGGATCGTTGAGCGCGCTTTGGAAAATACGGTTTATCGTGGTTTCGTAAGGGCTTCCACGCATGTGTTCCAAAATGTGTGCGCTTGTGGGCAGCTCCGGCAAGCTTTTAATCAGTTCGGCGAGATTGGCCAAACAGGCAAAATCGCCGCTAAGGGTCAGATACTCGGGCAACTCTATATATGAAGCCCATGCGGGATTTATCAAGAGGCTGCGTATCTGGCGTTCCGCCAATGTAGACATTTGCGGTTGTTTAAAGGTTTCTTTGGGCAGTTTGTAATTTTTCTGCCGGGCTTGGCGTTTGGGGGCTTCTTCGCCCATCAGGCGGGCGAGATCGGCGGTGTCGATGCCCACCAGTTCGCTTAAACGCTGCCTTAATAAAAAGCCTAAAGCGGGTGCGGTAATCTGTGCCAGCAGCGGCGAGCTGGTTTTGACCAGCTCGGCTTTGCCTTCCTGCGTATCCAGATTAAGGCCGTCTGAAAGGTGTTCCCAAAAATATTCCGACAGGGGTTTGCTTTGGTTGAGCAGGGCATCTTCAAACGGTGTTTTGCCGTAAGCGCGGATGTAGCTGTCGGGGTCGTGCTCTTCCGGCAAAAACAGGAAATGCAGCGATTTGTCGTCTTTCAGTTGCGGCAAGGCGTTTTCTAAAGCCCGCCATGCGGCTTTTCTGCCGGCACGGTCGCCGTCGAAGCAGAAGTAAATGCTGTCGGTTTGGCGCATCAGCAGTTTGACGTGGTCGGCGGTGGTGGCGGTGCCGAGCGCGGCTACGCCGTAACCGATGCCGAATTGTGCCAAGGCGACCACGTCCATATAGCCTTCCACCACCAAAATACGCCCGGCTTCTTTAATGGCGGCTCGGGCCTCGTGCAGGCCGTAGAGATTGCGGCCTTTGTCGAACAGCGGCGTTTCGGGCGAGTTGAGGTATTTCGGCTCGCCTTTGTCGAGTATGCGGCCGCCGAAGCCGATAACCTGACCGCGTTGGTTGCGGATGGGAAACATGATGCGGTCGCGGAAGCGGTCGTAATATTTGCCGTCTTTCTCGATGACCATGCCGCTTTCTACCAACGGTGTATTCGGGTAGGGCTGGAATACCTGTGCCAGCGGCTGCCAGCTGTCGGGCGCGTAGCCTAAGCCGTAGTGTGCGATGATTTCGTCGCTCAGGCCGCGTTTGGCAAGATACTGCTGCGCGCGCGTATCCTGTTTCAGACGGCCTGTGTAAAAAGCGGCGGCGGCTTCGGTGGTTTCTTCGAGCGTTTGCTGTTTTTTCTTGCGCTCGGCACGCTGCTCGGGGTTTTCTTGTTGCCCGCGGGTGCGCGGTACGGTCATGCCGACGCGGTCGGCCAAATACTGCACGGCTTCGGTAAAACTCAAGCCCTGATATTCCATGATAAAGCCGATGGCCGAACCGTGTGCGCCGCAGCCGAAACAGTGGTAAAACTGTTTGTGCGGGCTGACGGAAAACGACGGCGATTTTTCTTTATGAAACGGACAACAGGCCATGTAGTTGGCGCCACCTTTTTTCAGCGGCACATGCTCGTCGATAATATCTACGATATCGACTTTGGCCAGCAGTTCGTCGATAAATTCACTCGGTATCATGGTTATGTATCGAGGCCGTCTGAAAGAGACGTTTGAGAAGGCGTTTTCTTTCAGACGGCCTTTTCGGATCAGGCGGCGAGCACTGATTTCAGCACTTTGTTCACTTCGCCCATGTCGGCTTTTCCGGCCAATCGGGTTTTCAATACGCCCATTACTTTGCCCATATCGGCCATGCCTGCCGCGCCGGTTTCGGCAACGGCGGCCTCTACCGCGCTGCGGATTTCTTCAGGCGACATCATTTGCGGCAGGTAGCGTTTGAGCACTTCGGTTTCGGCGTTTTCTTTCTCTGCCAAATCGGTTCGGCCGGCGTCGGTGTAGATTTTGGCACTGTCGTTGCGCTGTTTCACCATCTTGGTAATGATGGCAATCACTTTGGCGTCGTCGGCTTCCGTGCGCTCGTCCACTTCAAACTGCTTGATGGCGGCGTTAATAAGGCGCACGGTGGACAGGGTAACGCTGTCTTTGGCGCGCATGGCGGTTTTCATGTCTTCGGAAAGTTGCGCTTTCAGGCTCATGGCGGGCTCACTTTGTTGGGGTTTCAAACCATTTTAATGGTGTTGTTTGGTTTAAAAACAAGCTGTTTCGGCATTTCGGGCGGAAATGCGGGGCAAACGGCCGTTTGTGTGTGCGGCGGTTTTGAATGTAGCTGTTTGACGCTGCTGCTTCTTGGTGTGGCGAAGCATGAAAAGGTTTCGTGGCGGTGTGTTTGTGGGATTGATTTAGTTGGTAAAGTTTGTTTCTTATACAAGCCAAAACACCGCAAAGCGCAAGGCTTTACGGTGTATTGCTTAATCACGTCTTCAGAAAGTGTGATTAGTAGAGTTTCGGAGGCAGTTGTTGGCTGCGCAGGCGTTTTTGCAGACGTTTAACCGCAGCGGCTTTTTTGCGTTTGCGCTCGGTAGTCGGTTTTTCGTAAGCTTCGCGGGCGCGCAGTTCGGTCAGCAGGCCGGTTTTTTCAACAGCGCGTTTGAAACGGCGCATGGCAACTTCAAAAGGTTCGTTTTCTTTTACACGAATAGCAGGCATTTTATTTCCTTAAAATTTGGTTTCGGCCTTCTTGTTTTTCAGACGGCCTGTGAATGGGGTTTTGTTGTATCGCTATCGGCCTTCGGGCTTGGCGGGATACGCGCCGTGATGTAAACATCACCTCCTAACGGGCGGCACGGACGGGTGTGCCGGAAAAATAACGAGCCGTATCAAACGGCTGCACAATAATTGGCGGATTATCTTATTCTTTGGCTGCGTTGTCAAGAAAACCTCCGGCGGCAAAGGGTTGGCGGCGTCCGGTTGCACGGGGTATGGTGCGGGCGGTTTTGCAGGTATTTACAGCCATTCCTGCAATAGGGCTGTGTCGATGTTCCACGACCAGATGCCGTTGTTGCCGCTGCCGTTTAAACCGCGCAGGAAGAGATAGCGCACGGCAACGGTGTGCAGGGGCTGTTGGCGTGAAGCGAAGTGGCGGGCGGTGGCAATGGCGTAAATCAGGGCTTGCAGGTAATAGTGGTGGTGGGCGACGGCTTCGTTCATGGCTGCTTGAGTGTAGTCTTCGGCGGCATAGCCCAAGTGGTTGGATTTATAGTCGATTACGGTAACGAGGCCGTCTGAATCGCGGCAGACCATATCGATGAAGCCGTTTAAAAAACCGTTAACGTCGTTGAAGTCGAGCAGTTTGGCGGCGGTGGCGCATTCGGCGGGCAGCCCGTGTTCTGTTTCGGCGAACCATTGCTGCAAACGGTTGAGAGTGAAGTCGTGCATAAACAGGGTAAAGCCCATTTCGGCAAGGCGTTGGGTGGCGGGAATGTCGGCCAGCGCGGTTTGGCCGTCGAGCGGGGAGAGGCGGGTGTGGTCGAGCATGGCGGTAACGGCGGGCAGCCAGCCGGC
Organism: Neisseria dumasiana; assembly: GCF_022870885.1. Taxonomy (NCBI): domain Bacteria; kingdom Pseudomonadati; phylum Pseudomonadota; class Betaproteobacteria; order Neisseriales; family Neisseriaceae; genus Neisseria; species Neisseria dumasiana. Next base: position 2,071,473 of record NZ_CP091509.1, on the reverse strand, counting down.
ATCGAAACCGTAGTGTTCCAGTGTGGCGGCAACGGTTTCGTTTTGTGCGGCGGCGGGGGAGCCGAAATCGAAGGTTTCGAGTATTTCGTGCAGGCACACGCCTGCGCTTGCGCCGCGCGGGAAGGTGTGGATGCTGCGGGTATCGGTGTGTTCAGACGGCATGGCGGATAAAGGTACGTCGGTTGCGGTTTCCGCTGTGTCGATGGCCGGTTGCAGTTCTTCGCGGGTATGTTCGTCGGTGTTGCGGGTGTGGCGGCTCAAGCCGGTAAAGCTGGTATGGCGTATGAACTCGAACGGGCGTGCAGAAACGCCGGCTGCTTGGTAGAAGCCGTCTGAAAAGGAGGGGGCTTGATATTCCGCCGGTTCGGGAGGTGTTTCGGTAAAGCTGAAGTCGGTATTTTCGGGAGCGTTGTCGATGAACCGCTGCCAGTTGTTTTTCAGCATGGTGTCTGCTTCGCTTTTTGCCGCGGCGTATGCGGCGGCGATGTCGGCGCGGCGGCTGTCGGCGGTGCCTTCGAGCAGGTAGGCGAAGGTGTTGTCGGGCGTGTTGCTGCAACGGGCGGCGTAGATAACCAGATGTTCTTCGGCGCGGGTGAGGGCAACGTACAGCAGGCGCAGGTTTTCGCTTAGGTTTTCGTCGGCAAGCTGGTTGCGGTCGGCGTCGTCGAGCTGTGTTTCGTGCAGCAGTTTGGTGGGACGGCGGGGGCGGTGCAGAATCTGCCAGCCTTGCGGGGTGTTCTTTTTCGCATCCCACACGAAGGGGCAATATACCAGCGGATACTGCAAGCCTTTGGCGGCGTGCATGGTCACGATTTTGACGAGGTTTTCGTCGCTTTCGAGCCGCAGCAGATTGTTTTCGCCTTTGGGATGTTCGGCGTTTTGGGCCGTCTGAATCTGGTTTTTGAGCCATTCCCGGAGTGCGGCGGGGGAGCGGCTTTGTTCGTCTTCTTCGGCCAAGCGTTCGATCAGTTGGTGGTAGTTGGTGAGGCTGCGGGTGCTGCCGCGCGCGAGCAGGCGGGCTTCGATGCCGTGTTCGGCGGCAAACTGCTGGATGGCGGCGTAGATGCCGTGTTGCTGCCATACTTCGGCGGCGGTTTGGGCGGAGTTGATCCACGAGAGCAGGGCGGTTTCGTTGCGGTTGAGTTCGTGGATCATGGCGGCGGTGTAGCGGAACAATATGCCGCCGAGCACGAAGCGCAATGTTTCGGTGCGTTGCGGTTGCAGCCAGAAGCCGATCAGAGCGTCAACGGCCTCGGCTTCTTCTGATGCAAACACCGATTCGCGTTGCAGCAGCACGCTTTGGATGTTGCGCTGTTTCAGGGCTTTGGCAATCATCTGCCCTTCGTTGTGGGTGCGCACGAGTACGGCAATCTGCCCCGATTGCAGCGGCACGGCGGGGCCGGCGGTGTTTTTCTGATAATTCAGACGGCCTGCCGCGGCATCGTTGAGAACGGCGGCGATTTCGTCGGCACAGTTATCCGCCGCACGGCTGCGCAGCGCGTCTTTGTTGCCGCCGCCGTCGGTTTCGTGGTTGAGCCAGCGTATGGAAACGGCGGTTTTGGGCGGATTCAGACGGCTTTCGCTGCGGGCGGCGTTTACGTCGGCATAGTCGATGCTGTCGAGCACGAAGGGGCGGTTTTTCTGTTTGAACAAGGCGCCGATGCCGTTGATCAGTTTGGCGTGGCTGCGGAAGTTGGTGGTCAAGGTGTAGCGGGCGTCGGCATCTTCGGCGGCCTGCATGTAGGCGTAGATGTCGGCTCCGCGAAAGCTGTAAATCGCCTGTTTGGGATCGCCGACCAAAAACAGCGGGTTGCCCTGACGGATAAACAGTTGTTTGAATATTTCGTATTGCAGGGGGTCGGTGTCTTGGAATTCGTCGATCAGGGCGGCTTTCCAAACGGCTGCAACGGTTTGTGCCAATTGTTCGCGGTGCGGGCTGCGGATAAGGGCATGGTAAACATCGAGCAGCAGGTCGTCGAAACTGCGTTCGCGGCGGGATTTTTTTTCAGCCTCCAACGCATTGCCGATGTATTGCAGCATGTCGAGTTGCAGCTGTATCAGGGTGTTTTGTTCGGCTTCGGCCAAACCGTTGAAGCATTCGCCCAGCCGTGCGAGTATGTTTAAGCGGGCAAAGGCGGCGGTGTCGGGCGTGGCGGTTTTTTTGGTGGCGGCTTCAAGAGCGTCGGCGGCAAACAGGGGGAGTTTGTCGTGGTTGGAAGGCAGAGTGTTGCTTTCTGCTGCGGCTTCCAGTAAGGCAAAAACGTTTTGGAAGGTATTTTTGCGGTATTTGTTGCCGTTTAAAACGGGGTGGATTGTCCAAAAGGTTTGCACCAATTCGGGCAGTTGGGTGCGGATATTTTCCCAGCATTGCGCCAATGTCTTTTGTGCGGTTTCGATATTGCTTTCAGGCCGTCTGAAAGCCAGATAGGGGCGGCCGATAAAGCTTTTGATTTCGGAAAGCATGGTTTCGGGCGTGTGGCGGTGCTCGAACATGAGTTTGGCCAATACAGGATTGTGCGACACGTTTTCGCGCCAGAAGTCTTGGGCTGGCACCAGCAGGCGTTCGCGCGTGTCTTCGGTTAGTTCTACGTCGAAAGGGGCTTGGCAGAAAAAGGCATAATCGCGCAGCAGGCGTTGGCAGAAGCCGTGAATGGTATAAATGGCGGCATTGTCGAAGCGGCTGATGGCTGCTTTGAGGCGCACAATCAGGCGCTCTTGGCTTTCTTGCTGCAAGGCGGCTTCGAGCAGGTTGGGTAAAAATACGTCGCCTTCGTGGTGTTGCGCGCAATACGCGGCGAGGCCGTCTGAATGGTGTGCGGCATCCGGCACGTTTTCCAATACCGATAACACATCGTCCAAACGCGCCCGCAGGCGGGTTTTCAGTTCGGCGGTGGCAGCTTTGGTAAAGGTAACGACCAACACGCTTTCTACGGGCATTTTTTCCAGCACGATCAAACGGGTAAACAAAGCAGCAATGCCGTAGGTTTTGCCTGTGCCGGCAGAGGCTTCGATAAGGGACGTGCCCGAAATGGGAATGGTGAGCGGGTTAAACGGTTGTGCTGGCATGGCGTTGCAGGTGGTGTGAGGCCGTCTGAAAAATATCCGGCTAAGGGTAAACAGGGAGATGACGGTGCTTGGGCGGGCTGTCTGCATATCGGTTTCAGACGGCCTTTACTTACATATATATATATACGATGGCGGTGCAAGCATAGGCCGAAGTGTAAAGGGTTTGCAGTAAAACAGCCAGCACCGCCGTTGCCGCTGTGTATCTTTGGCGCGAATCGGGTCGGTTTTCATATTCTTGCTTGCCCTTTCGCTGTAAAAAGGCCACAATCCCGCTGATTGTTAACAATTTCCGTATTTAAATCACCGGTGTTAAGGAATCGGACAATGGATATCATCACCCGTTTACATAACCTGCCTGTGGGCAAGTTTCATTACAAGTTGTTGATATTGATCGGCTTGGGTTGGCTGTTTGATGCAATGGATACCGGCATGGTGTCGTTTGTGTTGGCTACGTTGGGCAAAGAATGGAATCTGACGCCGTCTGAATTGGGCTGGATTGTCAGCGTCGGCTTTATCGGCATGGCGTTGGGGGCGGTGTTGAGCGGAAGGATGGCCGACCGCATCGGACGTAAGAATGTGTTTGTGGCCACGATGGTGCTGTACAGCATTGCCACGGGTTTGTGTGCTTTCGCTTGGAATCTCGAAAGCCTGCTGTTTTTCCGCTTTTGGGCCGGCTTCGGCTTGGGCGGACAGCTGCCGGTGGCGGTGTCGCTGGTGAGCGAGTATGCGCCGCCGAAAGTGCGTGGGCGTTTTATCGTGCTGCTGGAAAGTTTTTGGGGGCTGGGTTGGTTGGCCGCCGCGCTGGTGTCGTATTTTTTTATTCCGCAATACGGTTGGCAAAGCGCGTTTTTGATTGGCGCACTGCCGGTGTTTTACGCCTTTTTCGTGTGGAAGCATCTGCCCGAGTCGGTGCCTTATCTGATCAGCAAAGGGCGCGTTGGCGAAGCGCATGAAATCGTCGTCGGGCTGGAAAAGCAGGCAGGCATAGAGGCGGTTCAGACGGCCTCGGTAGCCGAGCGTGCGCCGCAGGAAAACCCGCGTTTCGCACAGCTGTGGCAACCGCCTTTTGCCAAGCGTACTTTGATGTTGTGGCTGATTTGGTTCGGCATCGTGTTTTCGTATTACGGCATTTTCACTTGGCTGCCGAAGCTGCTGGTGGAGCAGGGCTATACGGTGGTGAAAACGTTCGAATATGTGCTGGTGATGATTTTGGCGCAGCTGCCGGGCTATTTTGCGGCGGCGGTGCTGGTGGAAAAAATCGGCCGCAAGGCCACGCTGGCCGGTTTTCTGTTTGCCTGTGCGGTGTGTGCCTATTTCTTCGGCCGCAGCGATTCGGCGGCGATGATTATGTTTTGGGGCTGTTGGATGTCGTTTTTCAACTTGGGCGCGTGGGGCGTGCTTTACACTTATACGCCGGAGCTTTATCCCGTGCGCTTCCGCGCCTTCGGTTCGGGCTGGGCCGGTGCCGTCGGCCGTATCGGCGGTATTGTCGCGCCGATGGCGGTGGCGGCCATGATCGGCGGCGACGGCGGTTTCGGGCGGATTTTCGTGATGTTTACGGCGGTGCTGATGGCAGTAGTTGCCGTGATTGTGGTGCTGGGCGAGGAAACCAAGGGGCGCAGTTTGGAAGACATCAGCGGTTAAGCTGCGTGTTTCTCACGATTAGGCCGTCTGAAAACGATTGTTCAGACGGCCTTTGTCGTGTTATCAGCAGGTGAGGCTATTTGCCTTTCACATCAATGATCCACACTTCCGATTGCGAACCCAAACGCAGCGGCACACCCCAGAAGCCGTAACCCGAAGTAACGAAAAAGTGGCCGTTGCCGATTTGCTCGTAGCCGTAGTGCAGGCGGTTGAGAAAGCGGACGATTAAATTGGCCGGCGCCACTTGGCCGTTGTGCACATGGCCGGACACCTGAACGTCTATCGGCAGTTTGCTGTGAGCTTCGATATCGGTAGGGCGGTGATCCATCAGCAGCACGGGCAGGGCGGTGTTTTGATTGCGCAACAGCGTTTCCGTGCTCGGGCGCGTTTTGTCCAAATCATCATTGCGGCCTACTACCAGCAAGCGGCCGTCCACCACCGTGCTCTCATTGGCGAGCACTTTAATGCCCGCTTTGGTCAGCTCTTCATAAATCTCGCGCTCGTGGCCGAACAAATCGTGGTTGCCCAAAGTGGCATACACGCCCAGCGGTGCGCGCAGTTTTTCCAAATGCGGCTGCATGTTTTCGGCGCGGTAGGCGTTTACGTTGTCGTCCATCAAATCGCCGGGCAGCAGAATAATATCGACTTTTTCGCGGTTCATGATGTCGGCGAGTTTATCCAGTTGGCGCGCGCCGAACAGCACGCCCAAATGCGTATCGCTGGCCATGCCGATACGCAGCGGTTTCTCAAGCGGTTTTTCGATGTTGATTTCGGCATGATGCACCACGGGCGTGTAAGCGTTATAAACCGCCAGCCCCAGCAACCCCGCCACAAACAGCGGAGCAAACAGCCGCAGGCTGCGCGACATGGGTTTTTGTTCCATAAACCGGCACAGCAGCAGATAGAGCACAAACGTCGCCAAGGCCGCATACATCACAAACAGCAGCAACACCATCCAAAACGCCATCCAGCGGAACACCGCATGCCCCAGCTGCAACAGCAAACCCGCAATCAGCGCATTGGTAATCAAAAAAGCAATGCCCATCAGCCAGCGTCTGCCCCGTGCGGCAATATAAGGGGCGAACAGCCATTGCAGCGACCGGCCCAAGCCGAAGGTAAACACCTGCAGCAGTAACAGTACCAATATAAACAAAACAATACGCATAATGCTTCCCGTAAAAAACAGATGCAGATTCTACCACAGCGCGATTACCCGCCTGTGCCCGTGCGTTTGCAGGCGCGGCAAAGCAGTAATGCAGTTTGTTTGGGTTCCGTCCCGCCGATTCTTTTCAGACGGCCTTAAAATACTATCCGGCATGGGCTATAATTAAAACCTGTCAAACACAAATCCATCCGCATCATCCGAAGGAAAAACATGAACCCGCAAACCGCCATTATTCCCGCAGGCAGCAAAGCCGCCGTATTTATCGAAGCCGACATCACAGGCAGCCGCGAGCAGATTCAGCTCGCCGCCCTCCAAAGCCTTGAAGCCCTCGACCAATTGCAGCAAAAATTTCCCGACGCACTGCTCGGCCTAACCATCGCTTTCGGCAGCGCATTCTGGCAAAGCCTGAACCACAACGGCGAAGGCAGCGAAATCAAACCGTTTACCCCGCTGGGCAACGGCTTGGCTCCCGCCACGCAGCACGACATCATGTTCCACATCCAATCGTTGCGCCCCGATGTTAACTTTTCGCTGGCTATGGCCTTATTGGAAGCATTCGGCGACAGCATCGACGTAAAAGACGAAACCCACGGCTTCCGCTGGATCGAAGAGCGCGGGTTGGACGGTTTTGTAGACGGCACCGAAAACCCCACCGGCGACAACATCCGCATCGTCGGCACCGTGCCAGAAGGCAAGCCCGATGCAGGCGGCAGCTATGTGTTGCTGCAAAAATACCGCCACGATCTCAAAAAATGGAACAAAGTGCCGCTGGCCGAGCAAGAAGCCGCCGTCGGCCGCACCAAAGAAACCAACGAAGAATTCAGCAAAGACGTGCGCCTGCCCGATTCCCACTTAGGCCGCGTCAATCTCAAAGAAAACGGCGTAAGCCTCGAAATCGTCCGCCGCAGCCTGCCCTACGGCACCGCATCGGGCGAACACGGCTTGGTATTTATCGCCTACTGCGGCACACTGCACAATATCGAAGCACAATTGCTGAGCATGTTCGGCCATACCGACGGCAAAACCGACCTGCTGCTCAAACACGTTACCACCGCCGTAACCGGTGCCTATTACTACGCACCATCACTGGAGCGGTTGCAGAATCTGTAATGGTTTGGTGAATAAGAGATGCAAATCGAGAGGCCGTCTGAAATATTGAACCATCCAAGGATTTGGGGAACAGTTCAATATTTCAGACGGCCTCCGATATGTTTAAGACAACAGGTTTTTAAACTTTTGCCGCCAAGACAGGGTTTGCGGTTTCTGCGGCGGGTTGGAGGAAACAGGGTGGGCAGAATATGCCTTGGCTGCTTCCGGTTGGGGCGGTTCGGTAATGGGAAGGCCTGTTTTCACATCCAGCTTGGCTTGACCGGCCAGTTTTTTCATCAGTTCGTCGGAAGGCTTGGGCGGTTCTTTCCCCTCTACCCAGCGTTGGAAGGCAATCTTACCGTCCCATTCCGGCAATGGTGCCGGCGGTAATGGCACTATTTCATCCAAATCAGGGACTTTAGGCGACATAAAGTCGTAAGTGGAAAGATAGTCTCTGATGGCTTCGTAGCGGCGTGCTCGCTCGGCATCCGGAGTAAGGTTTAACTCCAAGCCTTGAAAGCCGTCTGCAAGCCATAAGGCTGCTTGGCTGTTGCCGTTTTTTACGCCTTGATAAAAAGCTGCTACCGCTTCCGGGTATTGTTTGATATTTTGTAAATCAATCCCCAGCCATTTAGAGGCATCTCCTTGGCCTTGTTCGGAAGCACAGCGGTAGAGTTTGCGTTTCAGTTCCAAGCGAAATGGAAGTGATTCCTTATCATCGATTCCCATAAGTGTTTTACCCAAAACGAATTGTGCATCCCTACTGCCCATATCGGCAGCTTTACGTAGAAAGGCCAGTTCGCTGTCTGGAGGGGCGGAAACGCCGTAGCCGTCTTCGATATAGCCTTTGAGCAGGTAATAGGCGGTGGCGGGGAGTTGTTTTTGCAGCTGTTTATTGAGCTGATGCACTTCGATTTCCGCTTCTATCTCAGGCACTTGTGTCCAGCCGTCGCTGAGAATGAATTGCAGGCGCACATTGGCTTTATAGTCGCCGTTGGCGGCGGCGATGCGGTAATAGGGTAGCAGGTTGTCCCAAAAACCGTCGCCGCGTTCGCCCGGCCACATATGGTTCAAATCGCGGTGCAGCGCATAATTATAGAGCTGCTGTGTTTCTTCGGATAAAGGCGGGCGCTGTTCGCGTACGCAGGTGAATTCGAGGTTTCGTTTGATTTCTTCGATGTTGTTCATGGTTTCCCTTTTTGCTTGCAGCCGCTCAAACCAGTTGGGTTTGTTGTAGCAGAAATCCGGTTTGTATTGCCCGGTGCCGCCCATATCGATACAGGCAATCCATCGGTAGGCCATATAGAGGGCCAAGCCGATAAGGGCGATCACGGACAATGTGATTTTTGTGGAACGTTTCATGTGTTAATCCAAAGTGGTGATTTTGGGATCCAGCCGTAGAAATTCGCACAAGGGGTGCATAGGGGGCATGCCGTTAACCAGTCTGCCGACGTTGATGGCAAGCAGTAAGGATTCATCCAGGCCGTCTGAAAAGGTTTCAGACGGCCTCCGATATGTTAAGACAACAGGTTTTTAAACTTTTGCCGCCAAGACAGGGTTTGCGGTTTCTGCGGCGGGGTCGAGGAAACAGGGTGGGCAGAATATGCCTTGGCTGCTTCCGGTTGGGTTGAAGAGGCAATAGGAAGGCCTGTTTTCACATCCAGCTTGGCTTGATCGGCCAGTTTTTTCATCAGTGCGTCGGAGGGCTTGGGCGGTTCTTTTCCCTCTACCCAGCGTTGGAAGGCAATCTTACCGTCCCATTCCGGCAATGGTGCCGGCGGTAATGGCACTATTTCATCCAAATCAGGGACTTTGGGGGACATAAAGTCGTAATTGGAAAGATAATCACTGATGATGTTGTAGCGGCGGGCGCGTTCGGCATCCGGAGTCATATTTAAATATTCTTTATATTCAAAACCTTTAGCAAGGCTGAAAGCTGCTTGGCTATTGCCGTTTTTTACGCCTTGGTAATAGGCTGCTACTGCTTCTTGGTACCGTCCAAGCCCCGATAAGTTGATCCCTAACCATTCTGACGCATCTCCCTGGCCTTGTTCGGAAGCACAGCGGTAGAGCTTACGCATCAATTCCAACCGGAATTCACGTGTTTCTTCATGGTCAATCCAAGCCACCTTTTCAGCCAATACGAATTGTGCGTCTCTACTGCCCATATCGGCGGCTTTGCGTAAAAAAGCCAGTTCGCTGTCCGGCGGTGCGGAAACGCCGTAGCCGTCTTCGATATAGCCTTTGAGCAGGTAATAGGCGGTGGCGGGGAGTTGTTTTTGCAGGAGTTTATTGAGCTGATGCACTTCGATTTCCGCTTCTATCTCAGGTACTTGTGTCCAGCCGTCGCTGAGAATGAATTGCAGGCGCACATTGGCTTTATAGTCGCCGTTGGCGGCGGCGATACGGTAATAGGGCAGTAGGTTGTCCCAAAAACCGTCGCCGCGTTCGCCCGGCCACATATGGTTCAAATCGCGGTGCAGCGCATAATTATAGAGCTGCTGGGTTTCTTCGGATAAAGGCGGCCGCTGTTCGCGTACGCAGGTAAATTCGAGGTTTTGTTTGATTTCTTCAATGTTGTTCATGGTTTCCCTTTTTGCTTGCAGCCGCTCAAACCAGTTGGGTTTGTTGTAGCAGAAATCCGGTTTGTATTGCCCGGTGCCGCCCATATCGATGCAGGCAATCCATCGGTAGGCCATATAGAGGGCCAAGCCGATAAGGGCGATAACGGACAATGTGATTTTTGTGGAACGTTTCATGTGTTAATCCAGCGTAGTGATTTTGGGATCCAGCCGTAGAAATTCGCACAAGGGGTGCATAGGGGGCTTTCCAGCTTTGATTTGGTCTTTGTTTCTTTTCATTAATTCCCCCCATTCTTTAAAGGCAATTCCCGCCTTTGCCGGATCATGCATACCGTTGGGGTTGGCTTTCGCGCTGTATTTTAACGGATCGCTGTCGGCTCGGTGCAAATCTCGGGTATGCAGTTTCCACAAATCTTTGCGCAGCTTTTGGGCAACCGCTTTGCTTTCGGTAAAAATACCCAATTCGGTATCCACCTGCATACTGCGGGTGTTTAGATTGGCTGAGCTGATTACGGTAAATACGTCGTCGATAACGGTTACTTTGGAATGGACATAAACCTCTTTCCAAGCATTGGATGCTGTTAAGGTGCAAACATGTATTTTTACCCCCAGTTCTTTTTTCAGCCGTTTTACCATATCAGATTCACGAATTTCTTCGGCTTCTTTGGTGTAAGGCTGATATTTTTCTCCCGAGTATTCTGCGCCTTGGTTTAACAGCTCTTCCCTACGTTTCTGAAATTCGGCTTCTTGCTTGGTATCAAGACGACGGCTTGGATGGGTCGATGATGCAGACAGTGCCAAGCTCAAGTTTTTGACTTCGCTTTTTCTTTCTGTAACCCCAACATTCGGCATCACATCCTGCCGCCCTAATTTTTCCAACATCTTGTTGGTAGTAAATGTACCTTTGCCCAACCCGTCGTCTGAACTGTTGGTTATGGCAAACCAATGAATAGGCATACTGGCAGGCCTTCCCTGTTTGCGCAGATTCTGCCAGTGTTGGATAAATGCTTCTGCCAATACCGGCCATCTGAAATACTGGTTTTCGGTATAGATATAGCTGGAGATTTTTTTAATATTTTGTAAGTAAATCTTTTTTATGTCTTCAATGTCGGGCTTGTCGTATGTGCGCAGAATTTGCGCCATAAGCGGTGTGCCTAAAGATTTATTTAACGGGTATTGGTCGAGAGTTAGTTTTTTTCTTTTTTCTTCCAGTTTTTCATTGCTGACGCGATCCCATGCTTGGCAGAAGTTGCGGTTGATAAACCACAAAACTTCACCGCTGACAATGCTGGATACATCTTGTAAAGGTACTTCTACATTTTTACCTTTATCGGGGGATGATGTTCTGCCGTAAAAATGGCTATTATCATCCCAATAATTGTCAACCATATTATGCTCAAGCACAAAACCTATCGCCTGAGAAGGTTTGCCGATATCAATCGAAACGGTTTTTTGATGGTGAGAAGGAAATTTATTCAATATAAATTTGGCATTTTCCGGTAGTTCTTTATCTAAGTAGTTATTTTTTTGATTCGCAACACTACGAGTACGAAATTGCAGGTTTTTTCTTGCTTGTGATTTGGAAAATTCGATTAGTAAAGGATATTTATGCTGCAAGTTGTATTGTTTTTGCATGTTGATTTTAACCGTATCATTGTCTGCTCCTTTAGGGCTTTGATACATTGTATGCAGCTTTCCTTCAATTGCCAGATACCACTTTGCATCATAATCCCGTTGATTTTGTGTAACACCTGGTACACCGCTTTTATAGACGCTTGGTGCATTTCCCATATTGGCTTCTTGAAAAGTTTGCAGCTTGGCAGGCATGCTCCAAACCAGCACGCGAACCTCTACACCCGCATTTGCTTTTTCAATCAGTAAATCGCCAATGCATTTGCTTTTACCGTCTCTCTTGAAATGCATGGAGGGTTGAAACCCCCATATGGCAATATCAATCGATGAGCTGGCTTTTTCAATTTTTTCGTGAAGTGTTGTAAATGCTTCTTTTCCATTAATCAATGGTTTGAACGTTGCTGCTACAGGAGGAGAACAATCTCCTGTTTTGTCTAAAAACCAGCTCATGGAAACATTGGTGCCCAATTTTGTTTTTGTGGCTGTTGCTGTCGTGCATTTACTCATTTTCAGACTCCTCGGAATCTTGTTTGCCATTAATAATTTCAAAGTATTTTTTTGCCTGTTGTAACGGAGAAAGTTTTAAGCCGTTATATTTCAAGGCATGGAAACCCTGATTGGTTATCTCGTCTCTTGAGGTATTTTTTTTAAATTCGTCTGCAATCGGTATTACGAATTCTGTTCCGTTCGCAAAAACAATTTTGTACCTGCTTGTCGGTATTTCATGTTCAATATTGATATAACCTGTCCTGTCTGTTACGCCTTTTTGGATTTCTGCACCGTCAGCGTAAAGTGTATATGGCATACCTATATAGAAATTATTCGAATGTGGAGATTGGCGTAAACTAATACGCATCGGACGCTTAGGTAAGGTTTTAGGCCATTCCGGGTGGGTGATACTGATATTATTCGGCCCCATCACCTGAAACCCCGCGCATTTCACCCACACCATTTTCGGACAGCCCAGTTCGATGTTTCCGTCTTTAATCTTGATGTACGCTCCGCCGCTGGTGAGCAGGATTTCGTCTTTTGCCGCTACGGTCACTTTGCCGGCGCTGCTGGTAACAGTGGCATCTTTCAGGGCATTGATCTGCATCTCGTCGTTCTGTGCCTGAATCTCCACTTTGCCCTGATTGGCCTGTAACTTTGCGCCGCTGCTCTGTGCAAACAGGTTGACGCTTCCGACCGCATGGGCGGTGAAATTGCTGCCGGCACTGATGTCGGCGTCGCCGCCGCTGATGTGGTGGATGTGTTGGCCGGCGGTGTGCAGTTGGCTTTGCGGGGTAGCGGTGGCGATGCCGTCGGGGGCGGACAGTAAAATCACTTGTCGGTATAAGTCTTTAATACAGTTTTTCAGACGGCCTTCCTGCTCTTCGGTTAAGGTTCCTTCCGCTTTGGCTACATTGGCTGCCTTATTCAGGCTCTTCGCTAATGACAATGCCTGTTCCAAATTGGCAATGGCTTCGTCGCGGTTCAATACCGTTCCTTGTGCACCGCTTTGGCCGTCTGAAGAGATAAACAAGCCTTTCCCTGCCCTAACCGCACCCCAGCTGTCGGTACGCAATTCAAAGCCTTCGCCGTTCTCGCCGCGTTTTTGCCTTTGGCTGTCGACGATATGGCCGAGGTTGAGTTGGGTTTTGCCGTATTCGGTCGCCAGTTTGATGTGTTCCTGACCCTGTTTGTCTTCCATCCGCAGTTTGTTGTTCGCCCAAGTACGGATGACGTTGCGGGTATTCCAGTCGGCGGGAACATGGTCGGGGTGGGAACTGTCGTGCATCACGCCGCTGATGTAGGGTCTGTCGGGATTACCCTGTACGAACGACAGCATCACTTCGGTGTCTTCGTGTAAGGGGAAGTGTTGGCCGTAGTCGGAGCCGGCATAGGGTTTGGCCAGGCGGATGGGGCGGCTTTCTCCGCCGGGGCTCCATTCGTCGAGGTCGAACGGCAGTTTGACGCGGTAACGGCCCATGCTGTCGATATAGGCGTAGGTGTAGTTGCCGGGGCTGGTGACTCTGGCGGGAAGGCTGCCCTGGATCTTGGGTAACGGGGTGATGCGTTCGGGGCGGAAGATGCTGTCGGCGGGGATGGCGGTGAAAGTATGGCTGTATGCTTGGTCGCGGCTGCCGCTGTGGGTGAGCGACACGACCAACCAGCCGTTGAGGGCTTCGCTGAAGCTTGGGGCCGTCTGAAACACTTGGCCGGGACTAAGGGCGGTGATGTTGCCGCTGCCGGATGCGACGATACGGCGGCTGTGGTCGAGCTGTTGCAGTAAGGCCGTCTGAAGTTGGGCTTCTTCGGGTGTTTTTTGATGCAAACCCCAATGGCTGTCGCTGCCGAGTAAGACGCTGCTGTCGGTTTCCGTACCCTTCGCCGTTACTGCGGACGATAAGTCGGTATCGGCATCGCGGTAGTTGTAGTCGCCGACGCGGATGGATTCGAGAATCGGGTTGTGTTTTACTTGTAAGGCGAACACCGCTTCCTTGCCGACGCTCTCCAATCCGCCGTGGGGGCGGTAGGGATAGGGGGAGGTGTGGTTACGAAAATAATGGGCGGTATCGTCGCCGAATACCGCCACATCGCCATATTGGGCATTCTGCTCGAAGGCGTACCAAATCCCTTCTTCTTCGCACAGCCGGTTGATAAAGGCGAAATCCGATTCCTGATACTGGGTCACATACTCGCGCACACCGTATTCGCGTGAGGTATTGAAACGGAAATCGACGCCGGAGAAGCCGTGGTGTTTCAGCAGCGATGAAATAATGTCGGGAACGTTTTGGTTTTGAAACAGCCGCGAAGTGCGATGATGCTTTAATGCGGCGATGCGCGGTTCCAATACCATGCGGTAACGGGTCTCGTCGGCCGATACCGACAGCTTCTCGCACGAAGTGATGATGCCGCTCCATTCCTTCAGCGCTTGGGGGGCGATCATTCCTTCGATCAGTCCCAATGCATCGCTACTCACCGGCGTTACCGTAAACTTGGCCGCTTGGTTGATGTAGGACGACAGCGGTAAGTCGGCATCGACTGAGGTGAGTTCGATGTCGAGACGGTAGGCTGTATTGAGGGCTTCGGTGGCAGTGAAGGAGACGACGGAGAGGGAGGGAGTGAAGCGGGAGAAGCTGAGACGGTAGGATTGGGTTTGGGTCATCGCGGGCGTTCCAAAGCTGTATTCAAAGTATCGGGATTGAAGATGTATGTTTTGGAAATATATCAGAATGAATATTTTTGCCCAATATGGGTATGACAAAAGGCCGTCTGAAACAATGAGCGTTTCAGACGGCCTTGTACATCGTGTTTTGATGATGCTACCATCGGTAAGGTCTGTATCTATATAATAAACATTTAATCGGATAAGTTCATGCAGAGCGGGTTTATTTTCTATAACAAATAAACTTTATTTCTGCTACGTCGTTGCTTTGCCTTGCTGCCTGTATCAAAAATAAGGTTATTTGCTATATTTGTTGCCGCATGCTGATTTCATCCGATTAATTAAAAAAGGAGAAAACATGATGACTTTGCCGCATTCCGACATTGATGAAAACGGTTTGCTCGAATATTCGGTGGTTTATACCGACCGTGCCTTAAACCACATGTCGCAAAAGTTTCAGACGGCCTTACGCTATATTTCCGCCACGTTGAAAAAGGTCTATAACGCCGAACATGTCGCCGTGATTCCCGGTAGCGGATCGTCGGGCATGGAAGCGGTTGCCCGCCAGCTTGCCCGCGACGAAAAATGTTTGATTGTGCGTAACGGTTTTTTCAGCTTCCGTTGGACACAGATTCTCGAAAAAGGCCGCATCGCCGCCGATACTAAGGTGTTGACGGCCAAGCAGCCTGCTGATGAAACCCAAGCGCCGTTTGCACCTGCACCGATTGAGGAAGTGTGTGCGGAAATTGCCGCATACAAGCCTGCGGTTGTGTTCGCGCCGCATGTAGAAACGGCTTCGGGCATCATGTTGCCCGACAGCTATATTCAGAAGCTGGCCGAGGCCGCCCATGCGGTTGGCGGTTTGCTGGTTATCGACTGTATTGCTTCGGGCTGTATTTGGCTCGACATGGAAAAACTCGGCATTGACGTGTTGATTTCCGCCCCGCAAAAAGGGTGGAGCGGTTCTCCGTGCTGCGGTTTGGTGATGTTGAACGAAGCTGCTTATGCCAAAGTGCAGGCCACCGAGTCTGACAGTTTTACGCTGGATTTGAAAAAATGGTTGCAAATCATGGAGGCTTTTGAAAACGGCGGTCATGCCTATCATGCCACTCCGCCTACCGATGCCTTGCTCAAATTGCACGATGTGATGAAAGAAGCGGAAGCCGTCGGTTTCGATAAGCTGAAAGCCGCGCAAACCGAATTGGGCGGCAAAATACGGGCGTTACTTGCCGAACACGGCTACCCCAGTGTAGCCGCCGAAGGGTTTGAAGCTCCCGGCGTGGTGGTCAGCTACACCACCGATACCGATATTCAAAGCGGCAAAGCCTTTATTACGCGCGGTATGCAGATTGCTTCGGGCGTGCCGTTGCAATGCAGCGAAAGGGGTGATTTCCAAACATTCCGTTTAGGGCTGTTCGGCTTGGATAAATTGCAGAACATCGAACGCACGGTTCAAACTTTTGAAGAGGTTTTGAAAACAATATGATGCCGTCTGAAAATATTTTTCAGACGGCAGCGGATTCAAATTTGAAGTGCAACTTTCCACAACAGAAAAAGGCCAGTATGCGGTAGCATACGGCCTTTCCTGCAAGAAAGATTGCATATGAGCTACACACAACTGACCCAAGACGAACGATACCACATCCAATACCTGTCCCGCCACCACAGCATCAGCGAAATCGCCAAACGGCTTAACCGCCATAAAAGCACCATCAGCCGCGAAATCAAACGGCACTGCCCGCAAGGGCAGCAATACAGTGCCAAAAAAGCCCAACAGCAAAGCCGGCTTACCAAGCAGCGCAAAAGAAAGCCCTATAAGCTCCATTCGCAGCTGATCCAACACATCGCTACCCTCATCCGCCGCAAACTCAGCCCCGAGCAAGTGTGCGCCTATTTGCACAAACACCACCAAATCACACTCCACCACAGCACCGTCTATAACTATCTGCGCGACGACAAAAGCAACGGCGGCACTTTGTGGCAGCATCTCAGAATATGCAGCAAATCCTACCGTAAACGCTACGGCAGCACATGGAGCAGAGGCAAAGTACCCGACCGCATAGGCATTGAAAACCGACCCGCCATCGTCGACGAAAAATCCCGTATAGGCGACTGGGAAGCCGACACCATCGTCGGCAAAGATCAGAAAAGCGCATTATTGACACTGGTCGAACGGGTTACCCGCTACACCATTATCTGCAAATTGAAGAACTTCAAAGCCCAAGATACGGCCAATGCCGTCATTCGGGCGCTGAGGGCGCATAAAGACAGGGTGCACACCATCACCATGGATAACGGCAAGGAATTCTACCGCCACACCCGAATAGCCAAAGCATTGGCGGCTGAAACCTATTTCTGCCGTCCTTACCGTTCTTGGGAAAAGGCGCTGAATGAAAACACCAACGGACTCATCCGCCAATACTTCCCCAAACAAACGGATTTCCGCAACATTAGTGAGCGGGAAATACGTAGGGTTCAGGATGAGCTGAACCACCGGCCAAGAAAAACACTTGGCTATGAAACGCCAAGTGTTCTATTCTTGAATCTGTTCCAACCACTACTGCCTGAGTGTTGCACTTGAAATTAGAATCTAAGGGCCTGATGGATACCGACAGAACCTTGCAAAACTCAGACAGCCAACCCGAGAGTCGGCCTGAAAAGCCAAAGGCCGTCTGAAAACGGGTTTTGCGGGGTTCGCTCCGGCCTTTCCCAAACAGCCATCCGGCTCTGACCATTGAACTTTAAAGACGAAAGTCTGCAATCGTTACTGACTTTGTCAAAGTTTCCGGCAATAAGTTCGATGCGGTTTTACAGTGCGGCTTCTTCTTTGGGGGAAGGGCTTTTCTTGAATTTCAACACCGCTTCGGATTTTTTATTATCCCAATCTATGCGCACAAAACCGCCGTCTGCAAGTTTGCCGAAGAGAAGCTCGTCGGCCAGTGCCTTGCGGATTTTTTCTTGAATCAAGCGACCCATTGGGCGGGCACCCATTTGCGGGTCGAAGCCTGCTTCTGCCAAGTAGCGGCGCAATGCCGGAGTGAACTCGGCTTCCACTTTTTTATCCAGCAGTTGCTGTTCGAGTTGCAGCAGGAATTTATCCACCACTTTGGCGATAACTTGCGTATCAAGGGGCGCGAAGGGAATGATGGCATCCAAACGGTTGCGGAATTCCGGCGTAAACTGTTTGTTGATGGCTTCCATTTCGTCGCCGCGCTGGCGTTTTCCTGCAAAGCCGATAGCCGGTTTGCTCAAGCTATCCGCACCTGCGTTGGTGGTCATGATGAGGATAACATTGCGGAAATCGGCGCTCTTGCCGTTGTTGTCGGTCAGCTTGCCGTAGTCCATCACTTGCAGCAGCACGTTGAAAATATCGGGATGGGCTTTTTCGATTTCATCGAGCAGCAGCACGCAGAAAGGCTGTTTGTTTACTGCTTCCGTGAGCAGGCCGCCCTGCTCGAAACCGACATAGCCCGGAGGAGCGCCGATTAAACGCGATACGGCGTGGCGTTCCATATATTCCGACATATCAAAGCGTTGCAGCGGCACGCCCAATGAATAGGCAAGCTGTTTGGCAACTTCGGTTTTGCCCACGCCGGTGGGGCCGGAAAACAGAAAGCTGCCGATGGGTTTGTCGGGTTGCCCCAAGCCGGAACGCGCCATTTTCACGGCGGCCACCAGCGCTTCAATGGCGTTGTCTTGGCCGAATACCATGTTTTTCAAGTCGCGCGCCAGATATTGTAATACCTGTTTGTCGTCGTGGGAAACGGTTTTTTCGGGAATGCGTGCCACTTTGGCAATCACCGCTTCGATTTGCGCTTTGCCGATTACTTTTTTCTGTTTCGATTTCGGCAGAATCTTTTGCGCCGCGCCTGCTTCGTCCATCACATCGATGGCTTTGTCGGGCAGAAAACGCTCGTTGATATAGCGTGCCGACAGTTCGGCGGCAGCTTCGAGCGCGCCGGAGGTGTAGCGCACTTGGTGGAAATCTTCAAACATCGGTTTTAAGCCGCGCAGAATCTGCACGGTTTCGGCAATGCTGGGTTCGATGACGTCGATTTTTTGGAAACGTCGGCTTAGGGCGTGGTCTTTGTCGAAAATCGTGCGGTATTCGTCGTAAGTGGTGGCACCTATGCAGCGTAACTGCCCTTTAGCCAAAGCGGGTTTCAGCAGGTTGGAAGCATCCATGGTGCCGCCGGATGTGCTGCCTGCGCCGATGATGGTGTGGATTTCGTCTACAAACAGAATGGCTCCGGGTATCTTGGCCAGTTGTTTTAAGACGGCCTTTATCCGGGCTTCGAAATCGCCGCGGTATTTGGTGCCGGCGAGTAATGCGCCCATATCCAGCGAAAACACTACGGCATTGTGCAATGTTTCGGGTACGCTGCCTTTGACGATCAGATGCGCCAAGCCTTCGGCCAGCGCGGTTTTGCCCACGCCTGCCTCACCGACCAAAATGGGGTTGTTTTTCCGGCGGCGGCATAAAATCTGTATCAGTCTTTCCATTTCGGCGCGGCGGCCGATGAGCGGGTCTATGCGTCCGGCCAGCACTTCCGCATTCAGGTTGACGGTGTAGGATGCCAATGCGTCGCTGCTTTCACGCTCGGCCGCATTGCTTTCGTCGTCTTGCTGCTCGCTGTCGGATGCTCCTTCAGACGGCACGCCGTGCGCCAAACAGCGCAGAATGTCGTAGCGGGTAACAGACTGCAATTGTAAAAAATACACTGCATGGCTGTCGGTTTCGCTCATCAGCGCCACTAAAACGTCTAAAGGTTTCACGCTTTGTTTTCCGGCCGATTGGGCATGAACCATCGCCCGCTGCAACACGCGTTGGAAGCCCAAGGTAGGCTGGGTTTCGGTTTTGTCGAACAAGTGCTCGGGCAGCACGGGCGTGTTATCGACCATGCTGCTGATCAGCTGTTCCGAAAGCACGCCGCAGTCGGCGCCGCATTTGCTCAATACGTCGTGCACTTCGTCGTTTTGCTCTATCAATGCTAGCAAAAGATGCTCAAGGCTGATAAATTCATATTTTTGCCTGCGTGCATCGGTGTAGATTGTTTGTAAAATCTGTTCAAGCTCGGCTGAAATCATTTAAACCTCCTCAACGGTACATTGCAGCGGGTGGCCTTCTTCGCGTGCCAGCCGCATGACCTGCTGTTGTTTTGTTTCGGCGATATCGCGCGGGTAAACGCCGCACAATCCTTTGCCTTCGTGGTGAACCAGCAGCATCACGGCCACTGCCCGTTCTTCGGACATCATAAATATTTCTGTTAATACTTTAACAACAAAATCCATAGTCGTGTAATCGTCGTTGAGAAGATACACGCCGTAGCGTTTGGGTGGCGATATGCGGCTGCGGTTCAGTGTTTCCGTGTCTGTATTGTGCCGGGTGTCGTAGTTGGTCATATTAAATCTTTAAAGAATTTTTTGGAGGCGGTTTATGTTGTTTTTTGCTTTATTTTAATAAATTTTGACTTTTTTCCCAAACACTACTTGACTACACACCTTAACATAGGTAAAAAGCCTTCTTAGGCAGAGCTTGGCATCCAATATAAAGCATAATAGTTTGGGAGAAACTCGAAACTTTTAGGTTTTCAGCGTTGCCTGAATTTGCTGTTTTTTGTTAATTTTTTTAGTATAGGAAGTTCAATGGCAACCGGTATTGTTAAATGGTTTAACGACGCTAAAGGTTTTGGTTTCATCACTCCGGATGAAGGCGGCGAAGATCTGTTCGCTCATTTCTCTGCGATCAACATGGAAGGTTTCAAAACCTTGAAAGAAGGCCAACGCGTTTCTTTCGACGTTACCACCGGCCCTAAAGGCAAACAAGCTGCTAATATTCAGGCTGCTTAATTCAGATATTGCCGGAAAACCCGGTAACTGATCACTATCTTAATGGCGGGTTGCAAAACCTGCCATTTCTTTTTTTATTTTAATTTTATCTTTGCAATACGGGCCCCTGTTATGCCGAACGCCTACGAAGAATATCAAACTGCTTTGCGGCAAATCGATGAGTTAATTGCTTATCTGCGCAGCCATCAATCGCCGGCATGTGCGTTGGCGGAAGAGGAAGATGCGGTTCTGATACGTCTTGCCGATTGGAAAACCGATCTCAGGCCGCAGCATCGGGCGGCTATGCTCGAAATAGGGCGTTATTACCAACAGTATATCGAATCGGGCGGGCAATCATGAGTATGCGTATCCGGCCGGGCATTTACCGCCACTATAAAGGCAATCTTTATGAAGTGGTCGGTTTGGCGCGGCATTCCGAAACGGAAGAAGAGTTGGTGGTGTACCGCGCGCTCTACGGTGATTACGGCTTATGGGTGCGTTCTGCCGAAATGTTTGCCCAAACGGTGGTGCATGAAGGCCGAACCGTAGAGCGGTTTTCGTGTGTTCGGGTTTTTTGAGCTACCCTGAATTTGCGCCAAATACATAACCATTTCTTTTTTCAGACGGCCTTCTGCTAGAATAGGCCGTCTGAAAATCATTCATTGAAACATCATTATGAGTATCGCCAACAATAAAAAAGCGTTTCACGACTATTTTATCGAAGACCAAATCGAAGCGGGCTTGGTGCTGGAAGGCTGGGAAGTGAAGGCTATCCGTGCCGGACGGGTGCAGTTGAAAGAAAGCTATATCCATTGGAAAAAAGATGCTTTTTATCTGGTGGGTTGCCATATCACCGCGCTGCCCACGGCTTCTACCCATGTTAAACCCGATCCTGTGCGCCAGCGCAAACTGTTGCTGAAACAATCCGAAATCAACAAATTAATCGGCAAAACCGAGCGCGCTGGTTATACCATTGTGCCGTTAAACATGCATTACCACCGCGGTAAAATCAAAATGGACATCGGCTTGGCAAAAGGTAAAAAACAGCATGACAAACGCCAAAGCATGAAAGAAGCTGATTGGAAACGCGAGAAACAACGCTTGATGAAACACGCAGGCTAAGGGCCGTTTGCACATGCTCAGGTTTCAAGCCTGAGCCGAGAATTTTTGAACACTTGATTTACATTGCAAAGGAAATACGATGAAACACAAAACTTTATCTTTCACTCTGGTGGCTTTGGCGTTGAGCGCGTGCGGTACGACCAAAGTCAGCGTTGCCGAAAATCGGGCGGACGAATTGAAGAACATCAAACGCATCTGCATTATTCCGAATGCCAAACGCACGCCTTACGGCTTGGAAAAAGTGATTGCCCGTTCGTTGCAAAAACAGGGCATTGCATCGGAAATTGTGGATATGGCCAATAACCGCCAGCGTCTTTACCAGCCGGAATGCCGTTACAACCTGCGCTATATTTCTGCCGGCAGCCCGCAAACCATTAAGAAAATTACCATGATTCTGCGCACGCCCGATTACAGCGTTGCTTCGCTCGGCTACAACGTCAACAGCGAGCAGGCATACCTGCGTTCGCCCGATTTGCAAAAACAGACCGATGGGATTGTTGCGCGCTTGCTGGGTAAAAAAGCGCAATAATTTCTGCCAGCCCCTTTTCAGACGGCCTGCACGGAACAATAATGCAGGCCGTCTGAACACATTCGGAGCGTAAACATGCGCCATTCGTCACTTGCTTTGCCTTTGTTTCTGATTATTGCGGGCGCGGTTTGGTTTCTCAAAACCACCGGCATCCTGCCGCCGACCGCCACCTTGATTGCCGCCGGTTTGTGCATAGGCGGTATTGCCGTTTTGCTGATAGACGGCATAAACAAACAATCCGTCGTATCCGGGCCGCTGTTGGTCTATATCGGTGCCGCAGTGTATCTGAAAAGCCAATACCTGCTCGGCTACTCGCCGCTGATTGCTCTGGGCATGATGGTTCTCGGCTGCCTGCTTCTGCTTTCCCGCAGCAGTATCGTACCTTACAAGCACCCCAAATTGCCCGAGCGTTAAGCCTGCCCGCTTACTGCAAAACACCCGTCAGGCCGTCTGAAAAAATGGTACAATAACGCCTTTTTCAGACGGCCTGCTTGTTATAGTTTGCACCGCAAAACCCTATCCGAAGAAATTGCCATGAACCAAGACAAAATCCTCATACTCGATTTCGGCTCCCAAGTTACCCAGCTCATCGCCCGCCGCGTGCGCGAAGCCCACGTTTACTGCGAACTGCATTCCTACGACATGCCTTTGGAAGACATTAAAGCCTTCAATCCCAAAGGCATTATTCTTTCAGGCGGCCCCAATTCCGTTTACAACTCCGATTATCAGGCCGATACCAGTTTGTTCGATTTAGGCATTCCCGTGCTCGGCATCTGCTACGGCATGCAGTTTATGGCGCACCATCTCGGCGGAGAAGTGTCGCCCGGCGACCAACGCGAATTCGGTTACGCCCAAGTGAAAACCATCGACAGCGAACTGACCCGCGGCCTTTCAGACGGCCAGCCTAACACACTCGACGTATGGATGAGCCACGGCGACAAAGTATCCAAGCTGCCCGAAGGCTTCTGCATCATCGGCGATACACCGAGCTGCCCCGTTGCTATGATGGAGCACGCCGAAAAACAATTCTACGGCATCCAATTCCATCCCGAAGTAACCCACACCAAACAAGGCCGTGCCTTGCTCAACCGCTTCGTGCTCGACATCTGCCGCGCACAACCTAGCTGGACGATGCCCAACTACATCGACGAAGCCGTGGCCAAAATCCGCGAGCAAGTCGGCAGCGACGAAGTGATTCTCGGCTTGTCCGGCGGCGTGGATTCTTCCGTAGCCGCCGCGTTGATCCACCGCGCCATCGGCGACCAACTCACCTGCGTATTCGTTGATCACGGCCTCTTGCGCCTGAACGAAGGCCAAATGGTAATGGACATGTTCGCCCGCAATTTAGGCGTAAACGTGATTCACGTTGATGCCACCGACGATTTTATGGGCAAACTCGCCGGTGTTCCCGACCCCGAACAAAAACGCAAAATCATCGGTGCCGAATTCGTAGAAGTGTTCCAAACCGAAGCCGGCAAACGTCAAAACGCCAAATGGCTGGCACAAGGCACGATTTACCCCGACGTGATCGAAAGCGCCGGTGCCAAAACCAAAAAAGCCCATGCCATCAAGAGCCACCACAACGTCGGCGGCCTGCCCGAAACCCTCAACCTGAGGCTGCTCGAACCGCTGCGCGACCTGTTTAAAGATGAAGTGCGCGAACTCGGCGTAGCCCTCGGCCTGCCGCGCGAAATGGTGTACCGCCATCCCTTCCCCGGCCCCGGCTTGGGCGTGCGCATTCTCGGCGAAGTGAAAAAAGAATACGCCGACCTCCTGCGCCGTGCCGACGATATTTTCATCCAAGAGCTGCGCAATACCTTCGATGAAAACGGCACTTCATGGTACGACCTCACCAGCCAAGCCTTCGCCGTGTTCCTGCCGGTAAAATCCGTCGGCGTGATGGGCGACGGCCGCACTTACGAATATGTGGTGGCGCTGCGTGCCGTTGTTACCAGCGACTTCATGACCGCACATTGGGCCGAACTGCCTTATTCGCTGCTCGGCAAAGTGTCCAACCGCATCATCAACGAAGTACGCGGCATCAACCGCGTGGTGTACGACGTAAGCGGCAAACCGCCTGCCACGATTGAGTGGGAATAACGGTTTAAACCGTTTCACAAAAGAAAAAGCCCTGAGTGTTCGGGGCTTTTTCGTGTCTGCTTGGCATGTTGCATAAGCGGCCGAAACAATAATATTTTGTTATGTCGGGCTTTCCCGATCCTCTCAATATTTCTAAAAAACTTAAATCGAGATGTTCCAGCACATTATGTTATAGTTTTGTTTTGAAACATACTTTTAATGAAGGAGGGTATCGGCTATGAATGAAAATGAAATCAATGCAGTTCGGCGGCTGGCGGAGCAGGGTTATGCGGAAGCGCAGTTTATGTTGGGATTTTGTTATAGACAAGGTTTGGGTGTTGAGCAAAGTGATAGCAAAGCGGTAGAGTGGTGTGAACGGGCTGCGGAGCAAGGTCATGCAGATGCTCAACTGCTATTGGGAATGAGCTATGCCGATGGTTTGGGTATTGGGCAAAGCGACAGTAAAGCGGTGGAATGGTTTGAAAAGTCTGCAGAGCAGGGTAATGCTTGTGCCCAGTTTAATTTAGGTGTGTTTTACGCCAAAGGTTTATTTGGCGTTGAACAAAGTAATAGCAAAGCGGTGGAGTGGTATAAGCGGGCTGCGGAACAAGGTTATACAAAAGCTCAATTGGCGTTGGGAATGAAGTGATGTTTAAGGTTGCCGTCTGAAAAGCTTTTTTCAGACGGCCTTATTCATTGCCGCCTTAATAAAAGTTGACGGCTTTTAATTCACAGCCCCATCGCATGCTTGATCAAGCGGTTTTTAACGGCAGGCACGGCGTTGACCAGATTCAGGCCGGTGTTGCGCAGCCAGGGCAGGGCGGGGAGGTGTTGTTCGTTGAACAGATGAAACAGGCCGTCGCAGCCGAGCTGCATGGTGCGGACGGGTTCCAAACGGTTGCGGGCGTATTGTTTCAAAAGCTGGTGTGCGCCGACATCGGGTGCGTTGCGGCTGAGGCGGGCAAATTCGATTACGTCGCCGAAGCCGAGGTTCACGCCCTGCCCGGCGAGGGGATGGATGGTGTGCGCGGCGTCGCCCATGAGTAGGACGCGTTGGGCTACGGTGGATTCGGGGCGGCGCAGGATTAAATCGAAAGCGAAGGCGGGGGAGAGCGGTGAGAGTTGGCCGAGTACGTTTTCGCCTTGCGCGGTAACGGCGGCGGCTAGGTCTTCGGGGTTGAGGCCGGTGAGTTTTTCCGGCTCGTGTGTGCTCCAAACGATGGAGATTTTTTTGTCGGGGAGCGGCAGGTAGGCAAGGACGTCGCCGTTTTTGAACCATTGGAAGGCGGTGCTGTGGTGGTCTTGTTCGGTGTGGAAGTTGGCAACTACGCCGTGCTGGCGGTAGGGGTCTTCTTTAACGGTGATGCCTGCTTGTCGGCGTACCCACGAGTTGGCGCCGTCTGCACCGATAATCAGTTTGGCTTGGAGCGTTTCTCCGTTTGCGAGGGTGAGTGAGGCCGTCTGAATATCGGTTTCAAGCTTTTCGGCGGCTTCGGTAATCACGGGTATTTCTAAGGTGCGGATTTGCTGCCACAGGCCGGCGAGCAGCCAGCGGTTTTCGGCGATGCAGGTGAGGTGCGGTGCGTCGATGTCGGAGGCTTTGAACTCGATGCGGCCGCCGTTGTCGCCGCGTACGTCCATACGTGAAACGGGCTGGATACGGTTTTTAGACGGCCAAGCGTTGAGCGATTGGAGTAGTTTTTGGTTGGCGGGGCTGATGGCGTAGATGCGGGCATCCCAGCCGTTTTCGAGTTTGGCGAAATCGGTTTGGGGAGGGCGGATTTCCAGCAGGGCAACATCCCGCCCTTGCTGTTTGAGGGCGACTGCGGCGGCGGCACCGACCAGCCCGCCGCCGATAATCAGGATTTCGTGGTTCATCTTTAAAGCAGTTCCGTTAGGGTTTGGCGGGATTATACCTGTTTCAGACGGCCTTTTATATTTGAGGCCGTCTGAAAACTTATTGCACAGGGCTTGGTCTATATGCAGCCGGAAAGACAGCCGGATTTGGCGAACGGCATAACATTTTGGGTTATGATTCACGCGGGTTGCATCAAACTGCTTTTTACTCCGGCAGGACTAAATAGACACCGATAACCGCAGTCGGTAGAATTGATGCCGTCTGAAAATAAGGGAAACCATGAATATTCTGATTTGTAATGACGACGGCTATCTTTCTCCGGGCATCGCCATACTTGCGCGTGTGGCCGCAGAATTTGCCAACGTGCGCGTGGTTGCGCCGGAGCGCGACCGCAGCGGGGTCAGCAATTCGCTTACGCTCGACCGCCCCTTGCGTATCCGAGAGGCCGACAACGGCTTTTATTATGTGAGCGGCACGCCGACCGACTGCATTCATCTGGCTTTGCATGCTTTGCCTGAGTTTCAGCCCGATTTGGTGCTTTCCGGCATCAACAACGGAGCCAACATGGGCGACGACACGTTATATTCCGGCACGGTGGCCGCAGCAACCGAGGCTTATTTGTTGGGTATTCCTGCGGTTGCATTTTCTTTAAACGATTTCAGCGGACGCTATTGGGAAACCGCCGAAAGAGCCGCTTGGATTATGTTGGAACACTTGCTGAAAAATCCGCCCAAACAGCCGATTTTATGGAATGTGAACATTCCTGCCGTTGCACCCGAAGATATCCAAGGCTGCAAAATCACCCGTTTGGGCAAGCGGCATCATGTGCAAAGCATCGTGCCGGCACGCAACCCTCGCGGAGAATCGGTTTACTGGATCGGCCCGATAGGCGACATTTCCGACCGCAACGGAGGCACCGATTTTGCCGAAAGCGAAGCCGGCTACATTACCGTTACGCCGTTGCAGATTGATTTGACCGATTACGAAAAAATGGACCAAGTGGCAGATTTCTGGCAGGGAGTGATGCCGTAATGCAGGGAAACTGGACAGGCTTTGAAAACCGCCGCCGCCGTATGATAGAGCGTTTGGCGAGAATGGGCATAGGCACGCGGGTTTTACAGGCAATGGATAGTGTGCCGCGCCATCTTTTTGTTGAAGAAGCCCTGCAAACCCGCGCTTATGATGAAATGTCGCTGCCCTTAGGTTTGGGGCAGACCATTTCCCAGCCTTATACCGTGGCCAAGATGACGGAGCTGCTGTTGGGCGGTTCATCGCAAAATATGCGGCGCGTACTCGAAATCGGCACGGGGTGCGGCTATCAGACGGCTGTTTTGCTGGCGTTAGACCTGCCGGAAATCTATTCGGTGGAGCGTCTCCGCCCCTTGCACGAACGTGCCAAGCAGCATTTGCGCGCGGCCGGATTGTTGGCCAAAGCCCGTACAGTGTGCGGCGACGGTTACTTGGGTTTGCCCGAAGTCGCCCCGTTCGACGGCATATTGGTTACGGCCGCGCCCGCAGAAATCCCGCTGGCGCTTTTGCAGCAGCTTGCCGTCGGCGGGCGTATGGTATTGCCGCTCGACGAGGGCGGCGTGCAGTATTTGTGGCTGATTGAAAAAACGCCGCAGGGATACCGTGAAACCTGCGTACAAGAAGCCAACTTTGTACCGCTGGTCAGCGGTATGGATACTTAAATCGTAAAGACTTGAGAGCAGGGCATAATTTGTTTTATGATATGCCGCGATTCAAAATACAGACAGAAGGTAGAAGATATGTTGAAAAAAACCGCATTCCGCACCGGTTCGGCAGCTTTAATTTTAATGTTGGGTGCTTGTTCATGGCTCCAACAGCCCGCAGCACCCGTAGTATCGGGTACTGCGGGTTCCGCTTCCGCCGGAGCAGGGCAGACCAATCCATACGGTGCAACACCTTACGACCCGAATGCGGCAGGAACGGGCGCAGCTCCCGCTCCTTACACACCGCCCGCAGCAGTACAAACCCAAGCTGCGGGCGGCGGTGCATACATACCTTCCAATGCGCCTGTTGATATTAACGCCGCCACCCACACGGTTGTGCGCGGGGATACGGTTTACAATATCTCCAAGCGTTACCAAATCACCCAAGACAATCTGCGTGCATGGAACAATTTGGCCGACAACACCATCAGCGTAGGCCAAGTTTTGCGTGTTAAACCGGCAGGCTACACGGCTCCGGCGGCAACGGCATCGGCCAAACCTCAAACACCCGCTCCCGTTGTATCCAGCACCTCTTCTCCGCGTCCGCAAATTTCAGAGCCGGCCAGAACGCCCACCGTTTCCACCGGCAGCATCCGCACTGTATCAGGCGTTACATGGCAGCGTCCGACCGCCGGAAACATCATCACCCAGTTCGGCGGCAGCAGCAAAGGTGTGGACATCGCAGGTTCTGCGGGGCAGGCGGTGGTATCTGCCGCCGACGGTAAAGTGGTTTATGCCGGCTCGGGTTTGCGCGGTTACGGTAACTTGGTTATCGTTCAGCACAATCAGACTTTCTTGACGGCTTACGGCCACAACCAAAACCTGCTGGTTAAAGAAGGACAAACCGTCAAACGCGGTCAAACCATTGCCCGTATGGGTAGCAGCGATGCAGACCGCACCAAGCTGCATTTTGAAGTCCGTCAAAACGGCAAGCCTGTGAATCCTACTCAGTTTGTGGCGTTTTAAGGTTGAGCTGAGTCAGATTTGACATTCAAGGCCGTCTGAACATTTTCAGACGGCCTTTGCCTATATTGTCTGTGCCGCTATATTTTTCCGGTATTTTTAAAATAATCACTATAATACTGAACCAACCCCAACCGTATCCGTGGGGAAAAAACGCAAAAAACAGAAAAACATAAAAGAGAGCAGAGAAGCAACATGGATATAGCAAATATCAAAAATATCAACAAACATCTAAAGATGCCTCACAATATCCGCAGCCTGTGGAAGCCGGTGCTGGCCGTTTTAGTGGTTTTGGTTTTGGCATACAGTTTTTGGTATAGCGGGCCGTGGCTGAAATTGTGTTACGGGTTGGCTCTCTTTCTTTTCGGTATGCAGTGTATTGAAGAAGGCTTGCGCAATGCGGCAGGAGGAACGTTGGAAAAGCTGATGGCTAAAAGCACTTCCACTCCGGCTAAGGGTTTGTTTTTCGGTATCGGTGCCACCTTTATTCTTCAGTCGAGCACGCTGGTGTCGTTGCTGACGATTGCGTTTTTAAGCACGGGTTTGATTACCTTGACGGGCGGTATAGCCGTTATTTTGGGTACCAACTTGGGGGCAACGAGCGGTATCTGGCTGTTGGCTTTGGCAGGGCAGAGTATCAGTTTGAGTCCGGTTGCTGTGCCTATGCTGGTATTCGGTATTCTCGCAGGGTTTTTAAATGCAAAAACCAAAACCATCGGTCGGGTTTTGGTGGGCATTGCGTTGATATTTTTGGGTATCGATGCCATTAAAGACGGCTTTAACGCATTGGGGGGGCAAGTTGATTTGTCGGCCATCAAAGCCGGCGGAGTGATGGAAATCGCGGTATTCAGTGCCATCGGTTTGTTGTTGACCATTGTGTTGCAGTCTTCCCATGCAACGCTGATTCTTACTTTGGCGGCATTGTCGGCAGGTCAAATCACAGTGGCACAAGGTTTCGCCATTGCCATCGGTTCTAATGTGGGCAGCAGCGTTTCTACTGCTTTTGTGGGTATGCTCGGCAGCGACCGCAGCGGTCAGCGGCTGGCATTGGCGCATTTGTTGTTTAACGTGGTAACGGCGGTGTTGTCGTTGTTGCTGTGGCTGCCGCTAACCAAATTCGTTACCTTGCTGGCAGAATGGACAGGCATGGGCAGCCTGCTTCAATTGGCTTTGTTTCATACATTGTTTAACGGCTTAGGCTTGGCGGTATTTTGGAAGGTGCAAAACCGTTTGGCAGACCAATTGATGAAATGGCTGCCGGAAAAAGCCGAAACTTCGTCTTATTTCTTACCGGAAGATAACCGTACGCCGGTGCGTGCGCTTTATTTGGGCCACAACATGCTGCGCTCGGGCGATACGGCATTGCGTGCGGTATTTAAAGAAATAGGCCATCTGAATGCGGTGAGCTTGGAGGTTATCTGCCATGCTTTATTTGTGCCGGTAAGCAAATTGTATGAAGAAGATTGGGATGCCGAGCAAGACCTTGCCATTCCCCGCGGACCCCTTCATTTGGATGCTCAAGCTTATTACGAATCCCAAATCAAACCGCTTTACAGCGAATTGCTGGATTTCACCAGTAAAATCGACATCGAGGGCGAAGAGCAAAACCAAGAGTTGGCTACCGCGCATATGGCAGCGTTTCAAATGGTAGAAATCGTTAAAGAAAGCAAGCACCTGCAAAAAAATATGCAGCGTTATCTGCAAGAGCCGGATTCTGCCGCAGCCCGAGACTATGTGCGCTTGCGAAAACATGTGTTCAAAACTTTGGTTCTGTTCCGCCAAATTACCGCCTTACCCGTGCAGAGTGAAAAATGGTTCGAACAAGTGGCGTCGTTGGCCAAACATATCGATTCGCTCGAAACATTCAGGGGAAGAACATTGGTTAAACTGCGCAACAAACAGATCAGCGGTTGGGAAGCCTCTTCCCTTATGAACGATATCAATTATGCACGGCGCATCGGTTGGGGCGTTCAGGAAATCATCAATACCGCAGACTTGGATTTCTCTCATAAAGCAACCGCACGAGCGGCGGCTTAACGCCGTTGCCGATGGGTAGGACGAGCCGCGCGTTTTCATGTATAGCCGGTCAACTTAAAAATAGTACGCTTGTCATACTCGGGCTTGACCTGAGTATGACGAAACCGTTATCCAAATAAGTGGTTTGGCTTTATAGCTTGCAAATAATCCCTTTGCGGGCTAGCCGACAATACGGCTTAGCATAAAGGCCGTCTGAAAATATAGATTCCTATGGATTTTTCTGATTTTGCTTTTTCTTCGCAAGCGGCTGCACCGTCAAATAAGCTGGTGCAGCATGTCAATGCGGTTTGGCCCGAATCTTTCAAAGCAGGAACAATTATCGAAGTGGCTTTGAGCGGCGGCGTAGATTCCGTAGTGCTGCTGCATGTTTTGAATGCCTTGCGCGAACAACGGGGCATTGTTTTGAAAGCCGTTCATGTTCACCACGGCTTAAACGAACAAGCCGACGAGTGGGCAGATTTCTGCCGCACATACTGCATCTCTTTAGGCGTGCCGCTTCGAGTGGAGCATGTAACAGTCAAACCCAACAGCCGTTTAGGGATTGAAGGCGAAGCGCGTAAACAGCGTTACCGCGTGTTTTCAGACGGCCTCAATAAAGTGGTGGCATTGGCTCATCATCAAAACGACCAAGTGGAAACCTTCATGCTGGCGGCCTTGCGCGGGGGCGGTTTGCGGGCGTTATCGGCAATGCCTGCTTTGCGGGCGTTAAGTGCCGATGTGCACATCTGGCGGCCTTTGTTGGCTATCCCGCGTGCCGCATTAGAACAATATGCTTTAGAAAACGGCTTGAACCATATAGAAGACGGCAGCAATGAAGATTCTGCGTTTTTGAGAAACTGGCTGCGGAATGAAGCTTTACCTGTGTGGCGGCAGAGAATACCGAATATCGACAGGCATATCATCGGCAGCATTCAATCTTTGCAGAACGAATTGGCAGTATTAAACGAAATTGTAGAACAAGATTATGCCGCTGTTTGCGAGAACGGCTTGTTTGATATCGAACGCTGGAAACTGTTGAGCAAGCCGCGGCGTTTCCAGCAACTGCTTCACCATGCAAAGCTCAATGATTTGGGGATTCCGCGTTCGGAAAGTGTAGAAAACTTCTCCCGTATATTGGAAGCCGCAGAAAATCCCGTAGGCGAGTGGTCGTTACCTAAAGGAAAAATGTATGCCTACCGGCAACGCTTGTTTGCCTGCCCAAACGGGTGGGAGCAAGCGTTTCCTTGGCTGAGAAACGAAGAATCCGATAAAGGCCATCTGAAAGATATTCTCTTAAAAAACGGTTTTACTCTTGATAGCCGTTTGTTTGGAATATGTGAAGAAATGTTGGAAGAGAGTTGTGTGATTCGCGCTGCAAATACCGATGATGTTATCGAGCTTGCCGTTGGTCGTAAAAATGTTTGGAAAATTTTACAAGAATACAAAGTGCCGCCATTTGTAAGAAGGTATTGGCCGATTGTTACCGACAGTCAAAACCGTTGCATAGCTATTGCCAATATTCTGGTAAGCGTTCATTATGGCTGCCGAAACGGCTCTATGGTCGTCTTTAGCAAATTTAATCAGTTCGTTTTGGAACCAAAGCAAAGGTAAAGTGTCACAGTATTGCAATGCACGCTTTGCCTTTTCTGTGTTGGTTATTTGATTATAAGGGTTTAAGTATGAATGATCGGAAAATCGATCAGGCACTGGTAGAGCGGGCGCAAAAAGGCGAACACCGGGCGTTTGAGCTGCTGGTGTCTAAATACCAACGCCGTTTGAACAGACTGCTCTCACGTTTCATCAAAGACGAGCACGAAGTCAACGACGTTGCACAAGAAGCCCTCATAAAAGCCTACAGGGCATTGCCGAACTTTCGCGGAGAAAGTGCATTTTATACATGGCTTTACCGCATCGGCATCAATACAGCCAAAAACTTTTTGGCAACTTCCGGAAAGCGGCCTTTCGTCAGCACGGATGTTGCCAATGATGAAGGGGATGTTCTCGATTTAGCCAATCAGCTCGCTGATGATCACACACCTGAAGCCGAGATGATGAATCGGGAAATATTAGAAACTGTAGAAGCAGCAATTACCAAGTTGCCGGACGATTTACGGAGAGCCATTTCTCTCAGAGAAATGGACGGCTTGTCTTACGAGGAAATTGCTCAGATTATGGACTGTCCCATCGGTACCGTTCGCTCGCGGATATTCAGAGCACGCGAGGTAATCGCTAAAGATTTAAGGCCGTTGTTGGATACGTCTGAGGACCAAAGGTGGTAATAAAATGAACCAAAACAAAGACTATGAATTTGTCTCTGCCGCCATGGATGATGACAGTTTGTCAGATGAAATGCTTGACAAACTGCTGTCAGATGACGAAGCACGGCAAAAGTGGCGTGAATTTCACATCATTCGCGACTGCATGCAACGTGCCCAGCCAAGCTTGGAGACAGATGCACAATTCATTAAAGAGGAATGTTCTGCGGCAATCAAACAATTGGCTGCTGCAAAACAACAAACACAAGCTCAAACTACCGTACAGATTACAGGCAGTCAGGAACGCCGCAGAGCGGCAAACTGTATGTTTGGTGGCTTTGCAGTAGCGGCGAGTGTGCTGGCCGTAGCCGTGGGAGTATGGCAGTTCTTTCCTTCGGGAAATGAAGAAGGCTCAGGTATGGCTACCGAGCAAGTGGCTCCCAAGCCGGAGCAGGCTGATATCGTTTCGGTTGGCGGGAATGTGAAACAATCCAACACCGATGCGGTTGCCAATGCAGAAGCGCAGGGTGCCGTGGTTCCGAATGCAGCCCGCTCTAACCAAATTGAAGCCGTTGAAAGTAAGGCGGTAAGAGTAGAAAAAATCCAACAGGAGCATACAGCCAGCGAAGTGAAGTAAACTTGCAATATTCTCAAGTTAGATTTTTTCTTTATATTAAAGAAGAGGCCGTCTGAAAAAATCAGACGGCCTTTGTATTGATCTCAGCTTATTTGTTTGAATGTAGCTGTTTGGCCGCTTCAATTGCATAATAAGTCAAGATGCCGTCGGCACCGGCACGTTTGAAAGCCAGCAAACTTTCTAAAATAACTTTGTTGCCGTCAAGCCAGCCATTTTGAATAGCCGCTTGCAGCATGGCATATTCCCCGGAAACTTGATACGCGAAAGTAGGCACGCCAAATTCATCCTTAACCCTTCTGATGATATCCAGATAAGGAAGACCGGGTTTTACCATAACCATATCGGCACCTTCTTCAATATCCAAAAAAACTTCATGCAATGCCTCGTTAGAATTTGCCGGATCCATTTGATAAGTTGACTTGTCGGCTTTTCCTAAGTTGGCAGAACTGCCGACGGCATCCCGAAAAGGGCCATAGAACGCAGAAGCATATTTGGCCGAATAGGTCATAATGCGTGTATGTATATGACCGGCATCTTCCAAAGCTTCGCGGATCGCACCAATGCGGCCGTCCATCATGTCCGAAGGAGCCACAACTTGAGCCCCTGCATCGGCATGGCAAAGCGCCTGTTTAATCAACACTTCTATCGTTTCATCGTTAAGCACATAACCTTCTTTGTCAATTAATCCGTCTTGACCGTGAATGGTGTAAGGATCAAGCGCTACATCGGTCATGATGCCTAATTCGGGAAAAGTTTCGCGTAGTTTTCTGACGGCGGTGGGTACTAAACCTTCCGGGTTGTAGGCCTCTTCAGCTGTTTCTGTTTTATTGTTCGTTACAACCGGGAAAAGTGCGAGCATGGGGATGTCCAGCCGAACAGCCTCTTCCGCTGTATATAGCAGTTTATCTATGCTTTGCCTTCTTACGCCCGGCATTGATACAACATTTTCCTCTTGGTTCACCCCTTCTAAAATAAAAACCGGATAAATTAAATCATGGGCAGTTAAAGAGTGTTCCCGCATCAGTTTTCGCGAGAATTCGTCTTTGCGCATACGTCGCATTCTAATAGAAGGAGTAGTTCTGTTGGAAAAATTCATAATTTTATACCTTTGATTTATTTGATACTTTATTTTAATTGAGAAATAGATGAATGAACGAACGGCTGATCGTCAATATTAAATTACTCAAAATTATAGGAACAATAGTTAGTAAACGGAAATGATGGTCAGGTAAAGATTTTTTATAAATATGAAATCGAATATTTCTGGTTGGTTATTAATTCAGGTAACAAACTTTGTATAAATTACAAAATAAAAACCGATAAGAAACATCGGGATGGGTGATTTGGTGCGAATAATTGCATTTTTGGTGTTGACGGGTTGGGTTTGGGGTGTGTATAGTTCGGTTTCTTCGCTGCTGAGACGGCGGATTTAAGTTCTTTAACAACACAGATTACCGATAAGTGTGAGTGTCTTAGGCCTCACACTGCGACAAAAACAGACGAGACAAGATTATATCATTGTCAGTCGGTTTCTTTGAAGCAGACCAGAAGTTAAAAGTTAGAGATTGAACATAAGAGTTTGATCCTGGCTCAGATTGAACGCTGGCGGCATGCTTTACACATGCAAGTCGGACGGCAGCACAGAGAAGCTTGCTTCTTGGGTGGCGAGTGGCGAACGGGTGAGTAACGCATCGGAACGTACCGAGTAGTGGGGGATAACTGTCCGAAAGGATGGCTAATACCGCATACGCTTTGAGAAGGAAAGCGGGGGATCTTCGGACCTCGCGCTATTCGAGCGGCCGATGTCTGATTAGCTAGTTGGTGGGGTAAAGGCCTACCAAGGCGACGATCAGTAGCGGGTCTGAGAGGATGATCCGCCACACTGGGACTGAGACACGGCCCAGACTCCTACGGGAGGCAGCAGTGGGGAATTTTGGACAATGGGCGCAAGCCTGATCCAGCCATGCCGCGTGTCTGAAGAAGGCCTTCGGGTTGTAAAGGACTTTTGTCAGGGAAGAAAAGCTTGAGGCTAATACCCTTGAGTGATGACGGTACCTGAAGAATAAGCACCGGCTAACTACGTGCCAGCAGCCGCGGTAATACGTAGGGTGCGAGCGTTAATCGGAATTACTGGGCGTAAAGCGGGCGCAGACGGTTACTTAAGTCAGATGTGAAATCCCCGGGCTCAACCTGGGAACTGCGTTTGAAACTGGGTAGCTAGAGTATGTCAGAGGGGGGTAGAATTCCACGTGTAGCAGTGAAATGCGTAGAGATGTGGAGGAATACCGATGGCGAAGGCAGCCCCCTGGGATAATACTGACGTTCATGCCCGAAAGCGTGGGTAGCAAACAGGATTAGATACCCTGGTAGTCCACGCCCTAAACGATGTCAATTAGCTGTTGGGGCACTTGATGCCTTAGTAGCGTAGCTAACGCGTGAAATTGACCGCCTGGGGAGTACGGTCGCAAGATTAAAACTCAAAGGAATTGACGGGGACCCGCACAAGCGGTGGATGATGTGGATTAATTCGATGCAACGCGAAGAACCTTACCTGGTCTTGACATGTACGGAATCCTCCAGAGACGGAGGAGTGCCTTCGGGAGCCGTAACACAGGTGCTGCATGGCTGTCGTCAGCTCGTGTCGTGAGATGTTGGGTTAAGTCCCGCAACGAGCGCAACCCTTGTCATTAGTTGCCATCATTAAGTTGGGCACTCTAATGAGACTGCCGGTGACAAGCCGGAGGAAGGTGGGGATGACGTCAAGTCCTCATGGCCCTTATGACCAGGGCTTCACACGTCATACAATGGTCGGTACAGAGGGTAGCCAAGCCGCGAGGTGGAGCCAATCCCACAAAACCGATCGTAGTCCGGATTGCACTCTGCAACTCGAGTGCATGAAGTCGGAATCGCTAGTAATCGCAGGTCAGCATACTGCGGTGAATACGTTCCCGGGTCTTGTACACACCGCCCGTCACACCATGGGAGTGGGGGATACCAGAAGTAGGTAGGGTAACCGCAAGGAGCCCGCTTACCACGGTATGCTTCATGACTGGGGTGAAGTCGTAACAAGGTAGCCGTAGGGGAACCTGCGGCTGGATCACCTCCTTTCTAGAGAAGAAGAGGTCGCGGGCACTCACACTTATCGGTAAACTGTGAAATTAAAGATGCGTTAGAATTTTTGCATGCTTGAAGTTTGGGTGTGCAAAGACAAGAGGCCTTGGGTTTGTAGCTCAGCTGGTTAGAGCACACGCTTGATAAGCGTGGGGTCGGAGGTTCAAGTCCTCCCAGACCCACCAGACATTCTCAAAGCGAAAGTAATCGGTATCGATACTTGGTTAAGAGTATGGGGGCATAGCTCAGTTGGTAGAGCACCTGCTTTGCAAGCAGGGGGTCATCGGTTCGATCCCGTTTGCCTCCACCAAAACTACGCCAAAAGGACTTTACAAATTAAAGTAAGCTGCTAGAATGCGCAGCTCGTTTTAATTTGCAAAGTTTAACCGTAAGCGGATAAACAGACGCATTGATCTTTAACAAATTGGAAAGCCGAAATCAACAAACAAAGACAATGTCGGCTTACCGTAACAGGTAAGCCACAGTATTTGGGTGATGATTGTATCGACCGGACTGTGAAACACAAAAGGCACAGTTCGGTACACAACAAGCAGTAAGCTTTGTCAGAGTAGAGTCTTCAAGTTGCGTAGGTAGTCAACGCCGAAACAACGAAGTCAGAGAGGTTCTTGAAATGATAGAGTCAAGTGAATAAGTGCATCAGGTGGATGCCTTGGCGATGATAGGCGACGAAGGACGTGTAAGCCTGCGAAAAGCATCGGGGAGCTGGCAATAAAGCTATGATCCGGTGATGTCCGAATGGGGAAACCCACCGTATTAATACGGTATCCTAAACTGAATACATAGGTTTAGAGAAGCGAACCCGGAGAACTGAACCATCTAAGTACCCGGAGGAAAAGAAATCAACCGAGATTCCGTAAGTAGTGGCGAGCGAACGCGGAGGAGCCTGTATATGATAGCTGTTGAGATAGAAGAACAAGCTGGGAAGCTTGGCCATAGTGGGTGACAGCCCCGTATTCGAAATTTCATCAGTGGTACTAGGTATACGACAAGTAGGGCGGGACACGTGGAATCCTGTCTGAATATGGGGGGACCATCCTCCAAGGCTAAATACTCATCATCGACCGATAGTGAACCAGTACCGTGAGGGAAAGGCGAAAAGAACCCCGGGAGGGGAGTGAAATAGAACCTGAAACCTGATGCATACAAACAGTGGGAGCCTATTAATTGGGTGACTGCGTACCTTTTGTATAATGGGTCAACGACTTACATTCAGTAGCGAGCTTAACCGGATAGGGGAGGCGTAGGGAAACCGAGTCTTAATAGGGCGATGAGTTGCTGGGTGTAGACCCGAAACCGAGTGATCTATCCATGGCCAGGATGAAGGTGCCGTAACAGGTACTGGAGGTCCGAACCCACGCATGTTGCAAAATGCGGGGATGAGCTGTGGATAGGGGTGAAAGGCTAAACAAACTCGGAGATAGCTGGTTCTCCCCGAAAACTATTTAGGTAGTGCCTCATGTATCACTTCCGGGGGTAAAGCACTGTTATGGCTAGGGGGTCATTGCGACTTACCAACCCATGGCAAACTAAGAATACCGGAAAGTGCAATCATGGGAGACAGACAGCGGGTGCTAACGTCCGTTGTCGAGAGGGAAACAACCCAGACCGCCAGCTAAGGTCCCAAATGACAGATTAAGTGGTAAACGAAGTGGGAAGGCCCAGACAGCCAGGATGTTGGCTTAGAAGCAGCCATCATTTAAAGAAAGCGTAATAGCTCACTGGTCGAGTCGTCCTGCGCGGAAGATGTAACGGGGCTCAAATCTGTAACCGAAGCTGCGGATGCACTTAGTGCATGGTAGGGGAGCGTTCTGTAGGCCGATGAAGGTGACTTGAGAAGGTTGCTGGAGGTATCAGAAGTGCGAATGTTGACATGAGTAGCGATAAAGCGGGTGAAAAGCCCGCTCGCCGAAAGCCCAAGGTTTCCTACGCAACGTTCATCGGCGTAGGGTGAGTCGGCCCCTAAGGCGAGGCAGAAATGCGTAGTCGATGGGAAACGGGTTAATATTCCCGTACTTGATTCAAATGCGATGTGGGGACGGAGAAGGTTAGGTTAGCAAGCTGTTGGAATAGCTTGTTTAAGCCGGTAGGTGGAAGACTTAGGCAAATCCGGGTCTTTTTTAACACCGAGAAGTGATGACGATTGTCTACGGACAAGAAGTAACCGATACCACGCTTCCAGGAAAAGCCACTAAGCTTCAGTTTGAATCGAACCGTACCGCAAACCGACACAGGTGGGCAGGATGAGAATTCTAAGGCGCTTGAGAGAACTCGGGAGAAGGAACTCGGCAAATTGATACCGTAACTTCGGGAGAAGGTATGCCCTTTGATGTGAAAGACTTGCTCTGTAAGCATTGGAGGGTCGCAGAGAATCGGTGGCTGCGACTGTTTATTAAAAACACAGCACTCTGCTAACACGAAAGTGGACGTATAGGGTGTGACGCCTGCCCGGTGCTGGAAGGTTAATTGAAGATGTGCAAGCATCGGATCGAAGCCCCAGTAAACGGCGGCCGTAACTATAACGGTCCTAAGGTAGCGAAATTCCTTGTCGGGTAAGTTCCGACCCGCACGAATGGCGTAACGATGGCCACACTGTCTCCTCCCGAGACTCAGCGAAGTTGAAATGGTTGTGAAGATGCAATCTCCCCGCTGCTAGACGGAAAGACCCCGTGAACCTTTACTGTAGCTTTGCATTGGACTTTGAAGTCACTTGTGTAGGATAGGTGGGAGGCTTAGAAGCAGAGACGCCAGTTTCTGTGGAGCCGTCCTTGAAATACCACCCTGGTGGCTTTGAGGTTCTAACCCAGGTCCGTTATCCGGATCGGGGACCGTGCATGGTAGGCAGTTTGACTGGGGCGGTCTCCTCCCAAAGAGTAACGGAGGAGTTCGAAGGTTACCTAGGTCCGGTCGGAAATCGGACTGATAGTGCAATGGCAAAAGGTAGCTTAACTGCGAGACCGACAAGTCGAGCAGGTGCGAAAGCAGGACATAGTGATCCGGTGGTTCTGTATGGAAGGGCCATCGCTCAACGGATAAAAGGTACTCCGGGGATAACAGGCTGATTCCGCCCAAGAGTTCATATCGACGGCGGAGTTTGGCACCTCGATGTCGGCTCATCACATCCTGGGGCTGTAGTCGGTCCCAAGGGTATGGCTGTTCGCCATTTAAAGTGGTACGTGAGCTGGGTTTAAAACGTCGTGAGACAGTTTGGTCCCTATCTGCAGTGGGCGTTGGAAGTTTGACGGGGGCTGCTCCTAGTACGAGAGGACCGGAGTGGACGAACCTCTGGTGTACCGGTTGTGACGCCAGTCGCATCGCCGGGTAGCTAAGTTCGGAAGAGATAAGCGCTGAAAGCATCTAAGCGCGAAACTCGCCTGAAGATGAGACTTCCCTTGCGGTTTAACCGCACTAAAGAGTCGTTCGAGACCAGGACGTTGATAGGTCGGGTGTGGAAGCGCAGCAATGCGTGAAGCTAACCGATACTAATTGCTCGTGAGGCTTGACTCTATCATTTGAAGAACTTTGAAAGACGTGTTCTCAAAAATAAAGCTTACATCAGTCTTGAAGACGATACACATCACAGTTGATTGAATAATAAGCGGAAGAGTTCTTCCCTAACGGCTTTCCCGATTTGTACAGTTTACGTCTGGCGGCCATAGCGAGTTGGTCCCACGCCTTCCCATCCCGAACAGGACCGTGAAACGACTCAGCGCCGATGATAGTGTGGATACCCATGTGAAAGTAGGTCACTGCCAGACACTTATTCCGAACCCCTGATATTGCATATATCAGGGGTTTTTTGCTGGCTCGGGGGAAGGCTTGTTTGCCGCACATATGGTTTTACAGGCATAGGGCAAAAAAAGGTTTATTTGCGGTAGTGTTCCGTCTCGTGATGAAAGGGGATGTTGCCCGGTTGCGACAATATCCGGCATCTGTATTGTTACTTTGGTTATTAGTATTTGAAGGGTCGGGCTAATCTGTTTATGATGGTTGGCCGCCCACAAAGGTGCTGCAAAATCTGCGGCAACGGACGGGGCGTTTCAAACACATTCGGAATAAGGAGCATTATTGTGAAAACATATATGAAACGATTTTACGCAGGGGTATCGGCTATGTTGTTGTCGGCGCTGTCGCTGGCGGCGGTGAATATCAATACGGCAACGGAGGAGGAGTTGAAGGCTTTGCCGGGTATCGGCCCGTCGAAGGCGGCGGCGATTGTGGCCTACCGTCAGCATAATGGCCAGTTCAAGAGTGTGGACGATTTGAAGAACGTGAAGGGTATCGGCGAGGGTGTTTTAGCGAAGCTGCGCGATGAGGCGACGGTGAACGGTGGAGCCAAGAAGAAAACCGACAAAGCCGTTCCGGCAATTAAGGGTAAATAAGCACCGGGGACGGTGAAGCTCTGAAAACCCGTCTTCACCCAAACGGACGATAGGGCGGTCTTGCGGATGAAGACGGTAGCGGAAATCCTTTTGTTTGGGGAATATGGTGATGGTGTGCACCCTGAGACCTTTGCAAAACCCTCAAAAATCCTTTAAATTCCCACTCACATCAAACTCCGGGAATTTAGAGGATTTTGTTCATGAGCAGCTTTTTACACACCGACGCCCTCCACCACATCGAAAAACATCTCGACCGCTTCCCACTCATCAAACTCGACCGTATTCTTGACCGGACACCCATTGAACAATACCTCGCCGGCCGCAAAACCCGCTACGTGCGCGACAACGGCGGCCGTCCCGCTTATCCCCTGTTATCTATGTTCAAAGCCGTCCTGCTCGGCCAATGGCACAGCCTCTCCGACCCCGAACTCGAATACAGCCTCATCACCCGCATCGATTTCCAACTCTTCTGCCGCTTCGACGACTTCCGCATTCCCGACCACAGCACCCTTTGCCGTTTCCGCAACCGGCTGGCACAAGACAACACCTTGGCCGAACTACTGGATCTGATTAACCGCCAACTGACTGACAAGGGCTTAAAAGTAGAGAAAGCATCCGCCGCCATCGTTGACGCCACCATTATTCAGACGGCCGGCGGCAAACAGCGTCAGGCCATAGAAGTGGATGACGAAGGCGTTGTCTGTGGCGAAACCACTCCCGGCAAAGACCCGGATGCTGGGTGGATCAAAAAATACGGCCGCTTCCATCCGGGCTACAAACAACACACCCGCACCGATGCGGACGGCTATATCGAGAAACTGCACATCACCCCGGCCAATGCTCATGAGTGCAAACACCTGCTGCCATTACCGGCGGACATCGCAGAAGGCAGCACCGTCTATGCGGATAAAGGCTACGACAGCCGGGAGAACCGACAACATTTGGCAGCGTGCGGCTTGAAAGACGGCATCATGCAAAAAGCACACCGTGGCTGCCCGTTAAGTCAAGAGCAGAAAATCCGCAACGGCCGGCTGGCGAAAGTGCGCTATGTGGTGGAACAAAGCTTTGGTACGTTGCACCGCAAATTCCGCTATGGCCGGGCAGCCTAATTTTGGGTTGGGCAAAGTGAGGGCGCAAAGCCACCTGAAGGCGATGTGTGTGAACCTGTTGAAGGCGGCCAACAGGATAGGTGTGCCTGTTGCTGCCTGAACAGGCAGGCAGTGCCTCATAATGAGGCACTTTAAGGGGACTTTAGGAGTGGTTTGCCTGCTTTTTACGCAAAAACAGCCGGAACATGATGAAGAATGTTCCGGCTGTTTGTTGGCGTGGGGTTTTGCAAAGGTCTCAGGCCGTCTGATATTGAACTGCACTCCAAAAGTTGGACACCCCTCCAACTTAAAAAGGTGCAGTTTTCTTATGTCCAAATATACACCAGACTTCAAATACCGAGCCGTACTCCATTATCACCAAGTGCGCAGCCAACAGCGCACCGCAGAGCACCTCAACGTCTCGCGCACACACCTGCGCCGTTGGATAGCCGCCTATCGGCAAGGCGGCATCGCCGCACTGCAACACCCTCAGGCGCACTCCATGAAAACCAAACGCAAAAACCCGTTTATCGTCGACAAGCCCGACCATGAAAAAACCCAGGCAGAGCTGATTGAAGAACTGCGCTATATGCGTGCGGAGAACGACTACCTAAAGCACATGAAAGCCTTCAACGAAAAGGAAGAGAACGCCGCCAAAGCTGCGAAACCGTTCAAAAATTGAGGGCGAAACACCCGCTGAAATATCTACTGCACAGTGCCGGCATCCCCAAAAGCAGTTCCATTACCATATCGGCAAAC
Organism: Neisseria dumasiana; assembly: GCF_022870885.1. Taxonomy (NCBI): domain Bacteria; kingdom Pseudomonadati; phylum Pseudomonadota; class Betaproteobacteria; order Neisseriales; family Neisseriaceae; genus Neisseria; species Neisseria dumasiana. Next base: position 2,028,768 of record NZ_CP091509.1, on the reverse strand, counting down.
CCGACCCCGATGCTGCGGCCAAAACCGCAGTGAGCGAAGTATACCGTCAACACAAAGGCCGCTACGGCCAACGGCGGATTGCCGCCGTATTGTCGTGGAACAAAAAGAAAGCCGGGCGCATTATGGGTTTATTGGGGTTGAAAGCCAAAGTCCGCAGCAAAAGAACCTGCCGCCCGCAGGCCATAGGGGAGGCTGCGGCAAACATTCTCAATCGTGAATTCAGTGCCGTCAAATCGCGAGATAAGTGGTTGACCGATGTGACCGAGTTTAAATGCACAGACGGCAAACTGTACTTATCGCCGATATTGGATGTGTTCAATCGCGAGATTGTGGCCCATTCTTTAAGCCGCAGAGCAAACGGTGACATGGTAACGCAAATGCTGGATAACGCATTCGGCCGTCTGAAAGGGGCAACACCGCTGCCGCATTCCGACCAAGGCGTACTGTATCGCACCGGTGCTTATCGGGCGAAATTGGCTGAGAACGGGATTGTGCAAAGCATGTCGCGCAAAGGCAACTGCCGGGACAATGCGCCGATGGAGAGTTTCTTCGGCACATTGAAAACGGAAAGCTTCTATGAAGAAGGTGGGCTATCGGTGGCAGAGCTGACAACGGTGATCAATGATTACATCCATTACTACAATCATGAACGTATTAGTTTAAACTTAAAAAAGCTGAGCCCTGTGGCCTACAGAACTCAGCTTGAAGAGGCTGTTTGAGAAACATTCTTAACTTGTCCAAGGATTGGGGGACAGTTCACTTTTTTTCAGACGGCCTTAGATTCTAATTTCAAGTGCAACACTCAGGTAGTAGTGGTTGGAACAGATTCAAGAATAAAACACTTGGCGTTTCATAGCCAAGTGTTTTTCTTGGCCGGTGGTTCAGCTCATCCTGAACCCTGCGTATTTCCCGCTCACTAATGTTGCGGAAATCCGTTTGTTTGGGGAAGTATTGGCGGATGAGTCCGTTGGTGTTTTCATTCAGCGCCTTTTCCCAAGAACGGTAAGGGCGGCAGAAATAAGTTTCCGCTGCCAATGCTTTGGCTATCCGGGTGTGGCGGTAGAATTCCTTGCCGTTATCCATGGTGATGGTGTGCACCCTGTCTTTATGCGCCCTCAGCGCCCGAATGACGGCATTGGCCGTATCTTGGGCTTTGAAGTTCTTCAATTTGCAGATAATGGTGTAGCGGGTAACCCGTTCGACCAGTGTCAATAATGCGCTTTTCTGATCTTTGCCGACGATGGTGTCGGCTTCCCAGTCGCCTATACGGGATTTTTCGTCGACGATGGCGGGTCGGTTTTCAATGCCTATGCGGTCGGGTACTTTGCCTCTGCTCCATGTGCTGCCGTAGCGTTTACGGTAGGATTTGCTGCATATTCTGAGATGCTGCCACAAAGTGCCGCCGTTGCTTTTGTCGTCGCGCAGATAGTTATAGACGGTGCTGTGGTGGAGTGTGATTTGGTGGTGTTTGTGCAAATAGGCGCACACTTGCTCGGGGCTGAGTTTGCGGCGGATGAGGGTAGCGATGTGTTGGATCAGCTGCGAATGGAGCTTATAGGGCTTTCTTTTGCGCTGCTTGGTAAGCCGGCTTTGCTGTTGGGCTTTTTTGGCACTGTATTGCTGCCCTTGCGGGCAGTGCCGTTTGATTTCGCGGCTGATGGTGCTTTTATGGCGGTTAAGCCGTTTGGCGATTTCGCTGATGCTGTGGTGGCGGGACAGGTATTGGATGTGGTATCGTTCGTCTTGGGTCAGTTGTGTGTAGCTCATATGCAATCTTTCTTGCAGGAAAGGCCGTATGCTACCGCATACTGGCCTTTTTCTGTTGTGGAAAGTTGCACTTCAAATTTGAATCCGCTGGCTTCTGTTTAACATGTATCAATATTGTTCTGACTATTCCCCGTAATAAGCCTTAGTCAAGATTTCTTCCATATCGGCCACCATCGGCAGGCGCGGATTGGCCGGAGAACATTGGTCTTCGTAAGCCATCATCGCCAACTCTTTGCGGGCAGCCATAAAGGCTTTCTCATCAATACCTTGTTCTTTAAACGACATATTGATGCCCACTTTGCGTGCCAACTCATCGCAGGCTTTGGCGAAAGATTCCACGCCTTCGGCCGGAGTGCTGCAAGGAAAGCCGAGGGTACGGGCGATTTCTTGGTATTTCACGTCGGCTTTATAGTGGTTGTATTTCGGCCAAGTGGCGGTTTTTTGCGGACGCGTACCGTTGTAACGGATCACATGCGGCATCAGAATCGCGTTGGTACGGCCGTGCGGCGTGTGGAATTTGCCGCCGATTTTGTGTGCCAATGAGTGGTTCATACCCAAGAACGCGTTGGCAAAAGCCATACCCGCAATGGTCGAGGCATTGTGCATGCGCTCGCGGGCTTCGGGGTCTTTGGCACCGTATTTGTAGGAACGCTCCAAGAATTCGAACACCAGCTTGATGGCTTGCAATGCCAAACCGTCGGTAAAGTCGTTAGCCAACACGGAAACATAGGCTTCTACGGCGTGGGTCAATACGTCCAAACCGGTGTCGGCAGTAACGTGCGCGGGCACGGTCATGGTAAACGCGGGGTCTACGATGGCAATGGTCGGAGTGAGCGAGTAGTCGGCAATCGGGTATTTTTTGTCGCCGTCGCTGATTACGGTAAACGGAGTAACTTCCGAACCGGTGCCCGAAGTTGTCGGAATACCGATAAACTTGGCTTTACGGCCCAATTCGGGGAAGCGGAAGGCGCGTTTGCGGATGTCCATGAATTTTTGCACCAAATCTTCAAATTCGACTTGGGGTTGCTCGTAAAAGAGCCACATGGCTTTGGCCGCGTCCATAGCCGAACCGCCGCCCAGCGCGATAATGGTATCGGGCTGGAAACTGCGCATCAGATCGGTGCCTTTGTATACGGTTTGTACGCTGGGATCCGGCTCGACATCGGTAAACAACTGTACGGTTACTTTATTTTTACGTAAGTGCAATTGATGGGTTACTTTATCGACAAAACCCAAATCCACCATAGAGCGGTCGGTAACAATCATCACTTTTTCGCACTCTTTCATATCTTGCAGATATTGGATGGAGTCGCGTTCAAAATAAATTTTGGCGGGCACTTTAAACCATTGCATGTTGTTTCTCCGACGGCCTATTTTTTTGATGTTCAACAGATTGACGGCGCTGACGTTGTTGCCGACCGAGTTTTTGCCGTAAGAGCCGCAACCGAGCGTCAGAGAGGGCAGGAAAGCGTTGTACACGTCGCCGATGCCACCGAAAGTCGAAGGAGAATTCCAAATAACGCGGATGGCTTTCACGCGCGCGCCGAATTCTTTAACCAAATCCCTGTCGGCCGTGTGAATGGCGGCGGAGTGGCCCAAACCGTCGAATTCCACCATTTGTTCGGAAAGTTTCAAGCCTTCTTCGCTACTGGTTGCTTTCAAAAGAGCCAGCACGGGAGAAAGTTTTTCGCGGGTGAGCGGTTCTTTGGGGCCCACTTCGCGGCATTCCGCCATCAGGATATTGGTTTTTTCAGGCACGCTGAAACCGGCTTGCTCGGCAATCCATGCGGCGGATTTGCCTACCACGGCGGAGTTCAATTTGGCCAAGCTGCAATTTTTACTGTCGGCTTTCACACCGAAAATAAAGTCTTCCAACAGCGCTTTTTCTTTTTTGTTGACAACATAAACGCCGTAAGACTTCATCTCGGCAACCAGCTCGTCGTAAATTTCCTTATCTGCGATTACCGCCTGTTCGCTGGCACAAATCATGCCGTGATCAAACGCTTTCGACATCACGATATCGTGCGCCGCCTGCTTGATATCGGCGGATTTTTCCACATAAGCCGGCACATTGCCCGCCCCCACGCCGAGTGCGGGTTTGCCGCACGAATAAGCCGCTTCCACCATCGCATTGCCGCCGGTGGCCAAAATGGTGGCGATACCGGGGTGCTTCATCAAGGCGCTGGTGCCTTCCATCGACGGTTTTTCAATCCATTGGATACAGTTTTCAGGCGCGCCCGCCGCCACCGCCGCATCACGCACGATTTGCGCCGCATGTGCGGAACATTGTTGGGCGGAAGGGTGGAAAGAGAATACGACCGGATTGCGGGTTTTCAACGCAATCAAGGCTTTGAAAATAGTGGTGGAAGTAGGATTGGTCGTCGGCACGATACCGCACACCACACCAACCGGATCGGCGATTTCGGTAATACCCGTTACATCGTCTTCGCTGATGACTCCCACGGTTTTCAAATCGCGCAGGCGGCGCACTACGTTTTCGCAGGCAAACAGGTTTTTAGTGGCTTTGTCTTCAAATATTCCGCGGCCGGTTTCTTCCACCGCATGCCTGGCAAGCTCGCCGTGTTTGGCCAACGCCGCAATCGATGCTTTGGCAACGATATAATCGATTTGTTCTTGATTTAATGCACGAAATGCATCTAATGCAACCAATCCTTTTTCAACCAGGCTGTTTACCTCGGCAACAGCAGGGCTGACATTGTTCTCGGCAGATACGTTCATGTGCTTCTCCAGACAGACAAGTAATAAATTTTCTATGAGTTGATTATAGGTAGTTTTATTACATTAATTTTTGACCCAAGTCATAAAGAAACTATTTCGTTGGATATGTTGCTCTAAAAATCACATTCCGTTAGATATAACGTATTAAAAATACTCATTAATATATATTTGTGTTTTTATCAAAGCCATTGATTTTTATTGGTTGCTAAATTGATTCCGGTTAACTGTGAAAGAGATTTTTAAAAAGAACGTGTTCGATTGGTGTGTATTTATGTTTGTAAAATTACATAAAAAAGCTGATGCGAAAATTGTTTGTATTTTTAATAAATATTTATTTAAATCAATTATATTTTCTTGAAATTGAAATGACTTTCAGATTGTTTGGTGAAATTTAAAGAAACTAAATTACATTTATGGGGCAGTTGGATTCAATTTATACTTGCTGTAAAAGCCATTGTTGTTGATAGTGAGCAAGTTAAAAGATAATAAATTTGTCGCGCAGATTTTGATTTGGGCCGTCTGAAACTTCGATAATTTAAGAAGAGATTGAGATGGTGCCAAAGTATGATGGTATATAGTTAATCCACTTAACTTTTACTACGGTGCTCCTGCACCTTAGCTCAAAGAGAACGATTGTGTAAGCCGCTTAAGCGGCGACAGAATCGGCTTCGTAATACCTGTACCGTCTGCGGCTTGCTGCCTTGTATTAAAATTGAGTTGATTGACTAGAGATTGTATCGGACTGCCGAAATGAAGTGAAACGTAGCGGTTTCCCAAAATGCGCATGCCGATATTCAAATAAACTATAGTGTGGTAACAGCAATTGAAAGCTTAAATAATGATGAATCAGCCTAAAATCGTATTTTTTGATATAGATGACACCCTATACCGTAAATACACCGATACCCTTAGAGTTTCCGTGCGGGAAGCCGTTATTGCATTGAAAAAACGCGGTATTTTAACGGCTATTGCAACAGGCCGCCCTTATGCTGCGATTCCGGCTAAGGTTCGCCGGCTTGCCGAAGATGCCGGAATGGATTTATTGCTGACCATTAATGGCCAGTTTATACGCTACCGTGGCGAAGTTATCGATAAATGTCCTCTGGATACCGATATTGTCGAGCAGCTTTGCCGATATTTTGACCGGCACGGCATTGCTTATGCTTTTGTGGCCAACGATAACATAGCGGTATCTGCTCTGACTCCTGTGGTGGAAGAGACCATGAAGCATATATTTGCCGCACCGGTAGTTGATCCGTTCTTTTTTCGCAAACATGAAATTTTTCAAATGCTGGCATTTTATGATGCTGCCCGCGAACAGGAAATGGCCGATATAGCCGCCGGCTACGGCTACAAAACCGTTCGCTGGCACGAACAAGCCGTCGATATTTTGAACGCAGGAGGCTCGAAAGCCCGCGGCATCGGCAAAGCTGTTGCCAAGCTGGGCATTGAGATGAAAGACGTAATGGCATTCGGCGACGGTTTGAACGACATCGAAATGATGAAAGCCGTGGGTTTCGGCGTTGCGATGGGTAACGGCCATCCGGACTTAAAAGCCGTTGCCGACTATGTTTGCCCGACAGTAGAGGAAGACGGTGTGTATAACGGGTTGAAAGCATTAGGCGTGATTGAATAAGGCTTGCTCATCAATCTCTGTTATATAGGCATTAGAGGCCGTCTGAAAACAGGAAGCCGCCATGCAGAAACACAATATTTTCCGCCCGTTGCCCCAATGTAGCGATAGCGAAATTTTTGAAGACATCCTGCGCACACCGAATATCCGCATCGAGCGCATCGTTTCCCACGGACAATCTTCGCCCGAAGAAGGTTGGTACGACCAAGCCGAAGCCGAATGGGTGATTTTATTGCAGGGCAGCGCGGTGTTGGGTTTTGAAAACGGCAAAGAAATCAGCCTGAAAGCCGGGGATTATGTACATATTCCGGTGCATTGCAGGCATAGGGTAGTGATGACGGATCAAGAGAAAGCAACCGTTTGGTTGGCGGTGTTTTACTGCAATTGAAGTATAAAAAATTCAGACGGCCTCGAATCCTTTCGAGGCCGTCTGAATTTTTCTAGCTTAAACGTTCAAACTACCCAAACACTCAAGCCGCGTTACCTTCTAAGAAGTCTTGCGCGAAGCGTTGCAGCACGCCGCCGGCTTCGTAGATCAGCACTTCTTCTGCGGTGTCCAAACGGCAGGTTACGGGCACTTCAACCGTTTCGCCGTTTTTACGGTGGATAACCAGCGTTAAGTCGCAGCGCGGTTCGCGTTTACCGATCACATCGTAGGTTTCGGTGCCGTCCAATTCTAAGGTGTGGCGGTTAACACCTTCTTTGAATTGCAACGGCAGTACGCCCATACCGATGAGGTTGGTGCGGTGGATGCGCTCGAAGCCTTCGGCCACAATGGCTTCCACGCCGGCGAGGCGCACGCCTTTGGCGGCCCAGTCGCGGCTGGAGCCTTGGCCGTAGTCGGCGCCGGCTACAATAATCAGCGGCTGTTTGCGGTTCATATAGGTTTCAATCGCTTCCCACATGCGCATCACTTGGCCTTCGGGCTCTACGCGGGCGAGCGAGCCTTGTTTGGTGGTGCCGTCTTCGTTTTTTACCATTTCGTTGAAGAGCTTGGGGTTGGCGAAGGTGGCGCGTTGGGCGGTCAGGTGGTCGCCGCGGTGGGTGGCGTAAGAGTTGAAGTCCTCTTCAGGCAGGCCCATTTTGGCGAGGTATTCGCCTGCCGCGCTGGTCGGCAGAATGGCGTTGGAGGGCGACAAGTGGTCGGTGGTGATGTTGTCGGGCAGAATCGCCAGCGGGCGCATGCCTTTTAAGGTGCGCTCGCCTGCCAACGCGCCTTCCCAGTATGGCGGACGGCGGATATAGGTGGACATGGGGCGCCAGTCGTACAGCGGGCTTTCGGCTTTTTCGGCGGCTCCGGTGTCGAACATGGGGATGTACACGTCGCGGAACTGCTGCGGTTTCACATATTCGGCTACGATGGCGTCGATTTCCTCGTCGGTCGGCCAAATGTCTTTCAGGCGGATTTCGCGGCCGTCTGAAACGCCCAATACGTCGTTTTCAATGTCGAAACGGATGCTGCCTGCAATGGCGTAGGCCACCACCAGCGGAGGCGAAGCGAGGAAGGCTTGTTTGGCGTAGGGGTGGATACGGCCGTCGAAGTTGCGGTTACCGGACAATACGGCAGTGGCATACAAATCGCGGTCGATGATTTCCTGCTGGATTTTCGGATCGAGCGCGCCGGACATGCCGTTGCAGGTGGTGCAGGCAAAGGCTACGATGCCAAAGCCGAGTTTTTCCAGCTCGGGCAGCAAGCCTGCTTCTTTCAGATAGATTTCCGCCACTTTGGAGCCGGGTGCAAACGAAGATTTCACCCACGGTTTGCGGGTTAAACCCAATTCGTTGGCTTTGCGTGCCAGCAGGGCGGCGGCCACGACGTTGCGCGGGTTGGAGGTGTTGGTACACGACGTAATCGCCGCGATAATCACGGCACCGTCGGGCATCAGGCCGTCTGAAGGCTCTTCGTAGGGTGCGGCAATGCCTTTTTTGGCCAAATCGGCGGTGGCTACGCGGGCGTGCGGGTTGGACGGGCCGGCCATGTTGCGGGTAACGGTAGAAAGATCGAAGGTTAATACGCGCGGATATTCCGCTGTTTTGAGCGCATCCGCCCACAAGCCGGCGGTTTTGGCATAGTTTTCTACCAGTTTGACCTGTTCGTCGTCGCGGCCGGTCAGTTTCAAATAATCAATGGTTTGTTGGTCGATAGCGAACATGGCCGCTGTTGCGCCGTACTCGGGTGTCATGTTGGAAATGGTTGCGCGGTCGCCGATGGAAAGGCTTTCCGCCCCTTCGCCGAAGAATTCGACAAATGCACCGACCACGCGCTCTTTACGCAAAAATTCGGTTAAGGCCAACACGATATCGGTGGCGGTAATGCCGGGCTGGCGTTTGCCGGTGAGTTTAACGCCTACAATATCGGGCAGGCGCATCATCGAAGCGCGGCCGAGCATCACGGTTTCGGCCTCCAATCCGCCCACGCCTACGGAAATCACGCCCAGTGCGTCCACATGCGGCGTGTGGCTGTCGGTGCCGACGCAGGTGTCGGGGAAGGCCACGCCGTCTTTTACCTGAATTACGGGCGACATTTTTTCCAAGTTGATTTGGTGCATGATGCCGTTGCCAGCGGGGATAACGTCCACATTTTCAAAAGCGGTTTTCGTCCAGTTGATAAAGTGGAAGCGGTCTTCGTTGCGGCGGTCTTCGATGGCACGGTTTTTGGCGAACGCATCGGGATCATAGCCGCCGCATTCCACGGCAAGCGAGTGGTCGACAATCAGCTGGGTTTGCACCACGGGGTTGACTTTGGAAGGATCGCCGCCTTTTTCGGCAATCGCATCACGCAAACCGGCCAAATCCACCAGCGCGGTTTGCCCCAAAATATCGTGGCACACTACGCGCGCGGGGAACCACGGAAAGTCGATTTCCTGCTTGCGCTCAATCAGTTGGCGCAACCAGCTTTGCAGCGTGGGCAAGTCCACCTTGTCGGCACGGTTAACCAGGTTTTCGGCCAAAATGCGCGAAGTGTAGGGCAGCGTGTCGTAAGAGCCGGGTTGGATATCTTCACACGCCGCGCGGGCATCGTAGTATTCCAAATCGGAATCGGGTAGGGGTTTGCGGTAGATTTGGTTGGTTTTCATGGTTAAGTCCTTTTTCAATGTTTTTCTTTTAGTGTGTTTTTTCAGACGGCATCAGGCCGTCTGAAAGCCGATAATCATAATTGATAACCGATTGATTCGATATTGGTATGCCTGCCTGAAAGCTTTTTCAGACGGCCATATATCATTAAATATCAGGCATTGCCCTGCGCCATTTGCCGCCGAAAATATGCAGCGTCAGGCCGGCCATCACCACAACAATGCCCAGCCAATGCCATGCTGCCAAGCGTTCGTTTAAAACCAGATAGCCTGCCAGCAAAGCAATCACCGGCACCAATAAAGCAAATGGCGTTACCCTGCCGGCCGGATGCTTGGCCAGCAACGCGCCCCAGCCGGTATAGCCGACCAAGCTCGCCACATAAGCCAAAAACAGAATGCCGACGATGCCTTTCCAAGTCAGGTTGGAGATATGTTGTGCCAAACCGTCGGTGCCGTACAGCATCAGCGAAGCCAGCGTAAATGCGCAAAATGCCGGAATGCCGCCCCACACAACCAGCGACAAAGCGTTCACAGAGCCGATGCGTTTCACAATAATATTGCCGCATGCCCAAGAAGCTGCCGCACCGAACACCGGCAGCATGGCCGTAATCGGCAGTTGGCCTTGATAATGGCCGATACCGATAAAAACCAGCCCGACGGCGGCGGTAAACATGCCCAGCAAATGATGCGCCAGCACCGGCTCGCGCAGCACGATTCCGGCAATCAACACGGTAAAAAACACCTGCACTTGCAGCATTAACGCCGCCAAACCGGTAGGCAGCCCCCAATCCAAAGCGGTAAACATCAGGGCGAATTGACCGAAGCTGATGGTTAAACCGTAGGCCGCCAACAAATGCCACGGCACGGGCGGGCGTTTGAGTAAAAATACTGCGGGAAACACCACGCAGAAAAAACGCAGCATACCCAATACCATCGGCGGTATTTCGTTGAGGGCAAACTTCATAAACAGGAAATTCACGCCCCATATACCAATCACCAGCAATATCAGCAGATAATCTTTCAGGTTCATGAACAACCTTTCTTAAGGCGTGTTGTCAGCCGGCATTGCGGCGGCACTTTGAGGAGTGCAAACCGCATCTGCTGCGACAACAATGCCCATATATATATTGTGCCGGCGGTTCGGTTTGCCGTGCAGCGATACAGGCACGCGGCTAATGCGTTTTCGGCACGCTGAAACGCCATTTCGACAACGGCAGCGGTGCTTTTTCACACTTCTGCATAAACAAAGCGCGCCAACGGTGGGTGGCATCAAAGGTAGAGGCCGATTCCGTGCCCACGGTCAGGCACAAGCCCGATCCGGCCAGCTCGATGCGGCCGTCTGAACGGTGTACGAAATGCTGCAAATGCTGCGATTCGAGAAACGGGCTGCGTTCGCCGCATAATCTCGGCATCACCGCCGCACCTGCCAGCACGGTATTGTTGATGCCGGCCACGGTTGCACACACGCCGTAAGCGGGAAAATGTATCTTGCCGTCTTTTTCCATTACCACGGCTTCGTCTTCATATAAGCCGGGTTTGCAGTTGTGTGCGGTCATCGGCATATCGAAGCGGATATGCTGCCCCGAACCCAAAATGTCCAAACAATAGCCGTCTTGCGGGCGGTCGAGATTGTCGGCCAGCCGTAAATGCCCGATTTGTCCGGGAGCGGCGGCAGGCTGGCCGGGCGCGGCATTTCCGGTTTCGGAGCAGGCGGCTAGGGCAATACAGGCCGTCACGCCGGCTAAAGTGTTCAAACAGTTGTTGAATTTAATCGTTTTCATGCGGTGTCGTACTCTTTCGTTTGTCAAGCAGTACCGGCATTATATTGGGTTTTTAGGGAAAAGTTTTTCAGACGGCCTTATGCCTGTCTGAACCATCAAAAAAGGTACGGTAGGCTTGCGCCGGCCGTACCTTGATTCGGTTTAGCGTTCTTCCATCGGCACGAAAGCCAAATCATCGGGGCCGGTGTAGTTCGCGCTCGGGCGGATGATTTTGCCGTCTTGACGTTGCTCGAGCACATGGGCAGACCAGCCGGTGGTGCGCGAAATCACAAACAGCGGCGTGAACATGGCGGTGGGCACGCCCAGTTTTTGATAGGAAACGGCAGAGAACCAGTCTAAGTTCGGGAACATTTTTTTCTCGTTCCACATCAGGGTTTCCAAACGCTCGGCAACGTCGAACAAACGCATATCACCCGCTTCTTCGCTCAATTCGCGCGCCACTTCTTTAATCACGACGTTGCGCGGGTCGGACACGGTATAAACGGGGTGGCCGAAACCGATAACGATTTCTTTGCGGCCGATGCGCTCGCGGATGTCGGCTTCGGCTTCATCGGCATTGCGGTAGCGTTTTTGAATGTCGTAAGCCACTTCGTTGGCACCGCCGTGTTTCGGGCCTTTCAATGCGCCGATGGCACCGGTGATGCAGGAATAAATGTCGGAGCCTGTGCCGGCAATCACGCGCGAAGTGAAGGTGGAAGCGTTGAATTCATGCTCCGCATACAGAATCAGCGAAATGTGCATGGCTTTGATTTGCGACTTGGTAGGACGCTTGCCGTGCAGCATGTGCAGGAAATGGCCGCCGATGCTGTCTTCTTTGCTTTCAACCTTAATGCGCTTGCCGTTGTGCGAATATTGATACCAGTAAAGCAGCATGCTGCCGAGGCTGGCGATCAGTTTGTCGGCAATATCGCGTGCTTCGCTGGCCGGTTGGCTTTCGCGTTCGGGATGTACGCAGCCGAGCATAGAAACGCCGGTGCGCAAGACATCCATCGGGTGGGTGTGCGCGGGCAGGCTTTCCAGCACTTGAATCACGCGGATGGGCAAACCGCGCAGGGACTTGAGTTTTTTCTTATAGGCAGACAGCTCGAATTTGTTGGGCAGATGGCCGTGAATCAGCAGGTGTGCCACTTCTTCAAATTCGCAGTGTTTGGCCAAATCGAGAATATCGTAGCCGCGGTAGCTCAAATCGTTGCCGCTGCGGCCTACGGTACATAAAGCGGTGTTGCCTGCGGGTACGCCTGAAAGGGCAACGGATTTTTTGGGTTTCGGGGCTGCCGGTGTTTTTTCGGTAGTCATTAGGGGTTCTCCTGTGTAGATTAAATGTTGTTTTCAGACGGCCTGTATGCACGCTCAAGCCTGCTGCCGTCTGAAAACAGGGCTTGCGTTTTTAAATAAATACTTGTTGCAAATGCCTGCCGCACAATCAGTAACCGTAGTGTGCCGCAAACAGGTCTACCTCCGGATTGCGCTGCCACACATATTCGGTATGCAGGGCGGTTTCTTCGGCAAGCGCGGTGCCGTAAGCATCGGCAATAAAGCCCAAAGTCATGTCCATGCCGGCCGACACGCCCGAAGAAGTATAAAACTTGCCGTCTTTCACCCAGCGGGCAACAGGCTGCCAATCCACTTCGGGCGATACGCTTTTCACCCACTCAAACGCCTTTTTATTGGAAGTGGCGCGAAGAGCATTTAAACACCCCGCCGCCGCCAGCAGCGCAGAGCCGGTACACACCGCCAAACAGGTTTGCGCCTGCGCCGACCATGCTGCTAAAGCGGTTAGAAACGGTTTGTTTCCAACCAACTGCCGCGTTCCCTGTCCGCCCGGCACCAGCAGCAGGCTGCAAGGCTCAAGCTCAGAAAGCGGGCGGGTTTCAAGCCGAAAGCCCTGCCTGCTCTTTACCATACCGCCGCTAAAAGAAACATAATGCAGCCGCGCTTCGGGAATACGGTATAAAAACTCAACCGGCCCCATCAAATCGAGCGTTTCGTAATCTTCAAACAACAGGCAGTAAATATCCACGGCGAACCTTTCTGCCGGCAGTTGGTTTTGCTGCGGCGTTTTCAGACGAGCATTTTCAGACGGCCTGTTACCGCATTCAGGCTTTAACTGTTCGAGCTGAACAGCTTATCCAGCTTCTGCTCGAAATCGTGATAGTTGAGATATTCATAAAGCTCGGCACGGGTTTGCATGGTGTCGACCACATTGGCTTGAGTCCCGTCGCGCATAATTGCTTCGTACACATTCAGCGCGGCTTTGCTGGCGGCACGGAAGGTGGAAAGCGGATACAGCACCAGCTTCACGCCGTTTTCTGCCAGCTCTTTTTGCGTATAAAGCGGTGTGGCACCGAATTCGGTAATGTTGGCCAACACCGGCACTTTCACGGCTTCGGCAAACTTTTTATACATACCCAGTTCGGTCATCGCTTCGGGGAAAATCATATCGGCGCCGGCCTCTACGCACGCTTGGGCACGCTCAATCGCCGCATCCAAGCCTTCAACGGCCAAAGCATCGGTGCGCGCCATGATGACGAAGTTTTCGTCTACGCGGGCATCTACCGCCGCTTTGATGCGGTCTACCATTTCGCTTTGCGGCACAATGGCTTTGTTCGGGCGGTGTCCGCAGCGTTTTTGTGCCACTTGGTCTTCGATATGCACGGCGGCTACGCCTGCACGCTCGAAATTGCGGATGGTACGGGCGATATTGAATGCGCCGCCCCAGCCTACATCGATATCGACCAGCAACGGGGTATCGACATTATCGGTAATGCGCCGTGCATCAATCAGCACGTCTTCCATCGTGGTAATGCCCAAGTCGGGGATGCCGCAAGAGCAGGCCGCCACACCGCCGCCGGAAAGGTAAATGGCTTTAAAGCCGCTTTGGGTGGCAAGACGGGCAAAATAAGCGTTGATACAGCCGACAACGGCCAAAGGATTGGATTCTTGAACAGCCTCGCGGAACCGCAGGCCGGCAGAGTGGATACTCATTTTTAGATGCTCCTTTTGTATGTTTTTTTCTTGTGTAGGCAAATGTAGTAATTTTTAAAATTACTGTAAAACTGTAAATTTTGATGGATGCCATCAAGATTATTGATGGCTGAAGTATAAACCTTTGCTGCGTATGGCTAACTGTAAGCAGTAATTTGATAATATATGTTTGATTTATTTATTTTTGAATAAAAAAGAGTGTAAAATCAACATGGTTTCAATCAAATATATCAAAACGATAATCGCTGTTGCGGATTTTATCGTCATAATCAACAATTAAAAAATCCGATTAAAACACAGTTTGAGAAACAAAAGGCCGTCTGAATATATTTTCAGACGGCCTGAGTTTATTTTATTTGATATAAAAACAATTAATTACCTTTTGCTACACGACGCCAGTGATGCAGCAGCGGTTCGGTGTAGCCGTTCGGCTGTTCCGTGCCTTTAAACACCAAGTCGCAGGCGGCGAGGAAGGCGGGAGAGGTGTCGAAACGGCCGACCATCGGCGTGTATGCCGCATCGCCTTCGTTCTGTTTATCTACTACGCCGGCCATGCGCTCCAGCGTTTCGCGCACTTGCGCTTCGCTGACTACGCCGTGCAGCAGCCAGTTGGCGATGTGTTGGCTGGAGATACGCAGGGTGGCGCGGTCTTCCATCAGGCCGACGTTGTGGATGTCGGGCACTTTCGAGCAGCCTACGCCTTGTTCCACCCAACGCACCACATAGCCGAGAATGCCTTGGCAGTTGTTGTCGAGTTCTTGCTGGATGTCGGCGGCAGACCAGTTGCGCTCGGCGGCGAACGGAATGGTGAGCAGGTCGTCGGTGTAGTTTTTCGGCTCTTGCGCCAATAAACCCTGCTGCACGTCAAACACGTTCACTTGATGATAGTGCGTGGCGTGCAGGGTGGCGGCGGTGGGCGACGGCACCCACGCGGTGGTAGCACCTGATTTGGGGTGGCCGATTTTCTGCTTGAGCATTTCTGCCATCAGATCGGGCATCGCCCACATGCCTTTGCCGATTTGGGCTTTGCCGCGCAAGCCGCATTGCAGGCCGGTTTGGACGTTGTTCAGCTCGTAAGCGTTGATCCACTTGCTGGCTTTCATGTCGCCCTTGCGGATAAACGCGCCGCCGTGCATGGAGGTGTGCATTTCATCGCCGGTGCGGTCGAGGAAGCCGGTGTTGATGAACACGACGCGGTCTTTGGCGGCTTGGATACAGGCGGCGAGGTTGGCGGAAGTGCGGCGTTCTTCGTCCATAATACCCATTTTGAGGGTGTTACGCGGCAGTTTGGTTAAGTCTTCAAATGCGGCGAACAGTTCGTTGGCAAACGCAACTTCTTCAGGGCCGTGCATTTTCGGTTTTACGATATACACGGAACCGGAGCGGCTGTTTTTGTTTTCGCTGCGGTTGAGGTCGAACGGGGCGATTAAGGCGGTCATCACGCCGTCGAGAATGCCTTCTGGGATTTCGTTGCCGTCTGAATCGAGCACGGCGGGCGTGGTCATCAAGTGGCCGACGTTGCGGATAAACAGCAGCGAGCGGCCGGGCAGTTTGAATTGGCCACTGCCGTCGGGTTTGGTGTATTCGCGGTCCGCATTGAGTTTGCGGGTGAAGGTTTTACCGCCTTTTTCCACTTCTTCGGTGAGCGTGCCGGTCATCAGACCGAGCCAGTTGGCATATACCAATGCTTTGTCTTCGCCGTCGACGGCGGCTACGGAGTCTTCGCAGTCCATAATGGTGCTGAGAGCGGCTTCTAAAATGATGTCTTTCACGCCTGCCGGGTCTTGGCTGCCGATGGGGCTGTTTTTATCAATCAAGATGTCGATGTGCAGGCCGTTGTGCAGGAACAGTAGGGAAGTCGGGGCTTCGGCGCTGCCGTTGTAGCCGACGAATAATTCGGGGGAAACCAAGCCGCTTTCGCTGCCGTCTTTCAATTTGGCTTTCAGACGGCCTTCGGCCACTTGGTAGGCGGTAACGTTTTTATGGCTGCCGTTGGCAAGGGGAATGCTGTTGTCGAGAAATTCGCGTGCGAAGGCAATTACGGCATCGCCGCGTTTGGGGTTGTAGCCTTTGCCGGGTGCCAAGTCGCCGCTTTGGTCAACGGCATCGGTGCCGTAAAGCGCATCATACAGGCTGCCCCAGCGGGCGTTGGCGGCGTTCAGGGCATAGCGGGCGTTGTTGATCGGCACCACCAATTGCGGGCCGGCTTGTTCGGAAAGTTCGCGATCGACGTTTTCGGTGGAGATTTTGAATTCAGACGGCACATCAACCAAATAACCCAGCTCTTTCAAAAACGCCTGATAAGCGGCTTCATCTTTAACCGCACCGGCGTTCTGCTTGTGCCATGCGTCGATTTTGGCTTGGATTGCGTCGCGCTTTTCAAGCAGCGCGCGGTTGCGCGGGGCGAACTTTTGCACCAGCTCGGTGAAGCCTTGCCAGAATTCGGCGGATTTCACGTTGGGGTGTTTGGCCAATACTTCGTTTTCGATGAATTGATAGAGATGGTTGTCCACCTGCAAACCGGCGGCTTGGGTGTAGTTGTATGCCATGATGGTTCTCCTGAGATATTTTTCTGATGGGGCTTTGGTTGCGCTGAACGGCAAAGCCACACCGAAAATACCACTAATCGCAGGAATAATCCATAGCCCGAAACTGTCTTTTTCGGCAAGAGGCCGTCTGAAAAAGCTTTTTATTCACAATCGGTTTCATTGAACTACATAAAGCCGGTTCGGTAGATGCTTTTTCAGACGGCATCAATCTTTAGAAACGGCAATCGTGTGTTTGATGTGCTTTAAATTGGCTACGATGGTAAAGGTCATAATCACCAGCAATGCCCAAGAGCTCCATTTGCTTACATGCACCATCGACCAGGCGCCGATTTGGTTGGGATAACGCCAAACGCCCGCCAGCGTGCCGATGTTTTCCGCCAGCCAGATAAAGAAACCGATTAATACGAACGACAGCAGCAAAGGCATTTTGCGGTAGGTGTCGTAAGGTTTGAAATACACGGTGGTGCGGGCATACAAGCCCAACACAAACGCCGCTAAATACCAACGGTAGTCGCCGATATAGTGGTGGGTGAAGAAATTGATGTAAATCGCCGAGGCTGCCAACGTTGCCAGCCAGTAAGGCGGGTGGCTGGTGATTCTCAAATCCAGCAGCCGCCAAGCCTGAATGATGTAGCTGCCCACGGCGGCATACATAAATCCGGCAAACAGCGGCACACCGAAGAGCTTGGTATAGCCGTCGTCGGGGTACGACCATGATTGGATGCTGCCCGAGGTTTTAAACACTTCCAAAGCGAATCCGACGATGTGAAACAAGGTGATGGATTTGACTTCGTCCCACGTTTCCAGTTTGAAATACACCATCGCCGCCTGCACCGTTAAGGCGAACACCAGCAGCAAATCATAACGGCTGATGCCCAGCCAGCCGCTGCGCGGAATGGCAAACATCGCTACAAAAAACAGCCCTGCAAACAAACATGCACGGGCTTCTTTCAAACCGAAAAACCAAAATTCCGTTACGAACCGCCGCCAACCTTTTAAATCTGCACGGTAAGGGTGGCGGATCAGCCAATCATCAAGTTTGCTCAACATTATGGTTAATTTATTGTTTCAGACGGCCTGAGACCTTTGCCGATGCCGTCTGAAACGGTATCCGCAAAGGTCTCAGCCTAGAGGGTAAAAATTAAAGGTTGTCTTTCTGCGCCAAAATCTTACGGCTGCCGCCGACATCTGCGGGCGAAACCACACCGGCATCTTCCAACGCCTGCATCAGGTTGGCGGCGCGGTTGTAGCCGATTCTGAGCTGGCGTTGCAGGGAAGAAATCGAGGTTTTGCGGGTTTCCAATACAAAGGCCACGGCTTGATCAAACAGTTCGTCGCTGTTGGCATTAGGGTTGACGATATTGGTGGTTTCCAACGCCGCCTCGCCGCTGAGCAGTCCCTCGATATAGTTGGCCGGAGCTTGGCGTTTGACGTGGGCGACAATCTGATGGACTTCGTCGTCGGATACGAATGCACCTTGCAAACGGGTCGGCTCGGCGTTGCCGGGTTGCAGGAACAGCGAATCGCCGTATTTCAGCAGTTCGTCGGCACCCATCTGGTCGAGAATGGTGCGGCTGTCGATTTTGCTTTGCACGGTAAACGCCATGCGGGTGGGGATGTTGGCTTTAATCAGGCCGGTAACCACGTCCACGCTCGGGCGTTGGGTGGCCACAATCATGTGGATACCTGCGGCGCGGGCTTTTTGGGCGAGGCGGGCAATTTGCTGCTCGACGGCTTTGCGTTCGGTCATCATCAGGTCGGCCAATTCGTCGATCACCACCACAATCATCGGCAGTTTGTCCAAAGGTTCGGGATCGTCGGGATTGAGGCTGAACGGATTGAGCAGCGGTTTGCCTGCTTCTTTGGCATCGGCCACTTTTTTGTTGAAGCTTTCGATATTACGCACACCGGCGTGCGAAAGCAGGCGGTAGCGTTTTTCCATCTCTGCCACGCACCAGTTGAGCGCTTGGCCGGCTTCGCGCATATCGGTAACTACGGGGCAGAGCAGGTGGGGGATGCCGTCGTAAATGCTCAATTCCAGCATTTTCGGATCGATCATGATAAAGCGCACTTCTTCGGGCGTGGCTTTAAACAGAATCGACAAAATCATGGCGTTTACGCCCACCGATTTACCCGAGCCGGTCATGCCGCCGACCAATAAATGCGGCATTTTAGCTAAATCGCCTACTACGGGAATGCCGGCAATGTCTTTACCCAGTGCAACGGTGAGCTTGGACTTGGCATCGGTAAACACGGGCGAGGAAAGGATTTCGCTCAACATCACGTCTTGGCGGCGTTCGTTGGGCAGCTCGATACCCATGGTGTTTTTACCGGCGATGGTTTCGACAATCCGCACCGCCTGTAACGACATCGAGCGTGCCAAGTCTTTGGAAAGGTTGACAATCTGGCTGCCTTTCACGCCTTGTGCCGGTTCGATTTCAAAGCGGGTAATCACCGGCCCCGACGTGGCGGAAACCACCTGCGCACCAATGCCGAATTCCGCCAGCTTGGCTTCGATGCGTTCGGCGGTTTGTTGCAGCTTGTCGGGATTGACCACCGGCGGCTCGC